>JBLXDJ010000004.1:0-541231 GCA_048264105.1 Oceanospirillum sp.
GCTGTGGGCATCTCCGGTGCGATTCAGCACCTGGCCGGTATGAAAGACTCTAAAGTGATCGTAGCCATCAACAAAGATGAAGAAGCTCCGATCTTCCAGGTAGCAGACTACGGTCTGGTGGGTGACCTGTTCACCGCACTGCCTGAGCTGGAAGGTAAACTGTAAGTTCAGCTTACTGTCACCTTTTCAGACGTGTTCAATCGCAGGCTGTTTAACATCTTTACAGGCAGTCGGAACACAGAAAGCCCCCGCAGGAATATCCTGCGGGGGCTTTTTTATCGCCTGGGCAGAAAAGAAGAGATCTCTACCTTCCTTTAAACTGCTTGGCACTGGTTTTGGCTGACCGGTAAAAGCGTCCCAAAGCCCGATCTTTTTCCCGCTTTTCAGCAAGGCTTTGCTGGTTTCTTTCCTGTTCATCCATCAGCTTATGAAAGCTCTCCAGTCGTCGCGCTTCCAGCTGGCCGGACTCAATAGCTGCTGTCACAGCGCAGCCCGGTTCATCAAAATGCTGGCAATCCGCAAAACGGCAGTGTTCAGCCAAGGTTTCAATATCTGAGAAGGTTTGCCGGATACCGGATTCACTGTCAAACAGCTTCAGCTCCCGTATTCCCGGTGTATCCAGCAGTAGACCACCGTCAGTGATCAGATGCAGGCTGCGTCCTGTCGTGGTATGACGACCTTTGGCATCATCTTCCCGAATCGCCTGAGTAGCCTGATCAATATGGCCGGTCAGGCTGTTGACCAGTGTCGATTTACCCACGCCGGATGAGCCGGTCAGGGCCAGAGTCTGGCCGCTTTTACACCAGGGGAGTAGTCGCTTTACCGAGTCAGGATCTGTTGCGTTAACGCTTTCAACCGGCAGCAGGTTATCGAGACTTCGTATCTGCCCGATGTAGTCTTCCGGATCATCGCAAAGGTCACTCTTGGTGATCACGATGACAGGTTGAATACCGCTTTCGGCCGCAAGGCTAAGGTAGCGCTCAATCCGGTTGAGATTGAAGTCCTGATTGCAGGAGGTCACGATCAGCAGCGTATCGATATTAGCGGCGATCAGCTGCTGATGGGTTTCGATGCCTGCGGCCAGACGCTGAATCAGACTGAAGCGATCCAGTAAGCGTACCGGTTGGTTATCCTTATCGAGTAATAGCCAGTCGCCCACGGTAGGCCTTTCCTGAGTCGGCAGGTCTTTCCAGAACAAGGTGGAAAGGTCGTGTTCCGGCAGGCTATTTTCTCCCGCTTCTGATTTGGCAACGGTTTGCAGCACGATGCGGTTTCGATGCACCTCTGTTACCCGAAAAGGTCTGTGCTGCTCCAGTTCATCCAGTGTCAGCTGCTGCTGAAAGGAGTGTCCCCAGCCGAGAGAGGTCAGCGTTAAGGCCGCTTTCTGTGTTTGCTCAGCATGAGCAGATGTTTGCAGGCCGGAGTGTTGCTGGCTGTTAGCTGTAGCAGCCGGTCGCTTTAGGCGGCGGGATGGTGTAATGCTTGGTTTTTTAGTATTTGAAGACATTGTCTTTCCGTTCCTGAGTCGTTGTAAAACAATCAAAAAGAAATGAACGGGCCAACAGGTTTTCAGGCGTGAATTATCCTACCCATGTCTTCGGGGATATTTAACGAAGATCCATTGGGCACAGGTATCAGCGGCTTAGCCTCTGAAAATCAAGAGGGGCTTATTAAGCGGCCCGACCTGCAAAAACAGTGTTGGCAAAAGACATTACAATCATCAAAGACTCCGTGGGGGTTCGTGGTAGGGAGCGTCAGGGGTTAAAAGTTGAGTACCCGGACAATTATTGAAGCAAGGTTAGCGCTTTCTTAAGGACTTGAAAAGTCAGCAGGTTCTCTTGGGTATAAAAAAAGCGAAGCTCTGTGGCTTCGCTTTTATCGTTCTGAGTTTAAAACCCGGTGGGCATTCAGAGGTCTGTCTGCCTTCAGAACTTAAACTCAGCCCAAACCGGGCAGTGATCCGATGGTTTTTCCATGGCACGGATCTCATAGTCGATACCGGTCGCTTCACACTTCTGCATTAGGGTGTCGGTGACCAGCAGGGTATCGATACGCAGGCCGCGTTTTGGCTCGTCATCAAAGCCCTTGCTGCGATAATCAAACCAGCTAAAGGTGCTGTTATCTTCCGGGTGTTGTTCACGATAGCTGTCTACCAGACCCCAGCCCAGCAGACGATCAAACCATTCCCGCTCTTCCGGCTGGAAGCTGGTTTTGCCGGTGCGCAGCCAGCGTTTGGCGTTCTGCTCGCCGATGCCGATATCCCAGTCGGTGGAGGAGATATTAAAGTCACCCATCACCACCACCTGCTGCTCATTGCTGTATTCGCTTTCCAGCAGGTTTTGCAGATCGGCATAGAACTTACGCTTAGCCGGATACTTGGTCTCGTGCTTGATGTTTTCCCCCTGAGGGAAGTAACCGTTCATCACCGTTACCACAGAGCCATCGGCCGCTTCGTAATCACCAATGATCATGCGACGCTGCGCGTCTTCATCATCGGTCGGGAAACCTTTGCGCACATTAAGCGGTTTCTTCTTCGACATCAGCGCCACACCGTAATGGCTTTTCTGGCCGAAGTACTCAACGTGGTAACCGGTTGCTTCAATATCGGCCAGTGGAAAGGCATCATCATGTACCTTGATCTCCTGCAGACCGATAACATCAGGTTGCAGTTGGTCGATCACCGCCTGAATCTGGTGCAGGCGGGCGCGGATACCGTTGATATTGAAGCTGACGATTTTCACAGTAAAGATCCTGTATCTGTTGAGTTGATAAACGGCCGGGCAGCAGAGGTAACGGTTGGCGAGGGTTTAGCTTTCAGCTTTTTTGATACCCATGCGGGCCAGTTTTTTGGCGGCCTGTTCTTTACGCTTTTTATCTTTCTTTTTATGGGCTGCAGACTTAGGGCCTACGATACCCAGAGCGCTTTGCTCTTCGCGCCACTTTTTGAAGTCTTCTTTTTTACCGGTACGGATATTGGCTTTGCCTTTCAGCGAGCGGCTTTTCTTTGAACGGGACATATCAGGCTCACTTTATCATCGGGATAAGTTAGTCGTTGGCGCAAATGCTTTTGCAGGGAAAGGTTTTTTCGGGACGTTTTACGAAAAAGCGCCAGAGGGCCGGCATTTTAGGACAGAGACCGATGGGATACAACGATCATCTGGCTTATCGATGTGGCTTTAATTTGACAGGTCGCTACCAGCGTCAGCTACGAGAAGATTTAAACCCGGTTCAGGTCTAAACCTTCTCTGCCATCATCGCCGATTCAGGAGGGAATCCAGGTCAGATGATTGTCCCAGTGGATACCGGAAAAATGCTGCTGCCAGAGTTGTTCTCCGGTTCCGGCATCAAACCCTGTCAGATCACCATTACCGCTGCTGATGTAGTAGACCGGTAATTGAGGATGGGCGCAGGCGCCGGCGCAATCACTGAGTTGCTGTGTCCGGATCAGCTTACTCGTTGAACGCTGCCAGAAGGTCGCGGTATTGGCCCGTGGGGCGGTAATACACACGGTATCCTGAGTTTGATGGCAACTGAGGCTTGCGATATAGCCGTCCAGTTGTGGCCAGAGTTCAGCTGGCGCTTCCACCGGCTGCAGGGCGTCTCCCATTCTGTGGCTGAATATCAGATTCGGGCTTTCAAAAACCTCTCCCTGATACTGAGCACCGACCCACACCTGACCATCAGGAGCCACATCCAGATGGCGCAGAGAGAGCTGAAAGTGTGGCGGTTCAACCTGATCCAGCAGCTCACCCTTATCATTCAGATAACTCAGGTTGGGGCGCATGGTTTCAGTATTCAGCTTGATGCGTGGGTAGTCGGGGTGGGTTTCGATGCCTCCGTTAGCGACGACCATCACCGGATGCTCATCTTTCTGCTGAGGCAGGAACGCGATCTGGTGGGGGCCGATACCATAGCTATCCCATTCATCGACTTTTTTAAAGCCGGCGGCAACATCGTATTTACCGATCACCCCCCGGGCATTGTTGTAATCGTTCTCCGGGGCATAGAACCAGCGACCATCCGGCGTAAAAAGCCCGTGGCCGTAGTAATGTCGCCCTTTGTCGGCATCAACAAAGGCGTGTTGTCCGGTTTTAAGGTCTTCGATTAACAGCTGGGTGTCAGGCCGCCGCGCGACAGATACCAGAAAGCGGCCATCCGAAGAGGCAATCGCCTGATGCCCCCGCCAGCCACTTTTCTGCAATGCTGGCTGCGACCCGTTCAGGCGCAGTAGCTGGTGTCCGGCGCTGTCGGTTTTAACACTGCTGGCCAGATGCAACGAGCTGTTTCGTGAGCCGCTGCTTTGTTGAGGGCCACTGAGGCCATCTTGTCGGGCTGCGCTGCCAATGTCCGCCAGAATGCTGCCGGTTACCGTCATTAGTGTCCCGCCAAGAGCGGTTTTACCTGCAGCCTGCAGAAAACGACGGCGACTAATAGATAGAGCGTTATGCCGTGTTGTCATATCAGTCACCATCTGCCGAGTTAAAGCGTTGGGTCAGCTTAAAGTGGGGCAGGGGTTTCTTCAGTGCCTGTTCCAGCTGTTTGATCTCATCATGCAGTTTTTTCGCTTGGGCTTTGCCCTCTGATGACAGGTAAGCCGCTGAACCCATATTAACCAGCGTGTTCAGACCGCGCTGGCTTTGATCTAATTGGGCGACAATCTGATCCGCTTCACCTGCAAAGCCCAGATGACGCAGTAACTGATCCGGGCCGTTGATGGTTTTACCGGTGTTCTCCGCAGGCTGTCCCAGATAAGCAGGCAGTCCCAGATAATAAGCACGGATCTGGGCAAAGTTCGTCGCCAGATTGGTCAGGCTTTGGTTGCTGCGCCAGTTTTCCGCTAAATACCCGTTCGGCAGCGCTTTCTCATCATTCAGTCGGAAGGGTTTGTAGAGTTTGTACTTGGTGATCGCTTCCAGCTGTTCCGCCAGCCCTGCAATCAGATAGCCAGTGGCCTGAGTGGTACTGGCAAAGCTGTCGTTGCCCAGCGCGGCATCGTGCCATTCCGGCAGAAAGTCACTCTCATTCCAGCGGGTCAGCATCGCTTTGGCATTCGCTTCGCTTTGCCCGGCGATCTGGCTGAGCAGGTGACAGGATTGCTGCGGGCTGGATCTCTTCAGATGGCCGGGATCAAACAGCAGGTATTCACTGGCGGTCAGCCCCTGCACCGCGATACCACCCTGTTTCAGATCGGCCTTTTCTCCCTGACTCAACAGCCAGCGGGCTTTTCGCTCAACCAGATTCTTTTTGTCCGGCCAGAAGCTCAGATTCAGGCGAACGGTAACGTCGGTATTAGGGCCCAGCGGGAAAACCTGCAGCCGTTGCCAGTCTTCAGAGGTGTTCAGCCAGGCTTGCTGCAGTTTCGGCAGGGCATTCCAGTTTTTCAACGGCTGGCTTAGTGATGCAGCAGGCTTACAGGACTGGTTAACCAACTGCTTAAAGCGCGTGCTGTCGGCAATAAAGGCGGACATCTGGCGCGCCTGAACCTGTTCGACAGAGCGGGTGTATGCGTCATAGTCAAAGTCAGGCTTTTCGGAGGCATGGGCGAGGGTTGAGACCAGGGCAAAGCCGGCACTCAGAAGCAGTGTCCGTGATGATGTATTGGCAAATTTAAGCATCAGAGAGACTCCAGAAAACGGATCAGTTGTTGGCGTTCGTTCTGCGGTAGTGACATAAAGTGCGTTTTAGCGGCTTCCGCTTCACCGCCGTGCCAGAGTATCGCTTCTTCCAAGCTACGGGCGCGTCCATCATGCAGGTAGTTTTCCTGTCCGGTGACCACCTTGTTGATACCCACACCCCAGAGCGGTGCGGTGCGCCATTCCCGGCCATTGGCCAGATATTCCGGTCGGTGATCCGCCAGACCTTCACCCATATCGTGCAGCAGAAGATCGGTAAAAGGCCGTATCTGTTGGTTGGACAGCTCCGGACGGTCATCAGCCTGACCGGTTTGCCAGTGCTCGATGTGGCACTGGTTGCAGCCTGCGTCATTGAAGTGTTGATAACCTTGTTGCACCACGTCTGAATCGGCATCTCTTTGCATCGGCACCGCTAAGTGCTGGGTGTAGAAGGTGACATGATTCAGGGTTTTATCCGGCACTTCCGGCGTACCGCCGGAGGCGCTTTTCTCACAGGGTTGGCTCGCGGTGCAGTCCGTTTCCGGATGCAGCGAGGTGGTCAGCCCCATATCACCGGCAAAGGCACCGGAGTTCTGTTGTTTCAGTGTTGGCTCTGCGGCTTTCCAGCCAAAGCGCCCCAGCGCTGTGGTTTGCTGCTGGCGATCCCAGACCCGGTTGGCTTTGCCTGAAATGCCATCGTTATCGCTATCGTCAGGATCGGCGTGGGCCAGAATGGCCTCTTCCGGAATCAGCTCCAGCAAGCCCAGCCCCGCCATGTGAGGAGCGATGCGGGGGGAGATCTGCAAGCCATCTGCGGGTTCGCCATAGGCCGGATTGATCAGCTCGTAACGGGGAACCCGAAGCTCCGTTTGGCTGCCATCCGGATAGGTGATCGTTTTTGCGGTATAGGTGAGTTTCATTTCACCTTCCGGCGTGATGCCGGGTGTCGTCATATTCTGCAGCTGCCCCCCATAAACAGGATCGGGCAGAGGGCCGTGTCTGGTTTGCTGCTTTTGATCGGCTTCGGAGATTGCCGGACGGCTCAGGCGAAGAAACAGACTGACAGCCTGATCGGTCATCGCATCCCGCTTGGCATTAAAGGCCGGTACATGGCCGCGACCATCTTTCAGGTGGCAGTTCTGACAGGCGTTGGTATTGATAAGGGGGCCGAGGCCATCACGGGCGGTCGTGGTGGCAGGAGCCATCACCCAGGGCGCTTTGAAGAAGCTGTTACCCACTTTAAAGTCCAGCTGGCGCAGGGGCGACAGGTTGGCAGCGGGGCGGGAAAAGGCGTTGCGGTCACTTTGGTGAACGCTGGTCATACCGCCAAGGCGAGGGTTCTGGCGATGATCGTTTTCACTGGCAATACTGTTGGCGCTGAAAAAGGCACTGGCCAGAAGTGTGCCGGTGACAAATGTACCGATGACAAGCGTACCGGTCAGAGGTTGTCGGGAGAACAGGTCGTGTGGCATTGGGCTTTCTCATCAGACTGCCTGCTTATGCTGTCGTAAGATGAACGATGCAGGTCTTTGATTTGAATCACTTTTTGTCAGTTTCTTAAACGCGCAAACGACCCGAAGGCCGTTTGCGGTTTTTACTGATGCTTTTCGGTAGCACTGACGGTATCCGTCGTTCTGAGTGTTGATCAGAACTCGTGATCGGCAGTGTCAGGGTTCAGGGCATCAACATTCAGGGTGTTGGCAACCTGCTCGATATAGCGGGTTTGCTCAACCAGGGTGTTGATGGAGCGGGTCAGCAGTTGCTCGCCCTGTTGATTACCCGGTGCGATCAGCATATCGAATTTGATCTGCTGAGGACCTTCTGCCAGATCGACCATCTCCTGCAGCGTGTCATCGGTTTTGGCCAGCTGGTTGCGTAATGCCTGATCCAGTGAGGCATCTTTAGCCTGTACCAGATCGCTCAGGCTGGTGCCGTTAACGGTGCTGCCATCAACGCGGGTGTATTTACCCAGATAGATGTTCTGCACACCTTTGGCATCGTAGTAGTGAGAGTAGTGGGTGTTGTCTGAGAAGCAGTCATGCTCATCTTCAGTGGAGTTTGCCTCCATGGCGACCTTGATACGCTCACCGGCCAGCTCGCCCAGAGAGAGGCTGCCCATGCCGTACAGCATCTTGCGCAGGCCGTTGTCAGCGGGTTCTGCCAACAGTTCTGCCCGGTAATTACCCTTCTGACCCGGAGCCCATTGCTGGCGCATCCAGTCCAGATCTGCCACCAGCAGGTCAACGGCGGCTTTCAGGTAAGCGCCACGGCGATCACAGTGACCACCGGTACAGTCGCCTCCCTGAACATAATCGGTGTAAGGGCGCTCACCGGCACCGGTGCGGGTTCCGTTCAGATCCTGTCCCCACAGCAGAAACTCGATCGCGTGGTAACCGGTGGCGACGTTAGCTTCTGAACCGCCCAGTTCGTTGATATCCGCCAGCTTGTCGGCGGTGATACCGGCAAAGCTGACGGTTTCAGAACCGATCTGAACCTGACGGTTAGCGATAATATTCAGCTCGGCACCGGGATTGCCCAGTTCATGCTGGTAGTAGCTGTCATCAACGTAATCGATCAGGCCTTCATCCAGTGGCCATGCATTCAGCTGACCTTCCCAGTCGTCAACAATGGCGTTGCCGAAGCGGAAGACTTCACTCTGCTGGTAGGGCGCGCGGGCGATAACCCACTGGGCTTTCAGCTGCTCAAGACCCTGAGCCGTTGGGTTGGCCAAAAACATATCAACAGACTTCTGCAGATCAACCGCTGTCAGATACGCGTCATCGAAAGTCGCGTAGGCGATATCGGTATAGGTTTTGACAACTTGTTCTTCAGCGCTGGCATTGTCCTGAGAAGGCAGCAGGCTGCAGCCGGAAATACCTGCGGCCAATGCGATTGCGAGTGTCAGGGTGCGTTTTTGCATGAGGTAATCCTATCTCTCTTTTTATGGGTCGACGTGGTATTGATCGATTATCGGAATGGGTATGTTGCGTATTAAAATGCAAATAAGAAGGATTATCAATAGTGTTTAATGACTTTTAAATTAATCGGGCTGACGGGTCATGGCCTGATTTGTCAGTCCGTTTCCTGTGTGATGCGATGCAGAACCTGTGAAATCAGGTATGATTTGCGGATCTGGAATAAAGGAGTTCCCATGGATCAGTTTGCAGTCTTGGTTTTAGATATTCTTGTGATCGGCTTTCTGTTTTTGCTGGTAGCCGGAATCGTATGGGTTGCTGCGATGTATTATGTGGATAAGCATCAGACACAGCATACTATTCGTCGTAATTTCCCGGTGTTAGGCCGTTTTCGTTACTTTTTTGAGCATCTTGGCGAGTTTTTCCGCCAATACTTTTTTGCCATGGATCGTGAGGAACTGCCGTTCAACCGGGCGCAACGTAGCTGGGCCTATCGGGCAGCCAAGAATGTTGATAATACCGTCGCCTTTGGTTCCAGCCGGGATATCCACAAACCGGGCGCCGTGATCTTTCTGAACACCCCGTATCCGACCCTGAAAGAGGATGCAGTGGAGTCGCCGCCCCTTGAGGTTGGCCCCTACTGTGATAAGCCGTTTCATGCCAAATCCATCGTGAATATTTCCGGCATGAGCTATGGCGCACTGTCCCGACCTGCGGTCGAAGCGCTTTCAGCCGGTGCAAGCAGTGCCGGTTGCTGGATGAATACCGGTGAAGGTGGTTTGTCGCCTTATCATCTGTCTGGTGGTTGCGATATCGTTTTTCAGATCGGTACGGCCAAATATGGTGTGCGTGATGAACATGGCCAGCTGAGTGATGAAAAGCTGAAGCAGGTCGCTGCGGTTGAGCAGGTACGCATGTTTGAGATTAAGCTCAGTCAGGGTGCCAAGCCGGGCAAGGGCGGGATTCTGCCCGGTGAGAAGGTAAACGCAGAAATTGCGTCTATCCGGGGCATCAAAGTGGGCGAGGACTCTATCAGTCCGAATCGTCACCCGGATATCAACAGTCCGGCTAATCTGCTGGATATGATTGATCGTGTACGCCGGACAACAGGTAAGCCGGTGGGCATCAAGTTTGTACTGGGCAGCCACGCCTGGCTGGATGAACTCTTTACTGAGATCAATCACAGGGGCGAAGAGAGTGCTCCGGACTTTATCACCATTGATGGTGCGGAAGGGGGAACCGGCGCGGCTCCGATGCCTTTAATGGATAGTGTCGGACTTTCCCTGAAAGAGAGTCTGCCGCTGGTGGTGGATATGCTGAAGGCGTTTGGCCTGAGAGAGCGTGTCCTGGTGATCGCATCCGGCAAGTTAGTGAACCCAACGGATGTGGCCTGGGCGATTGCTATCGGTGCGGACTTTACCGTAACGGCTCGTGGTTTCATGTTTGCGCTGGGTTGCATTCAGGCGCTGCAATGTAATAAAAACACCTGCCCGTCTGGGGTGACAACGCATAATCCTGATCTGCAGGAGGGGCTTAATCCGCAGGATAAGTCTGTGCGGGTGGCCAGTTATCATCAGCACCTGATCAACGAAGTGGGGGTTATTGCCCACTCCTGCGGTGCCCGTGAACCCCGGGAGCTTCGCCGCCATCATGGTCAGATGGTGCAGGCATCCGGCCTGTCGGAAAATCTGGCGGTGCTCTATCCGGGAAGTTACATCCCATTGCGGGAGAAAGTGGATTAAACCACATGGTTTTAGCCTGAACCTGTAAGGTGTTGAACTAAAAACTTGCCGGTTCAGGCTTATTTATTGCACAAAGCGCCTTATCAATAGGTAAAATAAGGCGTTATCTATAGGTTAAAGTGATTTCGACAGGTGTTTTTTTGCAGAAAAAAATGTGTCGGAGCGCAAAAACTGAGACAATGCCGAAAACGGCGAATAGATTAATGACAAAGCCCTGATGCGTTCAGGGTTTCAGGAGTAGAAAAACCCGTGTCAAACCCATCAGAAAATCAGAAAACCTCAGAAGCAAACAACGATAAACAGCGTAACGAATCCAATTCTAAGTCAGCCAATGCCAAGCGCAGCCACAAGCGCCGCCGCCGTCCGCCATTCAAAAAGAAGAAGCCGAATAACAGCTGGGATCTTTCTCAGTTTGTTGTGCCGGAAGTTGAAGGTCAGCATCGTTTCCATGATTACGATCTGCCACTGCCTCTGATGCGCTCCATCCATGAGGCAGGTTTCGAGTACTGCACGCCGATTCAGGGGCAGTCTCTGGATCACACCCTGCTGGGCAAAGACCTGATTGGTAAAGCTCAGACCGGCACCGGTAAAACGGCCGCTTTCCTGATCAGTATCCTGAGTTACTTCCTGGAAGAGGAAGGCCCGGGTCTGCAGAAAAATGGCGCGCCTCGTGCCCTGATTATCGCACCCACCCGTGAGCTGGTGATGCAGATCGCAAAAGATGCCCATCAGCTGAATAAGTACTGCGGCTTTAACGTAGTCTCTATTGTGGGTGGTATGGATTACCAGAAACAGCGTGATCAGCTGAAAGGCCAGATCGACATTATGGTGGCAACACCGGGTCGTCTGCTGGACTTCCATCAGAAACGTGATCTGGATCTGCGTGAAGTGGAAGTGCTGGTTCTGGATGAAGCGGACCGTATGCTGAGCATGGGCTTCATTCCGGATGTGAAGCGTATTATCCGTGCCACGCCGAAGAAAGAAGAGCGTCAGACCTTCCTGTTCAGTGCAACCTATCCGCAGGATGTTGAGAATCTGGCGGATATGTGGACCTATGAGCCGGTTCGCATTGAGATTGAGTCTGAAGAGCAGACCAACGTCAACGTAGAGCAGCATGCCTACATCGTAGCGGATTCCGATAAAGAGAAACTGCTGATCAGCCTGATGCGCAAAGAGGGCTGGGATCGGGTTATCGTATTTGCTAACCGCCGTGACCGTGTCCGTGATCTGTGCGACCAGCTGAAAAAAGCCGGTGTCAGCGTAGCGATGCTATCCGGTGAAGTGGAGCAGCGTAAGCGTATCTCTACTCTGGAGAAGTTCCGTGATGGTTCTATCCAGGTTCTGGTTGCAACGGATGTAGCCGGTCGAGGTATCCACATCGATGACGTCAGTCATGTGGTGAACTTTACGCTGCCGGATGACCCGGAAGATTACGTACACCGTATTGGTCGTACCGGTCGTGCCGGTTCTCTGGGCGTATCCATCAGTTTCATCGGTGAGGAAGATGCCTTTGTACTGCCGGACATCGAAGAGTTCATCGGTAAGAAGATTGAAAGTCAGCAACCGGATATCAGCCTGATCGATAATGGCTAATCATGGTTGAGTGCTGCTTAACTGAGAGCAGAGGTTGCCGTAAGGCTGCCTGACCGAAAAACCAGAGGCTTGCCTCTGGTTTTTTTATGCCTGAAATCTGAGTGTGGCTTCCGATGGCCGGGCCTCTTGTCTATCTCACTGTTTTTGTTCTGTTATAAGACCAAAGCTGATATTGGACGTACTGATATTTCTCTAACACCTGCAGGTGAAACTTGCTAGAGTAGAGAAGTAGGCCTGACGAATAAAACACGGTAAGTGCGATAACAATAAAGAGGCAATATCTATGCGGATAAGCGAAGCGCAACATCAGGAAATTAATGTTCTTATTCAGTTTAATCTCAGCTCTATGCTGGAGGGGATTAAAGTTCATTCCAACGCTGAGCCAGAGCTTATTGCGGCGACCTGCCGCCTTTTTGAAAAAGGCTTAATCACTCAGGAAGATGGCGGTTATCTCACCTCTCTTGGTCATACTGCAGCGGAGCATGCTAAGGCGCTACAGACGATTTTGTCCGCTTCTGAAGCGCGGGCAATGGACTAAAACCTTGTTTCCCCGGTCAGTTCAGCGCTGACCGGGCTTATCTGACATCTCCATAGGTGCAAATCAAACTTATGCGATATCTGCTGGCGCTGTTCATATTTCTTTCGTCTTCTGTCATGGCTCAGACTCTGCACGTAGGGCTCAGCACGGCAGACTATCCGCCATATTATTTTGTCGGGAAAGAAAACAAACTGGAAGGCGCGGCGGTGGCTATTGCTGAGGACCTGGCTGACCAGCTCGGTTATTCTCTGCAGTATCAGCGTTATCCGTGGAAGCGGGTACAGCAAAACCTGAAAACCGGCCAGGTCGATATGGTGCTGGTCTATTTTAAAACACCGGAACGGGCACCTGATGTGGTTTATACCGATCAGCCTCATGTTTCGGAAAAAGCATCGCTTTTTGTCTCATCCAAAGTCGCGATCAGCTTTGATGGTGCGTTGGATAACCTGAAAGGCGTTCAGTTTTTTGGCGTTCGTGGTTACTTTTATGGTGATCAGTACGCAGCACTCCCTGAGTCGAAAAAAGGCGAAGTCAGCGATGAGTCTGAGTTGGTTCGTCGCATCGCCAATCCAAATTTAGAACTGATCGGTGTGGGTAATCAGCCCGCTATTGAGTTCTATGCCCGTCAGCAGGGCCTGAGTGGCAAGCTGAAATTCCTGACCCCTGCGATCTTTGAAGGCTATAACTATTTCGCCTTTTCCCGCGCCCGCCCGGATGCGGAGATGATCGCGCAGCAGTTTTCTGATGCCCTAAAAAGCTATATGAAAACAGACCGGTACCGCTCTGTTCTGCAGCAATACGGTCTGACCGTACCCGGAGAAGGCTGAACCGATATAACGGATCAGCGTTTTCGTGTTTTGCTTCTTTCTTTAGATAAGCTGTTCCCTCTGGTTGCCATCGGGTAAAATTGCCGCCTCATCAAAAAGAGGTCTGCATGCTTACCGACGCCATCAAATCTGACATTCAGTCTGCCTACTCTACCTTTCTGAAAAACCGTAAGCTTCGCGCCCGTCAGGGGCAACGCCTGATGGTGGCCCAGATCGCCCGGACTTTGGGTAATATTCAGACCTCTTCCGATGGCGTGCGTACGTCAGGCCCTCATGTCTGCGCTATTGAAGCGGGCACAGGTACCGGTAAAACACTGGCCTATCTGGTTTCTTCGCTGCCGGTTGCCAAAGAGCGTGACAAACGCATTGTGGTATCCACCGCAACGGTGGCACTGCAGGAGCAGCTGATCTTTAAAGATCTGCCGGACCTGCAAAAGCATGCCGAGATTCAGTTTAAATACGCACTGGCTAAAGGCCGTAGTCGCTATCTCTGCCTGAGCCGCCTGGAGCAGGCGCTGGAAGATGCCAGTGAAGCCGCTCCGGCACAGAATACGCTCTCGCTGTTTGATGAGTTTTTGCAGGCCAACACCTCAAAAGAAGCTACCGCGCTTTATCAGGAGATGGCCCAGCATTACCTTTCCGGTAAATGGGAAGGGGACAGAGACAGCTGGAAAGATTCTCTGGAAGAGCCGGTCTGGCGTCGCATCACCACAGATCATAATCAGTGTACCAACCGTCGCTGCAATAATTTCAGCAGTTGTGCTTTCTTTAAAGCCCGTAACGAGCTGGATGGCGCGGATATCATTGTCGCCAACCATGACTTAGTGCTGGCCGATCTCTCCCTGGGTGGCGGTATCGTCCTGCCTGATCCGCAGGACACCATCTATATCTTCGATGAAGGCCACCACCTGCCGGATAAAGCGATTGATCACTTTGCCGGAAGCTTCCGTGTGAATGCGTCTCTGCAGTGGTTGCGTTTGCTGAAAAAATCCCTGCCGGATCTTAACAGCGAGCTGGGTCAGGATCAGCTGATTGTGAAGCAGCTGAATCAGCTGCCCGAGATTCTGAATAATCTGGAAGTCGAGCTGGCCGAGTGCTATCGCCAGCTGCATGAGATTACTCAGTTTTCCCCGGAAAATATGGATAAAGATATTCGTCCGGTCTTCCGCTTTGAAAACGGCATCGTGCCGGAAACGCTGGTTCAGATGGCCCTTAACCTGAAGATCAGCTTCGCCAGCCTGTGTCAGAAGCTGGAGATCATGGTTAAGCAGCTGAAAGATGCCATGGACCCGGATGCCTCCGGTGCTTTAGGTCGGGAAGAGGGCGAGCAGTGGCTGCCACTGGCAACCATGCTGCACAGTCGTGCGGTCTCCGCGTGGGAGTTGTGGGGCATGTACGCCACGCCTCAGGCGGAAGATGTGATGCCCATCGCCCGCTGGATCACCTTGCAGAATCAGCAGGTGGATATCGATCTGGAAGTCTCCTGCAGCCCGATCAGTGCCGCTGGTACGCTGGCGCGTAATCTCTGGCAGCCCTGCTTTGGCGCGGTGTTGTCATCGGCAACCCTGACCGCACTGGGCAGCTTTGATCGCATTCGCACCCGTGCCGGTTTGCCGGAAGATGCCGATTGTCTGGTGGTTCCAAGTCCGTTCGATTTTGCCTCTAATGGCGTGCTGGAGCTGCCGGAAGAAGCCTGCGACCCAACTCAGTCCGATCTGCACACCAGCCAGATTGTCAGCTTTATCAAAAACAAAGTATCGACCGATGAAGGCACTCTGGTGCTGTTCTCCTCCCGTCGCCAGATGCGGGATGTGCTCGACAAGATGCCCGCTAGTTTAGTGAACACCATTCTGGTTCAGGATGACCTCACCAAGCAGGTGCTGCTGGACCGGCACCGTAGTCGCCTCGATAAAGACGAAGGCAGTATTATCTTTGGTCTGGCAAGTTTCGCCGAAGGTATCGACCTGCCGGGTAAATACCTCTCCCATGTGGTGATCACCCGTATTCCCTTCTCCGTACCGGATGACCCGGTAGAAAAGACCCTGTCTGAATGGATCGAAGCCAAAGGCGGTAACCCCTTCCTGCAGATCACCGTACCGGACGCCTCAATTCGTCTGGTTCAGGCCGTGGGACGTTTACTGCGCACGGAATCCGATACCGGAAAAATCTCTATGCTGGATCGCCGGGTGCAGACCAAGCGTTATGGAAAGCAGCTATTGAACAGCCTGCCACCGTTCAGAAGGGCGTTTTAATAGCCTTAAACATGCCTAACTAGGGAATTCCCTTGGCTTTTTTAGGGTTTAAAACAGTATTGGTGTTTTCAGATCCGGCCTATTATTGAACGCACATGGAGGTGATGTGGGGTATGGCCGGCAAGGAAGCCGACTCTCCTTAAGACTGACAAAGTCTTTCGGGTGAGCTTAAGAACCAACCACGAATCAGTTTCACAGAATCCACTCATTGGGTTCTGAACAAAAGCCGGGGTCAGCCCGGTTTTTTTGTTTTTGTCCTTTTTACGCTCCCTTTGCTTTTTCCCTCTTATGTCTGCTTTCTGGTGCGCTCATTGTGTCAGCACCTTTCTTATCTTTAGCTCTGTTCAGGCTGCTTTTGCTGTCTGAGGTTGGGGGTTGTCGCGTTTTCTGAGCCTGATTCAGATTATTTATTCTTTTTTCTCTCTTCTGCAGAAATATTTTCTGTTATCCGTGCTTTTATCCTGATTTGATTCTGTTTTGGGTGCTTTAAGCTATTGAATTTTAAAGAATTTATACCTATTTGTGGGTATATGGTCTGTTCGTTAAAGCTCTGGCAGCTGGTTTTTGCTGCCTAAATGGCTTTTAACGGTTTTTTATTCTTTTTCTGTGGCTTAAATAAGTGTCATTTTTTGATTGAAGTATAATAATCTATGCGCATTCGCTGGCTGATCACGCTTATCCAGATAAATCATCTGTCCATTGGTGGTCCAGCCAGAAAAACAACAACTTCGTTTTAAACCCGTCTGGTGAATCAAGCCAGGACTCTCTGGAGTGGATGCGTATGAATATTCTGATTTTAGGTAGCGGTGTTGTGGGTGTAACCACAGCTTACTATTTGGCAAAACAAGGCCATGAGGTAACCGTTGTTGACCGTCAGGATTCTCCCGCGATGGAAACCAGTCACGCGAATGCGGGTCAGGTTTCATTCGGTTATTCCACCCCTTGGGCGGCTCCGGGCATTCCGTTTAAAGCGATGAAGTGGCTGACCCAAACCCATGCGCCGCTGAAAATGTCTGCGACTCTGGACCCGTTCCAGTACGCCTGGATGACCCAGATGCTGGCGAACTGCACTGAAGGTCGTTACGCGGTGAACAAGTCCCGTATGGTGCGTGTTTCCGAGTATGCCCGTCTGTCCATCGACTCACTGCGTGAAGAAACCGGTATCCGTTACGAAGACCGTCAGCAGGGTCTGACTCAGTTGTTCCGTAATGAGAAGCAGGTTGAAGCGGTTCAGAAAGATATTGCGGTATTGCGTGATTTTGGCGTCGATTTCCAGGAGCTGGATATGGACGGCGTTCTGCAGTACGAGCCTGCGCTGGGTCGTGTGAAAGATAAGTTTGTTGGTGGCCTGCGTATGGTGGGCGACCAGACCGGTGACTGCTACGCCTTTACTAATAAGCTGGCTGATCTCTGTAAAGAGATGGGCGTGAAGTTCCAGTTCGATACCGAGATTCATGGTTTGTTGGATCAGGCGGGTGAAGTGACTGGCGTTAAAACCTCAGCCGGTACGCTGACAGCGGATCACTATGTGGTCGCTATGGGCAGTTTCTCCCGTCAGCTGATGAAGCAGGTAGGTATCGATCTGCCGGTTTATCCGATTAAGGGCTACTCCCTGACCATGCCGATCACCAACTATGATGCGGCGCCAATGTCCACGGTTATGGATGAAACCTACAAGGTTGCGATCACACGTTTTGATGACCGCATCCGTGTGGCGGGTACGGCTGAACTGTCCGGTTATAACCTGGATATGCCGCAGAAGCGTCTGGATACGATCTCCATGGTGGTGTCTGATGTCTTCCCTGATGGCGGTGATATTTCCAAGGCGGAATACTGGACCGGTCTGCGTCCGATGACGCCGGACGGTACGCCGATCATCGGTAAAACCAAGTTCTCTAACCTGTCCCTGAATACCGGTCACGGTACGCTGGGCTGGACAATGTCCTGTGGGTCTTCCCGTCTGCTGGCGGACCTGATCTCCGGGAATGAAACCGGTATTGATCCTGCGGATCTGGATGTTGCCCGTTATCGTTAATTTCTCCTGACCTGAGATCCGTCTCAGGCCAGTCATCGTTTTGCACTTGTTGTTCTGCTCTTACACACAATTTGTGCTTAGGCAGGCTTAGCGGCCTGCCTTTTTTATGATCAAAATAACTGCTTAAAAGAGGCTTTCCCCATGGCAGATAAGAAAATTATCCACTCTGACAACGCTCCTGCTGCAATCGGCCCATACTCTCAGGCTGTTCAGGTTGGTAATCTGGTATTTATGTCCGGTCAGATCCCGCTGGATCCGAAAACCATGGAAGTGGTCACTGAGTCTTTTGAAGCACAGACCGTTCAGGTATTCGAAAACCTGAAAGCCGTTGCAGAAGCCGCCGGTGGTTCTCTGGAAAACGTCGTAAAGCTGAACATCTACATGCCTGATCTGGGCAACTTCGCTAAGGTTAACGAAGTGATGGAGCGTTATTTCACTGCACCTTACCCGGCTCGTGCTGCTCTGGGTGTTAAAGAGCTGCCAAAAGGTGTTGATGTGGAAGTTGAAGGCATTCTGGCACTTTAATTCTTCCCTGTTATACCAACGCAGTGCCTTCCGGCGCTGCGGTTCAGAGCCGTATACGCTAGACTACGACGGCTCTGACTCTTCCCGAATTTTGTACTGCAAAACCCTATATTCAGACCCTCAATATAATAACGAGATGGAGACCTGCACATGGCGCGGGCTGCTAAAGCTGTCATTGATCTGGCTGCACTGAAACATAACTACCTGCTGGCAAAAGAACTGGCTCCCGGCCGTAAGGCGGTCGCCATTATCAAAGCTAATGCCTATGGGCATGGTGCTGTTGAAGCCGCAGAATATCTGGCGGATGTTGCCGATGCCTTTGGCGTCGCCTGTATTGAAGAAGCGCTGCAGCTGGTCGAAAGCGGTGTTAAACAGCCGGTGGTTCTGCTGGAGGGTTTTTTTACTGCTGATGAGCTGGAATCCGTTGATAAGTACCAGATGATGACCGCCGTTCACAGTGAGTGGCAGCTGGAAGCGCTGGAGCAACATGCGTTTTCTCAGCCGTTGCCGGTGCTGGTTAAGTTTGATTCCGGTATGCACCGTCTTGGTTTTGATGCTGAAGGTTTTGCCAAAGCCGTTGAGCGTCTGCAACAGCTGGATCACATCTCTGACGTGATCGCCATGACACACTTTGCCTGTGCCGATGAACTTGAGTGTGATTACACTCAAACCCAGATTGCTAACTTCCATGCCGCCTGTGACCGCTTTGGCCTGCAGCACTGCATGGCAAACTCTGCAGCAACCCTGCACTGGCCACAAACCCATGGCGAATGGGTGCGTCCCGGTATTATGCTGTATGGCGCTTCACCTTTGGATCAGCAAACTGACAACGCAGCCCGTCTTAAGCCTGTGATGACCCTCAGTTCTGAGATTATCGCGGTTCGTGAGCTGCCTGTGGGGGAGCCGATCGGTTACGGTCGTCGTTTCACCACCGAACAGCCAACCCGCGTGGGTGTGGTGGCGATGGGCTATGCTGATGGTTATCCGCGCCATGCTATCGACGGTACGCCGGTTGCGGTAAATGGCAAAATGACCCGTGTGATCGGTAAGGTTTCCATGGATATGATGACCGTTGATCTGACCGATCAGCCGGATGCCAAAATCGGTGATCCGGTAGAGCTGTGGGGTGCTCAGGTCGATGTGAATCAGGTTGCTGCCTGTGCCGATACTATCTCCTATACCCTGTTTACCGGTATCACCACTCGTGTGCCTCGTGTGTATAAGAGGTAGAGTGTATAAGGACTAGTGTTTATAAGAACTGGAGCTTATAAGAGCCAGTATCTGGGTAAGCTGGTTTTAGCGAATGAAAAGGCTCTCCTGTTTGGCAGGAGAGCCTTTTTTGTTTTTGCGGGGAGCTGTTATTTGACCTTCTTATTTGAGCTTCTTATTTCAGCTCTTTATTTCAGCTCCAGCGCCCCATAGTCATCCCGGATACGCATAAAGCGGGCAAAGCGTGGTAAACCGGATGCGGTATGGCCGTTATAGCGGTAGGTGATAATGCTGCCGACAGGAGGTGGTGTCTGGCGTTCGAGCCGGCTGAAACCGCTGCCGATTTTCATCTCACGGCCATCCGCTAGCCGGACTTTAAGCGCGCCCATCATGCCTTCAAACTGGCCTTTACCTCCGGTGTAGCCGAGTACCACGGCTTCGGCATCATCGTAGAGTTTTACCTTCATCAGATCGTTAGAGCGTCCCGCCTGATGCAGGGCGCTACCTCTGTGCAGCATAAGACCTTCCGCGCCCTCTTCAGTCAGTTGCTCCAGATAATGATCCAGTGCTTCCCGGCTGGGCAGTTTGAACTGTCGGACCGGTTGCAGCCATTTCAGCCCCATCTTCTGGCAGAGACTTCTGATATCGGCCACCCGTTGATCAAAGGGGGTGAGCTGGTTGGGCAGATCAAAAATCCGGTACTCAACCTCCGCCCAGTCCTCTGCGGGGGCATCATGCTGACGAATCAGACCGGAGACCTCAGCAAAGCGCCCGCGTCCTAACCAAAGCTCGCCATCCAGGGCGACTTTCGGCAAAGCATCCTGCATGGATTGAGGGAGCCTGATCGGGTTGCCCTGACGGGTTCTCAGCTGTTCGCCATCCCAGAACGCCCGGACACCATCCAGCTTCTCACTGACCCAGTATTCCTGAATATTGTCCTGTTGCTGATAATGCTTGGCGAGCATCAGAGGAAGGGGCGTGTGGGGATTAAGCGCATCGGCCCAGCTAACTGTCGGTGAAGCGATACAGGCTGTGGTGGTTAGCCCGAGGCTAAGTAGTGTGCGGGTGAAACGATGTGAAGTCTGTATGAGTGAAGCCTTCCCTGTGTTCGTCATATCACTGCCTCCCTGAGTGATGATGGATACTGTTGTTTAACGCTAGTGAGTCAGCCCGTAGAGTTCAAGTCAGAGGGTGTTGGGATACAGGGGGATATGACAGAGGTCAGTATCTGGCAGTGGCTTGAGTGCCCGCTCTGCTTAGGCTTGAGTGCCGCCCTGCTTAATTCCCCAGATACTGAATCAGACCATAGGTGATCACCAGCCAGGCGATCACCGGATGAAAGATCATTCGCCAAAGCGTTGCCTTAGGCTCAAAGCCAACACCATGAATAAAACCGGCGCTGACCGCCCACATAAAGAGGGTGAAAAGACCGTGATCCACCTCATGAATCGATTCGGCGATCAGGCGCGGGTAAGCGGTCAGTACCACGCTGATGGCGATAGCACTGATCAGGGATAGAGCCTGAGTCCAGCCGGACTTGGGATAGGGAATGTTCATTGTCAGGATTCCGGTATCGCTGTGTTTAAGCCAGACAGCCAGCTCCCGGCTTTACGGACAGGAGCTGGCCGGTAGGAATGATCAGCCCTGGGGCTGATCGTTATCCAGATCAAAGGCGGGATCAGATTCCAGCCACATCGCATTGATGATGCCGAATGAGATCGCCAGTAACACCCCAAGAATCCAGGCGAAGTACCACATAATATTTTCTCCTCAGGAGCAGCCGGACAACCCCGACTGTTCCCTGTTAAATCTAATGTTTTGGCTTTTGTACTGACTAGCCACTTAGTAAGCCAGTGGATTGCCTTCAATCTGTTTGCTGGTCACCCGGCCCCACATCACTTTGTAGGTCCATAAGGTGTAACCCAGAATGAGGGGCACAAAGATCATGGCGGCAATAAACATCACATTCAGGGTCAGATGGCTGGATGCCGCATCCCACAGGGTCAGGCTGCTGTTCGGGCTGGACAGTGACGGCAGCACAAACGGGAACAGAGAGAAAGCTGCCGTGCAGATGATCGCTGTCATGGTGATGCTGTGGGCAGCAAAAGCCAGACCGGAACGGCGGGCTTTTACCAGCAGCAGCGTCAGCAGACCGGTGATAAAGGCGGTGATCGGCGCTGCGATCATCCAGCTGTAAGTCTGATAATTGGCCAGCCAGCCATTATCCACCACGCTCACCTGTTTGCTTAGCGGGTTAGGCATCGCATCTTTAGCGGGCATCATATCGATATGCAGGCCCGGCATGCCGTTCAGCAGCACCAGGCCTCCGGCAGCAAAAGCGATCAGCATAATGACCAGCATCAGCAGGCCTGCTTTACCGGCACGATCCGCAATAGGCTGATCAGCACGCATCTGCAGCCAGATGGCACCGTGGGCAGCGAGCATACTCAGGCTGACTACGCCACAGATCAGGGCAAACGGATGGAACAGATCAAAGAAGCTACCGGTGTAATGCGGGCGCAGGAAATCATCCAGATAGAAATCCACACCCAGCAGCAGGTTGCCAAAGGCGACACCAAATACCAGTGATGGAACGGCACCGCTGATAAACAGCCCCCAGTCCCAGGTGCTGCGCCAGCGCGGATCGGCGATCTTGCTGCGGTAATCAAAACCCACCGGACGGAAGAAAAGCGCAAACAGCACCAGCATCATGGCAAAGTAGAAGCTGGAAAACGCTACCGCGTAGACCGCAGGCCAGGCCGCGAACAACGCACCACCGGCGGTAATAAACCAGACCTGATTGCCATCCCAGTGGGGGCCAACGGTGTTGATGATAATACGGCGCTCAGCGTCATTTTTGCCGAGGAAGGGCAGCAGAATACCGGCACCCATATCAAAACCATCGGTGATCATAAAGCCGACCAGCAGGACGCCAACCAGCACCCACCAGACCAGTTTCAGGGTTTCATAATCCAGAATCATGCGGCACCTCCGGCGATTTCAGGCTTGTCGGTATTGTGGTGATCCTTGTTCTGTTCAAAGTGATAACGACCGGTGTGCAGGGCGCTTGGGCCAAGACGGGCGTATTTCACCATCAGGAACACTTCGATCACCAGCAGCAGGGTGTAGAAGGCAACAATAGCGCCGATGCTGGTATAGAGGCTGCTGGCCTCAATACTTGAGGTACTCAGATGTACCGGCAGAATCTCACCAATCGACCAGGGCTGACGGCCGTATTCCGCAACGATCCAGCCGGTTTCTGCTGCGATCCACGGCAGTGGCAGAGCAAAGGTGACGATTCTGAGGAAGCGGCGTTTGCTTTCCAGTCGGCGGGTGGCGTTAAAGTAGAAGGCCAGTGCAAAGATCAGCAGCATGGCAAAACCACAGGCCACCATAATGCGGAAGCTCCAGAACAGCGGGGCAACATTGGGGATGGTGTCATGGGCCGCAGCCTGAATCTGTTCTTCGGTGGCATCCACCACATTTTCGGTATAACGCTTCAGCAGCAGACCGTAACCCAGATCCTTCTTCACCTCTTCAAAAGCGGCGATGGTGGCCTCATCGGTCTGGCCACTACGGAGCTTGGTCAGCAGGCCGTAGGCAACCATACCGTTACGGATGCGAACCTCGTGCTCTGCAATCAGATCCTTAATGCCGGTCACCTCCTGATCCAGCGAGCGGGTCGCGATAAGACCCAGGGCATACGGGATTTTGATAGCGTAATCCGTGGTCTGGGTTTCCTGATTCGGAATACCAAACAGGGTGAAGGACGCCGGAGCTGGATGGGTATCCCACTCGGCTTCAATGGCTGCTAGTTTGGTTTTCTGCACATCACCCAGCTCATAACCGGATTCATCACCCAGCACGATAACCGACAGAATAGACGCCAGACCAAAAGCGGATGCTATGGCAAAGGAGCGACGGGCAAAGGGCAGATCCTGTTTCTTCAGCAGGTAGTAAGCACTGATGCTGAGCACAAACATGGAGCCTGTGACGTAACCTGCAGCGACGGTGTGTACAAACTTCACCTGAGCGACCGGGTTAAATACCAGATCTGCGAAACTGGTCATCTCCATACGCATGGTTTCGTAGCTGAACTCAGCGCCCACCGGGTTCTGCATCCAGCCGTTAGCGATCAGAATCCATAGAGCCGACAGGTTAGAACCCAGTGCCATCAGGAAGGTCACCATCAGGTGGCGACGGGGCGACAGTCGATCCCAGCCGAAGAAAAACAGGCCGATAAAGGTGGATTCCAGGAAGAAGGCCATCAGACCTTCAATAGCCAGCGGTGCCCCAAAGACATCCCCCACGTAATGGGAGTAATAGGCCCAGTTGGTGCCGAACTGAAACTCCATGGTGAGACCTGTGGTCACGCCAAGGGCAAAGTTAATACCAAAGAGTTTGCCCCAGAACTGGGTCATGTCCTTGTAGACCTGTTTGCGGGTCATCACATAGACCGACTCCATGATGACCAGCAAAAAGGCCAGACCCAGAGTCAGGGGGACAAAGATAAAGTGATACAGCGCGGTAATCGCGAACTGTAGCCGGGACAGATCAACAACTTCTTCTGTAATCATGGTGTTTCCCGTGTCGTAGAGGGTGCAGTAGCCGAGTTGAGGGCTGAGTTGGTTGCACCGTTCAGATCTGTCTCGTCGCCATCTGTGCGTTTGGCTGAACCGTCAGGATCAGAAGCCACAGCATCAGGAGTTAAGGCATCAGAGACAGGAGATTGAGAATGAAGCAGGCGAGTGCTGACATCACTGTCATTTACGACAGTGGCGGAAGGGACGACAAAGTTGACGATGCCATAGAGCAGCACCAGCTTAATCAGCAGTACGATACTGAGTTCACGTACCAGTTTTTGTCGGGCAAACAAAGATGTTTTCCAGCGTTGGCCAAAAGCCCGCTTTGTTTGCACAAACAGCGTATTCCGTTGCATAGCATTCTGATCCTGCAGTGACGGTCGGCGATCTCTCGCGTTCCGGATCTAAATAATCAAACCGGTTGACCTGATATCAGGTGGTTTGATTAGCGTATAGCAAGGTGTATGCCCGTTTTGAATTTTTATAACCCATTGATATTGCTGGGTTTTATTTTGATTTTGGGCGGCTGTTTATTATTTTTATTGTCAAAAATGACAAATCCGACTGGATAGCGTCATAATTGACAGCAGTAAAAGGAGCGCTGGAAGTCTTTGCAGAGTCGGGCTGGCGTTCTGAATGGATTTATCTTCTGGTTATGACGCTTGATACGCCAACGCAGGATTCGCTATGAAACCCTCAGAAAATTCTCAGATTCCGCTTACGGAAGCATCAGATACCGACCTTTCCCGTCGTCCGCCACCAGAGCTGGTTTCGATGTTGCAAAGCTATCCCGATCCCGCTGTGCTGCTGTCGGCAGACTATGAAATTCTTTCAGCGAACGCAGCATACCGCCAGAGCTATGGTGATGTCAGTGCGACAAAACGTCACTGCTATGAGGTCTCTCACCACTATGATCGCCCCTGTGATCAGATGGGAGAATCCTGCCCCATGCTCCAGTGTATGCAGAGTAATAAGGCGCAAAGAGTCTTCCATCTGCATCACACGCCTCAGGGCGAAGAGCATGTCGATGTTGAGTTATATCCGGTGGAAGCGGCCGATGGCACCGCTCAGTTTTTTCTGGAGGTAATGCGTTACAGCAAGCTCGCCAGCCCAAGAGCGGGTGGGGAAGGTCTGATCGGACGTTCTCCTGCGTTTATGGCTTCTCTTGCTTTGATTGAGCGGGCGGCACCGAGCGAGACAACGGTGTTGCTGTTAGGGGAATCTGGCACCGGTAAAGAGCTGATGGCGCAGGCGGTGCATCGGGGGAGTCTGCGAAATCAGGAAGCTTTTGTTCCGGTGGAGTGTTCCGGTCTGACCGAAACGCTGTTTGAAAGTGAGCTGTTTGGCCATGAAAAAGGCGCGTTTACCGGTGCCCACAGCCGCAAGACAGGTCTGGTTGAAGCGGCGAAAGGTGGAACTCTGTTCCTGGATGAAGTGGGGGATATCCCGCTCTCGCTGCAGGTAAAACTGCTGCGTCTGCTGGAAACCGGAACATACCGCCGGGTCGGGGGCGTTGAGCCGTTAAAAGCAGATTTTCGTCTGGTTTGCGCCACGCACCGCAATCTGGAACAGCAGGTCGCTGATGGCGAGTTTCGTATGGATCTTTATTACCGGATTAACGCTTTTCCGGTTATTTTGCCGTCACTTCGTCAACGTATCGCGGATATTCCATTATTGGTGGAAAGCCTGTTGCCTCAGTTTGCCAAGGGGCGTGATATCCGGATATCGAAAGAAGCGCTCTTGCTGCTTCAGGCTTATTCATTCCCCGGCAATATCCGGGAGCTGAGAAATACTCTGGAGCGGGCTTGTCTGCTGGTGGATGATCACTGGATTGAGCCGGAGCATCTGCCTCAGGCCTGCCATCAGCAGGGGGGCGCTGGTTTATCCGGAGGACACATATCTGATGGTTTGTCTGATGGTCAGGGCAATGGCTTTACTCAGCAGGAAATTGTCGGGCTTGAGCAGCTGGAGACTGCTTATCTGAACTGGGCGCTGAAACAGCTTAATGGTGATAAGGCCTTACTGGCGCACAAGATAGGCGTCAGCGAGCGGACGCTGTATCGGAAGCTCAGACCGGCCGTAAACTGAAACCTTTCGTGTCCGTGTCAGTCAGGGGGAGGGGGGGCGTCGTCAGATCATACCCAGCAGGCGCATGCCCATGATGGCGATCAGGGTCAACGACACCACAATCAGGATCAGTTTCTGCATAAAGGGGTTGTTGCCCATGGTTTTCTCCGCCAGTTAGTTCTTACTTTGCAGGCGCTATTCTAGCGATACAGACCGCTTAAACAAGAACAGCAGCCTTTAAACAAGAACAGCTCCGCAGGGAGCTGTTCTTTGTTGAAGGGTTTGTGAGAGACGCTGGTTTAGGCCGGTTAGCCACTGGCTATTTTCATCAGGGTTCCGGCGCAAAGGATCAGGCCGATAACGACCAGCAGTGTATTGCGGTTGATCGTGGATTTGTCTTCAGACATGGTGTCCTCCTGAGCTTAAGGTCTGCTGTTTTATTCTTGTTGTCGTCGAACGCTAATGTTGCCGCTTCCGCATGTAGGCGATGCCCACCTTTTGACCTGCGTTCAACAGAAGTTAGCAAAGCCTTGCGGTCTCATCCAGTGATCTGAGGCAAAACCCCTGTGTGTAAGCTGCACCGGTTTGCTTTCAGGGAGGGGGGAGCCGGGCGCTTACTGAACAAGTCCCCATGATTGAATAATTTATTTACAGGCGAGGACGGGGTGGCCTTGTTAAAATAATCCCTCCTGCAGTATGTTCTCTGGCGGTTTCGCGATATTGCTCTGATACCGGATCTTTAATCTGCATCGCCAACCCGCACTTCAGCCCGATGGCACAACTTCAATTTTTAATCTGAACCCTGTTCCTAATCCGAATCTGGTGTTTCAACTGATAGGTTTTCTATGACGCTTCACTCTCAGGATAAGGCAGATACCCCATCTGACTTTAAACCCGCTTTTGCCGAATTTGTTGCCCTGCTGGCGCTGCTGATGTCGATGGTGGCATTGGCGATTGATGCGGTTCTGCCCGCGATGAGTGTCATCGGTGAGGACTTCTCCGTGGTGCATGCGGAAGATCTGCAGTGGATTGTGGGTATTCTGTTTGCGGGTCTGGCCTTTGGTCAGATTCTGTATGGCCCTTTGTCCGATAGCTTTGGCCGTAAACCTGCGATCTATCTGGGGCTGATCATTTTTCTCATTGGCTCATTAGTTTCTGCGTTTGCGGAAAGCTACGAGATGATGTTGGTCGGGCGTTTTATTCAGGGTATCGGTGCCTCCGGCCCCAAAGTCGTTGCGGTTGCTCTGGTTCGTGATCGGTATGCCGGTCGTGCGATGGCTCGGGTGATGTCTTTTGTTATGGCGGTTTTTATTATTATGCCGGCTATCGCTCCCAGTATCGGTGCTGGTGTGCTGATGGTGGCCGACTGGCGCGGTATCTATGAGTTCTTTGTTGTTCTGTCTCTGGTGGCGCTGATCTGGTTTGCGATTCGCCAGCCGGAAACGCTGGTAAAAGAGAAACGCATTCCGCTCTCTTTCGGTAATGTCTGGCGCAACAGCAAAGAGACCATGACCCACAAGGTAACCTTGGGTTATATCGTGGGTGCAGGTCTGATCTTCGGTGCTTTTGTCTCTTACCTTTCAACGGCACAGCTGCTGTTTAAAGAGGTTTTCCAGATTGATAAAACCTTCCCGCTCTATTTTGCGGTGCTGGCACTGTCGGTTGGGGCGGCTTCGTTTATGAATGGCCGTCTGGTGATGCGCTTTGGTATGAAATTGCTGGCAAACCGTGCGCTGATCGTGATGTTCTCCGCTGCCGTAAGCTTTTTAGTGCTGCTGACGCTGATGGACGGTGTTGTTCCGATCGGGGTGTTTATGTTGTTCGGCGCGGTGATTTTTGGCTGCATTGGCCTGCTGTTCGGTAACATGAACGCGCTGGCGATGGAGCCTCTGGGGCATATCGCCGGTGTGGCGTCTTCCCTGATCGGCTCGGTCACTACCTTTATCTCTATGGTGGTCGGTATGGCCTTTGGTCAGACCTACAACGGTACGCTTTATCCGTTGTTTATCGCGTTTGCCCTGTTATCTCTGGTCTGCTGGCTGGTGACCCGCAATATTCAGCATGAGGCTCCCGCTGCCGCCAGCTGATGGTTGTTGGAGTGTAAGCAACAAAAAAGCCGGTGTTATTATGCACCGGCTTTTTGGAGTTTGAGGCAGTGTATCAGGACTGTTCCTTTTTCTTCTTTTTCAGGCTTTTCAGCATTTTTACGCCCTTTTTACGATGGTTGTAAGCCAGGGCGATCTCCTGCTTTAACTGACGACTTTTTTCAAAGTCGGTGCAGCTTTCATATTCCAGCCTGAGCTTTTCTTCGCGCTTGCGCAGCTTCCTGATCACCTTCTTCAGCTGCTCTTTTTTCTCTTTACGTTTTAACTCGTCGGACCGGAGGTAGGCTTCGGCTTTTTCGATTAGTTTGCTGATTTTCATCTAAACATTGCTCCTGTCCCTGCTGTTATGTGGCTGGCTCTGCATCATCTCTGTCAATTCTTCGTCATCCAATGACAGGCTTTGTTCAATATTCTTGGTTTTCAGGTCGCTCTGGGAGAAGAGGACTTCACCCATCTGAACCAGCTTACGGGTTACGTCAGAGGCGTAGCCGCTGTCGTTCATCAGGGAGACAGACATCGGGCCGCTGATCAGCTTCTGACGGATCAGGCTGGAAAGACTGTGGTTCAGATTGTGATCGTACTCTTCCATATCCAGTCGCAGACGGTCGAGAGAGAGAATCGTTGCGGAGTCACTCTGCTCGTTGTGGCGCACTCTGTACAGCTCCCTCAGTACGGATGCTAAGCGTATCCGCAGGGTGTTGTACTCATGCTGAATATAAGGGTTGTCGGCGATAAAGTAGTGCGACAGGTTTTTCTGCAGATGCTTGGTGTCTTTAATCGCTTCGACAATATCGCGACCGGCAGCTCTCAGGCGGAACAGCTCTTCAACCTGGTCGGCGGACAGCTCACCCTGATAGGAGCTGCTGAAATCCACGATATCGGCGTAGAGGGACTTTACGGACTCCTGATACTGCAGATCGATATCGGTCGGGATGACGCTGCGGGCGTTAAAGATCACCTCTTCAAGGGGCTTATCGCTCTGAATCTGATCAAGAGGCAGGCTGAGGCCACCGGCGATAATACTGGCGGCATTATCATAGAGGTGCAGGGTTTCCTGTCGAACGGCAGCCAGTGTCGCTTCCGGCAGATCAGAGGCTGCTTCGTTCAGATATTTCGGGGCTGAGCGCCGTCCGGTCTCTTTGGCTTTGAGGGCACGTTCCAGAAAACGCACCATCGCCGGAATAACCGGCAGCATCAGCATGACACCTATGCTGTTGAAGATCGTATGAAAGACCGCCAGTTTCAGAGTGTAGTTGTCTGCAGCGATGCCGACAAAGCTGCTGATACTGTCTACCGCCAGTGTGAGCTGGTAGATAAAGAGTATGGCGACAAAGCCTGTAGTGGCATTAAAAATCAGGTGGGCCACCGCCAGTCTTCGCCCTTCGATATTGGCACTTAATGAGCCGATGATCGCGGTAATGGTGGTGCCGATATTAGCGCCAATCGCCAGTGCCAGGGCGTTTTCATAGGTGATCTGCTGAGCTGAAAGCGCGGTGATAATCAGCACCAGCGTTGCATGGCTGGACTGCATCACCACCGTGGCGAAGAGGCCGATCAGGGTAAACAGGAAAACACCGGCGTAACCTTCAACGGCGTAGGCTGTCAGATCGATGGTGTCTTTGAAGGCTTCAAAGCCCTCTTTCATATAGTGGATACCCAGAAACAGAAAGCCGAGCCCGGCCAGCACATAGCCGACACCTTTCAGCTCTTTGCTCTTCTGGAACATCAGCAGAATACCGAATACCAGCATTGGCATCGCATAGGCGGATATTTTCACTTTCAGGCCGAGACCTGCGACCAGCCAGGCACCGGTTGTGGTCCCCAGATTGGCACCGAAAATAATACCGACACCTGCGGTCAGCGAGATGAGTCCGGCTGATAGAAAAGAGATGGTGATAACGGAGACCAGCGAACTGGATTGCATCAGGGTGGTGGAGACCACGCCAAAGCTCAGGCTTTTCCAGAGTTTGTTGGTGGTTCTTTTCAGCAGTTTTTCCAGCAGGCCGCCGGTAAAGGCTTTAAAGCCCTCTTCCAGTGAGAGCATACCAAACAGAAAGACCGCAACACCGGCGGCAATTTCTTTAAAGTCAGGGCTGATCCAGAAGCCATAACCCAGTACCAGAAATATGGTTGGCAGAAGCATTTTTTGTAGCATGTTGCGTGCTGTCCTTGCGGTAGAAATGAGCGACTGTGCCTGCTGTTATCTTTGCTTGAGGCTTTAACCTGTTGATTTTCAAAGAAGGATGAAAAAGCCTGCAAAATGTAGGGTGACATGGAACTGTAACCACTTGGTCATATAAGGCAAGTGTTACTCAGCGTCCTGCCGGATTTTCTTTTGTAACAATGAAAATGCAAATGGCATATAAGTTTTACATAAAACTGCTGGAAGCGATCAGAGGTAGATGATATTTCTGTAGTATTCAGCCAAAAGAGCTTAGAACAAAAAAGGCTGGCCCGACAAAAAGTGCTGTAAGCAAAGGTGTTATGAGTACGTTATAAGTAAAACGTGCCGTAGAATCAGATAAATAAAGCCATGGGCAAGACCGGTGTTGTGAGATAGGTGATCTCTCTGCTGAGCAGAGCTTCCCGAAACCATAACTTTTGGCCTGTATTGTCTCTTTCTGGCCAGGGTTAAAATTGTTGCTTTCAGGGACAGGCATAACCAGAGCAGCTGCAGCGTTTGTCGGTTACGATTCATATTAAGATGGCAGTGGTTAAGGGTGTTGATGATGGAAGGCAGTGTGTTTAAGGATGCCCAGGTGAATGAAGCCTGCTCCGGTGAAGCATCAGAGCGGGTCTCTGTCACTGTTAAAGAGCAGGATCAGATTCTTGCATTTCAGCAGTCGGTTTTTAACGATGTGATGACCGGTCAGGATGCTGACAATGTGTTGAACCATCTCTGCCTGCTGGCCGAGCAGCTGTTGCCCAATTCTGTTGCGTCTCTGATGGTCTATGATGCAGACGCCGATACTCTCAATGTTTTATCTGCCCCCAGTGTGCCCGAAGAGGGACACAATGCCCTTTCATGCCTGAGGCCCGGTCCCGGCGGCGGTTCCTGCGGTAATGCGGTACTGCGCAATGAACCTGTTTATGTCCGTGATACCCTGACCGATGACCGCTGGCGCGATCTGCGGCAGCTGGCCTACGACTTTAATCTCTGCGCCTGCTGGTCAGTGCCGGTCAGAAATGCAGAAGGTCAACCGATCGGCAGCTTTGCTCTTTCCTCATTTGAACACCGTTTACCCTCTCTTTTTCATCAGCGCATCCTGCAGGTGGGAGCCGATATGGCGGGTCTGGTACTGGCCCGGCAGCAGCAGGAAGAACATCTGGCGCAACAGAATAACCGGCTGCAGCTGCTGGGGCGCGCTATCGAAAACGCTTCAGAAGGTGTGGTGATTACCGATGCTGAAAACCGCATCCTTGAGGTCAATCCCTTCTTCGAAGCGATGACAGGTTACAGCTATGATGAGGTGATTGGCCTTGATCCCGGAATTTTGTCATCGGATGAAGAGAATCCGCTGGTTCATGACGAACTCTGGCAGGCGTTGTCAGAGCATGACCGTTGGGCCGGAGAAGTGGTTAACCGCCGCAAAGATGGTTCTTTGTGGCCGCAGTGGCTGAGTGTCAGTGCGCTGCGGGATGAGGCCGGAAAAGTACAAAACTATATCGGTATTTTCACCGACCTGAGTCATATCCGCAAAGAGCGTGATCGTCATGTGGCCGCCCTGACCACAGATACCCTGACCGGTTTGCCCAACAAGAGCCAGTTACAGGAAGCGCTGCAGCACTGTAAAGGTGACAGCGCCCTTCTGGTGCTGAATGTGAATAACTTCAGTCTGATCAACTCTGCTTACGGTCTGGATTTTGCGGACCGGCTGCTGGCAGCAATTACCGAACGATTAAAATCCGTGCTGGATGGTGCCCGTATCTATCGGCTGAATGCGGATGAGTTTGCGGTGCACTATGAAAAAGATACCTTCCTCAAAGCGGTGTTTAACAAGATCCGGGAGAGCTTTTTCCTTCAGCAGATTCAGGTGGATGGTCTGAGCTTTAATATCAGCTTCTCCTACGGCGGTGCCGTTGGCCATGATGATCTGATCCGTAAGGCGCTGATGGCGCTTAAAAAAGCCAAGCAGGGAGGCCGTGGACGCTTCTACCTGTATGCGGATCAGAAGGATGAGCTGGAACAGCATCAGCGACTTGAATATATGCAGTGGAACGCACTGCTGCATCGTGCCCTGAATGAAGATTGTCTGGTGCCCTATTTTCAGGGTATTCGGGATAATGAAACCGGTCAGATACGCTATTACGAATGTCTGATCCGTATGCATATTGATGACAAGGTTTACGGCCCTTATCAGTTTCTGAAACCGGCAAAACTTTCCGGTCTGCTGCCGGTGATTACCCGTACGGTGATTGATAAGAGCTGTCGGGTGATGGCCTCCAACAGCTGTGAGTTTTCGATCAATATTACGGAAGATGACCTGAGCCATCACTATCTGGAAGGTTATCTGGAGCAGAAGTGTGCTCAGTACAGTATTGCACCGGAGCGCATCACATTAGAGATTCTGGAAGGTGTCAGTGCTAATGGTAAGAAAAACCATATCAAACAGCTGGCAGCTTTGAAGGCGAAGGGCTTCCGTCTGGCCATTGATGATTTTGGCACAGAGTACTCAAACTTCGAGCGTATTCTTGAACTGGATGTGGATGTGATCAAGATCGATGCGAAGTACATTAAGTCGATCGACACCGATAAGACCAGTTACGAGATTACCCGCGCCATCGTGTTCTTTGCCCGTAATGCCGGTATTCCGGTGGTGGCCGAGTTTGTCCATTCTGAGGCGGTACAGCAGGTTGTGGAGTCTCTGGGCATCCGTTTCTCTCAGGGCTACCTGTTCAGTGAACCGGCCCCTGAGATTCAGGCAACGTGTTTGTGAGCTAAAGCCTGTAAGCCTTCTGATCAGGCTTTGTTCTGCTCGTTATAGGTGAGCACCAGCGTCCGGTCGGCAATGCGTTCCGCATCCTCATCCTGATGGGTTACCAGAATCAGTGTTTTTCCTGCTCGTCTTGCGGTTACAGCGGTCCAGACTGCGGCTTTCTGTCGGGTGTGCTGATCCAGTTCCGCAAAGGGTTCATCCAGCAGAACCAGAGGCTCCGGCCGAAGCAGGGTACGGATCAGGCCGATACGCTGGCGCTGTCCCCCTGACAGTTCTGTCGGGTATTTATCCAACTGATCCGCTACATCCAGAGCTTTGGCCGCTTCCCGGATCTGCTGCAGAGATGGCGGCTGATCAAAACCCAGTTTCAGGTTTGTCATCACGCTCAGATGTTCAAACAGATTGTGTTCCTGAAACAGCATACTGACCGGCCGCTGATGGGCGGGCAGTTTGAGCAGATCTTCACCGTTCCAGAGCGCCTGTCCGCTTTTTGCTACTTCAAAACCGGCCAGAGTATGCAGCAGGGTGCTTTTTCCGACACCGCTGCGCCCCTGAATTGCCAGGCATTCCCCGGCGGCCAGTTGCAGGTCGTACGTCAGACGGTAGCCATCCAGCACCACTTCCAGCTGTTCGATCACCAGCCCCTGATGCTTTGAGGCTGTGGTATTCATTGTGGCGGTATCCGTTCCGCTGAGTTTGAGTGTCTCAGTCATTGCGTGTGTTCCTGATCATCTTGCCAGAGGCGGAAGGGTTGGTCTGTGTCTTCAGGTGGCGCTCAAACATAAAGACCAGAAGGGCACAGATCACCAGCAGAAGCAGCGAAGCCATAGCGGCCTCCGCCATACGGTAACTGCCGGCATAACCATAAATCAGCCAGGGTAATGTGGTGTATGAGTTGTCGCCAAAGATGGAGAACACGGCGACATCGCCCAGTGCCAGAAGAAGTGCCAGTGCAAAGCTGCCTTTGGTAACCGGACGGATAAACGGCCATACCACTTTGAACTGTTCAGAGGGGCTTAACCTCAGGTTGGCACTTAAACGGCCATATTGCTGATCAAACTGCAGTAATCGGGGTTTCAGCTGCGCGATGACAAAAGGCAGCAGCAGTACGCTATTGATCAGTATAAGCCAGAAAATGCCCCAGCGATCCAGGTCGATTCTGGGTAGCAGCAGAATATAGAGCCCGGTGGAGAGCACCATTGCCGGGGCGACCAGAGTATGGGTTGCCAGCCACTGAAACAGAATGCGCTGGTTCTCGTGCCGGTTCAGGCTGGCGCGTCGGATCGGTATCAGCAGCAACCAGGCCAGCAGCATCGCCAGTATCGCGGCTGCAAAGCCGAGCAGCAGTGAAAAACCGGCGGATTGCATCAGCCCCGGCAGGTCGATTTTACTGAGGCTGGCTTCACTTACGGTTGGCAGTAACGCGAGTAGCGGCAGCAACAGAGCGCACCAGCTCAGATAGTAAAGTGTGCCGTGCAGGCGCTGACTCTGCTTGCCCAGAGACGGCTGCCAGCGCTGGCGACCGGTGTCGGCGCTGAGCCAGTTCAGTTTTCCCATACGGGCGATCAGGGCGAAGATAAGCCCCGCCAGCGTGAACTGCAGCCAGGCCAGTGTCAGCGCTTCGCTCAGGTTGAAATCGTATTTCAGTGCCTGATAGATAGCGACCTCTAAGGTGGTCGAGCCGGGGCCGCCGCCCAGTGCCAGTACCACCGCAAAGCTGTTAAAGCAGAGTACAAAAATAAAGCCCAGCAGCATCAGCAGGCTGGGTTTGATGGCAGGCCATTCAACATGGGTGAACTGCTGCCAGCGACTGAACCTGAGTTGCTGAGCCAGTCGCCAGCTGGTATCCGGGATATGACTCATCTGCTGGCTGATCACCCGAACCGCCAGGGGCGTGTTGAGGTAAACGTGGGCGATCAGAATGCCGTTCAGCCCATAGAGGTTCCAGCCATCCGGCAGAATCGGTGTGATAAGGCCTGAGCGTCCCAATAAGGAGACCAGTCCGGTCACCAGCACCAGTGTCGGCATCACAAAGCTCAGCAGACACAGGCTCAGGAAGGCTCTTTTGGCCGCCAGCTGCGGCATAAAATGCAGGGCGCGGGCGATAGGCAGCGCCAGTGCCACCGAGAGCAGGGCGCTGAGTCCCGCCTGTTCCAGCGAGAAGCTGAGAATTTGCAGAATATAGGCATCTGTCAGTAACTCAGCCTGAAGGCGGGCACCATCAAAGCCGATCAGGCCATAGAAGGCCAGAGCGGTAATCAGCAAAATCAGGCTGTAAGCAGCAAAAACAGCCGGTTTTAGCCACCGGCTGTCAGATACAAGAGTCATTCAGTTAGGGTTCCCGCTGCCTATAGGCTGGCAGCCTGTCGCCATTCCCGCAGCCAGCTGCTGCGCTTCTCAGCCAGTTCTTCCGGAGTGAAGCCGATGGTTTTCGGCTGAATCAGCTGGTTGAACTCTGCAGGCAGTTCAGCGCCATCAATAACCGGCAGCATCCAGTTGGTCACCGGGATGATCTTCTGTGCTTCCGGCGAGATCAGAAAGCTCAGGAACTGATTGGCCAGTTCCGGCTGATCGCTGTAGCGGCTGATGGCCGCAACTTCTGTCTGGGCAACGTGACCCTCTTCAAACAGGGCTGCCTTGTATTGGCTTTTGCCCTCGGCGATCAGGTGATAAGCCGGAGAGGTGGTGTAGCTCAGTACGTAGTCACTGCCGCCTTCCAGGAACATGCTGTAGGCTTCCCACCAGCCTTTGGTAACGGTAACCGTATGACCTGCCAGTTTCTTCCATTTAGCTGGCGTGTCATCGCCGTAGACCGCTTTCATCCAGGTCATCAGACCCTGTCCCGGTGTACTGGTACGCGGGTCCTGATAGATCACCTGTGCATCAGAGTTGATCAGCTCTTCCAGTGAGCGGGCTGGCTGAGCGATCTTGCTGCTGTCGTAGATAAAGGCAAAGTAGCCGTAATCAAACGGGACAAAGTGGCTGTCCTGCCAGTTAAGCGCCAGTGACAAACCGGACAGGTCTGTGCTGTGTTCCTGTACCAGACCCTGCTGACGGGTGGTTTCGATCAGCACATTATCCAGACCCAGCAGTACATCGGCTTTGGTCTTTTTACCTTCGATCCGGGCGCGGTTCAGAATACTGACGCCATCTTCCACGGCGATAAAGTTAAGGTTGCAACCACATCGGGCTTCAAAAGCGATTTTCAATTGCGGGCCGGGGCCCCACTCAGAAACAAAGGAGTCGTAGGTGTAAACCGTTAACTCAGGCTTCTCTGTTGCAGCCTGTTTTTCGGTTGCCGCCTGAGTCGTGCTGATGGGCAGCAGAACAGCAGCAGTGAGCAGCAGTTTACGCATTAGACTTTTCTTTTTCATCGTCTGAAACATCCCGAAGCTTGAGAGGGTCATAGGGGTTCTTCCTTAACGGATAACATCAGAGCCGTGCTCTGTACGCCAATAATTTATTTCGGTACCGTCTTAATGACGACGGCGAAGCCGTTACAGAAAACAATAATTCCACGGTGGGAATATTTATTGTTCACGTTAGACTGCTGAGCATTTTCCGGCGTATCGAACCCGTTAATCAGAGCAGCGGGTTATAGGGCCTTGGGTTATATAGTCCCCGTGAGATGACGTAAGGGGCTATTCTCTAAAGAGATACCGTACCTTTTTCAGGGTTAAATGCCGCAGCCACGGGCCGGAAATCAAGGCTGTGAATCATATCGAAAACTTGTTGGACCCGCCATGCGCAACTCGATCTTTGAACAGGTTAATCAACAGCTGAACTCAGAAGTGCACTGGATGCCGATGAGTCAGGCCGGAACCAGTAACTGGCTTTATAAAGGCGGTTACCGTACCCGGAAGGCGCGTCACTGCAGTCAGGTTCTGATTCTGCGCATTAATGCCCATGATCAGCTGGCATTTGGTGTCTCCCGCCATCGGGAGGCACAGGTGCTGCAGCAGATTGCTGGGCAGCCCTGGGCGATGCAGGTTGTCTGCAACGAGCCGGATTCAGGCTGGTGTGTGATGCGTCATCATGGTTTAAGTCTGGGGCCGGAGGCGGTTTCCGGTGAGATCGCCAGTCAGCTGCTCAAGGCTATATCTGAACTGCAGCAGTTGCCCCTGCCGGACGATGACGAAACGATGCGTATCGCATCTATCGATTATCCGGATCTGTTTCAGCGTTATCAGGACTGCCTTAATCGTGAGTCTGAGCCGGTCGTCTGGCTGGAGCGGCTGAACCGCCTGGTGCAGATTTTCGGTAATCTGCCGGATGTGGGCCGATGTTATACCCATCATGATCTGCACCCCGGTAACTGCTGTTGGCAGGACGGCAACCTGGTTCTGATCGACTGGGAGTATGCCGGTATTGGTAATCCCTGGTTTGATGCGGCCAGTCTGCATCGTTATTGCGGGATTGAACCAACAAAAATTCATCAGTTGCCCGCTTTCTCACAACTGTCACCTCCCATGTTTAAACTGGCGCTACAGCAGGCAGAAGACGCGATGTCGCTGTTGGAAAAGCTCTGGTACAAGGTTCGCGCCGGAACCGCCTGAATCGGTAAAGGTACGACTTAAGTGACTGGTCAGACAGGCGTTTTGGGTCGCTACCATCCAAAAGTCTATACCTTTGTGCTATAATGATTAGGTATGTAAGTAAATTCCTATCTTCTTCCTCTGTACGTGTCTTCTATCTTAATGACTTTGCTATCCCCATCGTTCACTGCGTTATAGCTGTTTTCTTTTGCGGTAGTCAGAGCCTTTAAGTAGCCGTCACAGTTCAGAGAAGAGCCCACATACTTCCATTGATAAGGCTAAATTCATGAGTGATAAAAACGATATTATGACTCCTGATGGCGAGGTTAATCCGATTAATACGGATTATCAGATCGGTCAGGATAATGTCGCACTGCAGATCGGGCCTTTCGGTCTCGATATTCATAACCGGGTCTTTATGATCTCCGGTCTCAGCATTGTGGCTTTTGTGCTGCTGACCCTGATGTTTCAGTCTCAGGTTGCGCCAATTTTCGGCTCGATCCGTAGCTGGCTGACCACGAATCTGGACTGGTTTTTCCTAAGTGCCGGAAACATTTTTGTTCTGGTCTGCCTGTTCCTGATCTTCTCTCCTATGGGTAAGGTTCGTCTGGGCGGCACAGAAGCGACGCCGGATTACACCTACACCGGCTGGTTCTCCATGCTGTTTGCTGCAGGTATGGGTATTGGCCTGATGTTCTACGGTGTATCTGAGCCTATGTCTCACTTTGCATCGTCGATGGGCGGCACCACCATGGAAAATGGTGTGCGTACTGACTGGGCTCCTTTGGGTGGCGCAGCAGGTGATGCTGAAGCGGCTGCCTCTCTGGGTATGGCGGCGACCATCTACCACTGGGGTCTGCACCCGTGGGCGATCTACGCGGTTCTGGCTCTGGGTCTGGCGCTGTTCTCCTTCAATAAAGGTCTGCCACTGACCATGCGCTCTGTGTTCTACCCTCTGCTGGGTGAGCGCGTTTGGGGCTGGCCGGGTCATATCATTGATATTCTGGCGGTATTCGCCACGCTGTTCGGTCTGGCAACCTCTCTGGGTCTGGGCGCGTCACAGGCGGGTGCGGGTCTGAACTACCTGTTTGATGTGCCGATGGGCTCAACGACTAACGTGCTGCTGGTGATGGGCATTACCGGTCTGGCGATGATCTCGGTTCTGGCGGGTCTGGATGCCGGTGTTAAGCGCCTGTCTGAAATCAACATGGTACTGGCTGCTCTGCTACTGCTGTTTGTGATTTTTGTTGGCCCGACGCTGGCGATTCTGACCGGTTTCTTCAGCAATCTGGCGTCTTACCTGCAGCATCTGCCTGCGCTGGCAAACCCGGTAGGTCGTGAAGATGCGAACTTCGCTTCCGGCTGGACTGCATTCTACTGGGCATGGTGGATCTCCTGGTCACCTTTCGTAGGTATGTTTATCGCCCGTGTTTCCCGTGGCCGTACCGTACGTGAGTTTATGATCTCTGTACTGCTGATTCCGTCTCTGGCGTGTGTACTTTGGATGACCGCTTTTGGTGGTACTGCGATCAGCCAGCTGGTGAATGATGGTTATCAGGCGGTCAGTCAGGCAGATCTGCCGATTAAACTCTTCCTGATGCTGGATGTGCTGCCGCTGTCTGAGATTACTTCTCTGATCGCGATTGTGCTGGTGATTGTGTTCTTCGTGACCTCTTCAGACTCCGGCTCGCTGGTAATTGATGCCATCTCTGCCGGTGGTAAAGTGGACTCACCTAAACCACAGCGTGTTTTCTGGTGTACCTTTGAAGGTCTGGTAGCGATCGCCCTGATTCTGGGTGGCGGTCTGACAGCCTTGCAGGCGATGGCGGTTTCAACGGGTCTTCCGTTTACCATCGTTCTGTTGGTTGCCTGTGTGTCGGTTCTTAAAGGACTGTCCACAGAACCTAAGAGTGTTTAATCTGTAATACAGCTTATCTCTCTTTGAGAAAGGGTAGGGCGCGAAGCGTTCCTGCCCTTTTTCGGTTATGGCAAGGCCTGTCTGACAGGCGATAAGTGAATTTTCAGACCTGCGGCTGCGATCAGTCCGGGCAACGGGAGGTAGAAAATGGAAGTTGAACAGGTTGAGGTGTATGAGTTTTTACGCCGGTTCGTACCTTTTAAAATGTTGCCGGATGAGGCTCTGGCCGAGTTAAGTCAGCAGGTTGAAATTGCCTATTACAAAGCCGGAAGCCAGATTCTTGAGGTGGGCGATACCGTATCGGATCTCTGCTTTGTCCGCAGTGGTGCTGTTGAGATCTATCGACGCAATGGCGAGCTCTATAACCGCCTGAGCGAGGGCGGGTTGTTTGCTTATCAAAGCCTGCTGATGAAGCAAAAAGTGCGTTTCCCCGTTAAAGCGATCGAAGACAGTCTGATCTACTTTATGCCGGAAGGGGTCTTCCGGCCGATGTTTGATGAGTATGAAGAGTTTGCTGACTTTTTCGAGGTGGGGGATCAGTCCCGCTTACGTCAGGCGGTTTCCCGTCGGGAAGATTCGAATGAACTGCTCACCTCCCGGATTACAACCCTGATCGGCCGTGAGCCTGTGCTGATCTCCTCTGCCGCCACGGTTCAGCAGGCGGCGCAACTGATGACCGATGAAGGGGTTTCTTCATTGCTGATTCTGCAGGCTGAGGCCTGCGAGCCCTACGATGATGAAGAGGCTTATGATTTTCATCAGGCACTGGTATCCGCCAGTGACGGCAGCGAGCATAGGGTGTGTGGCATTATTACCGACCGGGATCTGCGTACCCGGGTGGTTTCTCAGGGGTTGCCTTTCGATACGCCGGTCGAGGAGATTATGTCTCAGGGTCTGGTGATGATTAACAGCGATGAGTACGTCTTTGAGGCGATGCTCACCATGCTGAGAACCAATGTTCACCATCTGCCGGTGCTGAAAAAGGGACGCCCGCTGGGGGTGATCGCCCTGTCTGATCTGGTGCGCTATGAGTCCCGCAACAGTCTGTTTGTGGTCAGCAGTATCTTCCGTCAGCAAACCGTTGAGGAGCTGGCTGCACTGCAGACGGATGTTCAGGCAAGCTTTGTACGCATGGTGAATGAAGATGCCAACTCCCGCATGGTGGGTTCGGCGATGGCCGTCATCGGGCGTAGTTTCAAGCAACGCCTGCTGGAGCTGGGTGAGGAGAAGTTTGGCCCGCCGCCGGTGCCTTATTGCTTTATGGCGCTGGGTTCTATGGCCCGTGATGAGCAGCTGATTGTGACCGATCAGGATAATGCCATGGTGCTGGACGACAGTTTTGATCCCAAGCTGCATGATGAATATTTCAAAAAGCTGGCAACCTTTGTCTGTGATGGTCTGGCCGCCTGCGGATACAGCTACTGCACCGGCGATGTGATGGCGACCAATACCAAATGGCGTCAGCCTAAGCAGGTGTGGGAACAATATTTCATTGAGTGGATCGACAACCCGACACCGGAATCCCTGCTGAACAGTAATATCTTTTTCGATCTGGATGGTGTCTGGGGGCGTACCGAATGGGCGGACCAGCTACAGGGGCTGATCAGTCGTCGGGCGCGGCGTAGTCAGCGCTTCCTCGCGTCGATGGCCCGTAACGCATTGAACCGCACGCCACCTTTGGGCTTCTTCAAGACCTTTGTGATGGAACAGGATGGTCAGCATAAAAACTCCATCAACCTCAAGCGTCGGGGTACGGCACCGCTGGCGGATCTGATTCGGGTACATGCTCTGGCGGTTGGCTCTAGGGCGCAGAACTCTTTTGATCGTCTGGATGATGTGATCGAAGCTGAGATTCTGCCACCGGATCGGGGGCCGGATCTCAGGGATGCGATGGAATTTATCTCCATGGTGCGTATCCGCCATCAGGCGCTGGATCTTGAAGGTGAACAGGAGCCGGACAACAATATTGAGCCGGAGAATATGTCGCACTTTGAGCGCCGAAATCTGAAAGAAGCGTTCCAGATTCTGAGTGATGCTCAGAAGTTCCTGAAATTCCGTTATCAACCTAATCGGGCGAACTAAACCATGCTGCACCTGATCCCGGAGCGGGGAAAAAAACATCAGCCTCAGCCTGAATGGCCGGAGCGGTTTCGACTGCTGGCGGAGCAGGCTGAGCATCCGCTGCTGAAAAATTTCTACGAGGCAGGATGTGTTGACCCTGATACACCGCTGGATCAGGTCTCATTCGTGGCGATGGATTTTGAAACCACAGGGCTTAACCCGCAGAAAAACGGCATTGTCAGTATCGGTCTGGTGCCCTTTACCCTGCGGCGTATCTACTGCAGTCAGTCACAGCACTGGATTCTGGATCCGGGCAAGCCGCTGAATGCAGAGTCTGTGGTGATTCATGGTATTACCCATTCCGATATTGATGATGCACCGGATCTCAGCCGGGTACTGCCCCGGTTGCTGGAAGCCCTGAAAGGGCGTATTCCTGTGGTGCATCACCGGGGTATCGAGCAGCCCTTCCTCAGCGCCGCACTGAAAGCGCGTTTGGGTGAGGGGGTGGTTTTTCCTGTTGTCGATACCATGGAGCTGGAAGCCCGTCTGCACCGGCACCATCCTCTGGGCTGGTTTGCCCGTTTGCTGGGTAAGAAACCGGTCTCGATCCGTTTAGCGGATAGCCGCACCCGTTATAACCTGCCTTTTTACGCGCCCCATCATGCCCTGACCGATGCACTGGCCTCCGCTGAGTTATTGCAGGCTCAGATCGCGGATCGTTTTAATCCTGATGACCCGATTCGCCTGATCTGGCACTGATTCTGTCGCTGTTGCTGTTGTCTGTAGGTGCTGTCTGTAGGAAATAGGACGGGGCGTGTAAGTGACCACTTCTTTCGCTGTAAGCTCTGTTAAAAGACTGCTTTTATGCGGATCACCCAAAGTGGGGTATCTGCTGATTGCGGTCTTAGCCGTATGATTTTGCCTATCCTATTTTTTGTTTGATAAGGCACTCAGACTCTTATGCGTAACTTACAGTCCTGTATCAATATTGACGACCTGGCCCGTTTGGCGGCAAAAAAAGTGCCGACTCCGGTTTATGATTATGTGGAAGGCGGTGCGGATGATGAGGTGACCTTAGTCCGCAATACCGATGGCTTTCAGCGTTATCAGATTGTGCCCAGGGCGCTGCAGGATGTGAGTCATATCGACACCCGTACCCGAATTATGGGTGTGGCAACGGCACAGCCTTTTTATATCTCGGCCACAGGCTTTTCCGGCATGATGTGCCCGAAAGATGCCGAGCTGGCCGGTGCCCGTGCCGCCAGTCAATTTGGTGTTCCCTACACCGCATCAACCTTTTCCAACCGCTCTCTGGAGCAGATCTCTGCCTCAGCACCGGGAGACAAGTTCTTTCAGGTGTACGTACTGGATGATGATCAGCTGGCGTCTGATCTGAATCGTCGTGCCAAGGCGGCAGGCTTTAAAGCCATGGTGCTGACCATCGATACCATTGTGGGCGGCAACCGTGAACGTGACGCCCGCAGCGGCTTAAGTATTCCACCGACCCTGACGGTGAAATCGACGATTCAGTACATGATGCGGCCCAAATGGCTGTTTCAGTACATGCTGAGTGACGGGGCGAATATGGGCAACTTCCCCCATCTGCCCAAGGTCTCCATGGCGGACTCCAAAGCCTTTGTTGAGGCGATGAGTAAGCTGTTTAAAAAGGATCTGACCTGGGATGATGCCCGGAAAATGCTCGAAGAGTGGGGTGGCCCCTTTGCGATAAAAGGCATTATGTCGGCGGCAGATGCGGTTAAAGCCAAAGAGATCGGGGCCAGCGCTGTGATTCTGTCAAACCATGGAGGCCGTCAGCTTGACGGTACTCCGGCACCCATTGAGTTGGTGGAAGAGGTCAGAGCGGCTGTTGGCCCGGAGATGGAGATTATTGTTGATGGCGGTATCCGGCGCGGAACCGATGTGTTTAAAGCGCTGGCGCTGGGGGCGAACGCCTGCAGTCTCGGTCGTGCGTATGTACGGGGTTTATCCGCCGGTGGTGAAGCGGGCGTGACTAAAGCTCTTAACCTGCTGAAAACCGAGTTTGAACGCTGCATGATTCTGGCGGGGTGCTCTTCGATTGACCAGATCGGCCCGGAGCATATCCGTAAGATCAGCTGACGCTGTTGAAGCCGATATAACAGGGGGGCTTTTTCCTGTTATACCGGATGACTGAATGGTCGTGAAAACACGGCCATTCATCGCCTTAATGGAAACGGTAACCCCTTGATGGTTACAGTTTTATTTAATCTGAGCTAACCTTGATCCATCTGCTGGACGGAACCTCCGAGCTCCGGTAAGTTTAGTATTTACTGATTCCGGCAGTGAACGACCCCTTAACGGTTCACTGCATTCGCCGCTTATGGATCAATTATGGCGCTACTTCGCAAAAATATCTGGACGCTATTCATTCTGTTGTTTGCCGGTAGTCTGCTGTTTTTACTGGCGACCTCTTATTACCGCTGGCTCGATATCCGGCAAGCCTATCAAACCGAACAGGAAAATCTGGTTGAGCTGGTCAGCAATGCCAGTCACTCGCTGTTTGTGAATCAGGAGATCATTCTGGATGTTCTCGGTTCAGAGTTAACCAAAGATCCTGAGTTTCTTCATACCGTTAAAAAGATGCCGCTGCTGGATCAGTTGCTGGAGCTTAACCCCGCCATTGTTGGCTTCGGGCTGGCAACACCGGATGGCCGACTCACCTTTATCAGTTCTAACCTTGACCCGGAACGCCTGCCAAATCTGATGGAACAGGAAGCCAGCCGCGACTCTTTTAAGCAGGCGTTGGCATCGGACTCTATGGTGCTGGGGCGTACCTATTTTATGGACGCGCTGAATGAGTGGCTGATACCGATCCGTAAAGCGATTCGTGATGAGCAGGGCAATGTACTGGCGGTGATGACGGCGGGTCTTCGGATTAAAGGTGCTTCCCGTTTTTTCAGTAATCAGATCCACATGGGCTCCTACAACCGTGTGTCTCTGATCCGTGCCCATGATTACTATCCTCAGTACCACTCCTCAGATGGTGAGGATATGGCGCTGGTGTACACCCAGCCGGTCAAACAGGAGCCGATAAAGCGGGCGATTGAAAGCATGCTGAGGCAGTCCGGTATGACACTGGCGGCGCTGAAAGAAACCGAAGGCACGGTCTCTTTCCAGATCCGGACAGCGGGCTGGAAGAGTATCGGTGTCGCCCGTTTTGATAATAAATACCAGCTCTGGACCGTATCGGAAGTGAAGCTGACTAAGGTCTACGAAGACTTTTTTGAAAGCTTTCTCTACTACCTTGTTTTCTTTATTTTTGGCCAGCTGGTGATCTATCGCCTGTTCAGACTGATCGATGCTGCAGAAGAAGAGCGGCGTCAGTCTCTGATTCATCAGGCCAGTCATGATCCGCTGACTCAGCTGCGCAACCGCAGTTATCTGCAGATGCATCGGGATGAGTGGTTACAGAATGAGAACTCGCCGGAGTTCAGTGTGCTGTTTGTCGATATGGATCACTTTAAAAGTGTGAACGACAGTTTTGGCCATGAGTTTGGTGATGAGGTTCTGAAGGAGCTGGCGAATCGTCTGAGGGCTAAAACACCGGATCAGGCGACGCTGATTCGTCAGGGCGGTGATGAGTTTCTGATCTTTGTTCACGAGACCGATGACAAGGCGCTGCTGACCATCGCCAAGGCTATTATCAATGCGCTCTCCCGTCCGTATCAGGTGGGAGGCATTAACTTTACGCTGGGTGCCAGTATCGGTATCGCCAAGTACCCTTTACACGGCAGAGACCTGGACAGCCTGTTACGGGCATCGGATATTGCGATGTATGAGGCGAAGAAGCACAAAAACAGTGTGCGTATCTTTGCCGATGAGATGCAGAAAGGCTATCTGCATAAGTTGGTTGTGGAGCAGGAACTGCGTAAAGGGCTGGATAACAATGAGCTCTTTATGGTTTACCAACCGCAGATCGACAGCGCCGGTAAACTCTATGGTGTTGAGGCTCTGGTGCGTTGGCAGAATGATCAGCTGGGCTTTATTCCGCCGGATCAGTTTATCACCATCGCAGAGGCTTCCGGCCTGATGCCGCGTTTGGGTGATTTTGTTCTGCGTCGCTCACTGATCGAGATGAAGCAGATTCAGCAGGAAACCGGGCTGGAGTTTCATGTATCGATCAATGTGTCTGTGCGTCAGTTTATGCAGGCTAATTTTATGTCGCTGCTGCTGGATGCGATTGAGTCATCGGGTCTGAGTCAGGTCTTTATCTCTCTGGAGATCACTGAGAATCTCTTTATTGAAGATCTGGATTATATTCTGCCTCTGCTTCAGCAGATTCATGATATGGGCATACAGATCTCCATGGATGACTTCGGCACCGGCTACTCATCCCTCAGTATGCTGCGTACTCTGCCGGTGGATGAGCTGAAGATCGATAAGAGTTTTGTCGACAACATTCTGAATGATATTGCGGCCCGTAAGATGATTCAGAACATTATCGCCATTGGTAAAAACTACGAGATGGCGGTACTGGCGGAAGGGGTTGAGACTCAGGAGCAGGCGGATATGCTGGCCCGCTTTGGTTGCGATCGTTTCCAGGGTTATCTCTACTCCCGGCCGCTGACGCCGGAAGATCTCAGAGAATATCTGCAGAACTATATTCCCCGATTACCCAATAAGCCGGTTTCGTAGGCGATAGCGATCGCCTGAGGTTTATTATCCGCCTGCAGTTTTTTCAGCAGCGCTTTCAGGTAGGTACGAACGGTTTCCGGCTGCAGCGCCAGTATGGAGGCCGTTTCTACTGCCGACTTTCCCTTGGCCGCCCAGTAGAGGCACTCCTGCTCCCGTTTGGAAAGCAGCGGCGGACTGTCTTCGTTTTTCCTTAGCTGAGCAAACTCCGGTTGCAGACAGATATGAGCCAGCCGGTGCGTGCTGTACAGCAGGTTCGCCTGAGTCTGTTCCGAAAAGGGTGCCGGTTTCGGGTTGCTGCGGTGAGACAGGCAGGACAGGGCCACATACTCACGTCCTGGCAGATGAACCGGTGTTACGCACAGCTCCTGAAAGCCGTAATCGTAAAGTGCGCTCAGCCAGCGCTGATCGGCCATGGTCAGATGTTTGCTCTCTGATGATCCCCAGTTCTCAGGATGTGCCAGATCAAACCGCTGCGGCAGGGTGTGCTGCAGGGTGTGTTTCCAGGTGGGAGACAGACGATGGCTCAGCGGATTGTCATCGCTATGCTCGGTATGTTCCCGCCATTGTTTCAGCCAGTGCTGGTTGTCATTGCCCACCGTCACCAGAGGATACACCGGCCCCGGCGTGCGGTTTGGCAGCTCGCCAACAGGGGCGTAGATCAGGCTGCCCGTATCAAAGCCGATACCTTTAACCAGCTGCTCCAGCGCTTTTTTGATACTGGTCAGCTGGTTCAGCTGCGGCCAGTCCGGCTGGTCGGTGTAATAGAGATACTGGGCGTTGCCGGAGTTTTCCTGAGACGACATTATTGGCTGATCCCTTTTTCCTGAAGACAGTTGCGCACTACGTTACGCAACCAGTGAATACCGGGATCATCAGCTTTGCGGCCTTCCCAGATCTGGCAAACATAGAGCGGATCAAACTCAATCGGCAGCTGATAAGCCTTGAGCGGAGAGTCCGGGCAGATCAGGCGGGCACCGTATTCGGTGATCACGGTGACCATATTGGTGCCGCTCAGAATAGCGGGCAGCGTCGCAATATAGGGCGTCTTGACCACAATCTTGCGGGTCATACCCAGAGAGATCAGTTTGCGGTTCACCAGAATCGGTTCATCTTCCCGATGTGAAAGAGCCACATGGGGCGGAGACAAAAACTCCTCAAGGGTCAGGCTCTCTTTATCACCATAAACACTTTCATCTGCCACACACATCAGCTGATCTTCATAGAGCTGTTCGTAGCTTGCGTTGTTCTGGGGCAGGTACTCAAACTGAGTGATCGCCAGATCCAGTTCCTGTTCCTGCAGCAGCTTATAAGCGATTTCCGGGCTGGAGATCTTGGTATAGAGAATATTAAAGCTGATGCCCGGTGCCTGTTCATTCACAGCCCGAACCAGATAGGGCACCAGCTCGCTGATCATGAAATCGGTGATCCCGATCCGAAACTCCCGCACCTCTTTTTCCGGATTGAAGCTGTGACTGCTGGCAATCGCTTCATCCAGTTGCAGTAAGCCGGTTTCAATACGCTGAAACAGCCGGTTCGCCAGTGGCGTAGGCTGCATCCCTTCTGAGGTTTTAATAAACAGCTCATCATCAAACTGGCTGCGCAGTTTTTTCAGAGCGTGGCTCATCGCGGGCTGACTGAGGCTGACGCGGTTTGCGGCGCGGGTCAGGTGTTTTTGCTGATAGAGGGCATGAAATGCCACCAGCAAATTCAGGTTTACCCGACTCAGGCGCTGGCTGAGGTTATGGCTGTCTGTCATGGGGTTTGGTCAGAATGCAGTGATCTTATAAAGGGTGAGTTCGAATCGTTTTTATATTTCTATTTCGAATGATAACCATATCAGCTCTTCTGAAGGCCAGCTATAAAAAGTCCGATTTGGTGCATCTCAGCGCCATAAAAGCGCAATTTATTCCGCCGGAAAGAGCCTGGCGGTTCAAAGTATAGATTTTTCCGGCAAATGTCATGATTTAATTATTCGTTTTATGAATGACTGGATTCCAATAAATAATTTTTTTAGCGCAGGGTCTGGTTCTATTATCAGGTCATCCTATTGAGCTCTTTGAGCCTTTAAAACGAGCTAAGCCCGATGAATGCTGCCTGATACTGAGATCTGCCTGTTGCTGGGATTCGGTTGCTGATGATTCACGAGGCAAAGCCAGCGGAACGCTAAGCAATAACAAAAGCCAGAAACACTGCAACCAGGAGCTGCCCATGACCTCTCAGGAGATCAACCCGTCTGTATCCGGCCAATCGGCCTCCCGTCATTATGCGGATGCCGCAACCCGAGCCGCTGTTATCGACCAGCTGACAACTCTGCTGGGTGATCGGGTGATCACCGCTCAGGCCGTGCGTGATCAGCACGGTCAGGGTGAAGACAGCTACGGCTGTCAGGCACCGGATGCCGTTGTTATGGCGCACTCCAGTGAAGAGGTGGCTCAGGTGCTGGCACTTTGCTATCAGCATGCTGTGCCTGTGGTGCCTTATGGTGCAGGCAGCTCTGTTGAAGGTCATCTGATGGCGCTGGAAGGGGGGATCTCTCTGGATCTTTCCGAGATGAATCAGATTCTTGAAACCCATGCCGAAGATCTGGATTGCCGGGTTCAGGCGGGTGTCACCCGTGAAGAACTGAATCAGGCGCTGCGTTATGACGGTATCTTTTTTCCGATCGATCCCGGTGCCAACGCCAGTATCGGCGGCATGGTATCGACCCGCGCCTCCGGCACCAATGCGGTTCGTTACGGCACCATGCGGGAAAATGTTATCGGTCTGACTGTGGTAACCCCTGATGGCCGCATTATTAAAACCGGTGGCCGTGCCCGTAAAAGCTCCGCCGGTTATGACCTGACCCACCTGTACACAGGCTCGGAAGGTACCTTAGGTGTGATCACCGAGATTCAGCTGCGTCTGCATCCTATTCCCGACACCATCAAAGCGGCCACCTGCCAGTTTGATGATCTGCAAAGTGCCGTGGATACCGTGATCTCTGTGATGCAGTGTGCCATTCCCATCGCCCGTATCGAGCTGCTGAACGAACTGCAGATGCAGGCCTGTATCGGTTATTCCAAGCTAGAAGGCTTTGAGCCGAAAACCACCCTGTTTTTTGAGTTCCACGGAACCGCCGCATCGGTAGCCGAGCAGGTAGAGCTGGTGGAAGAGCTTGCCGCTTCTATGGGCAGCAGCGCTTTTAAGTGGGCAGAAAGTACCGAAGCCCGTAACGCCCTGTGGAAAGCCCGCCATCAGGCTTATTTTGCTGGTTTGTCCCTGCAACCCGGTGCTTCCGTGCTGACTACGGACGTGTGTGTACCGGTTTCCCGACTGGCTGAAGCGGTGCTGTTTGCTGAGCAGGAAGCGGTTGCTTCCGGTCTGACCTGCCCGATTGTCGGTCATGTGGGCGACGGCAACTTCCATGTGCTGATTCTGCTGGATGAGAACGATGCGGAGCAGCAGGCCAGAGGCAAGGCGCTGTCTAAAGCGATTGTGGCCAAAGCACTGGAGCTGGAAGGCACCTGTACCGGCGAGCACGGTATCGGTTACGGCAAGAAAGGCTACCTGCTGGAAGAACATGGTGAAGCGGTGGATCTGATGCGCAACCTCAAGCTGGCACTGGACCCGAAAGGCATCATGAACCCGGGCAAGATTTTCGATCTTTAACCCCTTTTTGGACAGATTTTTTTTGATAGAGCTTAAGGCAGCACCCTCTGCCTGAAACGGATCGGGCGGCGCAGACACTACCCCTGTTCAGCGTCCCCCGACCAATAAAAATCCTATAAAAATATGCAAACCCTACGAATGCTGGAGCAATGATCATGAGTCTGGAAAGACCAAACCCTGCAAAGAAATCAGTTTCAATCAAATCATGGGCTAAAACCCTGGGGCTGACCGCTGCTATGGCACCGGTTGCTCTGGCGGTGACAACCGCAGAAGCGGGTGACCGCCTGTTGCTGAAAACCCCGACCGCTTTCCCGTCAAAGCTACCGGCAGTGGGCACACCGGTTGTTAAGCTGGCGGATATCCTCAACACCACCAGTGGTGGTGCCGTGCGCATGAAGATTTATGAGCCGGGCAAGCTGATTGCGCCTTCTGAAATTTTAGGGGCGGTATCGGCGGGTAAGGTCAACTCCGGTTTTGCCGCCTCGGCAAACTGGCAGGGCAAGATGCCTGCAGCGGCTTTCTTTACCTCGGTGCCTTTTGGTCCGGAAGCCAGCGAATTTATGGCCTGGATGTACTACGGCAATGGCCGCAAGCTGCATCAGGAGATGTACGATACTTCCGGCTACAACGTGCACGCGATCCCTTGCGGCATGATTCCCCCGGAAACCTCCGGCTGGTTCGCCAAGCCGATCAACACCGTTGAAGACCTGAAAGGCCTGAACATGCGTTTCTACGGTCTGGGTGCCAACGTGATGGACAAGATGGGGGTTGGCACGGTTCAGATCCCACCGGCTGAGATCTTCAGCGCTCTGGAGAAAGGTGCCATTGATGCGGCGGAATTCTCCCTGCCTCAGGTTGACCAGATGCTGGGCTTCCAGAAGATCGTTAAGTACAACTACTTCCCGGGCTGGCACCAGCAGACCTCCATGCAGGAGCTGCTGATCAACAAGAAGATCTGGAACAACATGAACGAGCAACAGCAGGCACTGGTTGAAACTGCCTGTAAAGCGGTTGTGGCTGACTCTCTGGCAGAAGGCGAAGCCAAGCAGTTTTCTGTTCTGGCCAATGCCAAGCAGAACGGTGTTGAGATCCGCTACTGGAGCGATGAGATCCTGAGCGCGTACAACAAGGCCTGGAACGAAGTGGTTGAAGAGCAGAGTGCGAAAAACGAGTTCTTCAAGAAGGTGTGGACGGACCTTGATGGTTTCCGTAAGCAGTATGACCTGTGGGAAAAACACGCCTTCCTGCCCCGTGATACCTCAGGCGCAGAGCTTTAACCCGGGCAGGTGCTAAGCCGGAATCCTCCCTGGTTTCGGCTTAACACTCCGGCTAAAGCGCTGCACTGATGTTGCTTTGGTCTGTTGTCTTCCCGTTCTCAGCGGTTTCGCTGAGATCTGACAGACCGAAGAACTTTGACGGCTTGCATGGCTGTCCCTTTTTGGCTGATGAATCAGTCCTATGACCTTGCCGGGGCTCTGCGAATGAGCACCGGCTTTTTTCGCTTTATCGCTATTTCTTGATCCTTTTATCCCTTTATTCCGTACTTTCCTGCCGTGATAACACCGCTCAGGCGACTTAAGATGTTGCTCATGCGTCTTTTGGCTTGGGCTGTCTGTATTTAGTGTCCGCTTTGCTCTATGTTGTCAGGTCAGTTTCCGAAGTAAAAAATGGCATCCGTGCTGATAAAATTTTGATATTTTTCAGATAGTTGTGACCCGTTGTACCATTCATCGGGATTCATCACCTTATTCAGATTCAGGAGTGTGTTATGTCCGCTATTCAGATTCGTCCTGCTACTCGCGAGGATGTACCCCTTATTTTTGACATGATTGTTGAGCTGGCGGTATACGAAAAAGCCCCTGATGAGGTGAAAACCAACCCCGAACAGCTGGAACAGGCGTTGTTTGGTGCTGAGCCAAAGGCTTTTAGCCTGATCTGTGAAGTAGAAGGCGAGATGGCCGGTTATGCGATCTTCTTCTATAACTTCTCCACCTGGCTGGGGCAGTACGGCATCTTCCTGGAAGATCTCTACATCACACCGAAATTCCGTGGTTGTGGCGCAGGTAAAGCGATGCTGAAGCATCTGGCGCAGAAGGCGGTTGCGGAAAACTGCGGTCGCTTTGAGTGGAATGTTCTGGACTGGAATCAGCCGGCTATCGACTTCTATGAGTCTTTCGGTGCCAAGCCTCAAAGCGAGTGGGTGGGCTATCGCCTGACCGGCGAGGAACTGCAGGCCTTTGCTAAAAGCTGAGGATGTTGCCCTAGCGGATCGCCGGTCACGATAAACAAGCCGACGAACTGGCTTAGCAACAAACCGACGAACAAGCAAAAATCCCGTGAAGCTCTGCTGCACGGGATTTTTTTATGGGGTGATTAGCGCGGGCTAGGTGTTATCACAGAACTGAGGGCAACCGAACTGAGGGCTATCGCTCAGGACGCATCCGCTTTGTTGTCCGGTTTGCTCCATTTCGAGTGACGGCGCTCTTTCATCTCCTGCAGTTTTTCCCACTGTGCCGGTTCCAGAATATTGTAGAAGGCTTTATGGAATGCGGCACGGGTCTGAATATGGCGGGCAACCTGAGCCTGATGCTGTTCGATCAGTTGCTGAACCTGGGCATCATAGTCTTCGGCATCCGGACGTAGCTGAGTCAGTGCCGAGTGCAGGTTGTGCTGAGGTGTCTGTTGGGCACGTTGTTCATGTTGCTGCTCAAACAGCGCCTTAAGCGCTTCGGTTTGGGCATCGGTCAGCTCCAGATAACGCTGCATCTTACCCAGACGTTTTTCCATATGGCGTTCATCAAACTCTTGATGGTGACCACCCTTGTGGTGGCCGTAGCCTTTCTGGTGGCGGTCGTCATCGAAACCGGAGTGCGCCATAACGGCAGCACTTAATGTCAGAGCGGCCAGCGAAGAACCAGCGATTGTCAGTGCTTTTTGAGTCAGTTTCATTTTGAGATCCTTTACAGGTGGCCTCTTGGGAGCTTGTTCCGTGAGGCTGAGTTATTTCGTTGTCTGCAGTATGACTAAGGCGCACGCTAAGTTGTGCTGCGTGGGTGTAAAGTTAGGTAAAACCGGCTGGAAGAGATCCTGTGTCTGCCGGAATCAACGTATGATGACCTCATTCAGAATCCGGAGGAGTTGTTATGTCCCATCAGCCTTTGTCTCATCAGTCCGTGTCCCGTCCGTTATCCGGCGGCCAAGCAGCGGAAAAACTGTTACTGGTCGATGATGATGCTGAGCTGTGCAGCTTGCTGACGGAATACCTGACCGCGGAAGGTTATCAGGTTGATGCTGCCTACAACGCCCAGCAGGCGCTGGAGATGCTGCAGAATCAGAGTGGTAGTAAGAGCTACAGCCTGATGGTGCTGGATATCATGATGCCCGGTACAACAGGGCTTGAGTTACTGCAGCAGATCCGTCCCCAGCATACCCTGCCGGTGATTATGCTGACTGGTCGCGGCGATGAAATCGACCGGATTCTGGGGCTTGAGATGGGGGCAGATGATTATCTGGGTAAGCCCTGTAATCCCCGTGAACTGCTGGCGCGTATTCGTGCGGTGCTGCGCCGTAGTTCTGTTCAGACTCCGGTGGAAGGACAGCTACCGGAGGAAGCGGTAGTGATTGGCCCTCTCAGTGTGAATCCCTCAACCCGACAGGCTCTGGTTGCAGATAAGCCTCTGGAGCTGACCAGTGCGGAGTTCAATGTTCTGGCCTATCTGATGCAGCATGCAGGACAGGTCTTAAGCAAAGAACAGCTGACCCGTTGGGTGCTGCATCGTGAACTGACTGCGTATGACCGGGCGATCGATGTCCATGTCAGTCGGGTGCGCCAAAAGCTCGCGCCGCATTTTGTTGCAGAGGGCGACATGGAAAGCCCGGAGCTGATCAAAACCGTGCGCGGTCAGGGGTATATTTTTGTCTTTACCGATCCGCAGGTATAAGGGTGATGAGACGGCTGAATACACTGTTCTGGAAGATATTCTTCACGATCTGGCTGGTGAGCGCTCTGAGCATGGCCAGTGTTTTTCTGGTGATCGCCAACAGTAATGACGAAGACCGTTGGCGACATCTGATTAAATCTCAGTTTAAGCCCCAGGCGCTGGAACTGATTGAGCAACATGAAAGCGCACAGGCAAGCACTCAGGATAGAAGCACTCAAAATGGGAACACCCGGGACAAGCGCTTCTGGAATCTGTTTGAGGATGCGCCACCGGAGCCACCCCTTTGGGTTTTGCCGATAAACCGCTATGAAAGCCATGAACGTAGGCGTGATCCGGAAGCCTTTGATCGTCAGCGTCGTCCCCGGCCTCCGGTTTGGTTGTACGAAGTCGATAAGCAGCATAATCGCTTAGGGGCGCAGGTTACAGGTCACCGGCGGCAGCCACCACCGAACGCTTTTGCCATTAAGCTGGAATCCGACTCAGGCCGTCATTATCGCTTGTTAACCGAGATTCCACCGCCCCTGAAACATAAAGAGCGTTTCGCAGGTTATCTGTTCTCCATTCAGATGGTGCTGGTGCTGGGCGTTGCCGCACTGTCGGCTCTGATTCTCAGTGTTGTGCTGGTCAGGCCGATCCGCCAGCTTAGCGAGCATGTGAAGCAGATCTATCATCACGGTGATCTCAGTACCCGCGCCTCGGAAAAGCTCAGCCAGCGAAAGGATGAGATCGGCGATCTGACCCGCGAGTTTGACCAGATGGCGGATTATGTGGAGCGAACCCTGCAAAACCAGCAGCGCCTGCTGCAGGATGTTTCCCATGAATTGCGCGCACCCATGGCACGGCTTCAGGTCAGTGCCGGTCTGGCGGAGCAACAACTGGGCGAGGGGAGCAAGCTGGCGGCCCGTATCAATCGGGAATGTGAGCGCCTGGATGGCCTGATCGCCGAGATTCTCTCCTATAGCCGTTTGGAGAGCGCGCAAAAAGAGGGTGAGCGGTTCTCTGTGAGTGAACTCTTTGATGAGCTGATCAGTGATCTCAGGTTCAGCCAGCCGGAGCGGCCGGTGAAGGTTCATATTGAACCGGCAAGCCTGCAGCTGACCCTGAACCGGGATCTGCTGGCGCGGGCGCTGCGCAACGGCATCGGTAACGCCCTGAAATACACCCCGGAAGAGAGCCCGATTGAACTCACCGCCCGCCAGCAGGAGGGTGAGCTGCTGATCCGGCTGCGGGATCACGGCGAAGGCATCGGTGATGATCTGCTGAAGGAGCTGTTTACCCCCTTTGTCAGAGGCACCGGCGGTCACGGTGATGGCTACGGCCTTGGCATGAGTATCGCCCGTCGAGCCGTGGAGCGCCTTGGCGGCACTTTAAAAGCAGAGAATCACCCGGAGGGTGGCCTGCAGCTGACGATCCGGTTGCGGGTTTAACAAGAGCAAAACAAAAAGGGGCTGATGCATAACGCATCAGCCCCTTTTTTATGATCAGTGTGTTGGCCGCTGGTCTTTGTCCCTTAGCCTTTCAGACCCAGATACGCACCGGCGCTCATCATAATGCCACCGGCGCTTTTGTTCAGGCGGTTTACCGATTGCTCCGAGCGCAGCATCTTGCTGGCCCAGGCAGCGAAAGCGGCGATCAGCATCAGGCCTGCCAGCAGGGCGACAAAGGTGAGTACCGCTGCCAGCCCGATATCCTGAGCGGTAAGCACCGTCAGATCCATAAAGGTGGGCAGGAAGGCGATATAGAAGAGGATCACCTTGGGGTTGGAGGCAGAGATCAGGAAGCCCTGAATAAATCCGGCGATGATTCCCTGATCGGTTCCCGCGTTACCCTGCTGGCTCAGATCCGGTTTGCTGGTGAACATCTTATAGCCCAGATAGAGCAGGTAAGCCGCACCGGCGTAGCGGATAACGGTAAACAGACCACCCCAGTGTTCAGCAACGGCGGCCAGACCCAAACAGGCGAGCACCAGATAGACAATATCGCTGGCGATCATCCCGACGGACATGGGTAAACAACTGCGGGCACCAAACATCATACCGCGCGCCAGAATGGCGAAGACGCCGGGGCCGGGGGTGATGCCAAAGATAAAGATGGCGATAAAGAATGTCAGAGCACTTTCAAATGACATGGTCGTATCCTTGCGGGAAAGCGGTCGTTGGGTAAAGGTCAGAAAAAAATTGCTGGGTGCTGCGGTAATGGACAGAACTAAGATCTGTATTTTCGGCATCACCGTAGAGATTGTAAAGAAGGCAGCGGGTTACCGGGTGTATTTTGTGCAATGCAGCTTTGTCTGCTGCAGGGCAAAAAAGACCCACAGGCCGGAACAATTTGTCAGATGGATGCTATCTGTTAAATACAAGGGCAGATCGTTACGACTTTAGAGGTAATATTCGCCAAATTGATAAGTTATTTACCGGTTTTAGCTCAAGACTTTTCAGTCAGAATCCGTATAATTCTGCGCCATCCGCGGGGTATTGTAGACAAAATGTCTCATTAATTATCTGATCCTGTAGATGGTTAATGCGTACCCTCGATTATAACTAAAAAGGGATATCCAGAGACTCTGCCTGACTGTTCGATAAAGCGGGCCGAGAAGCCAAAAGCTGATTTTCTGGTGTCGGTTCAATCCCAACAATACGATGAATGGCAAAGCTCTATGACCGCAAAAACTGCAGATGTGTTGCTAGTAGGGGCCGGTGCGATGAGCACGACCCTGGGCATGCTGTTAAAGCAGCTGGATCCCAACATTAACCTGATTATGGTAGAGCGCCTTGACCATGTGGCGCACGAGAGTACCGATGGCTGGAACAACGCCGGTACCGGTCACGCCGCATACTGTGAGCTGAACTATACCCCTCAGCAAGCCGATGGCAGCGTTAACACTACCAAAGCTTTCGCAATCAACTCGGCCTTTGAGGTCAGCCTGCAATTCTGGTCCTATCTTGTGGAACAGAAGGCACTTCCTTCCCCTGAGAAATTTATCAACACTGCACCTCACTGCAGCTTTGTTTGGGGTGAGAAGAATGTTGAGTTTCTGCGTACCCGCTATCAGACCCTCAGTCAGTCACAGTCTTTCGCGGACATGGAGTACTCTGAAGATCACGATGTGATCCGTCAGTGGATGCCGCTGGTGATGCAGAACCGTGATCCTTCTGAAAAAGTCGCGGCGACCCGTGTACGTTACGGCTCCGATGTTGATTTCGGTTCCGTTGCCCGCAACATGGTTGACCATCTGCAGAAGCAGGACGGTTTCGAGCTGCTGCTGAGCCACAACGTTCAGGATATCGACAAAACCAAAGATGGCCGCTGGAACGTTAAGTTAAAAGATAAAAATGGCAGCAATGTGACAATCAATGCTGGTTTTGTCTTCCTGGGTGCCGGTGGTGGTGCTCTGCCCCTGCTGCAGAAGTCCGGTGTTGAAGAGGGCAAAGGCTACGGCGGTTTCCCTGTCAGCGGTATGTGGCTGGTATGTAAGAAGCCAGAAATCGTTGAACAGCACATGGCTAAGGTTTACGGCACAGCGCCAATCGGTGCGCCTCCTATGTCGGTTCCGCATCTGGATACCCGTATTATCAACGGTCAGAAAGCACTGCTGTTCGGTCCGTTTGCCGGTTTCACGACCAAGTTCCTGAAACAGGGTTCTATGTTCGATCTGGTCAGCACCATCCGTCCGGATAACCTGATGCCGATGATGTCTGTGGGCATGAACAATATGGATCTGACCAAGTACCTGATCAGTGAAGTGCGTCAGTCTCACAGCGCCCGTTGTGATTCTCTGCGTAACTTCTTCCCTGAAGCTCAGGATGATGACTGGGAACTGGCGATGGCCGGTCAGCGCGTTCAGATCATCAAGAAAGATGAGCAGGGTAAAGGTAAGCTGGAGTTCGGTACTGAAGCGATCACCACTGCTGATGGTACACTGGCTGCACTGCTGGGTGCCTCTCCGGGCGCATCCACTTCGGTGAATACCATGATCGGTATTATCGAGAAGTGCTTTAAAGAGCGCCTGGAAAGCGATGGCTGGCAGGATAAGATCAAAGAGATGGTGCCATCTTATGGCTTCACTCTGGCAGACAATCCTGAGCTTCTGAAAGAGGTTCGTCAGCGTACTCTGACAACGCTGCAGCTGGATAAAGAAGCTGCAAAGGAAACTCAGGAAGCCTGATTTCCGGTTTGTACTCAGAAACAGTACGTTAAGGTTTAGCACCCGAAAAAACGGCAGCCAAGGCTGCCGTTTTTTTATGCCTTTTGCTTTCGTTATTTTCCTTTCTGATCCACTTTTTATTTGACCCGTCTACAGGTTCAGGGCTGATGCTTAAGCCTCCACAGTAAACAGGTGAATTTATGCTGACCGTAACCCAACTGGCACGACAGGCCGGAATCTCAAGATCAACGCTGCTTTATTACGAACGTGAAGGCCTGCTGATGCCTTGCCTGCGTTCCGACAGCGGTTACCGTTATTACGGTGATGCCGAGCAGCAACGACTGAAGAGTATTGTGGCTTATCGCTCCTACGGGTTGGCCGTCAGTGATATTCATCAACTGCTGGAACTGAATGACCGTCAGGCTCAGGCACAGCTGTTGAAACAGCATTTTCAGCAGCTGGAGCAGGAGATTGGTCAGCTACGGCAGCAGCAGAAAGGCATTCTTGCCCTGCTGCAGGAACCTGAATTATCGGAGGAAAATAACGTGAGTAAAGAACGCTGGGTAGCCATTATGCAGGCCGCAGGATTTGATGAAGCCGCCATGACCCGCTGGCATCAGACCTTTGAACAGATGGAGCCGGAGGAGCATCAGAAGTTTCTGGAATCTTTGGGTATTGGTGAGGAAGAGATTCGTCGGATTCGCAGTTTCTGATTCTGTCAGGAAGAATCAAAACAGGTATCTGAGTTGAGCTTTCTCCCTGATTTATAAAGGGTTATTATGCTCGGGTAAGCAGGAGTTAATTTAACTTCTGCTTACTTACTGACACGGATTGTCAGTCGCTGATTCTGAAATGATTTCAGAGATGGCCAGCGACTGGATTGACAGGGATGCCCGCCTTTATGAAGTTTACCGAATACTCGGCACTGGATGCCTTGGCTCTTGCGGATCTGGTACGCAAGGGTGATGTTTCACCTGCCGAACTTCTGCAGATAGCCACTCAGACCGCAGGCCGGATTCATGATGAATTCAATATCCTGACGCACCTTGCGCAGGATCGGCCAAACGCCTTAATCAACGAGCTGAACAAACAGGCAATTTTTGCTGGCGTCCCCTTTCTGGTGAAGGATCTGATGCTGCCGGTTAAAGGGATGCCGATGTCCAACGGTTGCCGGGCGATGCGGGGCTTCATCTCAGGTTCGGATTCTGCCCTGACGCGTTTAATTCATGCCAGTGGGCTGATCACCTTTGGCAAAACCACCACCTCAGAACTCGGTTCCAAGCCGCTGTGTGTTTCTGATGCTTTTGGGGCAACTCTGAATCCCTGGGATAAACAATACAATTCCGGTGGTTCCAGTGGTGGCAGCAGTGTAGCTGTAGCAACCGGCGTTGTGCCTATGGCGTATTCCAGTGATTGCGGTGGCTCTATCCGTTTGCCAGCATCCTATTGTGGTGTCTTTGGCTTCAAGCCAACCAGTGCCATCAACCGCTTTGAAGATATGTCCAAAGCCTGGGGTGGTGCTGTGGTCAGCCATGTCACGACCCGTTCGGTGCGTGACAGTGCAGCCTATCTGGATATTACAACCGCTCGCGTTGCACCGGACGCGGTATCACACCTTGCGAATCCTGTAGACGGCAGTTGTCTGGCTGCAGCCGGGCGTCCTCCTGAGGGACTAAAAATTGGCTTGATAACCGAGTCTCCCATCGGCACTAAGGTTGATGCAGACTGCATTAAAGCGGCAGAAGACGCTGCTGCACTTTGCCGGTCACTGGGGCATCAGGTCGAAACAGCACGCTGGAATTTCGATGGTAAAGAGCTGATGAGAGCGTTTTTGACGGTGCTGCTGTTTTATACCGAAAAGGATGTGGTGACGATGTCTGCCAGTCTCGGGGTTTCTGTAAAAGATCTGGCGATTGAATCGGGTACGCGTTTTATCGCCATGGCTGGCAGTGGCATCACGCCGGAACGCCTGTCGTTAGCGGAAATGGTTTTGCAGGATGCCCGTCAGAAAATGGCCATGATGCATAAACATTACGACCTGATTCTTACACCAGCAGCAGGCCGTGAGTTACAGGCCAGTGATGCTGTTGATCCGAAAGGGCTGGAAAAGTGGTTAATGCAGCTGCTGATCAATACGGGGCTTGCCAGTAAGGTGGTGGGGGATCGGGCAATGGATCAGGCGATTATTCAGAATCTGAAAATGGCACCGTTCACCGCCATTGCCAACGCCACGGGACAACCTGCAATGTCAGTACCGCTTTATTGGAATGATAAAGGCTTGCCCTATGGCGCACACTTTATGGCGGCCAAAGGGCAGGATCCGCTGTTGTTTGCTCTGGCCGGTCAGTTAGAGCAGGCGCACCCCTGGCAGGATAAAAGACCGTCTCTGAATCTTAAATCTAACGGCGAACCTGAGACGTCAGCTGCTCAAGACTGTTAATCACAATCGTCGGCACCGGCCCCCAGGGATCAAAAATGGCTTCATCGGAGCGTTTGACCCAGGCGGTTTTCATGCCGTGGTTGAGTGCGCCCAGCACATCAAAGGGGTTGCCGGAGATCAGCCAGGCGTTGGCTGCAGAAACGTCAGCGGTATCCAGCAGGTGCTGATAAACATCCGGGTTAGGTTTAAAGGTTTGCAGCGCTTCAACACTGATCACACCCTCAAAGTAATCCCGAATTCCTGCATGCTGCAGCAGACCTACCACCGCTGCTGCACTGCCATTGGAAAAGGCGTAGCAGGGCAGTCCTGCGGCCTTGGCGGCTTCCAGTCCCGCTAAGGCATCGGGGAAGGCGGGCAGAGTTTTATAAACCGCCATCAGTTTATTGCGAATATCTTCCTCAAGGGGCTGCTTTAGTGCCAGGCAGGCATAGTCCAGCGCATTGCGGGTGCAGACCGAGAAGTCGACATAATCCCGCATCAACCCCCGCCGGAAGGAGTATTCCAGCTGTTTTTCCCGCCAGAGCTTTGAGAAAGCGGGGGCGGTATCGCCCATCACCTGCTGCAGGGCATCGAGCACCCCCTGAGTGTCGATCAGGGTGCCATACACATCAAAAGCCAAAACTGTTTTGTCTGCGGTTTTATCTGACATGCTTGCCTCTTATGGAATTGAGTTATTTCACGTTGAGTTTCAACAGCCTAGCACAGTGTTCGCAGGATATTCAGGTTCAGATCCCACCGGATTCGCCGTATCATAGCCGGTAAATTTCCCCGAACCCTGACGCACCGGAACACACGATATTATGATGCCAGAGCTTAACTTTGATCAGGAAGACCTGCTGAAACTAGCGCAGATGAAGATGCCATTCGGTAAATATCAGGGGCGTCTGCTGGCAGACCTGCCGGAGCCTTATCTGCTCTGGTTCAGCAAACAGGGCTTTCCGAAAGGAGAGTTAGGGAAGTTGCTGGCGCTGATGCTGGAACTGCATATCCATGGTCTGGACCGGCTTTTAGATCCGCTGAAACCGACCCGTAAAACGCAATACCGGTTCGACGACTGATCCACCGGTCCGACCTGCTCGTAAGATGCATAAGCCACGGAGATGCTTATGCGCTATTACTCGTTACTGCCCCTTTCTGCCATTATCGCTTTCAGCCTGCTGACGGTGCTGGTCAGCTTCGGCTGGATTCCCCCCGGTGAAGAGATTCTGGTTCAGCTGAAAGAGGCGATGTCTGATAGTCGCAGCTGGTTGTTGCTGCTGATTATTCTGGCGGAATCGATTATCTATGTCGGTTTTTACTTTCCCGGCCAGTTTTTTGCCGTGGTGATTGTCGTACTCTCTGATCCCGATTTTGCCGATATGCTCTGGCTGACCCTGATGATGGTGTCAGCGGCCACCATGGGTTCCTGTATCAACTATGGATTGGGTCGGGCATGGGGTGATCCGACCCGCAGTGGCCATCATGATTTCTCTCTGCGAAACCTTCTGCTGGCGATGTTACACACCAATGCGCTGGCCTTTTATATGTTTGCCCAGGGGGCAAACCGCCATCCGTTTAAAGTGGTCTGGCTTTCCGGCCTGATCAACCTGCCTTACTACCTGCTGCTGATCGCCGGTACAGCTCTGCTGAGTGAAGAGGTGATGTATGTCGCTGAAACGCCAGAGGTGCTTGCGATCTTCCTGACGGTCTGGTTCCTGATCGCCCTGTGGCTGGATATCCGCAAGCGGGCGATACCCAAAGCGGAGCTGTAAATCAGGCTATTTAGGTAGCCTATCCAATAATGTCGAAATATACTCAATCTCTGAAAGGGCGGGTTCGGTTAGGTTTGCCTGCCATTATGCTGAACTCAGCAATCAGAAGGGATTATCTGGCTGTTTAGTGCTAACGCTTAGATTGATAATTCCTATGACCGAAAGACACTCTTCTGTATCTCTGATCGACTATCTGGATAGTAAAATACGATACGAGCTTATTCAGCGTTTTGTCTGGCTCTACGTCTTGGTCATGAGTATTCCCTACAGTTTGATGCTGTACCGGAATCTGGTTGTCGATTTCAATCTCTTTACTCCTGCTGTCCTCACCTTCGCTTATCTTATTGTGATCTTAGCCGCCTGCAGGGTTATTCCTGTCAGCCTTAAAGCCCTTGTTCGTATCGTTGGAATCAGTATCTGGGCTATGGGAGCGGTCATTGCTGTCCGTAATGCCAATATGGCGTTTACATTGGTCTTTGCTGTTTTAGGTGCGCTGCTTTTTAGCATGACGATGTCTAAAACCAGAGCGATTTATCTGGTTGCGTTGATGCCTCAAAGTGCTGTTTTGCTGGATATGCTTTACTTCAAAGCTGATTTGGCAATTTTTGTCATTGCAACAGCGGTCTCTTTTAGCGGTTTGGTCGTGGCGTATCTGATCGGTGCTGTTGTTGATTTGCTGAGCAGCAACAGCATTGCGCTTAAAGATACTCTGCAGCAAAGAGATGCACTGAACCAGAAGCTTGAAGGCATACTGGAACAGCAGAAAAATATGTTTGCGGTGATAGGGCATGAACTCAGAACGCCACTGGCATCCATCGAAATGGTTACACGGGATAGCAGGATGCCGGATGCTGAGAAAATCCCCCTTATTGCAGACATCTCCGGAAGCTTGCTGTTGGTTCTGGAAGATCTCAGAACGGTTATTTCACCGGAGCATAAAAGATCGATAGAGAAGGTTTCCGGCAACCCGGTCGCTGTGATCGATCAGGCCGTTGCACCCTTGTCACTTTTGCTGGAAAAGTACGACAAGCAGTTACACCTCAATCTGGATGAGCAGTGCTCAACTTCTTGCTGCTTTAAAGTTCAGGCATTACGCCAGTTAACCACTAACCTGACCAAGAATTCAGCAATACATTCTGCCGGGCAGAATATCTGGATCTCACTGCAGCTGACAGAATCGGACGGCGACAACCTGGGTATGGTTCTGACGGTAGAAGATGATGGGCGCGGGATTCCTGAGGATCAGGTTGCTGATTTGTTTGGTGCCTTTAAGCAAGGGGATACGGATCAGGATGGTAGTGGACTAGGCTTGTTTATTGCCAAAGGCTTAGCTGAAGAGCTGGAAGGCGATCTCAGTTATCAGCCCAGTCAATATGGCGGAGCCTGCTTCAGGCTGAGCTTCAAAATTCAGACCTTACAGCCAGAGCATTCAGAGTTTGATCTGACTGATCCTCAGATATTGAGGGACAAGCGGATTCTTTTTGCTGAAGATAACGCGATGTTAAGGTCGTTGACGGAGAACATTCTGACGGATGCAGGCGCTTCGGTTGTAGCCTGTGCTGATGGCCAGCAAGCACTGGAGTCCTATCAGGAGGGTGACTTTGATCTGATTCTGACCGATATCTTTATGCCTGAGATAGATGGTTGTGAACTCACCAGGCGATTGCGGGCAGAGGGGTGCCAGTTGCCCATTATTGGCATCTCTGCCGCAGTGATCGGGGAAGGAACCGATAAACTGATCACCGCAGGTGCTGACGGGGTTATTATGAAACCGATCAGTTTAAAGGCTCTGGTTTTATCTCTTGCGGGTAAGTCCACGCAATCAGAGAAAAGGGATGAAACCGCCAGCACTGATACTCCCCCTTCTTTTATGCAGACCGGTGAGGTTCTTTCTTATGGTGAGCGCTCTCATGAGGCGCTTGCTGATCTGCCTCTGACGGACTTAGATACGGCTTTGGCGCGCATGGGAATGGAGGAGGACGTCTTCGTTGACGTCTTTGACAGCTGGAAAGAAGGCATGGCCGAGTGTCTGAATGAGGTCGATGGACTTCAGGATAGAGAAGAGATGACACCGGATATTCAGAAAAAGCTGCGTTTGCAGATCCATTCTATAAAGGGCATGTCCTCTGCGGTTGGAGCCAACCAGTTGCAGACCGTCGCAGCTGAAATTGAACATCAGCTGTCTCAGCCTGATGTCGATCCGGATTGTCTGAAGTCTGATCTTCGGCATCTGAAGCAACTTTACAGCCTCAGTCTTCAGGAAATCAGTACCAGCCTTCAGCAAAACGCATCATCATAGTTTGATCTTGTGAATTGACTTGTCGCTTATAGGGCGTATCGTACGCACCGCTGGTGGTTCAGAGTGTTCTGAGCTGCCGGTTAAAGATAAACAGCGATAAGGAGCACTCAGGTGTTACAAATATCCAATGCCGTTTCCATTCCCGATGAGGAGCTGGAACTGCAGGCCATACGGGCGCAGGGCGCTGGTGGTCAGAATGTGAATAAGGTGTCGTCGGCGATTCACCTGCGATTTGATATTGCCGGTTCCAGTCTGCCGGAGTTCTACAAAGAACGCCTGCTGGCGCTGAAAGACAGTCGCATCAGTAAAGAAGGTGTACTGGTGATTAAAGCGCAGCAGTTCCGCACTCAGGAAAAGAACCGGGAAGATGCATTACAGCGACTCAAGACGCTGATTCTGGATGCGACCAAGGTTCAGAAAACCCGACGCCCAACCAAGCCCAGCCGTAACTCTCAGAAGAAACGGATGGATAAAAAGAACCAGCGGGGACAGATTAAATCTCTGCGCGGAAAGGTGATGTGATGAGCGTTTTGAATAGGATAGGCAGTAAGAGAATGATGACAATAATGAACAGATCCAGAAGAAAACCGCATCAAAACTTCGGCCTCAGTCGGCGACTTGTTACTCAATCCCTTCTGATAAAAGAAAAAGGGCTACCGAATACACTGCAAAGCAGTTTATCCGCTAGCCCTTTTTTATAAGCTGACGTTTCTGATATTCGGTTAGCTGAACTCAGCCACGACACGATCCAGCTCTGCCAACAGCTCCTTCTTACGGGCTTCTTCTGCCCAGCTGCCTTCGATACTGTTTCGGGTCAGGGTGATGATCTCCTCTGCGCTCAGGCCAACCGCCTGCTGCAGCTGTATCAGGTTTTCATTCATATAGCCGCCAAAATAAGCCGGATCATCGGAGTTGATGGTGGCTTTCAGACCCGCTTGCAGCATGGTGGGAATCGGGTGATCGGTCAGGTCTTTGACCACCTGCAGTTTCAGGTTCGACAGCGGACACACCGTCAGCACCATCTGTGAATCCCGCAGACGTTCGATCAGGGCGTCATCTTCCAGCGAGCGGTTACCGTGATCAACCCGATCCACCTGCAGCAGATCCAGCGCCTGCCAGACATAATCTGCCGGGCCCTCTTCACCGGCGTGGGCGGTGATTTTCAGACCCAGATCACGACAGGCAGCAAATACCCCCTGAAACTTCTCCGGCGGGTGTCCCATCTCAGAGGAATCCAGACCAACTCCGTAGATCTCATCCAGATAAGGTTTGGCCAGTTCCAGTGTTTCATAGGCGCTGTCTTCCGACAGGTGGCGCAGGAAGGACATGATCAGACGATAGCTGATGCCGTTCTGGCTGCGGGCTTCTTTCAGCGCCTGCAGAATACCGCCAATCTGGGTGGCAAAGTCGATGCCGCGCTCAAGGTGCCCCTGCGGGTCCCAGAAGATCTCCACATGGCGTACATTCTGGCTGTGAACCTTATCCAGATAGGCGCGGGTCAGGTCGTAGTAATCCTGACGGGTCTGCAGTACGTTCATCCCCTGATAGTAGAGATCCAGAAACTCCTGCAGGTTGTTGAACTGGTAGGCTTCTTTGAGGGCTTCAACGGAGTCGTAGCTCAGGGTGATGCCGTTACGCTTGGCGATGGCGAACATCAGTTCCGGCTCAAAAGAACCTTCAATGTGCAGGTGCAGCTCTGCCTTGGGCAGAGCCTGAATCAGGGCGTTCAGGTCAGTGGCAGAAGCCGTCTGGGTATGTGTCATCACTTTCTCCACTTTCGATTATCTACGCTCTACTATCTGTTATCAGCACTCGGCTATCAGTACTCGACCACCCGCTCTTCACTCTTAAAGTCGGTGCGGGGGCGGCCATTCTAGCGAATCCCACTATGTTTTTCCGACGGATTATTAATCACCGCTTCTTCATCAATATTACGTCTTCTAATCATCACTACGGGCCGCATCTCTTACCGGTTTAAACCAGAGTTCAGGCCGGTCGAGCGGTGTTTTCGGGTGCAGTGTCGGCCCCTGTAGTTTGATCAGGGTGTAATCGGTATTGTTGAGCAGGTTCAGTGCTTTTTTCAGCTCCGGTCGGTTCTGAATATAGCGGTCGAAGCTGCCATCAGCGACAGCCCGTTCAAGACCGGTACGTACCCGTTCGGCCACTTCCAGCCGGTCAGGGGGCACAAAAAAGTAGATCGGGCTGACGTACTGCAGCACCAGTCCATCCTGCAGTTTCAGATCCTGACTCAGACTCAGTTCCATCTCCAGCCAGACCTCGGCGATGCTGCGGGGGAAGAAATCCACCCGGTTCATCGCCAGCATACGGAACAGGCCGACATATTCGGTATGGGTTCTGACCGGAATGGCGTTATTGCGCAGAATATCCACATCCGGCCAGCCATTACCCTGAATCATCACATGGCGGCGCAACTCGTCCAGCGTATCAACATCTTTCAGTTCCAGATGGCGTTTTTTGTTAATCAGCAGCACCCGATAACCCAATAGCCCTTTCATAAGAGGAATGCGGATCGGCAGCGTACGCAGCTCCCGCATTTTGCTGGTCATGCCCCAGGTGATATCCAACCGGTTATGGCTGACCATCATAAAGGAGCGTTCCTGATTGATCGGGTTCTCACTGGCGATCAGCTTATAAGGGCCATACTCCGCTTCTGTTTTATCCAATGCCAGACGCAGTAAGCCGACAAAATATCCCGAACGCTGATCCTTCGAGTGATCCGGTTGGCGGTGTCTTAAGGTCAGAACGGTGGGGGCGTTGCTTGCGTCGTGAGCCGTCAGGGCATTGTCAGCGCCGTTGGCGTTGATACCCGGATGATCTGAAGCTGCCTGTGCAACCGGCAGGCCGGTCAGAAGAGCGATGAGATAAATGAGTGGGATTATCGTCGCGGTAACCCATCCATCTGGTTTACTGAGGATATGCACTATTCAAACTCCGGGTCACTTGGCTGGGGTTGTACGCCGTTTCTGTTATGTATGTTTTTTCGGGGTTACGTGTCTTTTCGGGATTCGGTGTCTTTTCAAGATTCCGGGACTTTTTGAGAATCTATGTCTTTTCAAGAGTATAGATATCTTTTTTGTATGTGAATCCACTTAATTAAAGCTTTGCGGATTAACTGGGGTTTTCAACCTTGGTCGCAAAGACATAGGTCTGATTGCGACCCGTTGGTCATTTTCTTATTCTTGCCCGCTGCCTACCGAACGGTAGGAGATAACAGGTTGTCACGGAAGAGTTTTTAACCTGATTATGCTTGCGTGCAAGCACTGTCATTTTTTACAAACACAACAAAGAAGATCCCGATGACACATTCTGTACACTCTGAGTCAGAGTCTAAAAATAAAACCGCAGACCCGTGTTACCGCTCTCAGCGTAAACCGAGTAAAAGTTTTTCCTCCCGTGCGGAATATCTTGAGCACGAACTGACCATTATGAATCCCAAGCGTTGGGGTCTGAATCTTCCTTTCCGTGATTACCACTTCGAGATGGAAGATTTTGTACCGGCGCTGGCGGCGACTATCGGCAAGATTGTGATGGTAGCAGCGGTTGTTGCTGCATTTGCTGGCCCAATGGGTTTATCCCCGGAATTTGTGATTGAAAACGTCCGTTTTGAGATGCTGATCGCGGCGCTGCTGTTCGTGATTCTGTTCTCCGGCATTTTTAATCCCAACGCGAATCTGGCCGGAACACACGGCCCTATGATTCCTATGATTCCGCTGATTGTTGCCTCCGGCGGTCACCCGATGGCGCTGGGTGTCATGGTGGGTTTGCTGGGGCTTTTCCTCAGTATTACCAAAGGCGGCAGTAAGCTGATGGTGCTGACCGGCGAAGGGGTGCGGGGTGGTCTTCTGATCTATCTCGGTGCCGTGGGTATGATCAGTCAGGTTAATGCCTTGTTTGACTGGGCCACAGGTATGGATATGGGCTATGTCGCCTTTGCGGTGATTCTGTCGACCGTACTGATGTACGCCTTTCTGGCCCGTATTCAGATGCGTTGGTTGTCGATCCCACTGGGTTCCGGCCTTGCCATGGTGATCGCACTGGCTCTGGGTGCACCTTTTGAATTTGTCACTGAGCCGGGTATCCCGAATCTGAGCCCGTCTTACTGGTGGGGTGAAGATACCGGCTGGCAGATGGGCTGGCCTGAGCTGCATCACTTTATCGCCGTAGCACCTTTTGCTGTGCTGGCGGTTGCGATGTGGTCACCGGATTTTCTGGGTCACCGTGTATTCCAGGAACTGAACTACCCGAAAAAAGCTGAAAAAGTGCTGATGAACGTCGACGACACCATGGCGGTTGCGTCTCTGCGTCAGATGGTGGGCAGCACCATGGGTGGTGGTAACCTGGCGTCTTCATGGGGTACTTATATGATCCCGGCGGCTATCGCCAAACGTCCGATTCCCGCCGGTGCGGTGATGACCGGTGTGCTCTGTGTGGTTGCCGCGCTTTGGGGGTATCCGATGGATCTGGCGGTATGGCCACCGGTACTGCGTGTTGCCCTGCTGGTGGGTGTATTCCTGCCGCTGCTGGAAGCCGGTATGCAGATGACCCGTGATTCCAAGACCTCTCAGTCTGCGGGTATCGTGATGTTTGCGTCTGCCTTTGTGAATCCGGTATTTGGCTGGTCCCTGACCATGATGCTGGATAACCTGGGGCTGATCGGCGACAAAGAGCGTGGTCGTGAACTGCGCCACACCGACCGCTGGATCATTCCGTGCATCACCTTTGTGATTCTCTGCATCGTGATGGCAGCTGTGGGTATGCTGCCGGGTATTCCTCCAATGGTGGAATCCTTCCGCGAGGTAGCGGGGTAAGCACTAACGCTACCCTGATACTGAAAAAGGCAGCCTGCGGGCTGCCTTTTTTGGTTCTGGCTTTTTCCGCTCTGAATTTTTTCGATCTGCCTTTTCTGCTCCGGCTTTTAACCACCATTCTGTTTATCCCCTGAGCAATTTTGTACAAAAAAACGGCGGCGGTCTGAGGTACACTCGGAACTCCCTTATTGATTAGCCAGAATCCTGATCGAAATGAAGCCTGTTGTGGAGAAAGAGCGTGCCGTATTCAATACCGCCGAAGAACTGGGCGGTATTGAGCTTCTGGACGCCCGCTATAAAAAGCAGAATTTCTCCCGCCACAGCCATGAGGGCTTCACCTTCGGCGTGATTCAGGAAGGTGCCCAGTGCTTTTACCGTACCGGCGGTAACCATATCGCCCCTCAGGACAGCATTATTCTGGTGAATGCCGATGAGGTGCATACCGGCCATTCAGCGGTTGAAGGCGGCTGGGCATACAAGGCGATGTATCCGCTGCCGGAACAGCTGAACCGCGTTTGTGCCGAGTTGGGGAGCTTCAAAGACCGTACACCTTATTTCCCCGAGCCTGTGGTACATGATCCTGAGCTGGCCGCTCAGTTCCGGTTGCTGTTTGAGGTGCTGGAAACCTCCGATAACCGCCTGCTGAGGGAGAGCCTGATGTATGCCTTCCTCGTGCGCATGATTCATCGCCATGGCCGGTCTGATCTGCCGGAACCGCCAAAAAGTAAGGTTCAGTCTCAGCTGCAACGGGTGAAAATGTTTCTGGATGATTTTCCGGAAGCGGATATCTCCCTGGAAGAGCTGGCAAACGTGGCGGAATTAAGTCCCTATCATCTGATACGTGCTTTCGGAAAAGCCTTTGGTCTGCCGCCCCACGCCTATCAGGTGCAGGCGCGTTTGCGCCTTGCCCGTCAGTTTCTCCGCAAAGGTCAGACACTGGCAGACGCTGCTCAAAACAGTGGTTTCCACGACCAGAGCCACCTGCACCGTCACTTTAAAAAAGCGATGGGTGTTACCCCCAAACAGTACCGGCAGAGCTTTGGTTTCTGATCTGACCACCGTTCCTGCTGAGCAATTTTATCCAAGTTTCCCGCCTTCAATTCTTCTAATCTCACGCCTCGTTTCTCATTCTTTCTGTTTTGGTGCGTTAAGAGGTTGTGATGAATTCAGATACCTTCAGTCGGTTTAACCGATTTAACAGGCTCAGCCGGTTTACGAGGGGAGCGCTGGCGATGTCTCCCTTGTCTGTTGCGGTATTGCCCTGGGGCGTGCTGGTAGGATCGCTGGCTATTGATGCCGGTTTTACCCTTTTAGAGAGTCAGGCGCTATCCGCCATCCTGTTTGCCGGTGCCGCCCAGCTGGTGGTGATCGGTATGTTAAGTGGTGGCGCGGGTTTGCTGGCGCTTCTGGTGACGGTGTTTTTTATCACTTCCCGACATCTGCTCTATAGCGTATCGATGCGTCGTCGGATCAGCCCCTTGCCCCTGAGTTGGCGTCTGACACTGGGGTTTCTGCTCACCGATGAGCTGTTTGCGCTCTGCGCCAACGGGCAGGACTCTATAGAAAAAACGACGTCCGTAAAGGATGGGCAATCCGGGCCTGAGCCTGAGCCTGAGCCTGAATTTGAGTTTGATCGCTGGTTTGCGCTGGGAGCCGGGCTTAGCTTTTACATCATCTGGAATCTGGCAACCCTTGCGGGCATCTTGCTGGGCAATCATTTCCCGCAGATGGGCGAGTGGGGGCTGGAGTTTGCGGTTGCTGCCACCTTTATCGCCATTGTTGTGCCTCAGATCACCGGCTGGCCGGTGGCGATCTCTGTGCTTATCGCCTTGCTGCTCTCAGTGATGCTGCATCTGAATCGTATTCCGGGGGCTTTGGCGCTGGCAGCGTTAGGCGGGATGTGTGCTGGTTTTATGACGGAGCAGCTGCTGGAGAAACAACGGCCAGCCGGAACGGCAGATCGCTTTTCTGAGACTGCCTCAGAGGAGCCGACACCATGATCCTGCTGACCATCTTTATTCTGGCCGCATTGGTATTTTTAAGTCGTTATCTCTTTCTGGAACCCCGTCTGCCCCTGCGTTTATCGGCCAGAGGCGAGCGCTTTCTGCACTTTTCCGCGCCTGCGGTGCTGACAGCCATTGCCGCGCCGGTGGTGCTTTTACCGGAGCAGGGCGGTTCTGAGTCACCTGAGCTGTGGCTGAGTTGGGATAACCCCTATCTTTTAGCGGCGCTGCTTTGTGTTGTGCTGGCCCGCTTCACCGGAAATGTGCTGCTGACCACGGTATTAGGCATGGGGAGCTTTGTCTTACTGAAGCAGCTTGTGCTGATCTGATCCCTTTTGGGGAAAGTAGGCTTGTGAGAAGAAAGAGCTGTTTAAAGAAGAAAAGCCAAGCAAAAGAGAAAAGTCCCATTTTTAGCGAGAAAATGTCATGTTTAGCCATGAGGCTTGTGTCCATAATTAATTCAACAAGAAGGGTAGGGAATTGAAGGGACTTTACCTCTCTGCCCGGCAAGGCTGGCTCAGACCGCTTTGCCCGATGTGCATAACAACGAATACAACAAAAACTATGTGGGTACAGTCTCATGAAACAGAACAATCCTATGCTGAAAAAACTTCAGGAAATCCTGCCAGCGATCCGTGCTAACGCCACCAAAACTGAAGAACTGCGTCAGGTTCCTCAGGAAAACATCGACATGCTGCACGGCATCGGCCTGAACCGCGCTTTCCTGCCTAAAGCATATGGCGGTCTGGAAATCTCCCTGCCGGAATTTACCGATTGTATCGCAGCTCTGGCCGGTGCCTGTTGTTCAACGGCTTGGGCTTACAGCCTGCTGTGTACCCACAACCACCAGATGGCGATGTTCAGCAAAGAAGCACAGGATGAGTTCTGGGGCGAGAACCCGGATGCCGTCGCTTCTTCTTCTATCGCGCCATTTGGCAAGTATGAAGAAACTGAAGGCGGCATCATCTTCACCGGCGACATGAAGTGGAGCTCCGGTGTGGATCACGCAGACTGGATCATCGTCGGTCTGAACCGCATGGTTAACGACGAGAAAGTGTACAGCTTTGCCGTTATCCCACGCAGCCAGTTCACCATTATCGATGACTGGTACTCGGTTGCGATGCAGGGTTCCGGTACCAAGACCGCTCATATCGAAGGCGTATTTGTGCCTGAGCACCGCATTCAGGCTGCCGGCGATATGATGGAAGGCCGTCATAAAGGTCGTGAGCTGTACCCTGACAGCGACATCTACCACACGCCTTACCGTCCATACTTCGCGTCTGGCTTTGCTGCCATGAGTCTGGGTGTGGCGGAGCGTATGATCGAAGTTTACAAAGATCTGACCAAAAACCGTGTTCGTGCCTACACCGGTGCCAAGGTTGATGGTTCTGTTCCTCCGATGCTGCGTATTGCGGAATCTTATCAGCAGGTGTGTGCGGCCCGTGCTTTCCTGGAAAAAACCTGGAACGAGCACAAAGAGTACGGTGAGCGTCACGAATATCCTGACCGTTACACCCTGGCGCACTGGCGTACCAATCAGGCTTACGCGATTAAGATGTGTGTTGAAGCGGTTAACCGCCTGTGGGCTGTTATGGGTGCATCTAACTGGTACACGGATCGTGAAGGTCAGCGTCTGTGGCGCGAGTCCAACATGACCGCTGCCCACGCTTACACCGACTATGACGTATGTGCACAGATCATCGGCCGCGAGCTGCTGGGTCTGGAGCCTGATCCGTCACTGCTGTAAGCAACCTTTACGGCTGAAACCAACAGGTTTTAGCCGATCTTCCGGCCTGCTGCCCATCCGGCAGGCCGGGCTCTTAACCTCTGATGGGGTGATCATGATGAAAGCACTTCTGGCTAAACTTCAGTTTCTGAAACGTCGTTCCTGTGGCACTTCTTATTCGGTGACCCCTGCTTCAGGCAATCGTCAGCACTCTTCAGAAGCCGGGACACTTCAGCCTCTGACCAGCTCCGCAGCGGTTTTTCTGGTGCCTTATAACTGATTGCGCCTGATCGCCTGCCGGTTATCGGCAGGCCGTTTTACTCCTAATAAAAGATTGTCAGGTGCTCAGCCCTCATCAGCCTGATGATCGACCCAAATGCAAAGGCCTGTGACCCTTCACAGAATAAAAGCAAGAACAGGACAACAACCATGAGTACTGAATTCGACCCACGGGATTTCCGTCGCGCACTGGGCAACTTCGCTACCGGTGTAACGGTAATCACTGCCTGCACCCCTGACGGTGTTCAGACCGGCGTAACCGCTAACAGCTTCAACTCCGTGTCCCTTGAGCCGCCTCTGGTGCTGTGGAGCATTATGAAAAACTCCGGCAGCGTTGAAGTGTTTGATAACGCCAGCCATTTTGGCGTGAACATTCTGGCAGCCGACCAGATCCCGGTATCGAATCACTTTGCCCGCCCTGCGGATGACAAGTTTGCTGATATTGAGTACGAAAAAGGCCTGGGTAATGCGCCTTTGCTGCAGGATTGCTCGGCACGTTTCCAGTGCGAGAGCTATCAGAAACTGGATGGCGGCGATCACTGGATTCTGGTGGGTAAAGTGGTGGCGTATGACGATTATGGCCGCGCCCCTCTGCTTTATCATGGCGGTGCATACTCGGCAGTGATTCCTCACTCCGGTGTGAAACCAAAAGATAGCGAAGCCACAGATGCCGGTCAGGAGAAGAACGACAAGCGTCTGGCGAACAACCTGTACTATCAGATGCTGCAGGCGGTTAAACGCTATCAGTCCGGTTACCAGCCGATGCAACTGGCCTCCGGCCTGCGTACCATCGAAGCCCGTATGCTGCTGACCCTGAACGACTTCGGCACGCTGACCACGAAAGATCTGGAAGAGCGTATCGGTATGCCCGACCACGATCTGCACGCGGCGGTTGAAGCTCTGCGCCGTAAAGAGTGGCTGGCGCAGAAAGATGACCAGTTAAGTCTGACCTCAGCGGGTGCTGATCAGGCAGAAACCCTATGGAAAATTGCCAGCGAGCATCAGGAAGAGGTCTTCGGACAGTTCTCCGAAGAAGAGCTGGCAACCTTCCGTAAGGTACTGGAAGCGGTTTAAACCCTTCCGACCTTCAGGGCGGCGTTTGTGCCGTCAGCGTCGCCCGCATCGATGATCTTCATTGTGTCTGGGGAACGGTCTCTTCGGAACTGTTCCAGCCTTGTTTTGCCCGGTTTACGAAGCCGGGCTTTTTTGTGCCTGCGTTTTCTCAGGAACCTCTGGCTGGCGTTTTGGTCACAGCGGTCAGCCCTTTTGTCTTATAGGGCTGGACATCCGGCGGCTATTCGTAAATGCTACGCGCCCGATAAAACAGAACGCTACGCCATACCCCCGCTGTTTTATCGGGAGTACCCTGACGAAATGCAGGAATAGCATCTAAAGTTAGTGGTAACTCACCATAAAAAAGATAACAGGTCAGACTGTTTACACGTTAAGACTAAGGCCAAGACTATGACTACTGCATTTGACCCGAAAGCGTTTCGTCGCGCTTTGGGTAATTTCGCCACCGGCGTCACCGTAATTACTGCTACCGCCAAAGACGGGCAGCAGGCAGGTGTCACGGCAAACAGTTTCAACTCGGTGTCCCTTGATCCGCCACTGGTGCTGTGGAGCATCATGAAAAACTCCGGCAGTGTTGAGGTTTTCGACAACGCCAGCCACTTCGCCGTGAACGTACTGGCGGCAGATCAGATCGATATGTCCAACCACTTCGCCCGTCCGTCTGATGACAAGTTCTCAAGTGTTGATTATGAGAAAGGTCTGGGTGATGCGCCCTTGCTGCCAAACTGCGCGGCACGCTTCCAGTGCGCCAACTATGAAAAAGTGGATGGTGGCGACCACTGGATTCTGATCGGCAAGGTAGAAGCCTTTGACGATTACGGTCGCGCGCCTCTGTTGTACCACGGTGGTACTTACTCGGCGGTTGTACCGCACATGGGCGCAGCCCAGAAGAGTGCTGAAGTAGATGCCGCAGCGGCAGAAAAAGCCGATGCCGACCGTGACAAGATGCTGGACAAGAACCTCTACTACCAGATGCTGAGCGCGGTAAAACGCTACCAGCGTGGTTACTGGCCAATGCAGCAGGCAAGTGGCCTGCGCGTGGCAGAAGCCCGCCTGCTGATGATCCTGAAAGATCTGGGCACGGTAAGCTTCAGCGATATGGGTGACTTCCTGCTGATGCCGGAACAGGATCTGACCCCAGCGGTTGAGAAACTGACCCGCAAAGCCTGGATCAGTGTTCAGGACGACAGCCTGACCCTGACCGAAGAAGGTGCCAATCAGGCCGAAGCCTACTGGCAGCTTTCAGAAGACTATCAGGAAAAAGTGTTCGGTGATCTTACCGAAGAAGAACTGGCGGTATTCCGCAAGGTTTTGAAAAAGATCTGAGCCATCTACAGATGCTGAACACAAAAAACCGGATCAACTGATCCGGTTTTTTTGTATCTGGTTGTTTGTCCGACTTAATGCTCGGTTTACCCGCGTGCAGGAACTGGATAAGCTGCAAAAACAATGAATTATGGAAAGCAGGCGTGGAATAACAGGCACCTGCTTATTTGGGATGTCGCGCATGCGCGTTTAGCAGGGAAGCAGTCAGATCAGAAGATGGATTTTTCCTTTCTTATCAAAGCCTTTTCTAAGCACTTGTCGTTATGTTGAAATCGGCAAAATGCGCATGCTTATGAAGAAAATGTTAACAGTCACATATGGAGCAGTACATTGATTTGCAAATTCTGGATTGGAGTTGCCATAGTAGTATCGGTTTCTATCGGCATAACATTTTTTGCTCCAATTAGTGAAATCTACAAAGGGGTGGCTGCTGTCCCTGCCATAGGCGGTCTACTAGCTGCTTTGTTTCAACTGCTCAGAGATCAGGCTTTACATGAAAAGCGGGTTGCTCTCCAAGCAAAGCAAAACCTTTTCAATCTTGGTGCCACTTCCCATATGGCAAACACCGTTTTTGACAAGCATGTCGAGTTCTCCGAGAAATATTTGGCTGAAGTGACAGAAGTGGTAATTACATTAACAAGGGAAGGGCCGACCACAAGCGCACTTGAGCACTCAGGTAAGCTTTATCAAATACGGGTTGACTACACGGCATGGATTACTCCTGAAATAGAAGACCAGTTAATGCCATTTGAGAAAGCTATTAGGCAAATCGGAGCCAAAGCTCATTTTATAGATATGATTAGTGGCTCCGATGCTAGAGAAGAATCACGATTGCAGGCAGTTAGAGAAATTCACGATACATTTGCTAATTTGATGGAATTTGAATCTGAAGGCCCTAAAGATGAAGCCTCAACTATCAAAGCCATAAAGAACAGGGTTCGTGACATTCTTGGTGTGCGAGAGCTAGTATCAGTAAGAGATTTTTTGGTCAAAGAAGCGGAAAATATTGCAAGTAAAAGTTAACAAGGCGCTCAAACAAGGACGCAGCAAAGCTGCGCCGCTTAGCTTGACGTTAATGGTCTATGGAAACAATAGAAATCAAGTCATGTGATGACTCCACAACTCTCATCTTCAGGCTCGTTGGTAGAAACGAGAAGGGCTCAACCTTTGTTGCCTCTGTTACTGGCGCCCCCTTTATTGGTGAAGTCACTACAACAACCTATTTTGTCGGTCCGCCAAGTCTTCTGTTTCGGGATATGGCAGATAATTGGCAAGGCTGGAAAGGGGAGAAGGTCTGGGGGGCTCTGGACGGAGAATTTACACTCACGGCAACAGCTACATCACTAGGTCGCATTTCAGTCATAATCGAAATGGTCGAGATGGCGGGAGCGTATAGACTGAAGGCAATTCTAGGCTTTGAAGCAGGGCAGCTTGAAAATATCAGCAAGAGGGTAGAGTCATTGTTCCCTCTCGAGAACCGTTAGTTTCTATTGTCCCGCTCTTCCAAAACCACGGTGTTGAAGCACCAGAGGCAACAGATTAAAGACCAAAAAACCGGATCAGTTGATCCGGTTTTTTGCGTCTAGCAAGGCCTAAACAAACTTAAACCCGACTCTCACCATAAGTCAGTTCATCCTGTTTGGATGCCTGTGGCGCTGGCACTTTACTGCCATCCTGCGGGGTCACCGGGAATACGCAGTTGATCTGGCCGGTGCCGGAGCTACCAAAGTACGGGGTGAGGACTTCGGCGTTGCCGTCATACCCTGACCAGCCCAGAGCGCCCAGCAGCATGGCGGTGTCGTGCATCATGCCTTCGCCGTGGCCTTTGATGGCGTATTCCGGCAGCATGGTGCAGAACTTATCCCACTCGGCGTTTTCCCACATTTTCACCACTTCGTGATCCAGTGTTTCCAGCATAGGGCTCCACACTTTATCGGAGAAGTCCGGTGCCTGTCCGTTCTGAGCAAAGCGGTGCGACAGAGAGCCGGAGGCCAGAATCGCCACTGTGCCATCGTAGTGTTTTTCGATCGCTTCACGCATCGCCCAACCCAGACGGGCGCTGTCGTTCAGGTAGTGAACGGTACACAGAGCCGACACTGAGATTACTTTAAAGTGGTTGTCCTGATTCATATAGCGCATCGGCACCAGCGTACCGTACTCAGGTGCCAGCGTGGTGCTGTCGTGTGCCAGTGTCTCCACACCCTGTTCGTTGCACACCTTCGCCAGCAGGTTACCCAGCTCAGGGTTGCCGTTCAGGTCGTACTCCATGTTGCTGATAAAGTGCGGCAGCTCGCCACTGGTGTAGTTACCTTCCCAGTGCTCGGCACAGTTAATGTGATAACCGGAATTCACCAGCCAGTGGGTATCAAAGACCACGATGGTATCTACGCCCAGCTCTCGGCAGCGGCGGCCAATCTCAAGATGACCATCAATCGCAGCCTGACGGCAGCCTTTGCGCGGGCCATCCAGTTCGGACAGATACATGGACGGTACGTGTGTAATCTTGGCAGCTAGTGCAAGTTTTCCCATTGTTATTATCCTCTTGGGTTTTGCCGGGCATCGGTTGCAGTGAGATGCCGTTTAAAAATAATAAGCACTTTTAGATTAAAAAGTACTATCAGGGTTGTTCGTTTAACGTCTTGGATTGTTTGTTACTGACAAAGGTCGCTTCAGATATTGGCTTCCGCTTTGATCTTCTGACGCCGTCTGCGCCATGAATAGCTGTGGCAGCAGATCGCCAGCATGGGAGCAGCCAGTATGCAGCTCATCAGCACCACCAAGCCCTGCTGCATCAGCCAGGGGGTGACCTGTGCCATCACGCCGCCGGTCAGCAGCTGAATAAAACCCATCAGGCCGGATGCGGTTCCCGCAGAACCCGTCGCGCAGGCAATCGCACCGGACTGGGCATTGGGCTGGCTGAAGCCCCGGCCAAAGGTCACCAGCGCCATCGGTAAAAATAGTGTGGTCAGGCTGAGCTTGCCTTCCAGTGCAAACAGCAACAGCAGGCCAGCGCCGAACAGCGAGAGGCTATTACCCAGCATCACCATACGGTCGATATTCAGCCATTTGGCCAGGCGGGTAGAGAGAAAACTGCCCGCCATAAAGGCGAGTGAAACGGTCAGAAACCAGCTGCCGAACTGGGCGGAGTTGCCCCCCAGCTGATCCACCACAATATAGGGCGAGCTGCCGACAAACATATAAAAAGCGGTGGCGATAAAGGTGGTGGAGAGGGCGTAACCAAGATATTCCGATGAGGTGAGTACGCTGCCGTACTGACCCAATACGCGACCTAAACGCAGGTTGTCGCTTTTTTGTTCGCAGGTTTCCGGCAGCCATTTAAAGGTGGCAGCCATAACGGTGCTGCCGATCACAATCGGCAGAACCAGTGTCGCATTCCAGCCGTACCAGAGGTTCAGAAAGCCCCCCAGTGTTGGCGCAATGGACTGGGCGATAGCGATTGCCATCACCATATAACCCATCTTTCCGGCGGCACCCTGTCGGCCATAAAGATCGACAATCACGGTGCGTGCCAGCGACATAGCGGTACTGCCGCCCAACGCCTGCAGCACACGACCGGCTACCAGAAAGGTAATATCCTGAGCAACCGCTGCCAGCGCACTGCCAATCACGTGCAGGGCAAGGCCCCAGAGCAGTACCGGACGACGGCCAAAAAAGTCGGCCAGAGGGCCGGAGATCAGCTGACCCACCGCCAGCATCAAAAGATAACTGGTGAAGGTCAGCTGGATGGTGTTGATATCAACACCCAGAGAGCGGGCAGCATCCGGCATCGCCGGCACGAACAGGTTCAGTGCCAGCGGGCTGGTCAGCGCCATGGCTGACAAGAGTGTCATCAGGGAGGATGACGGATGAATGGAGGCTGCTTTCATTAAGGCTCTCTGTTGGGCTCGGTTTTAAACCGCTTAAGGGTTTGGATTACGCAGAACCATCAGGCGGATCTCGGTCATATCCTCGATGGCGTAGCGGATACCTTCACGCCCGATACCGGAGTCTTTCACGCCGCCGTAGGGCATGTGATCCACACGCCATGAGGGTACGTCACCGATCACAACACCACCCACTTCCAGCTCATCCCAGGCTTTCTGCGCTTTGTAGATATCCTTGGTGAAGATACCGGCCTGCAGGCCAAAGTCAGAGTTGTTCACCTCTTTAAGGGCGGCATCGTAGTTGCTGAACTTAGACAGAATCGCCACCGGGCCGAAGGCTTCCTGACAGCTGACATCCATCTCCGGGGAAACATTTTCCAGCAGGGTCGCTTCCAGCATAGCGCCGTCACAGTTACCACCGGCCAGCACCTTAGCACCGCCAGCTTTCGCCGCTTCAACCCAACCGTGCAGACGGGCGGCTTCTTTCTCAGAGATCATAGGGCCGATAAAGGTGTTCTCATCCGCCGGATCACCGTGTACCAGCTCGCCAACGGCCTTGATCAGGCGCTCGCGGGCTTCATCGTACAGGCTTTCGTGAACCATGATGCGCTGAACCGAGATGCAGCTCTGGCCGGACTGGTAGTAAGCGCCAAATACGATACGGGCAACGGCATCTTCAAGGTCGGTGCCTTCATCAACGATACAGGCCGCGTTGCCGCCCAGTTCCAGTACCACAGGCTTCTTACCGGCTTTGGCTTTCAGGTTCCAGCCAACCTCCGGAGAACCGGTAAAGCTCAGCAGCTTCAGGCGGTCATCGGTGGTGAATAGGTCTGCGCCATCGCGGTGACACGGCAGAATAGAGAAAGCACCTTTTGGCAGATCGGTTTCCGCCAGCACTTCACCGATGATCAGCGCGCCGATTGGCGTCAGGGAGGCAGGTTTCAGAATAAACGGGCAACCGGCCGCAATCGCAGGGGCAACCTTGTGTGCCGCCAGATTCAGCGGGAAGTTAAATGGCGAGATAAAGGAGCAAGGGCCGATCGGCACGCGCTTCCACTGGCCGCTGTAACCGTTAGCACGCGGGCTGATATCCATCGGGATCACTTCGCCGTAGATGCGGGTGGCTTCTTCCGCGGCGATTTTGAAGGTGTCGATCAGGCGGGTCACTTCGCCACGGGCATCTTTGATCGGCTTACCGGCTTCGATACACAGCGCCTGAGCCAGTTCTTCAAAGCGTTCCTGAAAACGCTTTACGCAATATTCCAGAATCTGCTGACGCTTAAAGGCGGGCATTTTACGCATCGCATCGCTGGCTTCATTAGCCGCTGCAATGGCGCGGTCAATGGCATCCACATCCGCCATCGCCACGCGGGTTGCGACCTCACCGGTGTACTTGTTGGTTACGGTCAGATCCTGATTGGGTGTCACCGGCTCGTTGGCCAGATAGTAAGGGTAGCTTGCCTGTAGCATTTGCTGGGCTCCGTAGTCGTCGTTTTGTTTTTCTGTTTTTTAGCGCTTTTAACGCTTTTTTTTATCGAATTTGAAATGGGGCGAGTGCGTTCTTCTTTTTACCGATTTGGTTGTTGCTGATTCAGTCGGCTTTTCAGGCTCTTATTCTGAATTGGCTCAGATGCCCAAAGCGGCTATGGCCGCTTCCGCACACTCAATATCCTGATGCACAGCGCCACCGGAGACTCCGACAGCACCTACGAGCAAACTCGAAGAGGTCAGGGAACCTGTGCTGTCGGAGTCATAACTTGTGTCGGATGAGGACGCTGCCGGAACATTCACCGGCAGACCGCCACCAAGCATGGTGAAACGATCCCGCTGACCAAGGGCTTGCTGAACCTTGGGCTGACTGGCGAGGCGTTCATCCCACTCATGGGTAGCGCGATTGAAACTGACGGCGGTGTAGGCCTTGTCTTCAGCGAGGCTTGCTGAAAGCAAAGGTGCGCCGTTCATACGAATACTGGCAAGGGTAATGCCCTGCGGGCCGACAACGGAGATGCAGATATTGATACCCAGTTGTTCCGCTTTCTGTTTCGCGGCCTGGAGCATGGTCAGAGCTGAGTCGGTGCTCAGCTCGTGCAGTGTTTGAAGCGAAAGAGTCATGCTGTTGATCTCGTTATCGTTGTTAGTGCTTTGTCGTTATCAGTGCTTTGTTGTTATCAGTGCTTTGTTATTGGCTTTATTCAGAGCTTTGGGGTTGTTCTGCTACCGGCCGGTAATGGTTACCTTAGCCCATTGGATAGCTTTTCTTTGTTCTTTCTTCTTTCTTCGGTTGCTCAGATGGTTGCAGTAAATCGGAGCAGGTTGCCTTGTCGCTCAAGGCGTTTTGCCTGATCACCCTTCTTTGAGGATGTTTTGCTTCAGGGCTTTGTCTCAGATCTTGGTTCAGGTCTGAGATCTGCTCAGTTACAGGTGGAACTGAACATTGGTCTGGCCGGTGCCGGAGCTTTCAAAGTATGGCGTCAGCACTTCGGCTTTGCCGTCGTACTTATCCCAACCCAGTGCGCCAAACAGCATCGCGGTGTCGTGCATACCCCCTTCACCGGCGCACTGCAGTGCGTAATCCGGCAGCATTTTCAGGAAGGTGCCATATTCGCCCTGTGCCCACAGATCCATCACCCGCAGATCCACCTGTTTGTTAAACTCTTTCGAGATAGTGAAGGTGCCGTTGTTGGCAGCGTACAGCTCGTTTTCCCAGATTTTGTGAGACAGAGAACCGGATGCCAGCAGCATCACTTTGCTGTCGCTTTCACGGATCGCTTCAGCAATCGCTTCGCCCAGCTTGCGGGAATCGTTCAGGTTATGAACCGTGCACCATGCGGCGATGGACACCACTTTGAACTCACCTTCAGGGTCCATAAAGTGCAGAGGAACCAGAGTGCCGTATTCCAGATCCAGAGTCGGCACCTGATGGGACAGGGTGTGAACGCCTTTTTCGGTGGCGCGTGCAGCAATAGCATCACCCAGATCAGGGTTGCCCGGATGCTTGTATTCCATATTCTGGATGAAGTGCGGGAACTCGTGACTGGTATAAACCCCTTCAAACAGCTCGTTGCTGTTAACGTGGAAACCGGCATTCACCAGCCAGTGGGTATCCAGTACGACAACGGTATCGACACCGGCGGCGCGGGCACGACGACCCAACTCACGGTGGCCTTCAATAGCAGGCTCGCGACAACCTTCCAGAGCACCGGGCTGTTGGGAAAGCAGCATGGTCGGTACGTGCGTCACCTTAGCGGCAATAGTAATTTCACCCATCTTCTTCACCTTTTCTTGTTCTAAGTGGTTTTAGTGGCAGAGCCTGTGACCATTGCCCGAATAGGGGCGGTCGCTCTGACCGATCATTTTGCCGGCCCCTGAACCGTTAACATGTCAAGCTGTCACCGTGGCGCTTTCTCTGAGCGAAACGGATAAAGTTAATATGTTAAGTAAAAATATAGATAACATGTTAACTATTGTCAACGCAGGATGCGGGCTTTAGGGCTGTTTTCTATTGAGTCAGGTCAGGGTTTGGTTGAGGCTTTTGCACAGGCAGCTCCACAGGAACTGCCTTCAGGTGCGTTTTGGCCGGAATCAGGGTTCGAGGCTGATAATCTCGCTCAGCAGTTCATTCAGCTGCTGCAGTTTTTCCTGAGACAGTTGGCTGGTCAGGTGGGCATAGCGGCCTTCCAGGCGGGGGCTGAGTTCTCTGAACAGCTCTTTGGCCTGATCGGTCAGGCTGATCAGAACCCGGCGCTGATCCTCGGTGGATTTGCGGCGCTTCAGGTGACCCTGACTTTCCAGCCGGTTGATGATACCGGTGAGGCTGGGGCTGAGTATGCAGCACAGCTCCGCCAGCTGCTTGGATTCCAGCTCTTCATATTCATTCAGGGCGCGGATCACCCGCCACTGTTGTTCCGTCAGTCCTGCTTCCTGAAGAATCGGGCGAAAGAAGGACATGGTCGTTTCGCGGGCTTTCAGTAATTTCAGCGGGATAGAGTCGTTAAACTTACGCATCTGATCAAATTTCCGTTGCAGGCTTTTAGCCTGATCAGCCTCGTGCTCCTGAGTTTGGGCAGCTGTGGCTGTATCGTATTTTTTGGGCTCAGCGAACACCGTTGGCCTCCATGATAAAGAGGATTCCGGTCGCAAAGAGCAGCATGATTATGGAGTAGGGCATATTGTCCCGAAGCATGGCTCGATTGGGAACCTTAAATTGATTATGAATGATGATATTTACGCCGCTGAACAGTGAGCCGGACATCGCCAGGGATACGCCCATCATGTAGGCGATGGCCATCAGGTGAGGTGTCACCGTGTTGTGGGTCATCAGACCGGCAAAAATAGCCACCAGTGCAAACTGGTGAATGCCCAGACTTGAGATAACAAAGATCAGCAGCATGACGCTGGCCGCAACCAGTGCATTGGTATCGCCAAAGGGCGAGTGAATCAGACCGGCCGCGATACAGGCTTTAACCCCTGCTGCCAGAAAACCCGCCGCCAGAAACAGAGAGATCTCTGGTCGGGTATTGGGCAGCTGCTCGCGGATATGCGTCTGTACTTTCTGAGTGGTCTCACCGGCACCTTTCAGCACCAGAAGCCAGATCAGTGGGATGGCCACGGCCACGGTGGAGATCACCACCAGCATCGGCAGATCCGGCAGTAGCTGATGAACCAGCAGTAAAGTGGTGATCAGCAGCACCGGCAACGCCAGCGACGATAAGGTGATGGGATAACCCTGATAGGTGGTCAGCTCATCATCGTTACGCAAGCGGGCTTCCGCCAAGGTCAGCAGAAAACCAAAGGCAACAATCGTCAGCGCCCAGGGGTAAACCTTGCCCATCTCAACGCCGGGCACCAGTTCCAGAATCAGCGGAATCATACTGAGAAACGGTGACCAGAAGATCGCCAGAGAAAAGCCACGGGTCAGCAGCCTGTAGGAGAGCGGGTTCAGCTGAGCGCCGTTGCTTTGGGTCTTGCGAACCTGATCACCAAACAGAAAAAGAGAGGAGAAGTTGGCGACAGATGAGAAAAGGTGCATGCCGCCGAAGGTGGCCGCAAAGCTCTTAAAACCGGTGTTCTTGCCTCCGGCATGTACTTTGGTTGCCAGCCGGATAAAGCTGACGGCGGTGAGCAGCATCGCCAGTTTAATGTGCTCATCCAACAGGGACATCAGGTTCAGTTCGCCGGTTTCCCACCATGCCCAGAGTCCAAACCCGGCTCCTGCCGCCATTAATGCTGTTACCGGCCTGCGTTGCTTGCGGGTCATGCGGGTAAATTCAATCGCGATAAATGACCACACCAGTACTGTTGCCGCATCACGGGTATCCGCCAGCTGCAGCGTATCCACCAGCGTCAGCGCCCAGGTCAGCACCAGCAGAATACCGGTAGGCAATGGTTTGTTAAGGGTGGTGGTTGCCGTGGTCAAATCAAAATCTCGTTAACATATTAAGTATTTGGTAAGTCTAACCGATTTTTTGGGGAATGTAAGGGGACAATCTAAGCAAATGGCTTATCCTTGAGGACAGATGCTGCAGGATGGAGGCTGCTCAGATGAAGTACAGGATAGGATCGTCAGAGGGGGATTTGGAGTCTGAAGCTACGGCTGTGCTAAAGAATCGTCTCGGTATCACGGATATTGATGAGATTAATCTAGTTGAAGAGGAGATGCTTCATAAGCTTTATGAGTCGATTTTTGAGCCTGAATTTCGGCTTCAAGCACTGTCCGTTGCTGATATACGCAGATGGCATTATCAGTGGCTTAATCCCATTTATGACTGGGGTGGCGAGCTTAGGTCGGTGAATATGTCCAAGGGCGGTTTTCTGTTTGCCGGGGCAAAATACATCCCTGCATTGCTTGATGATTTTGAAATGGACTTTCTCAGTCAGTTCGGCAATTTGATGAAATTGAATGAAGACGAATTGGTCGGGTTACTGGCGAGAAGTCATGTTGAATTTATTCTTCTGCACCCTTTCAGAGAAGGGAATGGTCGGATATCGAGATTGCTGATGGATGTAATGGCAACTCAGGCAGGGTTTAGCGCCCTGGATTATTCAGTTTGGGATCAGCATAAAGACTTTTATTTTAAGTCGATACAGGCTGGTGTCGCCGGAGACTATCAATATATCGAGCGGCTTGTAGGGGATGTGCTCGATAAAGCCAAGCTTTAACGAGCCAGCTGAAGATCACTAAAACGGCTTTTCTTATTTCGCAGCCTGTTTTCGATCTGAGTGATCGATTCATTCGTTTCAATAGCGCTGGAACTGGCAACTGCTCTTAGTATGCGCTCTTTACTGACCACTCGTGTCGGTGTTCTCTGTTTCATCATATATCTCCGTCAACTCACTTAAGTATAACAGTCTAATGGTTTTTTGACTCGCTTTGCAGCCGGAAGTCCTTGGGTGTCAGGCCGGTTTGCTTGCGGAAGAAACGGGAGAAGTAGGAGGGGTCGGTAAAGCCCAGCTCAAAGCCGATATCGTTGATGCTGAGGTTGGAGTAACGCAGCATGCGTTTGCTCTCCTGCAGGACGCGCTCATGAATCAGTTTTTTCGGCGGGCAGTTGGCGACCCGCTGGCAGATATGATTCAGGCGGCTTTCGGATACGCCGATGGTGGAGCAGTACTTGCTCAGCGGCCAGCGGTTACGGAACTCTTTCTCCAGCAGCTCGGAGAAGCGGCGGAACTGGCGCAGTTCTTCACTGGCAACGGTCTGGGTCTCGGTCTTCTCCGGCGCAAGGCGCATCATCTGTAACAGCAGCAGGCGCACGATGCTTTCCAATGCGAAGTTTTTGTCGCTGTGTTCGTCCTGCCACTCATCCTGCAGGGCTTCAAAGCTGTGTTCCAGCCGATGCCAGAGTTTCAGCTGTTCTTCACTGAGCAGGCGCTTTTCAATACAGATGGGGCGGATATGTTCGCTGTCCAGCTGATTGTTCTGGCTGTCGCTGAGCAGATACCAGATCAGTGACTGATGCACGGTCAGTACGTAACCGGTGATGCCTGGTTGGGTCATAAATGAGTGGGGAATAGCAGGTGGCGTCAGAAAGACGCAGGCACCTTCGCAGTTGTAAACCGCTTCGTCGATATAGAAGTGGCTTTTGCCGCCATGGATAAAGTGGATCTGCAGAAACTGGGCGTGCAGATGCACCGGCATATCACGACCGAAGAAATCCGCCATGCGCCCCAGCACATCAAAGTGGATAGAGGCTTCAGCGAAATGCTGGTCGTAATCCTGACCGATAACAATGTTGGGGATCCACTCGTCGTTATGGTTTACCGGCATGGGGCTTCAATCTGCTGACAAATCGTGGGTGGTATCAGACAAGCATAACCCAGCCCGTCCGCTGCGGTGAAAAAACACCCGACCTTTTTCGAGGTGAAGAAAAGGCCGGGTGTAACAAAGGAGGCATTCAGCGTTATGGGTTAACGCTTCAGGATCAGTAAACGGATCCTTTCTCTGCTTTTGGCGCTTCGATATTGGCTTTGAACTTAGCCGCCAGATCATTGGAGGACTTCATCAGCAGGCCGGTATCAGTACCGACACCCACAAAGAGTGCGCCCAGTTCGATATAGCGCTGAGCCAGTGCCTGATCAGCGATCAGAATGCCCGGTGCTTTACCGGCTGCAACGATCTTGGCGATGCTCTCTTCGATCACCTTCTGTACTTCAGGGTGACCGGGGTTACCGATATAACCCATAGAAGCACTTAGATCAGATGGGCCGATAAAGACGCCATCGACACCTTCTGTTGCCAGAATGTCATCCAGATTCTCAACGCCTTTCGGGGTTTCGATCTGAATCAGAACACAGATCTCGTCGTTAGCGGTCTGCAGATACTGAGGCATACGGTTAAAGCCGGATGCGCGAGCCAGGGCGCTGCCAACACCACGGATACCTTGTGGCGGATAGCGGGTTGCGGATACGACTTCTGCCGCCTGTTCACCGGTTTCCACCATAGGTGCCAGAATGGTCTGAGCGCCTAAGTCCAGAATCTGTTTGATGCGCACTGCATCCGGCCATGGCGGACGAACAATCGGGTGAGACGGATAAGGGGCAATCGCCTGCAGCTGACCCAGAATGGTTTGCAGGTCATTCGGCGCGTGTTCTGCGTCGATCAGCAGCCAGTCAAAACCGGCACCGGCCAGCAGTTCTGCGGTGTAGCTGTTTGCCAGACCCAGCCAAAGGCCGATCTGCGCGGTATCACCCTGTTTCAGGGCTTGCTTAAAGGTATTGGTTGGAGCGGGCATATTGCTCTCCTGAAACCTGGTGGTTAACTGAAAATCGGTAGGTTGGATAAGCGAAGCGCCATACGACGCTTCTCTTATGCATAGCAATCCGTCTTATTTGACACGAACCACTTTTATTTAAAGAAGCAGCTGATGCTACCCAGTGGGCCGTAATCCACCTGGAAGGTATCACCTTTGCGTGCAGCAACCGGACGGGTGAAAGAACCACCCAGAATGATCTGACCCGGCTCCAGCGTAATGCCGTAAGGGTGCAGGCGGTTTGCCAGCCATGCCACGCCGTTTGCCGGGTGGTTCAGTACACCTGCGGCAACGCCGGTTTCTTCGATCACGCCGTTACGGTACATCATGGCGGATACCCAGCGCAGATCCATCTCAGATGGTTTGATCGGACGACCACCCATGATGATGCCGCCATTGGCTGCGTTATCTGCAATGGTGTCGAACACTTTACGCGGACGACCGGATTCCGGGTCGATGGACTGAGAGCGGGCATCGATCAGTTCCAGTGCCGGAATCACGTAATCGGTCGCGTTATACACATCAAAGATGGTGCAGTTCGGGCCGGACAGTGGCTCTTTCAGAATGAAGGCCAGTTCCACTTCGATACGTGGCACGATAAAGCGATCGGTCGGGATATCACCGGCATCTTCAAACAGCATATCGTCCAGCAGGGTGCCGTAATCCGGCTCGTCGATCTGGGAAGACATCTGCATGGCGCGGGAGGTCAGACCGATCTTGTGGCCGATGATTTTACGGCCTTCTGCCAGCTTGAGTTTCAGCCACTCGCTCTGAATCTTATACGCATCAGGAATGGTGATCTCAGGGTATTGCAGGGAGATCTGACGGATCTGTTTGCGGTCTTTTTCCGCCTGATGCAGCTGGGCGGCGCAATCTTTAATAATCTCTTCGGAAAGCATCTTGATAGTCCTGTGTGCAAACCGTTGGTCGTTTTGATGGCCAGATCATCTGCCCGACCAACGGTTTTTTATTCTTGTTGTGTGCTTGCTGGTGGCTGAAACAGTGTTTCAGCCACAGGGAGGGATCAGCCCAGCGTTTTCAGGTAGTCGTCTTCGCTGATGATGTGGTTCACCAGACGGCCAACGCCTTCAACTTCCGTCACAATTTCATCACCCGGCTTAACATCCGCCAGACCTTCCGGTGTACCGGTGAAGATCATATCGCCCGGTTCCAGTGTCATGATGTTGCTCAGGTATTCCACCAGATAAGGAATGTTGAACACCAGATCCTTAGTAGAACCTTCCTGCTTCAGTTCACCGTTGATATAGGTGCGCAGGGTCAGGTTGTGCGGATCAGCCACTTCGTTCGCGTCCACGATGTAAGGGCCAACCGGCGTACAGGTATCACGGCTCTTAACCCGCAGGTTAGGACGGTAGTAGTTTTCCAGATAGTCACGGATCGCGTAGTCGTTACCGACGGTGTAGCCGCCGATGTAATCCATGGCGTCTTCGCGGGATACGTTTTTCGCGGTTTTACCGATAATGGCGACCAGTTCGCACTCGTAGTGCATGTAGTCAACATTGTCCGGACGGTAGGTGTTTTTGTTGTGACCCAGCAGCGTGTTGGGTGCTTTCAGGAATACCAGCGGCTCGTCCGGTGCCTTGAAAGACAGCTCGGCAGCGTGGTCGGCATAGTTGATCGCCAGAACGAAGATCTTGCCATCGCAAGGTGGCTGCCAGTCCGCATCCGCCTGAGCAATAACAGTACCGTCTGCCAGTACAGCATCCAGATTGTCGTTAACGGTAACGTTGGTCAGTTCACCGTTTAAAAGAATACGTGCGCGTTTCATGGTGACTTCCCCTTAACCCAGCTCTGCTTCGTTGATGACTTTGTTCTCCAAACGACCGATAGAATCGATCTCGATGGCAACGGTATCACCGGCTTTCAGTGCCAGCTTCTCGGTACGCAGTGGCGTACCGGCAATGATCAGGTCGCCTTCCTGCAGGGTCATAAAGCTGCTCAGGTAGCTGACGATCTTTTGCAGGCTGTGAACCAGCTGATCGGTGCTGGTGCTGTGAACCAGTTCGTCATTGATAAAGGTGTTGATGCCCAGTTTCTCAGGGCTGGATACGTCTTCTTTATTCACAACCCATGGGCCGATCGGGCAGAAACCATCACGGCACTTGGCTTTTACCGCAGGACGGTAGAAAGAACCTTCTGCCAGAGACACTTCGTTCACGATGGTGTAACCGGCAACGTAATCCATGGCGTTTTCTTCAGAAACGCGGGTGGCCTGTTTGCCGATGACGATACCCAGAGATGGGCCTGCATAAATAGTGGTGCCGTCTGCAGGAGCCGGGATCGCCGCGCCATAACCGATATGGGTGTTAGGGGTTTTGATGTGCAGTACCGGAGTTTTCGGCGGATTAACATGGGGCTTTTCGTTAAAAGCCTGCTCCAGGCTGGCGCAAAGCTCTTTGTCATTCAGCGCGATGCCAAATACGGTGCCTGTGGTTGCAGGCAGCCATTGCTGTGACGTCATGTCCTGCTTTTGATTTGGGTCGATAGCCAGCTCAGTTGCTACGCCATCCTTCAGGATTCGGCTGTGCCTCATGGCGAAATCTCCGGTTCTTGGATTCTTGTTGGAATGTATGGATACGAAAATCAGTATCTATGCCAATTACTTTCTATGTTAAGTAGTTTTGCTATTAAGGGCGGAATTGTCAATAACTTAATATGTTAATTAAATTGATAGGGCTGCCATCGCAAACCGCAGATCCGGTTTCAGTGGAAATTCGTCATCCGCTTGTCGATTTTGTTCAGGATTAGACTAAAGTTAGCAGACGGATTTTAGTTTCATAGGCAACTTCTGAGTTGACAATCGTTAATATGTTAAATAAATTGGTTAATATGTTAAGTTGTTGTCGGTTAGAGGTTGAGTCTGAATCTCTGAGACAGGCAGCAGGCTCAAATTTCAGTTAAAGCCTGCACAGAGGCTTTAGTGCTTACGGTAGGACGGAAAAGAACAATGATTAAGAACCTGATTAATGGCAAATGGGTAGAAAGCTCGGAAACTTTTGAAACCGTAAATCCGGCAACCGGTGAGGTTCTGGCTGAGGTTGCTCACGCAACACCTGAGCAGGTTGCTGCGGCGACTCAGGCGGCAAAAGATGCCTTCCCGGCGTGGGCGAATATGCCGATTGCCAAGCGTTCTAAGATTATCGAAAAGCTGGGCGACCTGATTGGTGAGAATGTTGAAAAGATCGCTCAGCTGGAAACCGCTGATACCGGTCTGCCGATCTACCAGACTCAGAATGCGCTGATTCCACGTTCTTCCAATAACTTCTACTTCTTCGCTGAGAAGTCCCGTCAGATGAACGGTCACACCTATCCGATGGATGACCAGATGCTGAACTACACCCTGTATCAGCCGACCGGTGTATGCGCTCTGATCTCTCCTTGGAACGTGCCTTTTATGACCGGCACCTGGAAAACCGCTCCTGCGCTGGCGCTGGGTAACACCGCTGTAATGAAGCAGTCTGAGCTGTCTCCACTGTCCACTGATTTCCTGGGTCATCTGGCGCTGGAAGCCGGTGTACCGGCTGGTGTATTTAACATCGTTCACGGTTTTGGTGGCACCACAGGTAACGCCCTGATCACCGACCCTAACGTCAATGCGATCTCTTTCACCGGCGGCACGTCAACCGGTAAGCACATCATCGCAAACGCAGGCCTGAAGAAGTTCTCTATGGAGCTGGGCGGTAAGTCACCGGTTATCATCTTTGATGACTGTGATTACGAGCGCGCTCTGGATGCTGCTGTATTCGGTATCTTCTCGATTAACGGTGAGCGTTGTACTGCCGGTTCCCGTCTGTTTGTTCAGGAAGGCATCTACGACAAATTCTGTGAAGAGTTCGCAGCACGCGCTAACAAGATCAAGGTAGGCGATCCTACTGAGATGGATACCAAGGTGGGCTCTCTGATCAGCCAGGCGCACTGGGAGAAGGTAACCGGTTACATCAAGCTGGGTATCGAAGAGGGTGCAACCCTGATCGCCGGTGGCCCTGACAAGCCGGTTGATGAACTGCCGGATCACCTGAAAGGCGGCCACTTTGTTCGTCCGACCGCATTCCGTGATGTCACCAACGATATGCGTATCGCCCGCGAAGAGATCTTCGGCCCTGTGGCGGTGATTATTCCGTTTAAAGATGAAGAAGATGTGGTTCGCATGGCGAACGACAACGACTACGGTCTGGCGTCTTACCTGTGGACTCAGGATGTGGGCAAGGTGCATCGCATCGCTAACCGCATCGAAGCGGGCATGATGTTTGTGAACAGCCAGAACGTACGTGATCTGCGTACGCCGTTCGGTGGTGTTAAAGGCTCCGGTACCGGTCGTGAAGGCGGTGATTACAGCTTCGAAGTGTTCTGCGAACCTAAGAATGTCTGCATCAGCATGGGCTCACACCACATCCCTAAATGGGGCGTGTGATTCTCTGATCTCTTCGCTGCAGTGCATCAGGTGCACTGCAGCGGCGACTATAGCTGACATTGAGGTGATCTATGCCGCATTTTATTGTGGAGTATTCCGATAATCTGCATGAACAGCTGGATTTTCAGCCGCTGTTTAAAGCCCTGCATGAGTACGTGATCTCGACCGGTGCTTTCCCGATCGGTGGTGTTCGCAGCCGTGCGATCCGTTGCTATGACTATCGCGTGGCCGATGGCCGTGACGAGTTTGCCTTTCTGAACCTGAATCTGAAGATCGGCCATGGCCGTGACATGGAGCTGAAAAAGCAGGTGGCAGAAAAGGTGTTTGAGATTCTTTGTGATTGGATGAAGCCGGTAACGGACAACGGCTACTGTCAGATCTCCTTTGAGATGACAGAGCTTGATCCGGTACTCAAATTCAACAAAAACAATATCCACCCACTTTTTGCGGGTAAATAAGCCTGCAGGCTGTGGAATGGCGTGTGTTCCGTCTTTGCGAATCAAATAGATACATAAATTTTATTTAGGATTCTCTTTTGGTATCGCAAAGAATGTTGTATCTTGGAAATCTGATCTAAGTCAGATTTTAAATTCAGAGGCTTTGACTTGAATCCTTGTCGAGTGAAATTAGTGTGGCTACCGCGTTTCTCTTTGCTCAGGATGAAGCTAATGAATTGAATTTGATACAGAATCTGTTTTTCAGGGTTTTAAAATGATTTAAAACCGGCCTCAGCAGGCATCAAGATCTGCAGGGGGCTTCTGAAAAGAACACTAACAACGATAAAGCGTGTGAACTATGACCAGCTCGACCCTACTGCACGGCCGGTCATAGGGCAAAACCTAAGCAGGAGATAACAACAATGACAATAATGAAGAAAACCTTCAAAAAAGCCCTGGTTGGTCTGACGTTGGGTGCCACGATGCTGGCATCAAATGCGGCCTTCTCTGAAACCGTTCTGCGTGTGGGTACCTGGTTACCACCAACAGCGGCTCAGAATGCAATCGTTTGGCCTACATGGGCGAAATGGGTTGAGGACGCTACTGAAGGTCGCGTAAAGATTAAAATTGAACAAGGTTTGGGCCACCCTAAAACCATGTTCAACCTGGTTGAAGATGGCGTTATCGACGCATCTTTCAGCTATCACGGTTATGTACCGGGTCGCTTTAAACTGCCACAAGCGGTTGAGCAGCCTGGTCTGGGTGTAGGCGCAGAAGCCGCATCTGTTGCTCTTTGGAAAACTTATGAAAAGTACTTCAAAGAAGCGGGTGAGTTCGAAGGTCTGGAAGTGCTGGGTATGTTCACCCACGGTCCTGGTCTGATCCACTCCAAAGAGCCAATCAACTCTCTTGCTGACCTTGAAGGCAAGAAAATCCGCGTAGGTGGTGGTGTTCAGAGTGTTCTGGCTGAGCGTATGCACGTAACTCCTGTAGGCGCTCCGGCTCCTAAGGTATACGAAATGCTGCAGCAGGGCGTTATTGATGGCGTATTCATCCCGATGGGTGAGCAGAAGTCTCTGCGTCTGAACGAAGTAACCAACCACGTAACGGTTCTGCCTGGTGGCATGTACCTGGGTAGCTTCTCCATGTTCATCAACCCTGAGTTCATGGAAGACCTGTCTGAGAAAGATCGTGCAGCGATCCGTCGTGTATCCGGTCTGCGTCTGTCTGCTCTGGCAGGTAGTGCATGGGATGGTGCTGACCTTGACGGTTACAAAGCCGCTAAAGAAGCTGGCGTGAACGTGAAACGTATCTCTAAGAACGATGCGATGTACAAAGAGTTCGTAAAACTGACCAAAGGTATGGATCAGGTTTGGATCGACTCTGTTGAAGATCGTGACGTAGACGCGAAAGCGGCGCTGAAAGAGATGCGTAAGATCGCTCGTGACTACGAAGCTAACATGAAATCTGCCAGCAACTAAGTGGAGTAGTGTATGTCTCTCGCAACGCTCCCTAAGTGGGTGGCAGAGCACTACGAAGAAAAAGGGCCAGTCATTTGGCTGGCCTTTTTCCTTGAGGCCTGTGCCGCGGTAGTGCTGTTTGCTTTGATGGCTCTGACTTGCATGGATGTGATCGGCCGATACTTTTTCGATAATGCAGTGGATGGTGCCGTAGAGCTAACAGAGATCGGTCTGGCAGTGATTGTTTTTGCCCAGATGCCGATTGTTACCTGGCGCGGTGGCCATGTTGTCGTTGATATTCTGGACAGCTATATCAGTAATAAACTGATGCGTGTGTTGGGTTTGTTATCCGCGCTTTTGATGTCCGGCGGCCTCTACTTCCTGGCAGAACGTATGTTCTACCTGGGTGAGCGCTCCATGCGCCGTGGTGTCGTCACTGAATATCTTGAGATCCCTGTAGGGTACATCGTGCAATACATCGCAGTCATGAGTTATGCCACTGCCGCACTGATGATTACCTATGGTGTTTATCGGATCATTATCGAAACCCGCGACTAAATCGTAATCCGTGCTCGGCTCCGAGTTATCGTTTCATCTTCTGGTACAGGCCAAGGCATAGCCACGTTCTGTATCCGGTCGGGCTGAGTTTTGTCATCTGCGTTATTTCCGGACCAAGTTTATGACTGTAGCACTTATCGGCTTTGCCATTCTGCTGGCGCTGATCGTAATCGTGCGAATTCCAATCGCTTTCGCGATGGGTTTCGTAGGGTTCTTCGGCTTCGCCTACCTGCAGGGGCTGGGCTTTGACAACTTATTTGATTTCCGTTGGACCGGGGCTATGTCTATGGCCGCGAACCGCGTCATTGATACCGCCCAGGAATACGGTCTGTCGGTTATCCCTCTGTTTATTCTGATGGGTAATCTGGTGACCAAGTCGGGCCTTTCTCAGGAGCTGTATCAGGCGTCTTACGCTTTCCTGGGGCACCGTAAAGGCGGCCTGTCCATGGCAACCGTTGTGGCGTGTGGTGGTTTCTCTGCCATCTGCGGTTCTTCTCTGGCAACCTCTGCGACCATGGCAAAAGTGGCAATGCCGCCGATGCGTAAATTTGGTTATTCCGACTCACTGGCCACCGCATCCATCGCGGCCGGCGGTACGTTGGGTATTCTGATTCCACCCAGCGTTATTCTGGTGATCTACGGCCTGCTGACTGAATCCAGTATCCGTGAGCTGTTCGCAGCGGGTTTCATTCCGGGTCTTCTGGGTATCATTCTTTATCTGGCGGCTGTGCGTTACACCGTATGGCGCAACCCTGAGGCGGGTCCTCCGGGTGAGAAAATGAGCTGGAGTGAGCGTTTCGCTGCCCTGAAAGGTGTTTGGGGTGTGCTGGTTCTCTTCACCATCGTGATGGGTGGTATCTATCTGGGCGTCTTCACGCCGACAGAAGCGGCAGGTATTGGTGCCGGTGGTGCCTTTGTTATCGCTCTGGCCCGTCGTTCCCTGACCCTGGGTTCCCTGTTCCACGCGATGACCGATACCGGCCGAACCACAGCGATGCTGTTTGGTGTTCTGATCGGTGCGCTGGTGTTCTCTGACTTTATTAACCGTGCCGGTCTGCCGGATGCGCTGCTGGACTTCGTGACCTCTCTGGATGTCAGCCCTATGGGTGTGATTCTGGTGATTCTGGCGATCTACATCGTATTAGGCATGGTGTTTGAAAGCCTCTCGATGATGCTACTGACCGTACCTATCTTCTACCCGCTGGTGCAGAGCCTGGGCTTCGATCTGGTCTGGTTCGGTATTGTTGTGGTGGTGGTAACGGAGATCAGTCTGATTACGCCGCCGGTGGGGATGAACGTCTTCGTGCTCAGTGCGGTACTCAGGGATGTGAAACCGGGCACTATCTTTAAGGGTGTTACCCCGTTCTGGATGGCCGATATTGTCCGTCTGGCGCTGATCACCTTTATTGCCCAGATCGCCCTGTTCCTGCCGGAAATGCTGTATCGGTAATAGCACCTGAATCATCCTGATGATTTAAAAAGAGCTGACAGAATAACAATTAAAGGAAACCGCTCGGGGGCGACCCACCTCCGGGCGCTCCTGGCTGATAAGGAGGGCTTGCTATGCTGCCCGGAGTTACCCGTATTTTGTATGCCTCGGATATTCGTCCCGGCTCCCGCCCGGCCTTTCGTGCGGCGATGAGTCTGTGCGGACATTACAAATCCCAGATCACCTTCCTGCATGTGGTTGAGCCGGTAAGCGGCCATGCGGAGCGTCTGGTGCGTTCTATGATGAGTGATGATCCCAGCCTGAAAGCGCTGCACGATGAGAGTCTGCAGCATGTCCAGCAGCAGGTGGTTGAGCGTGTAGAGCGCTTCTGCCGTGAAGAGCTGGATGCGACTGAAATGCTGGAAGATGGTCAGCTGGAAGCCCGTGTTGAAGAAGGCACACCCTGGAAAAAGATTCTGGAAGTCGCCGACGATATCGATGCCACGGTGATCGTGATGGGTGTACGCCATCAGAACAGTCTGTTGGGTGATACGCCGACAAAAGTGATGCATCACTGCCGTCGTCCGATTCTGACCGTACCACTTTAATCTTCCGTTACTGCCTGCTCTTCAGGCGGATAGCTGCAACAAGGTTGATACCCCTTGCGCAAGTGGTTTGCCGTTGTTGCTTTTTCACAGGGTAAAGTCGTCCGGCTTCACCCTGTTTTTTCTTCTGATACCGGTTTCTGATATTGCCCCGCTACAGCTGCTGTCTGTTTGCGGTGAGGGCCGTTCCATGTCTGTTAAAAATTCTCCTGTCTCAACGTCTCAGGCCGTCAGTGTGCAGACCACAACCGGTCTGCTGCTGATGCTTTCAGCTCTGACCGCACTTGCTCCTCTGGGCACCGATATCTATCTCTCTGCGATTCCTGCCATGGCGCTGGATTTTGATGTGGTGGTGCATGAGGTTGAAATTTCCATCAGCTATTTTCTGCTGGGGTTGAGTCTTGGGCAGCTGTTGGGCGGGCCTTTGTCGGATCGTTTTGGCCGCCGCAAGCTTGTGGTGAGCGGTCTGGGGATTTTTGCCCTGTCGAGCCTTGGGATTCTGCTGTCGGACAGCCTGATTCAGCTGTGGGTGCTGCGCTTTGTTCAGGCTCTGGGTGGTGGTCTTGCCATGGTGAACAGCTCTGCCATCATTCGGGATCTCAGCTCCGGTAAAGCTGGTGCGGCTAATCTGATCAGAGTGATGCAGGTGATGATGATCGCACCGCTTGCCGCGCCGATTATCGGTATGCTGATTCTGCAGGTGAGTAACTGGAACAGTATCTTTGGCTTTCTGCTGGTTTATGCGCTGATCCTGATGCTGCTGTTTTATAAGCATCTGCCGGAAACCAGCCCGATGAAGGCCAGTGGCAATCTGTTAGCGAATTACTTTGTTGTGATTCGCGAGCGTCGGGTTTGGGGCTTTATCACATCAACCTGTGCGGCCTATGCTGGCTTACTGGGTTTTATCACCGCCTCGCCCGGTGTGCTGATGGGCTACTTTGGCTTATCGGAAACTGTCTATCCCTTTGTCTTCGGTTTTAATGTCGCTGCTATGGTGCTGATGAGCCGGGTCAACCTGCGGTTGTTGCGTCGGTTTGAACCCCGCCAGCTGATCGCTATTGGGCAGGGGATGCAGCTGACCGCCAGTGCTCTGATGGTCCTGTATATTCTGCTGGCGGATGAACACAGCCTCTATCTGCTGATCCCGATGACGATGCTCTTTATGGGCAGCCATAGCTTTGTGGTTGCCAACAGCATCTCCTGTACCACCGAGCTGTTCCCGGAACGGGCAGGCACCGCAACCGCTTTGATTGCCGCGCTGGGTTTTCTCTCCGGTGGTCTGTCCGGTGGCATTATTGGTTACTTTGCTGATGGTACACCGCTGCCGATGGTGGTGATGCTGCTGGTTGCCTGTGTGATCGGCATCAGTATCCGGGTGCTGAATGCGAAAACCCTGCCCGCAACCGGATAGTCCCTGCGGGCAGTATCAGCTAACAGAAGCGTCTTTAACGGTTGCGGTCGTAAATGGTGTCAAAGACAAACTGACGAAACCATTTATGCAGCGGATCGTGATGCATGCGGGCATGCCAGAACATGGAGATCTCCATGGATGGAATCTCAAAGGGCGGCGGCAGTACGGCGTATTTCTCTTCTGAAACGTAGCGGCGTACAAACTTGGCGGGCAGCAGGATAATCATATCCGTCGTGGCGATGATCTCCAGTGCCGCAAAAAAGTGAGGCACTCTGACGCTGATGGTGCGTTTGTGTCCGCTGATGGCGAGCAGATCATCGATGCCGCTGTTACCGGTGCCGGTGGGGCTGATCATCACATGTTTCAGTGCCAGATATTGCTCCATGGCGATGCTGTCAGCATTGGGGTGATCCCGCCTGACAACCGCAACAAAGTGATCATGGGCGACCACCCGCTGAAAGATATCTGACGGCGGTTCTGTCGCCCCGCCGATAATCAGGTCGACACGGTTTTCTTCCAGCTCCGTCAGCAGGTTTGAGCGCCAGTCCACGGCGGTCAGACTTACGCCGGGGGCAACATCATTCAGCGCAGGTACCAGTCGTGGCAGCAGGCTATGGGTGCCATAGTCTGTGGTGGCAAGGCGGATACTGCCTTTGTGCGTTGCCGGATTAAACTCTTCCGGCAGCAGCAGGGCGCTGGCATTTTCCAGCAGGGCATTCAGCTGCGGCTGCAGCTTTTCCGCACGGTTGGTCAGTGCCAGATGTTTACCGGACTTTACCAGTAAGGGGTCATCAAACATCTCACGCAGTTTTGCCAGCGTCCGGCTGACGGCGGATTGCGTCAGACTCAGTTGGTGGGCTGTTTGGGTGACATGCTTTTCGTCCAGAAGCACCTTGAGGGTCACCAGAGCGTTCAGGTCGATCTTTTTCAGGGTTCGGATATCCATTCGCAGGCTCTTGTTCTTTTTGTCTTGTTCTTATGGCTTGGCGCGATGATGTTTCTTATTTTAGAGTAATGATTCTGAGTCATGGCTAGAATTTGAATTATGAATTTAACTTATACCAAACATCGGGGCACAATGCTGCAACTGCGATTGGATTGATAAGCTGGTACGCAACAGCCGTTAACCAACGAGACAACGATTTACTGCCGGTGGCCTGTGTACGCAGGGTTACCCAGAGAGGAGAGAGCAATGTCAGACGCAAAGGTTTTATTCCGCAAACAGATTGAAGTGCGCTGGAGCGACTGCGACTCTAACCAGCACATGCGCCATAGCGCCTATGCGGATTTCTGTGCCCATACCCGTGTCGGATACATGATTAAAATTGGTATGACCCAGGAATGGCTCAAGCAGCAGGGGTTAGGTCCGGTGCTGTTTAAAGAGGAAACGGAATACTTCCGAGAGCTCTTTATGGGTGAGATGGTCGAAGTGACTGTTGAGATCGGTGAGCCAACAGGCTCGGCAAAGTCGGTACAGCTGGTGAACAGTATCTATCGTCAGAACGGTGATCTGGCGGCGCGCCACAAAGCGGTCTTTGGCTGGTTCTCTATGACCGAGCGTAAAGTGGTCGAGCTACCGGAGATTGTGCAGGAGTACATGCTGGAACACAGCATCGAAAACGCCTGATGGTTTTGGGTATTAACGCTTCGATCAGGTTCTGATCTCAGAACTGAAAAAGCCCGATGACAGCCTGAGTTTCAGGTGATGTCATCGGGCTTTTTTATTGCAGGCTTAAACCGGTTAACGGATTTATTTAAGCCAGCTGTTCAGCGTAGAAGGGGAGCGTTCCAGCCAGGTCGCCATCGCTTTCAGGCTGTCTGCGGCTTTTGCTTCTGCCGCCAGCTGATTACGGGCCTGAGTCAGCAGGTCGTTACGTTTACGGCTCTGCAGATCATCACGGCTAACCTCAAACTGCGCGCAGGCTTTATCGATAATGCTTTCGATATCGCCAGCAGCTTCAGCGGCAGGCTGCTTCGCTTTTGGCTTTTCAGCGGTTTCTGCAGTTGCTTTGGCCGGTGCTTTTTTCGCGGCGGCTTTCTTGGCAGGCGCTGCTTTTTTGCTGCTCTCAGCTTTGGCTTCTGTCTTCGCCGTGGTTGCCGTCGGAGCGGTCATGGCAACACCATTAATGGCGGGCAGTTGTGCCAGACTCTTAATGTGGCAATCCAGCAGGTGAGCGACTTCCGGGCTTAGCTGCTCGCGAATCTCATCTGAGATCGCTTCTTTCACGACCAGATAGGTTTCCTGCGGCAGGGTAACGTTCTGAGCCACGGTAACCGGTGTCAGCAGATCAAAGCGAACCAGTTCCATCATGCGCTGGCCGGTGACAGAGAAAAAGCTCTGAGCTTTATCCAGACCCTTGATCACTTCATTCAGCTTACGGGTTGGCTTGCCTTTTGAGGTCAGCAGCTTCTGCCCTTTGCCCTGAAAGTGCGGTGCCTGCGGATAATAAGCCAGCTTGATATCACGCTGCTTCAGCATCCAGGTAAAAGGATACAGTTGCAGCAGATCCGGCTGCTGCTTCAGGCTCCACTGACCTTTTTTGATCAGGTGTTCACCGTTACAGGTAAATAGCGCAATGATTTCAATCGTACCGGTTGGGTTACGACGAAAAACCACAGGCAGGCTCTGAGACAGCTCTACGGCTTCTTTAATATGAACGGGCACTGAGGTCCATTGGCTGGCAAAGCTCAGGTCGGGTTCTTCATGAAAGCGCAGATCATAATCATGATCCGGGGAAAACAAATCTACCGTTTGATTATTCATACTCATCATTTTTTATTGTTTCAACTCTTATCCTAAGAGCGAAAAGCCTTTATCTGTGGGGGTCAGTCCACCTTTTTATACCTGTGGCTTAATCTGGCTGAAGTAAGTTGCTGCCGGTGCTCAGGTTAAGACCGGACAACGTCAGAGCAGACTGCCAAAAAGGATGGCGCGTATCTTAACAGCCTTAGGCGACCTGAACCAGTGATGGGCTGAATCGGTAAGTAATTGAATGTAAAACGCAATTTACTGGTTCATGCGGGCTATTTCGCCGATCTGCCCCCGAACGTGATTTATTTGATTTGCATCACATTTGCACCGGAGCCTTCTGCCCGCCTGTCGGGTGGCTTTCGGGCGAGTGCGGTCATGGTCTCAGCGGTGGGTATAACCGGTAGGGCAGGTTGTCAGATAACTGTCATTTTTACCGGGTACTATTTCATTATTTTTTATCTATTTTGTTGTTTTCAAAGGGCTAAATTGTGATCGACCGACAGCAACCTGTATCTGCACCAGAAGGGCAGAGCGCATCGATTATGCAGGTGTTTCTGATTTTTCTCCGCTTGGGCTGTTACAGCTTTGGAGGTCCGGCCGCGCATCTGGGGTATTTCCGAAAGAGCTTTGTTGACCAGAGGCGTTGGCTGAGCGATCAGGAGTATGGTGCGCTGGTGGCGCTCAGTCAGTTTTTGCCGGGGCCGGGTTCCAGTCAGGTGGGATTTGCGCTGGGTATGAAACAATCCGGTATCGCCGGGGGCATTGCGGCATTTCTGGGTTTTACCCTGCCTTCTTTTCTGCTGATGGTCTGGTTGGCGGTAACGACCTCGACGCTGAATGATCAGCAGATGCTCAGTGGTTTAACCCATGGTCTGAAGCTGCTGGCATTGCTGGTGGTGGCTGATGCCTGCCTTGGCATGATGAGGAGTTTCTGTCAGCAGGCACTGACCCGCTGGATCGCCGTCTGTACGTTTACGGTATTGCTGATGGCACCCATGTTCCTGGTGTTGGAGCCGATGACCGGTCTGATTCAGATTGGCCTTCTGATGTTGGCGGCCATTATCGGCTGGCTGGGGTTAAAACCGGATGAGCCGAACCGCGGTGATACGGCACAGCTGGTCAAAAATGGCAGCCGCTGGCTATCGCTCTGGCTGGTACTGGCCGGTATGACACTACTGTTAATTGCGGGTTTTATCCTGATACCGGTGGGTGACCCTTCATCTTTGGAGACAGTGTTTCTGACCTTCTTTCAGGCGGGCAGTCTGGTGTTTGGCGGTGGCCATGTGGTGCTGCCTCTGCTGGAGGATATGATGGCGACACAGATGACGCCGGATCGTTTTCTGACAGGCTACAGTCTGGCGCAGGCTGTGCCGGGGCCGATGTTTACACTGGCCAGTTTTCTGGGGGCTGAGATCGGTTGGCAGGCAGCACAGAGCAGCGGCAGTGCTCTGCTGATCGCCATGGTGGCGACTACGGGTATCTTTCTGCCGGGGTTGCTTCTGATGGCAGTCTTGTTGCCTTACTGGCAGGTGATCAGCTCAAGGCCTGCTGTTATGGCTCCGGTGAAGGGACTTAATGCCGCAGTGGTGGGGTTTCTGTTTCAGGCTTTGGCGGTCATGCTGATGCTGACGCTGGTTCAGCCTTATTCAACGGGAGCCTCCTCAAACCTGCTGACGGAGCTGCTACCCGATCTCTTGCTGTTGGCTGTGGGCTGGTTTGCCCTTAAACGTCTGAATGTTCCGATTGTCTGGCTGGTGATCGGTTTTGCTGCCATCGGTTATCTGCGGTTATTGCTGTGCTAAAGGCGGCTGTGCTAAATGCGGTTCGTTAGTGCTATTAAATTGATTTTATTCACTAAATAGTCGTAAAACTTTGGTTTTTAGTGATTCCGCTTTATTAGCTCTGTATTATGGTGGTATACAAATCGTTACATTATGCAGGGTTATTAGGGATGGTTAAGCCGTTTTCGCAGAGGTGTCTTAATCCCAAAGCCAATAGAAGCCGGTTAGTGGTTCTGTTGTCTTTACTGGTGTTTGGAATCGCTTTGCTGACGACGGCGTTGCCTGCCCGGGCGGTAGCGGCGTCCCTTTCCCTGACGGCGGAAGAACAGGCTTATCTTGATTCCCGCCCATACCTCTCTGTATTGGCTCTGGAGACTTTTCCGCCCTTCAGCTATTCCGACAACGGTCTGCTTAAGGGCTACTCCCTTGATTACATGCGTCTGATGTCGGAGCTGCTGGATAAAGAGGTTCGCTTTGTCAGTGGGGTTCGCTGGTTTGAAGCCCTGCAGATGCTGGAAGAGGGTGAGCTGGACATTATTCCGGCCATTGCCGAGATGGAAGAGCGCCGCACCCGTCTGGATTTTACGCCCTACAAGCACATCGAATATACCTCGGCAGCGGTGTTTCACCGGGATCTGTCAGGTATCCCCCTGAGCAATCAGATTATTGCGGTCGCCAAAAATACCTTTTTGCACACCTATCTTAAGAAACATTACCCTGAGATATCGCTGCTGGTTACGGCAACCACCAATGAGGCGGTGCTGGCGGTGGCTAACGGTCGTGCCGATATCGCCGTGGGCAGTTACCCCTCATTAAACTTTTATATCGAAAAGCACTGGCTCAGCCAGATGACCAGCGGTCAGGTGCCCGGGCTGGAGCTGCCTGTTGAAACGGCGCTGCCGATGGGGATCAAAAAAGGCCGCGATTTACTGAAAAGTATTCTGATCAAAGCGGAGGCTGCTATCTCATTTGATCAGGTGTCCCAGCTTCGGGAGCGCTGGATGCGGGGTGTGCATCGCTCCGACAGCATCGTCGGGTTAACCGCGGATGAAGTCCGGTTCCTCAATCAACATCGTAATCTTACGCTGTGTGTTGACCCTGACTGGATGCCCCTTGAAGGGGTTCGGGATGGGCGGCATGTGGGGATCTCTGCTGATCTTATGGCGCTGGTATCTGAGCGCCTGAGTGTGAACTTTACCTTCGCTGAAACCCGGTCATGGTTGCAAACCCTGCAGCTGGCAAGGGAGGGTAAGTGTGATCTTTTCCCGCTGATTATGAAGACGGAGGCGCGGGGGGATTTTCTGAACTTCACCCAGCCGCTTATTGAATCGCCACTGGTTCTGATTACCGGCATTGATACTCCCTATCTGCCAAAGCTGGAGGGGCTTAAGGCTAAGCGCATCGGCATTGTTAAGGGTTATGCCTTTAATGACCTTTTGAAAAAGCAGTACCCGGAACTGGATTTTGTCGAGGTCGGCAGCGTAGCTCAGGGGCTGACGGATGTTCGGGAAGGCCGCCTGTTTGGTCATATCGACTCTCTGATCACCTCAGGATTCTGGATACAGAAGCATTTTCTGGGACAGCTGAAAGTGAGCAGTGAGATCGACCGCACATGGCAGCTCTCAATGGGCGTTCGGCGGGAGCTGCAACCTCTGGATCAGATCCTGAATAAAGCGATCCTGCAGATACCTGAAGCCAGCCGTCAGGATGTGGTTAATCGCTGGGTCACCATCCGTTATGACGCCAAGCATGACTGGCTGATTACTCTGGCGGGTATTCTGATTACGGTACTGGTGCTGGGGGCGGTCATTGCCTGGTATGTGCGGCTAAACCGACAACTGGAAGATGAAGTTACCCTCAGAAAGCAGGCGCAAAGTGCAGCTATGACCCTTGCCCGCACCGATCAGCTGACCGGTATCATGAATAGGCACGGTGCTGAGCCTCTGATCAATCAGGAGATGGCCCGCTGCCGACGTTATCAGACTCCGGTCAGTATGATGATTCTGGATATCGATCACTTTAAGCGGATCAATGATTCTATGGGGCACAAAGCGGGAGATGATGCCCTGCGCTGGCTCTGCACCACCTTGTCTGATGCGATGCGGGAAACGGATCATCTGGTACGCTGGGGTGGCGAAGAGTTTCTGGTACTGCTGCCGGAAACTCGGCTTGAGGCGGCAGGTGAGCTGGCGGAGCGTTACCGCCAGCTGATCGGGGATCTTTCTGCAGAGGCGGTTATGCCTTTTACCGTGAGTATCGGGGTTTCTCAGTTAAATGCAGCGGATAGCTTTTCTCAGTGGTACCAGCGAACCGATCTTGCGCTCTATCAGGCGAAGAATGGCGGGCGTAACAGGGTTCAGGTGTCTGATCACCAGCATGAGACCGGTCCGTCCGAGCCCTCGTTATAGCGGCAGATGACCGACCTTTACCAGAATCAGGGTTTGTTCATCGACAAAGGGGTTGTGCTCGCTCATGTGTGGGCTGCGCAGCCAGCTGCCGGTTGGGTAGCTGCCGTGTTCATCCTGAAACGTACCGGAGATCACCAGAATCTCCTCGCCACCGAAGTGTCGGTGTGGCTGAAACCGTTCACCTGCAGGCCATTTCACCAGAGCGGTATGCTGGCCTTCAAAGTCATGCAACGGCATTACCTGTAAACCGCCAATCCCTTGTCGCCAGGTCTGTTCTTTGGTTTGGATGCGTATCTGTTCCAGATCATTCGGATCAAACTGATTCAGTTTTACAAAGATGGTGCAGCCTTCCTTACTGAAGGGCGCGTGACGGCTTCCCGGCGGATTACGGATATAACTGCCTGCCGGATAATCACCGCTCTCATCGGAGAATACGCCTTCCAGCACAAAGATCTCCTCCCCCAACGGATGCGGGTGCTCACTGAAGCTCGTACCCGGTGCGTACTCGACAATACTCGTGGTGTGACCGGCTTCCCGCTGTGCCCGCTCCAGTGGTTTTCGGCGCACACCTTTCGCCGGACTTGGCAACCAATCCATATCAGCGGTGTTAATGGCAAGGTGCTGACTGAAATCCATATTCAGGTTTTCCGGTAGAGCAGCAGTATCGGTAGTGGTCAGATCAGACATGGTGAACCTGTAGGCTTGGTAACGTGAGTTGGTATTTTAAAAATTAGATGATGCTGATTATACGTGAGGATAAAGCGAATGGATGTCCGGGTGTGCTTTGGCGGGAATAAAAAAACCGCCACTTGGGCGGCTTTAAATGATTTAGATTTTAAAAGTTACCCCAAAGTTGGTGGAGTAGATGTCTTCACTAACACCATCAATTGTATCGGAGTAATAACTGATATAGTCGAATGCAAGGTCTGTCCTAGTATTAATCTGATATTTAGCTCCAAAGCCATATGAAAGATCAGATTCAGTATTTGTTTCTTCTGCATATTGAGTGCTTGTGGAGACTTTTCCGGTGGCGGTTACTAAAGCTAATCCAAGGCGGCCATTGATTGCGAAGTCTGGACTAAGCTTATGAGTACCTACGGCGTGAGCTGCTAAAATGCGGTTTGTCTGATATTCCAGTGTCGTTGATCCAGATGACATCTGATCAGAACCCATGCCCAGAACAAACCGACCTTCGATTGCTACCTTATCTGAGATTGGGCTACCGACATAACCTGACAAACTACCATGACTGAAGTCTATAGATGATGTTCCCACAGATAATTCATATGTTACAGGGCTGTATGCTACTCCAGCATAGAGATTATCACTGGCTAAGCAGAGCGGGCTGGTAGAAGTTGCAGCAAGCAGAATTACAGGCGTGGCTTTCTTGAGAAGAGACTTTTTCATTGGATAGTTCCTTTAATCCATAAGATCCATATATGTAGAAGCGATAATATTTGTATGCTCAGCGGTTACAATTAGATCAAAGACTAGTTGCTAAGCTTAAACTACTTCTCCGGCAACCCAGCCGGAACTCCACGCCCATTGGAAGTTAAAGCCCCCCAGATGGCCGGAGACATCCACCACTTCACCGATAAAGTAGAGCCCCGGTGCTTTCTTCGCTTCCATTGTTTTGGAAGACAGCTCGTCGGTGTCGATGCCGCCTAAGGTCACCTCTGCGGTGCGGTAACCCTCGGTACCGGAGATTTTCGGCTGCCAGCGATGCACCTTGTTGGCGATCTCTTCGATTTTAGCGTTGCTGAGGTCACTCATGGTGGTGTTGTCGAACCAGTGTTCGCACAGGGCTTTGGCCAGACGTGCGGGCAGGTGCTCACCCAGTACGGTTTTCAGCTCCACTTTCGGACGGCTCAGGCGCAGCTCTTTTAAGTGTTCATCCAGATCCAGACCCGGAATCAGGTCGATCTCAAGGGTATCGCCGGATTGCCAGTAGGAGGAGATCTGCAGAACCGCAGGGCCGCTTAAGCCCCGGTGAGTAAAGAGCAGGCTGCCGGTAAAACTCATGCCCTCACGGGGTTTGCCCTTATCATTTTTGCTTCCTTTCACTGGCGTACAGCTTAGCGTTGCCGGTGTGCTGAGGCCGGACAGGGGTTCGGTCAGTTCCTTCTCTTCCGGTTGCAGAGTAAAGGGCACCAGAGCGGCAGAGCGGGGTAGTACCGCCAGACCAAACTGCTCGGCGATCTGATAACCAAAACCGGAAGCGCCCATGGTCGGCATGGAAAGACCGCCGGTGGCGATCACCAGCGACTGGCAGCGCAGGGTCTCTTTCAGACCGTTCTGTTCAACGGTCAGCTGATAGCGATAGGGGGCGGCATCTTCCGGCAGTGTTCCGATACTGACCACTTCTGTTTTCAGGCGGATATGGGCACCGGCGTCGGAGACCTCCTGCAGCATCATATCCAGAATCGCCTTCGACTTATTATCCGAGAACAGCTGACCTTCCTCTTTCTCGTGATAAGGCAGGCCGTGTTTATCCACCAGCGCGATAAAGTCCCACTGGGTATAACGACTGAGGGCGGATTTGCAGAAATGCGGATTACGGGACAGGTAGCGGTTAGGCTCCACATAATAGTTGGTGAAGTTGCAGCGGCCGCCGCCGGATACCATGATCTTGTTACCAGCTTTGCGGGCGTGATCCAGAATCAGAACATCCCGCTGGCGCTGTCCGGCGCTGATGGCACACATAAGGCCTGCTGCACCGGCCCCGATAATAATGACGTCACGCTGTTGAATCTGCATCGCTTGCTACCCCGTTTTTGCCGAGGGCGAACTCTAGTGAAATGCCGGTGATGTGTAAAGCGGGACAGGGGATGTTTTACCGTCAATCCTGATTAGGAAGCGGGTAATGCTGGCGGTAGCTTTCTGCCAGTTCATTCAGGCGGAACAGATCGGTCAGGCTGTTGACGTTAGTGACGGCCATCAGGCAGCGCACACCGTCAAGAAGGTTGTTGGTTTGCCACTGCTGAAGTGCTTTAAACTCATCTTCGGTCATACTTCTTGCCTCCTGCTCAGAACACAGTGCCTGGTTATAACCTTGTGTCTGAAAACTGCGATCTCAAGTGTCGCAAGCGAGACTCTACGCCTGCCCTTGCTGCAATGCAATATGAACAGTATGGCGTTGTTCTATGAAGCTGGGGTTACTGGTTGGGGTTCTGACCTGTTTTCAGCCTGCCGCTGTTTTTTCAGGTGAGTCGCAGCCAGGGCGTAACCGCCATCGGCACCATCCACAAAGTGGAAGTGATCATGCCCGTGCTGAAATACCAGACAGGTCAGCAGGGCGGCTTCAGAGGTGCTGATCCCGTAGTAGAGCACACCTTTTTCCAGCTGTTGGCTTAACCAGTCTTCGAGTTGTGCGCGCTGCTCTGGTGTTCCGGCCAGTACCATGCGCAGCATATTATCGAACTTACGGTGATCGGAGTGGCGGATCATATCTTCTTTATAGCCGCCCCAGTTGTAGCCGTTAGCCACCATGTTGGTCGCCATCATGATGCTGCCCATCAGGGCAATAAAACGGATCTTAACCGCGTAACCCAGTTTATAGAGCCAGCTTTTTCCGGCGCTGTAGAGGCGGGTTTCGGTGCGCAGTTTCTCATTAGAGAAGGTCATCTGCATGTTGTTGGCCTGCAGCGGGTGATGCTGATCCCGGTCACCGTAGATCTCCGTGATTTTCGCCATGGTGTCCTGATAGAGCCGGCTTTGCTCCGCCAGTGTGGTGCAGCGGCTTTCAATCAGCAGGGAGACGGTTTCATCTCTGGGGCTGGGGATACGATCCCAGCGGCACTGCAGGCCGGAGAAGTCTGCTTCTGCCGGAATCGAATCCGGTATCGCATATCTGACCGGATCTTTTTTCAGCCAGACCTCGGCTTCGGTCATACCGCTACCGGCGAAGGCCGCCTGAAAGGCGTGATCGCTGACCTGCATCTTGCTGACTAACAGCTCATGACCGGCGGCTCTCAGATCGGATACCGCGACAAAACCGGTACGCAGCTCCAGATTGTAAGCCTCGGTGGAAACCTTCTGGGTGCCTTTCAGTGCTGCCAGTGCAGCATCCAGATAGCAGGGCGGGATGCAGAAGGATGCGCCATCGCCACCAAAAACGTAGGGGATATTTTCCCGGCTGTGGATCGCTGCTTCCGGCCCGGCATCCTGGGTTGATCTTTCCGGCGTTGCCGTCTGATCATTGTCCGATTGACTGTTATCAGAAGGGTGAGGCTCGGCGTCACACTGGTCACTGATCACCTGTTCGCAGGCGTTCAGTACCGCGATAATGCAGCTGGCCCCCAGGGTGTTCACATCCTGATAGCGGTTGTTGAGAATCGCGCCGGTGGAGTTGACCACATCCGCCACCAGCACGTACCAGTCGTCCGGCACCGGTTGGTAGGTATCCAGATTAAGCAGCAGGGAGAAGTCTTTGACGGCGGTCAGGTCGCGATAGAAGCCGCTGTTAAGGCTTGCGCCTGTATCGGGTGAGGCTTTGTCCGGTGAACCTGTGTCCGTAGAGCCTGAGCGTGTTATTCCTGCTTTGAACTGATCCATTTTCCCTCACCTGCCTGATGCTGTTTGTCGGAGCGCGCCAACGTGATGACCTAAGGTTAACTGACTATACGCTCCCCTCGGCACAATAGTTTCGGTTAAAGGCATCTTTAATCTGATCGGTGGTTAAATCACTCAGCAATAACAGGGTTAGTTTGCTGAGCGCCGCCTCGCAGGTCATCGCGCCACCGCTGATAATACCGGCATCTGCCAGAGCAGAACCCGCCGCATAATTCATACTGACCGGCCCCTGCGGACATTGACTGCGGTTCACGATCACCACGCCGCGATCTGTTGCCGCTTTAAAGGCCGCCAGCAAGGGTTGATTCAGATCCGGTGCGTTACCGCTGCCATAGCTTTCCAGAATAACGCCTTTAACCGGTTCTGCCAGCAGGCTCTCAATCTGCTGCGCCTGAATCCCCGGCCAAAGTTTCAGAATCACCACCTGAGGGATCTCATTCGTGCTTTCAGTGCTGATCAGCGGGAAGTCTGTCGCGGATAAACCGGATGCGGGGTTTGCAGATGCATCCCAGCTGAGCTGCCCCTCAGAACATAAGCCAAGGGCTGGCAGGTTGATGCTGTCAAAACCCTGTGGTGAATACGTGCTGACTTTGCTGGCGCGGTTGCCCTGCAGGATCTTGTCGCCAAAGACGATCAGACCGGCATTTTGCTGTAATGGCTGGCGGATCAGGCTGTTGGCAACCAAAAGGGACGCTTCGACATTACTCAGGGCATCGCTGGCTTCTTTCTCTAATGGGTATTGAGAGCCGGTCACAATGCAGGGCAGTGATGTGGGCAGCAGAAAGCTCAGCGCAGACGCGGTATAAGCCAGGGTGTCCGTACCATGCAGCACAATAAAAGCCTGATACTGATCGGCGTAACTGCGGATCAACCCGTTCAGATCCAGCCAGTCCTGAGGTGTCGCGTTGGAACTGTCGATCAGGCGGGGCAGCGTCAGCAGGTCAAAATCCGGTAGTGCGGTTAAGCGATTGTCCGGCAGGGTCTCCAGTTGTTTCAGCAGACGCGCCGCCATATTGTCGCCGGGTACGAGCCCCTTATCGCTTTCCACCATGCCGATGGTGCCGCCGGTGTAGATCACTGCAATGTGAGCGGTATCGGTGCTCTTTTTATGCAGATCATGGCTTTCATGCTTATCACTGTTTTCAGGTTGATCCACAGCGGAAGATGATATCGCTTCAAAACGATGGGCGGCCGGATAGATGCGGGTTACGTTAGGCATGGTTAAGCTGCTCTCTGGGTTTAAGGGGCTGAACCTACTTAGGTTAAGGCTAAGGTTAAGGTTCAGGTCGCTGCGGTGACAGGCTATAATCTGGCTGAATAGTCACAAAAAATTGTAATAAAAACAGCGTGTTTTATCATCCTGTAGATACCTTTCCAAAAAAGAAATAAATCGGAAGCAACCGCACGGCAGAGGCCTGAAAGCGCTATGAAACTGAATTGTGATCTGGGCGAAAGTTTTGGCAGCTGGTCCATGGGAATGGATCAGGCGGTGATGCCCTATATCGATATGGCCAACATCGCCTGCGGCTTTCATGCCTCTGACCCGCTGATTATGCGCGATACCATGGCGCTGGCCAATCAACATGGCGTGCAGATTGGCGCTCATCCCGCCTATCCGGATCTGGTGGGTTTTGGCCGTCGCAGTATGGCCTGCTCCTTTGATGAGATCTACAGCATGGTGCTCTATCAGCTGGGAGCCCTGCAGGGGATCTGTCAGGCGCATGGCGAGAGGGTTCGCTACGTGAAGCCGCACGGCGCGCTGTACAACGATATGATGCAGCAGCCCGATGTGCTGAAGGCGATTCTGCAGGCGGTTGTCGATTTTAGTGCAGGGCAGGATGATCCTCTGCCGGTACTTGTGATGGCGACTGCAGACAACAGTGAACAGCTGCAACTGGCCGATGAACTGGGTGCGATCCTGATGTTCGAAGCCTTCGCCGACCGTGCCTACGATGAAAAAGGCATGCTGGTGAACCGCCGTATTGAAGGCGCGGTCTATCACGATCAGCAGCAGGTGGTGCAGCAGGCGCTGGCCATTGCCCGTGGCGACGGGATTGCCACCCTGTCGCCGGGCGTTAACGTGATGCTGAAGGCCGATACCCTGTGTGTTCACGGTGATAACGACGCCTCTTTGCAGGCGGTAAAAGCGATACGTCAGGCGCTGGATGCGCTTTGATGGAAACTCAGATTTTCAGAACTACCGGAATTTAAACTCTATGGTGCGCATCGAAACAGCCTCTACCGACAGCCTGATTCTCTATTTTGCGGCGAAATCCAGCCCTCAGCTGAGTGCGAAAATCGCACAGGCCTGTGAACAGATGCGTCCCCTGAAAGGCATTACCGATCTGATACCGGCCTATACCTCGGTACTGGTCACCTTTGACCTGTTACTGGTGGATGCCGCGCAACTGCGCCTGCAGCTGGAAACCTTACTGGCTGATCTTTCATCGGTTGATCAACCTGATGCCGAAGCGGGAAAAGAGGTCAGGATTCCGGTTTATTATGCGCCGGAAGTCGCACCGGATCTGGAAGCGCTGGCAGAAGCAAAAGGTTTCACTGTCGATGAGGTGATTCAGCGTCACAGTCAGAAAAGCTATCGGGTCGCCGCCATCGGCTTTGCCCCCGGTTTTGCTTATCTGGGTGATGTGGATGACAGCATCGCCCAGCCCCGACATGAAACGCCGCGCCTTGCGGTAGCCAAAGGTTCTGTCGCTATCGCCGGAACCCAGACCGCGGTTTATCCGCTGGAATCCCCCGGTGGCTGGAATATTATCGGCCGCACACCACAGGCGATGATCGACCGTTCTCTGCCCGAGCTGACGCCGTTATCCCCCGGTGATGCGGTACGTTTTGAACCCATCAGCCGCGAGCAGTTTCTGGCGCTGGGTGGGGTTCTGGATTCTGATACGTCTTCGGATCAGGCTGTGCAAAGCGATACTGTTGCAGCGGATAACCGTACGTCACAGGACGTTGGCTTTAGCGTGATCCATCCGGGGCTGATGTCTCAGCTGCAGGATGGTGGCCGTATCGGGCATCAGCATGTGGGGCTGACCACAGGCGGCCCGCTGGATGAACACGCCTTTCTCTGGGCAAACCATCTGCTGAAGAATCCCTGGGATGCCGCTGCGGTCGAGATCAGCTTTGGCGGACTGAAACTGCAGGCACAGGTGGATACCCTGATCGCGGTGACCGGTGCAGATCTGGCGATTACCGTTAATGATGAACCGGCGGCCAACTGGGAGGTGATTCCGGTACGCGCCGGAGATCGTCTGGAGTTTGGTTATCCCCGTTCCGGCACCCGGGCGTATCTGGCGGTGAAAGGCGGCTTTAAAGCCGAAAAGAGCTTTGGCAGTGTCGCCACCGTGCAGCGCGAACAGATGGGCGGTCTGCAGGGGGATGGCAAACCTCTGGCCTTTGGTGATTGTCTGCCCTGCGATGAGCAGGAGCACCGTAAAGACCCTCAGCTGCAACGGCTGATCGGCAAGCGCGTGAGCAACAACTATCTGCCGGATTATTCCGAACCTCTGGTGCTGCGGGTGATTGCCGGTTATCAGTACGATGCCTTTACGGCGGAGGAGCTGGAGCGCTTCTTTGAGCAGGAGTATCAGATTTCACCGGACAGTGATCGCATGGGCGTTCGCCTGCAGGGCGCGCCGATTAAAGCGCTGCAGGCCGGAATCACGTCCGAGGGTATCGCTTTGGGGGCGATTCAGATCCCGCCGGACGGTCAGCCCATTGTGCTGATGCGGGATCGTCAGACCATTGGCGGCTACCCGAAACTGGGTTGTGTTTATCCGCCGGATACCGGTCAGCTCGCGCAGCGTCATCCTAATACCAAGGTGCGTTTTGAGCTGATGCCGCGTCATGAAGCCCAGCAGGATCTGATGCGCTTTTATCGGTATTTCCGCAAAGCCTGATCAGAGATCCAGCGGCGGACGCGCCAGTTCGTGACCATAGGCCTGATTCAGCAGATGCTCCATCGCCTTCAGGTTCAGCTCTACCATGTACTGCTTTCCATTGACCAGTTCCACCGTGGTCGAGAGGGTATCTTCTGCGGTGATCTGCAGAATATGATCCGCGTGAATCAGGTGATAGACCACATCGTTGCCGACACAGATCGGCAGGCGTAAAAACGGGTTACGGCTAGGGCGGCTCATCATAGCTCCTTTCTGAAAAGGGGATTCCCGGTTGTTAATTTATCCGGCAGACATTTAAAATGTTATGTTGTAACATTTTTCCGGTTTCTACTATTTTATACGGGCTTCTGTCGTTGTATCAGCAGCCCGGTTGTCCTGCAGGAGTTTCTCTTGAGCCTACCACAGTCACGACCTTCCAAAAGCCCCGCCGATAAAAAATCAGCGCGCAGGATTCCAACCCATCTGATTACCGGTTTTCTGGGGGTGGGTAAAACCACTGCCATCCGTCATCTGTTAGAGCAGAAGCCTGCGCATGAGAAGTGGGTTGTGGTGGTGAATGAGTTTGGTCAGATCGGTATCGATCAGGCGGCGTATCCGGAGTCGGGAGCTGATGAGGCAGAGGGCGGACTTAAGGTGCAGGAGCTACCCGGTGGCTGTATCTGCTGTAGCCTGGGTGTGGTGCTGTCGGCCACCTTGGTTAAGCTGATCCGCCTGCATAAACCGGATCGCCTGATTATTGAACCCACCGGTATCGGCCATCCTGCCGGTATTCTGGATACCCTGACCAGCGAAACCTTCGCCCCTGTGCTGGATGTGCGGGCGGTGATCTGTCTGGTTGACCCCCGCGCTATTGAAGATCCCCGCGTGCAGGAGCATGAGATCTTTCAGGATCAGCTGAGTCTTTCCGATATTCTGGTGCTGAACAAAACCGATCTGGCGACGGAAGAGCAAACCGCCCGCTTTGAACGGGCAGCACTGGGTATGTTCCCGCCAAAACAGCGGGTGGTTCGTGCCGCACAGGGGCAGATCGATATGAGCCTGCTAGCGCTGGGGCGTGACGGTGTTTTCTACGCTCAGGAAGTGGCGCAGCATGATCATGGGCGCAGTCATCATCACGATCACGACCATTATAATCATGAGCATGATCATCATCACGACCATTCCCACGGCGAAATTGCCGGTGCCTCACCAGAAGCCTTCTCCGCCGATGCCCTGCAGCAGGTACAGCTGGGTCAACCGGTTCGTTTGTCCGGCGCGGGTGCAGGGGTTTATACCATCGGCTGGTTGTTCCACCCGGAGGATCAGTTTGATGAGACTAAGCTGGTGAACTGGCTGGAATCCGTACCGGATCTGCTGCGCCTGAAAGCCGTGTATCGTATTCGGGATCAGTGGCAGTTCTACAACCGTGTCAGCAGCGAATCCGACCGCTTCCCCATTGCCTACCGACGGGACTCCCGTTTTGAACTGATCAGCCCGCAGCCATTTGAGGCTGTTGAAGCGTTAGAGACGGGGTTAAAGGCGTGTCTTAAAGCGGTGGGCTAAATCGCATTATTGCTGCCGGCGCTGAATATCGAGTCAGCCGCTAGTTCCTCATTTCAAGGCGGGCAATCAGCCCGCCTTATCAGACCTTCTTCGCGGTTGTATTCTTAATTAGCTTCCGATAAATTTCCAAACCATCAAATGTTGTAAACCGTGTGCTTGTTTGGTTTAAGCCTCAGCGCATGGCCGCTTTTAAGGTAAAGAGCAAGCTTAAAGACGCGCAAGCGCAATGGCAGGGAAGCAGTCAGATCAGAAGATGGATTTATCCTTTTTATCTCATCAAGTTGTTTACCCTCATTAATTTCTCTCGATCTGAGAGGTTATATTATTTTTTATTAGGTTTTTTTAATGTTAAATGACGATCAGATTTCTACGTTGAAGACAGTTGTTAATGCATCATTGGATAAGGCTGAGAAGCATTGGGAAAATGGCGGATATGAGTTAGCAGCCGGAAATGAAGATTTGATCTTAGAGTCTGCTCATAAGGCTATGGATTGGGAACCTTCCAAGATCCCCGGCCATGAGAATGTACATGATAATAGAACTACTGTTGATGAGTTTATAGCATTCGTTGCTGATATGCGGAGCTCAAGCGATCATTTGATGTGTGCCATAAGTGAAAAAAATGCAAAAGTTTCTGGATTGCAAAGGGTTTATTATGAGACGTCAGCATTACTTCCTGCCATTGCTATGACTATTGGTTTTGAGGGGGGTAATGTAACTGAGTATCTCGGTGATGGCGTTTTAGCATTATTTAAAGTTGATGCTGATGAGAAAGATAAGGCTGTGTATGCTTCATTTGACGCTGCTAAAAATACAATTCAATGCACAAGAGATATTGTTAATCAGATTATCAATAAGAGATATGACTTGCCTAGCTTGGATATTGGAGTAGGGCTCGCATATAGCAAGGCATTAGTTACCCTTGTAGGACTGGAAGGAGATAAACATCCCAAAGCGTTTGGTGAGTGTGTTTTTAGGGCTACAAAAATGTCATGTGGTAAAAATGAGGTTTTAGTAGATGAAAAATTAAGGGCCATTTGGCCAAAATCTAGTAATGGCAAACTTAAGTTTGAGCCAAAGAAAAAAGGCGAAGTTAGTGGTTTTCTGGTGTTTAGGTGTTGATTTTTAATTTTAATAGGCGGATTTGTATCTGTGTTGGTAAAGATAAATTTTATTTATTCTGCAATAAGTGATACTCAGTCAACCATAAGGGCTATTGATGTAAAGGTGGCGGCATTATTAACAGGTGTGCTAATTCCTTTGTCATCTGTTGGCAAGATATGGGCGCACTTTATTAATGTTAATTCTAAACTGGGTTTTGAGTGGTCTTTTTTGATAGGAGGATTTTTTTTGTTGTTATGGGGTATGGCGGCTCTCTCCTTGGTTTTTACTTTGTCTGCTATAGATAATCCTTCTAAGCATTTAATTGGTTATTCTAAGTGTAAGGGGGGGTTCTATGGTGGGGGGGTGTTCGATTTTGGGTTGGCCGATGTTTTTTTAAATCGTTCTATCGTTAAGGCTAGGCATACGGTTGAAAAATTTTCAGAGCGTTATCCCTTAAATGAGAGTGACGTTGTTGCTGAATTGACTTTGGAACACATGAAGTTAATTTATATAAGGGATGCGAAGCTTAACAGGTTTAATTGGGCTGTAAAAATTTCAATTTTATGGGTTGCGCTAGGTGTTGGGATATATGTGTTTTCTAAATTATGTTGATTTTCCATCAATCAAAACAACAGCCTAAAAATAACCCTACCTTGTGTCCCGTTGTTTGCCTGCCACCGTACTACCTATAATCCCCACATTAAAGACACCGAACCACCCCCCCCCCAGAAATTAAAGGTGCAGGCGTTATCGTGAAAACCTCTACAGAATCCACCGCAACCATCAACTCTCTGGATGATCTGGCAAACTGCCTCGATTACTCCCTGATGGACACGCTGACCCCTGACCCGGATGCCACGGTCGATGGCGCTGACCATAACCCCCGTCAGGTTTTCAGCGGGCACTATGTGCCGGTTGCGCCAACGCCCATCGGGCAGCCGGAATATATCGCCCATAGCCCGATCTTCTTTCGTGAGCTGGGGCTGAGCGACAATCTCGCGCAGGATGAAAATTTTACCCGTCTGTTCAGTGGTGATCTGGCGAACCAACCGGAAGGCTTTCGTAAAACCGGTTGGGCGACGGGCTATGCCCTGTCGATCTACGGTACGGAATACACCCAGCAGTGCCCGTTTCAGACCGGTAACGGTTACGGCGATGGTCGCGCGGTGTCTGTGGTGGAAGCGGAGCTGGGCAACCAGCGCTGGGAAATGCAGCTGAAAGGCGGTGGTCGCACGCCCTATTGCCGGGGCGGTGATGGCCGCGCGGTGCTGCGTTCCAGCGTGCGGGAGTTTCTGGCGCAGGAGCATATGCACGCTTTAGGTGTGCCCACCAGCCGTTCTTTAACCCTGTATGTCTCCAAAACCGATGCGGTGAAACGCCCCTGGTATTCCGAAGGTTCCCGTTCTATGGACCCGGATCGTATGGTGGCTGAACCCGTGGCGATCACCACCCGTGTTGCGCCGTCGTTTATTCGTGTCGGTCAGCTGGAGCTGTTTGGCCGCCGAGCGCGTAAGCAGCAGCCCGGTGCTCTGGCCGAGCTGGAACAGTTGGTGCGCCATCTGATTCAGCGGGAATACTCTGATGAAATCCAAACGGACCTGAGCCTGCCGGAAAGCGTTCTGACCCTTGCCAAAGCCTTCCGTGGTCGGTTGACCAAGCTGGTGGCGAACTGGATCAGAGTCGGTTACTGCCAGGGCAACTTTAACAGTGATAACTGTGCCGCCGGTGGCTACACACTGGATTATGGCCCCTTCGGTTTTATCGATGCCTTTAACCCGCATTATCAGCCGTGGACGGGGGGCGGTCAGCACTTCGCCTTTATGAATCAGCCGGTGGCTGCAGGTAAAAACTTCGGTAGTTTCTGTAAGGCGCTGCAGCCGTTACTGGCGGATGAGCCGGAGGCGTTACGCCAGCTGCATGAGATCGAGCGTGATTTTGATAACGCCATGCAGGCAGAGATGGAAGCGATGTGGGCGGCCAAACTCGGTTTAAGCCGGTTCGATGCCGAGCTGTTCCGTCATCTGGAAATGCTGATGATGTTGACGCCGGTGGATTACACCCGTTTCTTCCGCATCCTGTCCGGGTTGTCGTTTACTGGTGCAGAGAATGGAGAACTGGCGGATGATCTTAACGCCTTAAAAGCCAGCTTCTATAACGGCGAAGGCTATGAGGCGGTTGCCCTGCACCCAAGATACGATCTGGATCATGCTGAGATGGAGCGCCGCTGGACCGAGTGGTTAAGCCAGTGGCGGCAAGCGATTATGGGTGAAGCGGTCGAAGCGGATAAGCGCGGTGAAACCCCACGTTCCGAAGCAGAAGTGCGCGCTCAGATGCTGGCGGCTAACCCGAAATATACCCTAAGGGAATGGCTGCTGGCACCGGCCTATCAGGCCGCCGCGCAGGGGGATTACCGCCTGATCCATGAGCTGCAAAGTGTGATGACAGAACCTTACGGGGAGCAATCCGCAGAGATCGACGAACGCTTCTACCGACAAAAGCCGATTGAAGCCTTTGGTGCCGGTGGTGTGTCACATCTCAGTTGTTCTTCCTGATCGTTTCTCTGAAACCCGTTTGAGCGTAGCGGGCGCTAGTTTTTTCTATTGTTAAAAACAGCGCCCGATTCTTTTAACCCCTTCCAGCACTTCCTCTTCCGGGCAGGCACAGCAGTTGATGCGCAGATAACGGCTGTAAAGATCGCTGGTGGGGGAGAACACATCCCCCGGCAGAAACATCACGCCTTTTTCCAGTGCTTTCTGGTGCAGCGGCATCGCCATAAAAGGCTCCGGCAGTTCTACCCAGAGAACAAAGCCTGCTTCCGGTAATGATACCCGTGTGCCTTCCGGGAAATAGCGCAGCACCCATTCACGGGTCTGATGCACCCGTAGTTTGTGCTGGCTGGCGATCTTGCGTACCGAGCGCTGATACAAACCCTGTTCCAGCATATAGGCGACGCTCAGCTGGCAGGGGGTACTGACGCTGACGTTGTTCTGAAACTTTCGTGCTGTGGCGGAGGCGGTATCCCCAGCCGGTAGCAACCAGCCCACCCGCAATGAGGGTGACAAACTTTTGGAAAAAGAACCGCACTGGCTGACCACACCATAGGGGTCCAGTGCCCGTAGCGAGCGCACATGACGGTCGGCATAGGCGAGATCCAGACAGATCACATCTTCAATCAGGCGGGTGCCGTGGTGATAGCAAAGTTCGATCAGGGCATTCTTCTCGGTCTCCTGCATCACAAACCCCAGCGGGTTATGTCCCACCGGATTGACCACGCAGGCGTTCACCTTGATCGCAGACATCATGGTAGCGAGGTGATCCAGATCGATGCCGGTTTCCGGTGAGGTGGGAATCTCCAGTGCTTTAAGGCCGAGGCTTTCCAGCTGCTGCAGAATGGTGAAGTAGGTGGGGGATTCAATCGCCACCACATCGCCGGGTTTGGTGCATTCGGTCAGGGCGATACGCAGGGCTTCGGTGCAGCCGTTGGTGATCAGCAGATCTTCCGGCGCACACTGAATCCCCTGTTGGTAAAGGTGCTGAGACAGTGCCTGTTGCAGCAGGGGTTCGCCACCGGAGGGACTGTAGCCGCCATAGGCCCACTGGGGTTTGCGGCTGATCTGGCGCTGAATCTTGGCCAGGGCTTCCAGTGGCAAAAGTGCCGGTTCCGGTACGGCGGTGCCCAAATTGATCAACGGATGTTCCCGCCCCATAGAGAGCATACGAATCACCAGATCGCTGACTTTGACCCGCTCTGCTGCAGGGTTTGCCGCCGGTATCTGAGGTTGTTGCTGGGCGTTGAGCTTGCCGGATGAGGCGCTTCCGGCCAGAAAGTAGCCGGAGCGAGGCCGCACCACCACTAAACCCTGATCGATCAGATGCTGATAGGCGCTCTGGGCACTGCTCAGGCTGATATTAAACTGCTCGGCTACCAAGCGCAGGCTGGGCAGTTTCTGCTCCGGATTGGCGTGACGAATCACCTGCTGATAGAGCTTGCGCCCCACCTGCTGATAAAGCGGCTGCTCCGGTGGGCTGTTCAGCTTAGTCTCTAAGGTCATAGGGTTCAGACATCTGTTTGTGGCTTTTGGGCATTATGGTAAAATTTCTGCAAACTGTGTGTCAGTTATTTTGGTCTGTATGGGGCTGTTTTAGCAAACTGTATCTTTTCTGTGTGCCCCTTCCATTTCCATAATGTCACCATAAAGTCTGAGGTCGGCTGAAGTCCTGCGAAACTGTCCATCACTTCACAGTCTGAGTCTCAGTGACAACAAATATCACTATTTACAATAAAAGGATCATGCTATGTCCAGCCCTTCACCGGAACTGAAACTGTCCGCTTACGCTAACCGTCTGCCGGGTTCTCCTGTGCGTGAGATTCTGTCGGTCAGCCAACAACCGGGCATGATCTCTTTTGCCGGTGGTCTGCCGGATGCTTCTGTGATGCCGGAGATGCCTGAACTGGGCGACCTGAGCAGCATTAAGCAGTACGGCACCTCTGACGGTGAAGCTCTGGTAAAACAGGAGCTGGTTAAGTGGCTGGGCAGCGAAGGTCTGACCTGCACCGAAGATCAGATTCTGATCACCTCGGGTTCTCAGCAGGGTCTGGATCTGGCGGCACGTATTCTGGTGGATGCCGGTACTCAGGTTGTGGTTGAAGATCCGACCTACCTGGCGATGCTGCAGGTTCTGCGTGGTCTGGGTGCTGATCTGCTGCCATTTGATCTGGGTGAAAACGGCGTTGATCTGGAGTCTCTGGAGAAACAGCTGAAAGATAATAACCCTCGTATGGTTTATCTGATTCCGACTTTCCAGAACCCGACCGGTTACAGCTACACCGAAGCTGAGCGTATCGCCGTGGCGGAACTGCTGGATCGTTATGATGTAACCCTGATCGAAGACGACCCGTACCGCGTTCTGAACTACGATAACGCTTTCACCCGTCCGATCTGTTCTTACCTGAAGAAAGCGACCTGGATGTACATGGGGTCTTTCTCCAAGATGCTGTGGCCGGGTCTGCGTACTGGTTATGTGATTGCACACCCTGATCTGTATCCTTGGATTCTGCGTGCTAAACAGGCGACAGATCTGCACTCTAACCGTCTGGGGCAGAAAATCATTGGTGACTTTATGGCGGCCGGTAGCCTGCCTGCACACGTTGAGCGTCTGCAGAACCACTACCGCGTTAAGCGTGACCTGATGCAGAAACTGCTGAAAGAGTATCTGCCAGCGTCTGTGAAGTGGAAACTGCCTGCGGGTGGTATGTTCTTCTGGCTGGAGCTGGAAACCGATACCCGCGATGTTCTGGCTAAAGGGATTGAAGCTAAGGTTGTTCCTCTGCCGGGTACACCGTTTGAAGTTGAGAAGTCTGCCGGTAAAGCCCTGCGTCTGAGCTTCAGTCAGATGACGCCGGAAGATATGGAAGAAGGCCTGAAGCGTCTGGCTAAGGTTTTAGAAACCCTGTAAGGATCTTGAGACGCTTTAAGGTTTCTTGAGTGCTGTAAACCCCGCCGACTTTAATTTGCGGTGTTTACAGCGCGCACAAAAAAGCCGGAATTTATCCCTGATAAATTCCGGCTTTTTTACGTCTGATGTTCAGGTGTGACACCCGAATCAGATGAGGCTTAGCTGGTGGTTGCTGTTGCCTCAAGCTGAGCCAGCATATAACCCATAATCTGTTCCATACGTTGGTTGGCCTCGGAGAAGAGTTCCAGATCCACCAGCATCGCCTCGGCAGGCTGCGTGTGCGGGCCATCTTCTTCGATCTCGTGCTGACAGGCATCTACCAGCTCACGAGCCGCCTCCGGTGTGGTTTCCAGATGGAACTGAAGGGCAACCACCCGATCCTGATAGATAAAGCCCTGTTGTTCCGCGCCTTCACTGCTACCAATCGATTTTGCACCCTCCGGTAGGGTGAAGGTATCACCGTGCCAGTGGAACGCCTGAAACTGCTGTGGCAGCCCCAGCACCATGGCATTTGGTGTGGCGGTAATCGGGAACCAGCCGATTTCACGCTCTTCATTTTTGCTGACGGTTGCACCCAGCACCCGCGCGATCAGTTGCGAGCCCAAGCAGATCCCCAGCAGCATCTTTTCCTGATCGATCGCTTCGCGGATAAAGCGCTTTTCCGCCTGCATCCAGTCGACGTTGAAATCATCATTGGCGCTCATGGGGCCGCCAAGAATCATCAGCAGGTCATAGTCATCGTGGCATGGCAGTGCATCGCCTTCGAAGAAGCGGGTCGTGGTCAGTGTATGGCCATTTTTTTCTGCCCAGCGGGCGATACTGCCCGGCCCTTCGTAGGGAACATGCTGCAAAACATGTATTCGCATTAATGCTGCCTCACTTGCTTAAAATTCTGTGACCCTGATGCGGTGCCCCGGGTTCCCGGCGATATGCCCTGAAATTCAGATGATAACAGGCTGGCCGTTAAGGGGCGGTCAGGTCGCTTATTGTTATTTAGCATGCCTTTTTTTAGCAGGCTGTTTTTAAGCAGACTAACTGATTGCCATGCGGGGTAAAAGAGAGGTGTGCGGGATATTGAGCCGGAATCGATGGCTTTGACCGGACGGCCAAAGTTAACAGCTGTGTCGCTGTTCTTATTAGTTGCATGGCAAGGGTTGTTATCGTTTGCATAGCAACTGTCATTATCTGTTGCACGGCAACTGTTGTTATCTGTTGCGCTGCAACTGGGAGGTTCGCTGTTTGCTGTCATATACCGTAGATGTATTTTTTAGAATTGTTGAGACTAAACAGGAGGATAACAGGATATCAACCTGATGCAATACAGCCTGTTGCTAATATCTCAGCCTTTTTTAAGGCTGGAATGTGGGTTGGCAACAGGTTTGCGGTCAGGGGATTAAATCTCGCCTGACCGCTGGCCTTATAGGATTTTAGTTCTTGGGTTTAGTTCAGGAATTTAGTTGATTTTATGTTTCATAAATTGAAATGGATCGACATATTTTGTATCGTTTGGTCGTGAGGTATTACTCTGCCGGCTCTGTCATGGCGCTGTGCAGGGTATCAATAACCTCACTCCAGTCTGAGTCATCATCAAGACCCTGTGCCAGAAAGGCAGCCTGCGCATCTGAGAAGCAACTGGCTTCATAGATCGGCTGATCGGCGGGGATCGGGGCGTTATCTTTGATAAACTGCCTGATCGATGTCTCATCGCTGGGCAGGCCAAGCTGGTTGAACAGGTTGGTCATATTGTGGGTAGATAGATCCATGATCTGCCTCCTAATGCTTGCGAAAAGTGTACTAAAACGATAAATAAACTGGTCAGGCAACCAATAACAAAAACCAGCCTGAATCAGTATAGAAACACAGACCAAAGAACGCTAACAGGGATCCTATGAAAAAAATAAAAGACCTGTCACGTCTCGATATTGCTGAACTGACCCGTCAGCTACCCAAAGAAAAGGGCACTTATCTGCTCTTTTTCGAGATGAAACACGCCAAAACCATCCGCGTTGGAAAACTTACCGAAACTGAATTTGCCCCCGGCTACTACGCCTATGTGGGCAGTGCCTTTGGCCCCGGCGGACTGCACGCCCGGCTTCGGCATCATCTGAGTATCAGTGAACGCTGCCACTGGCATCTGGACTATATCCGTCCGGCGATGCAGTTCCTGTCCCTCTGGATCACTCAGGATAGTGAACCCCGGGAGCACGACTGGGCGTCGATACTGCAAAGCCTGCCTTCTTCAGAAGTGCCGGTGAAGGATCTGGGGGCGACAGATTGCCAGTGCCACGGCCACTTCTTCCGCTTTGAACAGCTGCCAACCCTTTGTCAGTTCCGAAAAGCGCTTCGCCAGCAGGAGATGTTGGGCGCACCGGTGGATGAGGTGAGCCGTTATCAGGTTAAAGCGGCCTGATTAACCGGTTATCTGATTCTTCCGCACAAAACAAAGCCCCGTCAGTATCCACTGGCGGGGCTTTGTTGTATCGGGTGATCCGGGGTGGGTTTTGTTCTGCTCAGGCGCAGATCGCCTCTTCCTGATATTGCAGTTCTGCCAGTGCTGCGGCAACCACCGCAGCGCCCTCCTGCCAGTTATGATCCAGCATGACGCCGTGACCGGAGTCGACCCAGTGGGTTTTACAGCCATAGGTGGCAGCCGTGAGGGTGACCGTAAGCTGAGGCACCAGCTGATCCTGTTTCGCGCCGACTACGGCGATAGGGGTCTTGCCGACTTCAAAGGGGTTGGGCAGGTCGTTCCAGCTCATATCCCAGATCAGACGCTGGGACTCCGGCACCATATATTGCAGCCATTTGTCGAGCTGCTCCTGAGCCACCGGCCCTGAGAACATATAGCGCTGTAACTGATTGCGGGTCGCCAGCTGAGGGGCCATATAGGTTTGGGTCATCTCAAGAGTGGTCAGCGGATTGCACCACAGGCTCTGAATTGACAGCGGCATCATGCCCTGAGGCGGAATACTGCACAGCAGTACCGCGCCACGACCTACGTGCTGGTTCAGGAAGCGCTGAACCACCATGCCACCCATGGAGTGACCGACCAGCAGGGGAGGCTGTTTGTGATTCTGCTCGATGGTGCGGATCGCATCTTCAAGATCTTCTGCATACTCTTTCAGACTGTATTGACCGCTGGGGTCTGGTGATGATGAGCGGCCATGGCCCCGAAGGCTGACGGCATAAGCGTGATAGCCGTGGTTGGCGAACCAGTCCAGAAAGTGCTCCTCCCAGATCCAGGCTCCGCTAAAAATACCGTGAACAAACAATACCGGTACGGCATCGTCCTGTTTGGCCAGCCGGTAGACCAGTTCCAGTCGGGCAATACTCATGCAACACACTCCTGTGATTCCTGTGAAATACCATCTTCAGATTCAATGCGCAGCGCTGCATAGGTTGGGTGTATGCATACTGCTGTACCTAAGTTAATGATCACCTGATTAATCGGCAAGCGTTTTTGTGCGGATCATTGTCTGAGATCGTTTTAAGGTTAGTCTACTTATGCTGCGTTGCGGTATTAAGACAGGCAGGTGGCACAAGCCCATCGGGAATAGCATAATACGCCGCTGTTTGATGGTTCTTCGATTTACAACAAATTAAGACTCCGAGGTGTTTATGTCCGGCAATGCAGAGCTGTTTTATACCGAGCAGGGGGAAGGGTTTCCGCTGATCATTATTCACGGGCTGTTTGGTTCTGCAGATAACTGGCGCACGCTGAGCAAGAAATTTGCTGAGCAGTATCGTGTGATCGCTCTGGATCTGCGTAATCATGGCCGTTCACCCCATGTGGATGGCATGAGTTATGACGCGATGGCTGCCGATGTGCTGGCGCTGATGGATAAGCTGGGTCTGGAGAAGGCGCATATTCTGGGGCACTCCATGGGAGGCAAGGTTGCGATGCAGCTGGCGCTGAATCAGCCGGAACGCCTTGAAAAGCTGATCGTGGCGGATATCGCTCCTGTTGAATACGGTCACGGACATGATGATGTTCTGGCGGCACTTTACGCGGTGCAGAATGCCGGTGGCGCTGCCAGCCGTAAAGAGGCCGATACCATGATGGCGGAGCATCTGGAGACACTTGGCGTGCGTCAGTTCCTGAGTACCAACCTTGAGAAGAAAGAGAACGGCAAGCTGGGCTGGCGCGTGGGGCTGGATCAGATCAACGCGGATTATGATTCTGTGGTGGAAGCACCGACCGGTCAGCCTTTTGCCGGGCCTTCTCTCTTTATCCGCGGTGAGCTGTCTCATTATGTGGAAGACAGCTATCTGCCTCAGGTTGATGCGCTGTTCCCGCAGAACCAGCTGATCACCATGGCGGGCTGTGGCCACTGGCTGCATGCTGAGAAGCCGATGGACTTTCTGGCCCATGTGCAGACGTTCCTGAACGCCTGATTCAAGACTGCCTGTCAGGATAACCTGCTACAGAAACGCCCCGACCGATCAATGACCGGCCGGGGCGTTTTGCTTTATGGGCACTGTTTCACTTAAGAGCGGGTCGCGGTGCTTAAAGCTCAGCGTAACGACCAGAGGTAAGAGACGATTTTGTCCGCCTGTTCATCGGTCAGTCCCTCAACCGGGGGCATGGCAGGCTTGCTGCTCAGGCCCTGAGTGATCAGGGTTTTAACCTCTGACGGGCTCAGATAGGTGCCCCGGTTAGACGGTATCCCCTCCAGAAAATTACCGTGGCCATCTTGCCGGTGGCAATCGGCACAATGGTAATCATAGAGCGCATGTCCATCAGCAGAGCTGTCTGGCTTATTACTGCATCCGGCTAGTGCAAGAATCATTGTGAAAAACAGAAGTGACATCGTTTTCATAACATGTCCTCCCCGATTGCTTCTTAAGTTTGTTCAGTTTTTTCTAATTCACTTAAATAGTAAAATATAGTAATGTTATATAACAAGTATTTTATCTGTTTCTTTTTGTTTCTGTGAGTGGCATCCGGTCGTTAAGGCTGGTGGAAAGCGCTATAGTGAATAAGGTACCGCCTTGCCGGAATGGCAAAAGGTGATGAAGTGAGTGGAATATGACAGTTGAGTCTTTAGAAATGCCCGAGTCTTTAGCGATGCAAAAGGTTGAGGTGGTGGATGGTATTAAGATCGATCTGGGTCTTGCCGCTCATACCGTAACCAAAGCACTGGACTATGTCGGTGTGGATGACAATAGTCATGGCCGTCGTGTGGGACTTATCTGTCATCGGATTGCGCATTATCTGGGCTGGAGCCAGGAGCGTCGTCACTTTGTATTGTTGGCGGGGATGCTGCATGACTGTGGTGTGTCTTCTACCGAAACCCACCGCAAGCTGGTGGAGGAGATGGAGTGGTCGGGCGCGAATGAGCACTGTCTTCGTGGCGAGTATTTTCTGGAAAGTTTCTCTCCCTTTAAGATCTACGCTGAAACCATCCGCTACCACCACACCCGTTGGAATGAGCTGCCGGATGATCTTGATCAGGAGACCCGGGAGTACAGTAATCTGATCTTTCTGGCGGACCGTCTGGATGTGGCCTTCGCGCGTTTTCGTCAGAAACATCCTGAGTATCAGGTGCTGTTGAACCGGGATACGGTGCTTGACCGGATACGTCCTTATCAGGGCAGCCTTTTCTCGGAGGAGTTGTTTGCGGCTCTTGAACAGGCGGCGAGAAAAGATACCTTCTGGCTGGAGCTGCAGGATCTCTATCTGGATGAAACCATCTTCGAGACGCTGTCTTCCATCGATTACACCCTGACCATGAGCTTTGACGAGATTGAGGCACTGGGTGAGCTGATCTCTCAGATTGTCGATGCCAAAAGTCCCTTTACCCATTATCACAGTCTGCGGGTGGCAGATCTGACCTACACCCTGTCCGGTTATCTGGGTTACGACACCTATCAGCGGCGGATTCTGCGTCTGGCGGGATTACTGCATGATGTGGGCAAGCTGCGTACTCCGGATCATATTCTGGAGAAGCCGGGGCCGCTGACCGATGATGAGCTGGCTCAGATGCGTTGTCACCCTCTGGACAGTAAGCATGTGCTGCAACTGCTGTTTCCCCATACGCCGATCGCCAAATGGGCGTCTGAGCATCATGAAAAACTGGATGGTTCCGGTTACCCCCATGGTTGGGCGGGGGATGAGATTGATGGCCCGACCCGGGTGTTGACCCTGTGTGATATTTTTCAGGCCTTGTGCCAGAAGCGCCCCTACAGGGATCGTCTGCAGGTGGATCAGGTGCTTGAGATTATGGATAAGATGGTGGCCCTTGGGCAGTTGGATGCGAGTATCTATCAGCTGATGAAAGCGAATTGTGATGAGCTGTACCAGATCGCGATTCGTGAAGGAGGCTATCTGAACTAGGCGGAATCACCTTTTTATTAAGGTCATTTATAGCCTGTTATAGGCCGAGGCAGGGTGAACAATTATTCTGATACATGTTCGTCGAGCTGGCAGGGCATTAGCGTTATACTTGAGTAATTCAGAGGGGCTTTAGGCCCCTTTTTTGATTCTCATTTTTCGGCTCTGGAACGCGCTCTTCAGGCTGTGGAGTTCTAATGCAATCCCAACAACACGTTAAGCCTTCTGACCCCTTGCCCGGTGAATGGCGGGTGGTGATTCTGGTCACTCTGATCCAGTTTATCAATATCGTCGATTTTATGATGGTGATGCCTCTGGGGCCAGACTTTGCCCGGGATCTGAATATCCCGATGTCAGATCTGGGGCTGATTGGTGGCAGTTACACCTTCGCGGCGGCGGCTTCCGGTTTTATTCTCAGTCAGTATCTGGATCGTTTTGATCGTCGTGCTATTGCGATGCTGGCGCTGGCGGGCTTATCGGTGAGCACTTTTGCCGCGACGTTAGCGACGGATCAGACCGGCCTGTTGCTGGCGCGGGTCTGTGCCGGTGCTTTTGGAGGCCCGGCCTCGGCGATCGGTATGGCGATGATTATTGATGTGGTGCCGCCGAAGCGACGGGGGCGTGCCATGGCGATTGCGATGGGGTCTTTCTCTGTTGCGGCGATTGCTGGGATTCCCTTCGGACTGGAGCTGGCCAACTGGCACGGCTGGCAAACCCCTTTTTATGCCATTGCCCTGAGCGGTGCCAGTGTCCTGCTGGCAATCTTCCTGCTGTTACCCCGGATGGATGCTCATAAGGGGTCGCACGAGGGTAAACCTGCGGTGGGTGTGATCTCCCTTCTGAACAAGTCTCTGACCCGCTGGGCGCTGATGCTGGTGGTGGTCTCCATGTTTGGTAATTTCCTGCTGATTCCCAATCTGTCGGCTTATATCCAGTTCAATCTGGGCTTCCCGAGGGAGCGCATTGGCGAGCTGTATATGATCGGTGGCGTGGCGTCTCTGGTGGGTATGCAGGTCACCGGATATCTGACAGACCGGTTTGGCAGCCTGGGCACGGGTACCGTGGTTTGTCTCGGGCTGGCGTTGGTGCTCTGGTTTGGTTTTATGCAGCAGCCGGGCATCGCGCTGGTGCCGCTGATCTTTGCGGGTTTTATGGTGTTCTCATCGGCACGGCGGGTGACGCAAAATGCGTTAACCAGTCAAACCCCGGAAGGCCATGAACGCGCGGCCTATACCTCTGCTCAGTTCGCTTTCCAGCATGTCTCTACCGGTATTGCGGCGGTGGGGAGTTCCTGGGTGCTGACCGCTGATGCATCCGGAGCCTTACAGGGGATGGTATTACTGAGTACAATAACGATGATTTTCGTTTTAGCTCAACCGGTTATGATGTGGATACTAAAGCGTAAGCTGGATCTGCGGCCGGTTTCCTAGCGTCAGGTTTTAGAAGCTCACGTTAAGTTTTAGAAAAACGCCCTAACAACAAAACTGAGGAGTTGCTATGTTTCTGTCTCAACTGAGTCAGCAGAAAGTATTGCCCGTACTGGTGCTGGAGTCTGTACAGCAGGCGGATTGGATCGGTGGATGTTTTGTTGAGGCGGGCATCAGGCACCTTGAAGTGCCCCTCAGAACGTCAGCGGCATTGCAGGTGATTGAACACCTGAACCGCGCTTTTCCTGAGCTTTCGGTGGGCGCCGGAACCGTTATCAGTGATCATCAGATCAGCACGGCGGTTAATGCGGGTTCAAGCTTTATTGTCTCTCCCGGTGCGACGGATAAGCTGCTCGAGGCGGCTCAGGATTGCCCGGTCCCCTTCCTTCCCGGTGTGATGACTCCTTCTGAAGCGATGCGCGCCCGTGATTATGGCTTTGGTTTGCAGAAGTTTTTTCCGGCAGAAGCGGCCGGTGGTGTATCGCTGCTGAAAGCGATGGGCGCACCGCTGCAGGATATTCGTTTCTGCCCGACCGGCGGCATTACCCTGAATAATCTGGCGGATTATCTGGCGCTTAAGAATGTTCCCGTGGTGGGTGGCACCTGGCTGGTAACGCCGGAGGCTCTGGCCGATAATGACCGGCAGTCAGTGGTTAACCGTCTGCATCAGCTTGAGCAAACACTGGCTCAGCTATAAGGTGGTTTGTTCAGCCCGATCTCTTAGAATGTAAAACCCTTATTTCAGGATCAGCCCTAACAAGGATTATCTCCGGCATGTATATCAACAACGATCAGTTTAAAGAGCGTCGCATCAGAGCGGTGAAAGAGGATGTTCGTAAAGGTGGCAGTGAGCTTTCCCGCAGTGCTCTGGAAGATCTGAAGGAATATGCCAATACCTGTGATGCTGAAAGCCCTGCTGATCTGAAAAGTGAACTGCTGGATCTTGCGATGCAGATGCAGTTAGCCCGCCCGAGTATGGCGGTGCTGTGGAATGTGATGCAGCGCTGGATCGATCAGCTGGCGGGTATGCCGGAAGACGCGATGGAGAATGCCCGTCAGTTTGCGATGGAGCAGGCTGAAGCGCTGCAGCAGATGTCGGTTCAGGCCGGAAAAGCGATTGTTCAGGCTGTAAGCCCTCAGATTCCGCCGGGCAGTGTGATTCTGACCCATAGTTTCAGTACCACGGTGCTGGCGATTCTGGAAACGATGCAGACCGCCGACTGTAAGGTGATTATGACCGAAGCCCGTCCGGGGATAGAAGGTCGCCGGTTAGCCCGTGCGTTATCCGAGCTGAAAATTGAGACCACTTACATCGCAGAAGCCCAACTGGGCTGTTTTATTGAATACGCGGATGTGGTTTTGCTGGGCGCTGACAGCGTGCTGGAAGATGGTTCAGTGGTGAATAAAGCCGGTACTTATCTGGTGGCTTTAGCGGCCAAAGATCATGGCGTACCGGTTTTTGTTGCGGCGGAGAGTTTCAAACACAGTCATCGTCGGGCAGATGAGATAGAGCTGGAAGAGATCGCGGCAGATGAGCTGCAGCTTCCGGCGATCGATTTTGTTCGTCCCCGTAATATCTATTTCGATGTCACACCTGCCCGTCTGATCAGCTGTTGGGTCGATGAGGCGGGAGCCAGAACGGATTTCTCATCGGAATCAAAACCGATGCCTGCGGGTTTTCTGCAGGATGCGATTACCCGCCGGAAAAACCGCAGCTGATTCTGTCTCAGAGATGATGTGGTGAACTCAAGCCTACTGAATAGTGGGCAGGTAGTTCTCAGGAGGCAGGGGAGCACCCCTGTCGCGGAACTGGAAGTGAAGAGCTGCACGGTTCACCAGAGTGTTAAAACCTACAGTGGCGATCGGCTGGCGTTTTTTAACCATATCGCCGGTTTTCACCACTAGGGCTTCACAGCTGGCGTAAACGGTTTGCTGGTCACCGGGATGCTGGATGATGACCACCTTGCCAAGGCTGCGCATCTCACCGGCAAAGCTGACCTGGCCCTCTTTAGCCGCGAATACGGTTTGTCCCGGTTGTGCCTGCAGGTTAACCCCTTTCTGTAATCCCCAGTTCTCTTCACCAAAGCCGTTGATCAGTTTAGGGTTGGAGATCGGCCAGATATAACCTGTCGCGGCGCGGCGCGGCGCAACACCGATAATCAGTTTCTGACCGGGGTACAGACGGTCGTGGTCGATACCGGGATTGCTTTGCTTCAGGCTGGCAAGGGGCGTGGCGAAATGATCTGCAATGCTGCTGAGGGTGTCGCCTTTCTGCACCGTGTACTGAATGCTGGGGGCTTGTATATCGGCACCTTCAACGGGAATTTGCAGCTCGGTTCCGGCTTTTAGCCGATGAGGCACAACTTTCGGGTTATAGCGGGACAGGGTTTCCAGATCCACGTCATAGCGTCGGGCGATGCTGTAGAAGGTCTCGCCGGGCTTAACAAGGTGCACCTTGCTGGTCGCGGGGCCATAGGGTGAGCTGCTACAGGCTGATAGCAAAAGGCTCCCGAAGAGAGCGGCAATAATCAAAAACAGCTTAGGCATGGCGTAGAATCTGGTTGAAATGGATAGGTGCAGACGGTCGGCAGCATAATGAAAATGCCGCTGGTTTTCAAAGATATCTTAAAAATAGTGAGATGAGAGGGCAAAATCCACTGCCCATCATCCCGGAACAACGAAGACAGAGATTTAATGATGACGTTTACCCAAGGCATGAAAAAGATAGAGACTTCACCCCAGCCGGACACCTGTGTGATCTGGCTGCATGGTCTGGGGGCGGGGGCTGATGACTTTATACCGGCAGTGCCCTACCTGAAATTACCGGAAACGGCGAAGGTGCGTTTTCTGTTTCCTCAGGCTCCGGATCGTCCGGTGACAATCAATGGCGGCTGGGAGATGCCTGCCTGGTACGACATTCTGAAAATGCTGCCGGAACGGGAGATTGTTCCTGAACATCTTCAGGATGCGGCCAGAGGTTTGCACGAACTGACTCAGCAGCAGATTGCCGACGGTATTCCAGCGGAGCGTATCTTCTGGATCGGTTTCTCTCAGGGCGGGGCTGTTGTTCTGGAGGCGGCTGTTAATGGTGGTCGCTATTCCGACGCTAATGGCGCGGTGATAAAACCGGCGGCTGTGCTGGCGCTTTCGACCTATTTGGCTCAGCCCGTTGAGCATCCGCACCCTCAGCTAAAAGAGCTGTCGTTCTGGCACGGACATGGTTCACAGGATGATGTGGTGCCTTTTGCCATGGGGCGCAAAGCGGCAACACTGACAGAAGAGCAGGCCGGTGAGTCTCAATGGCACCCCTATCCTATGGCACATGAAGTTTGTGTGGCGGAACTGGAGGCGATCGGGAATTATCTTCAACTTCGTCTGGCGCAATAAGAAGGATTTCTTGACCCTTGTCATACGTGGGCTGCAGCTATATACATGTCCGCTAATTAGATTGATCTGGGGCAGGGTTTGTCACCCCATCTCCTTGGTAGTCTGAACTCAGTTGGTTTATTGATTAAGTAACAAAACCCCTGAGGTGATGACTATGTATATGGATGATGCGGTATTTGCTAGCCTTCTGGTAATTGGTGGCGCGATAGCTTTCTTCGGCGGCCTGATCTACTTTATTAAGAACGACAAGCCTAAGTCTTAATTCAGAGGGATAGGCTTAAGATTAAGTTTATCCTGGCTTTCACTTTCGAAAGCATGATTTAAGCGCTATATTGAACCCATGTCTGTATTAGTGGTCACAACTGATACGTACATGGGTTTATTTATTCCTCCCGGAGGCCATTATGATTGAATCGTCCGTATCTCAGGTAACCTTGTTAAACCGCCAGGCTGCCGGCACTAACAATCAGGCACAGCAACGTCTGGATGCTGCCAGCGAAAGTCGCCAGGAGGAATCCGGGACGACTCAGCCAACGTCAAGTGCAGGTATTTCTGCTGATGCCGTGAAAGGCGGTGTTCCTATCAGCTCTGCGCCCAGCACTCAGGTGAGCCAGACTGCTGAAACCACAGAGCAGCAAAGCACTTACAGCAGCATTCAGGATCAGGCAAATGATCTGCTGCGTAAGCAGGCCGAGGCCCGAACCGATCAGGCATCGCTGGGTAATCTGCTTGATATCGAGAGCTGATCGCTGTTCTCACAATCGATTCTGAAAAGGAAGGCTCCGGCCTTCCTTTTTTTATGCCTGTATTTATGTTAAACAGTTGTTTTAATGTCAAACGGCTGTTTGAATGTGGCTCTGGCTTGTCATCATTTTTAAGGAATTCCGATTGTGAAAGCTTCGATTTTAAAGTGGGGGATCTCCCTGTGGCCACCTTTGCTGGGTGCCGGAGTTAAAGTTGAGGAGCTGGCAAAAGACTTCTCTTTCGCCCGTATCCGCATGAAGCTGCGTTGGTATAACCGGAATTATGTGGGGGTTCACTACGGTGGCTCGCTCTATTCGATGACCGATCCCTTTTATATGCTGATGCTGTCTGAGAGTCTGGGGCGTGAGTATGTGGTGTGGGACAAGGCAGCGCATATCGACTACATCAAACCCGGCCGCTCTACCGTTCGGGCGGAGTTCAGAGTCTCGCCGGAAATGTTGCAGGATATTCGGGAGAAGACCGCGACCGGTGAGAAATACCTGCCGGAGTTTGAAGTGCAGATTCTGGATGAGACCGGGGAGTTGGTTGCCCGTGTGATGCGTACACTCTATATTCGCCGCAAGCGAGAGGCCGTCAATACAAACGACAGCCAACCAGAGCTTATAACGGAAAAAGCCATCTCAGACTGAGATGGCTTTTTACTGAACGCTGCCGGTGCGGATCAGCTGGCGGCTGCCAGTGTCCGGGGTTCGGCGGACGCTGCTCCCGGGTGCTGGAACAGAATCAGGTGATCGGCTTTTACTTCCAGATGCACCGTATCGCCAATATTAAATTCGGCGTGACTGTTAAACATCGACTCCACAACCATGCCGGAAGGCAGCTTCAGGCGATACAGGGTAGCAGAACCGGTAAAGGTAAATTGCTCTACCGTAGCCTTAATCGGGCCCTGAGGGTTATGAATAATATCATCCGGACGCAGGAGCACATCCACCGGTGTCCCGTCTTCCCATGGGTAAGCTCGGTTGCCCTGAATCAGACCGATCTCGGTGGCGACATTGCAGTGGTTCTGCAGTGTGCCGGGGATAAAGTAGCCCTGACCGACAAAGTTCGCCACAAAGCGATTCTGAGGCTCATGGTAGAGGTTGTAAGGCGTATCCCACTGCTGCAGGCGACCCTGATTCAGTACGCCTACATAGTCCGCCATCGCAAAGGCTTCCGTCTGGTCGTGGGTGACCAGAATGCCGCTGATGTTCAGGGTTTTCAGAATACGGCGTACTTCAAGACCCAGGTGCTTGCGCAGCTCGAAATCCAGATTGGAGAAGGGTTCGTCCAACAGGATCATCTGCGGGCGTGGTGCCAATGCCCGTGCCAGAGCAACACGTTGCTGCTGGCCGCCGGACAGTTCGTGCGGGTAACGGTGGCCCAGATCGCTCATATTAACCAGATCCAGCATCTCGGCAACGCGCTGTTTGCGCTCGGAATCGCTGAACTTGCGCAGACCGAAAGCGACGTTTTCCGCCAGTGTCAGGTGGGGGAAAAGGGCGTAATCCTGAAACACCATACCGATACGGCGTTCTTCCGGCTGAACCATAAAGTCAGGGGCAGAGATGGTTTCGCCATTCAGATTGATGGAGCCGCTGTAGACGGGATCAAAGCCTGCGATGGTGCGCAGTAGCGTGGTTTTACCGCAACCACTGGGGCCAAGCAGGCAGCAGATATCGCCCTGATTCAGAGCGAAGCTGATCTCCTGTGTGATGACCAGCTGGTCGTAGCGGCATTCAATGTTATCGACCTGAAGCAAAGTGCTCATTCAGGAATCCTTACTGGGGCTGGCAGAGGGCAGCGTGACTCGGGTTAAGCTTTTGGTCTTAAACGAAAAAAGCCCGAAAGCGAACTCCCGGGCTTTTGAGTAGCTGTCTTGCAAAAGCAATTAAGAGTTATTCTCAATTTTGCCCAGAATAAGGAATTCTAGCAAGGCTTTCTGTGCATGAAGACGGTTACCGGCCTCCTGCCAGATGACAGCGCGCTCGTCGTCCATCAGCTCAGCGCTGACCTCTTCGCCGCGGTGTGCGGGGAGGCAGTGCATGAAGAGCGCTTCTTTATCTGCCAGATCCATCATCTCGGTTGTTACCTGATAACCGGCAAAGGCTTTCTCACGCTCTTTCTGTTCTTCTTCCTGACCCATGGAGGCCCAGACATCGGTCACAACCAGATGAGAACCGGCAACGGCTTCCTCTGGTTTACGGAAGATCCGGATGCGGTCTTTGTTGGCTTCCAGCAGTTCCGGCAGAGGCTCGTAGCCTTCCGGGCAAACAATATTCAGCTGGAAATCAAACTGACGGGCAGCGTTGATATAGGAGTTGCACATGTTGTTGCCGTCGCCAACCCAGGTCACGGTCTTGCCTTTGATACTGCCGCGCAGTTCAACAAAGGTTTGAACATCTGCCAGCAGCTGGCATGGGTGATAGTCATCGGTCAGGGCGTTAATCACAGGTACGCTGGAGTATTCAGCAAAACGCTCAACCAGTGCGTGATCAAAGGTACGGATCATGACGGCATCAACCATTTCGGACAGAACGCGTGCACTGTCTTCAACCGGTTCGCCACGTCCCAGCTGAGTATCCCGTGGAGATAAGAAAATAGCGCTGCCACCGAATTGGGTCATGCCCGCTTCGAAAGAAACTCGGGTTCGGGTGGATGATTTTTCAAAAATCATGCCCAGGACTTTATTTTTCAGCGGTTCGTAGATTTCACCGGCCTTAAGGCCTTTCTTGATGGTGATCGCCCGCTCAATAACGTAATTGAGTTCTTCCGGAGACAGATCCAACAGGGTCAAAAAGTGTCTTGCCATTTTCTCGAATTCCAATAATAGAGTTCACAGACGCCGTAAAAAGGGTTGCGCCTGAATAATCAGTTTTAGTTCGTAATTCCTTCGGGTCGGCGGTATCCGCCGGTTAACCTGTGCTGCTGATCAAAGCCTGACATTTCTTTTTTCGGTCATTCAGATCGCACAAGTCTTGCAGATAGGGTGAACGACTTGGGTGAAAAAGCCGGAGAATCTGCGCCCTAAAACAGAAAACGGCAGCGGAGGGCTGCCGAGAAGATGACCAAAAGAGTAAAACTAATGGCAAAAATTGTCGCTGTCAATGAAGTCGCATTTTAAAAAAAGTATTGGATTTACAAAAATGATGGGACAGAACGAGAATCCGATCTATTGAGGCTGCATTTTTTCATCAGGCACGGTAAAATTGACCTTATTAGTCGGTTAATACCGTAAATGCCTTTCCCTGTACTTAAGGAACGCACATGAGCACGACTCTAGATACCATTAAAGATCAGATCGCGAACAACCCTATTCTGTTGTACATGAAGGGTAATCCTCAGATGCCACAGTGTGGTTTCTCCTCTCAGGCGGTTCAGGCTCTGATGGCTTGTGAAGAGAAATTCGCGTTTGTTAATATTCTGGACAACCCGGATATCCGTGCAGAGCTGCCTAAATATGCAAACTGGCCAACCTTCCCTCAGCTGTGGGTGAACGGTGAGCTGGTGGGTGGCTGCGATATTATTATCGAAATGTACCAGTCCGGTGAGCTGAAAACTTTGGTTTCTGAAGCGGCGGCTTCCTGATCTGTCATTTGATGACAATCAGGTTCATTAAGAACCGTTTTATGAGAACCCGCTTTATGAAAACCAAAGTGAAAGCCGGACTTGAATGTCCGGCTTTTGCCTATACCTTATATCAGGTAATGGTTTTTTAATTCTGACACTTTTGGGTGTCAGAATTTTTTTGTGATTAAGATCTGTATTGAAACAACCCAAAAATTGGAGAATTAAAATGGGCGTATTGGTTGGAAAGAAGGCTCCTGACTTTACTGCAGCAGCTGTACTGGGTAATGGCGAAATCGTTGATAACTACAACCTGACTGAAGCGCTGAAAGGCAAATACGGTCTGGTTTTCTTCTACCCACTGGACTTCACTTTTGTTTGCCCGTCTGAGCTGATCGCTCTGGACCACCGCATGGACGAGTTCAAAGCTCGTGGTGTTGAGGTTGTTGCGGTTTCTATCGACTCTCAGTTCACGCACAACGCATGGCGTAACACTGCAATCAACGATGGCGGTATCGGCCAGGTTAAATACACCATGGTTGCTGACGTTAAACACGAAATCTGCCAGGCGTATGACGTTGAAGCAGACGGTGGCGTTGCATTCCGTGGCGCATTCCTGATCGACCAGGAAGGCAACGTACGCTCTCAGATCGTTAACGATCTGCCGCTGGGCCGTAACATGGACGAGCTGATTCGTCTGGTTGACGCGCTGCAGTTCACCGAAGAGCACGGCGAAGTTTGCCCTGCTGGCTGGAACAAAGGCGACAAAGGTATGACTGCATCTCCGGAAGGCGTTGCTTCTTACCTGTCTGGTGAAGCAGACAAACTGTAATTTCCCCTCAGGAAATCACAGAGGGTCAGTCTCAGATCTTTTGGTCTGAGGTCTGACCATTAAAAAAGCCCTGACGGCGATGCTGTCAGGGCTTTTTGTTTTCAGGGCGGTAGGCGCTGAATTAGTCTCTCAGGCGGTGCTGCTCTTCGGCGGCCAGTTCCCAGCCGCCCAGCTCTTTCCAGCGGTTCACGATAGAGCAAAACAGTTCGGCAGTTTTCTCGGTATCGTAACGGGCAGAGTGCGCCTGGTTGTTATCAAAGCTGATGCCGGCAACCTTGCAGGCCTTCGCCAGAACCGTCTGACCATAGGCCAGACCGGACAGGGTTGCGGTATCAAAGCTTGAGAAAGGGTGGAACGGGTTGCGCTTGATGCCACTACGTTCAACGGCTGCATTAACAAAACCCTGATCGAAACTGGCGTTGTGTCCCACCAGTACCGCACGGGTGCAGTCGAACTCTTTCAGCGCCTTGCGAACCGGCTTGAAAATATCCCCCAGAGCCTGCTGCTCGCTTTTAGCCATACTTTTTCGGATCGGGTTTTCAAGATCGATCTTTGTAAAGTCCAGCGCGGCTTGCTCAATGTTGGCACCTTCAAACGGTTCCACATGACAGGAGTAAGTGTTGTAGGGGTGCAGGTAGCCATCTTCATCCATCATCAGGGTGACGGCGGCAATCTCCAGCAAGGCATCGGTCTTAGCGTTAAAGCCGGCAGTTTCTACGTCGACAACAACCGGCAGAAAGCCCCGGAAACGGTAGGCCATCGGGTGTTTGTCGCCAAAATGCTCTGCATCAGGTGTGAAAGAATCCAAGACCCTTTGCTCCATAGTCTAGTTTGGTCAATAGTACAATCTGACAGATGGTAACTGATTCAAACCGGCAGATATAGGCTAAAGTTTTGAGTTTGCAGGCCGATCAGGGCAAAATGAGAGTTCTTAAAAATCAAGGAGATTGCAACTGATGCCGCTTACTCGGTCGCTGGCGAAAACGTCACGGGGAATACACTGGCTGGCTATCGCGTCAGGTCTTTTGTTGTCGCCTGTTGTGATGGCGGCAGATTATGGTGCCGGTATCGGTAACAGTGAGTGGCAGGCCACGGAGCCCTCTCCTCTGTATTGCGAACTGACTCATCCGATTCCTGAGATGGGTACAGCGCGTTTTACTCACCGCTCCGGTGAGGATCTGAAATTTTTCCTTGAGCCTCTTGGGCAGCCGCTTCGAAAAGGCCGTGCTGATCTGATCGCCGTGCCGCCGGAGTGGAAGCCCGGTGATGCCCCGCTGGATCTGGGTCAGGTTGTGGTTGGTGAAGGCGAAGATGGTGTTCGGGTTGATTCACCTCAGGCGCATCTGATGATTGAGTCCCTGACCCAGGGGTTAAATCCGACCTTTATGCAAACACCGAAAGATACCCGTTACGCGCCGGTTCGCGGTCATCTGAGCGCGTTGAATTTCAAACCGGCTTATTACGACTATATCGCCTGTCGCGGTGAGTTGCTGCCGGTTAACTTTGATCAGATTGCACGTTCTTCGGTGGGTTTCCCCGGTGGTGGCTATGATATTACCGCTGATGATAAAGAGCTGCTGAGTCTGATCGTTCGTTATATCAAGGCTGATCCTTCCGTTAAGTTTGTCTTCCTTGATGGTCACTCTGACAGTTATGGTTCCCGTCGTGATAACCGTAAGCTGTCCAAGCAGCGTACCGATACCGTACTGAACTACCTGCTGGATGTGGGGCTTGATGAAAGCATGGTGACCGCCCGTTATCACGGTGAGCGCTATCCGATTGTTCCGAATACCACCAAGGCAAACCGGGCGAAGAACCGTCGTGTCACCATACGTCTTGAACGTGAAGGCCTGGCACCGGGCGACCCGAATGCCGAGCCTGCTTACACCGGTGAATTTAACGGCGAACTGCAATAGCCGTTCGTTTTGTTTTACCTGAGTTACAGGTAAGAGCAGGTCCGTTCAGGGAAAGTTTGTTTTGAGGTGTCCTTTTTTCTCAAATCGTAACTTTCCTGTAAGTCGTATATAATGTTGCGCAAGAATTTTCTTCAGGCAGATGAAACACCTGAACGGCTATCCCTGTGATAGCCGTTTATCGTTGTTCTGCCGGATCAATTACCGAGATAAATTTTTAGGGTCAGAGAGGTCTCTGGCCATTTTAGTCAGCGTGGAGCATCCAATGTCAGACATTAAAAAAGTAGTACTGGCCTATTCTGGTGGCCTGGATACTTCTGTAATCGTGCGCTGGTTACAGGACGAATATAACGCCGAAGTAGTGACCTTTACTGCTGACCTGGGTCAGGGTGAAGAAGTAGAGCCAGCACGTGCTAAAGCTGAAGCTCTGGGTGTTAAAGAGATCTACATCGAAGACGTACGCGAAGAGTACGTTCGTGATTTCGTATTCCCTATGTTCCGTGCTAACACCATCTATGAAGGTGAGTACCTGCTGGGTACGTCTATCGCACGTCCTCTGATTGCTAAGCGTCTGGTTGAGATCGCTAACGAAACAGGTGCGGATGCGATTGCTCACGGTGCTACCGGCAAAGGTAACGATCAGGTTCGTTTCGAAATGGGCGCATACGCTCTGAAACCAGGTGTTAAAGTGATCGCGCCATGGCGTGAGTGGGATCTGACCTCCCGTGACACTCTGATGAAGTACTGTGAAGACCACAACATTCCGGTTGATTTCTCTACCAACAAGAAGAAATCGCCTTACTCCATGGATGCTAACCTGCTGCACATCTCTTACGAAGGCGGCATTCTGGAAGATCCTATGGCTGAGCCGGAAGAAGATATGTGGCGTTGGTCTGTGAGCCCTGAGCGTGCTCCGGACGAAGCCACTTATCTGGATCTGACCTTCAAGAAAGGTGACATCGTTGCCATCAATGGCGAAGAGATGAGCCCTGCTACCGTACTGACCTACCTGAACAAGGTAGCCGGTGACAACGGTATTGGCCGTGTGGACATCGTAGAAAACCGTTACGTGGGCATGAAAGCCCGTGGTTGCTACGAAACTCCGGGGGGCACTGTGATCCTGAAGGCGCACCGTGCGATCGAATCCATCACTCTGGATCGTGAAGCGGCACACCTGAAAGACAGCATCATGCCGAAATACGCTGAGCTGATCTACAACGGTTACTGGTGGAGTGCAGAGCGTAAGATGCTGCAGACCATGATCGATGAGTCTCAGGAGTTCGTAAACGGTGTGGTTCGTGTGAAACTGTACAAAGGTAACGTGATTGTTGTGGGTCGCCAGTCTGAAGACAGCCTGTACGATGACAACATCGTAACCTTCGAAGACGATGCCGGTGCTTACGATCAGAAAGATGCAGAAGGCTTTATCAAGCTGAATGCTCTGCGTATGCGTATCGCTGCACAGAAAGGCCGTAGCCAGCTTTAAGCTGCCTGAAGTTTATGCCGGGTATCGTTTTACCCGGCATAAAACGTCTGGCCGAAAAAAACCGCCGCAATCGAAAGATGCGGCGGTTTTTTTATGTCTGTCTGAACCTGATGACAGGCTCAGACGATCAGAGCTCGGGTCGTTAAGACTTACTTAAACTGATTCAACGGTAGTTTCAGGTAAGACACGCCGTTGTTCTCGGCATCCGGCAGTTCACCGGCACGAATGTTGATCTGGATAGAAGGCAGAATCAGCTTCGGCATCTCAAGCGTGCTGTCGCGGGTTGAGCGCATCTCAACAAAGTCAGCTTTGCTTGCGCCCTTGCCGACATGGATATTGCTCTCTTTCTGTTCCGCAACGGTACACATATGACGAATATCACGGCCTTGTGGCGGATAGTCGTGACACATATAGAGTTCAGTCTCTTCCGGATAGCTCAGCAGGGTATGAATGGAGTCATACAGGGTTTCAGCATCACCACCGGGGAAATCACAGCGGGCAGTACCCACATCCGGCATAAACAGGGTGTCGCCAACAAACAGCTTTCCGGCAATATCATAGGTGACACAGGCTGGCGTATGTCCCGGAGTGTGCAGCACTTTGGCTTCCAGATCGCCGATTTTAAACAGGCTACCAGCTACCATCAGATCATCAAAGTGATGACCATCTGTGACAAACTCATCACCGTAGTTGAAGACTTTCTTGAAGACGCCCTGCACCATGGTGATGTGTTCGCCAATGGCGATTTTTCCGCCCAGTTCCGCCTGAATGTGCTTGGCACCACTGATATGATCAGCGTGGGCGTGGGTTTCCAGAATCCATTCGGGAGTCAGCTTGTGGTCTTTGATCCAGCGGATCACGTCATCAGCAGACTCGGTGCTGGTGTTACCGGATTTGTAGTCAAAATCCAGTACCGGATCGATGACAGCGCATTGCGGGTTTTTGCCGTCATGCACGACATAAGTAAACGTTGAGGTTGCTTCATGGAAGAAAGCTTTGATTTGAGCGTTCATCATGGGTCTCCTTTCAGCAGCCAGCACATGCGGATTGGCCCGTGAGCTGTTACCGTTTGAATTCAGTTCTTTTATTTTAGTTATCCCGATCTGTCCGGCCTGCTGGCCTGTGATCGGGCTTTATCTTCGATTTGATGGAATATTAGCATATAATCATTTATGATAACAATATTCCAAAAAGTTTTAACGGTAAGGTCATCTGATTATGACATCCTCCGCATCGAAATCAGAGCGAACAAACACGAAAGAGCTGACAAGAGTGCAGCGTCTTTTCCCTATTTTGGGTTGGTTAGCGCATTATCGCCGTGACACTCTGGTGAATGACAGTCTGGCCGGTATTATTGTGGCCATTATGCTGGTGCCTCAGGGGATGGCTTACGCCTTTCTGGCGGGCTTGCCACCTCAGATGGGGCTTTATGCCGGTATTATCCCGCTGTTTATCTACGCTCTTTTAGGCAGTAGCCGAAGCCTTGCTGTGGGGCCGGTGGCGATCGCATCTTTGATGGTGGGAGAGGCGGTCTCCCAACATGCCCAGCCGGGTACTGATCTGTATATTACGACCGCTATGGTGCTGGCGCTGCAGGTTGGTCTGGTGCTGCTGATGATGTTTGTCCTGCGTCTGGGCACTTTGGTGAATTTCCTCAGTCACTCCGTTATTACCGGTTTTACCAGCGCTGCCGCTTTGATGATCGCCTTCAGCCAGCTGAAATATGTTTTTGGATTGGAATTTCCCCGGGGGCATCATTTCTATGAAACCCTGAGCAACCTGACCCTCAATCTTCCCTCATTTAACTCTGCAACCCTGGCCATCGGCGTTACGGCCTTCTTTATTATGTGGTTCAGCAAGAATCATCTGGCGGGGCTGCTGAAGCGCATGGGAGCATCAACGCTGATGGCAGGGTCTATGGCTAAGGCCGGTCCTATGTTTGCCATTCTGGCCGGTGTGGGGCTTGTGGTGGGCTTTGATCTGAATAATCAGTATGGCGTTAAGATTGTCGGCGAGATTCCCGCTGGCTTACCGACCCTGTCCCTGCTGCCTTTTGAGATGGACTGGTGGTTAGGTTTGCTGCCGGCAGCGCTGCTGATCGCGCTGGTGGGTTTTCTGGAAAGTGTCTCGGTCGGCACGGCTCTGGCCAGTAAGCGCCGGGAGCGTATCAAGCCGGACAAAGAGCTGATCGCCCTTGGCTTTGCCAATATTGGTGCCGCTTTTGGTGGTGCGTATCCGGTAGCCGGTGGTTTTGGCCGCTCTATGGTCAATGATGCCTCCGGTGCCCAGACGACTGTCGCATCTGTGATTACCGCTTCCGGTCTTGCTCTGACGGTGCTCTTTTTCACGCCCTGGTTCTACTACCTTCCTAAAGCGGTGCTGGGGGTGATTGTGATTATGGCGGTGCTGCCACTGATCGATCTTTCCGGCATTAAGCGAACCTGGAATTTCAACCGTGCTGATGCCCTGACCCTTGCGGTGACCTTCGGTATGGTGCTGATCGCAGGTGTAGAAGCAGGCCTGTTAGCCGGTATGGTGTTGTCGGTTGCTCTGCTGCTGCAACGTACCAGTAAACCGCATATCGCAGTGGTAGGACGGGTGGGTGACAGTGAGCACTTCCGGAACGTGAAGCGCTTCGAGGTGAAAACCAACCCTTGCTGCCTTGGGTTGCGTATTGATGAGAACCTCTACTTTGCCAATACCCGCTATATCGAAGATGAGGTCATGGCGATTGTTTCCGAGCAGCCGCAGTTACAGCATCTGGTACTGATCTGTAACGGCATCAGCTTTATTGATGCCAGCGCCTTAGAGACACTTGAGATGATGATTGAAAACCTTCGGGAGTCCGGCATCACGCTGCATCTGTCGGATGTGAAGGGACCTGTGATGGATCAGCTGAAACAGACACACTTTCTGCAGCATCTGGCACCGGGACAGGTTTATCTCAGCACGCATGAAGCGATGCGGGATCTTTGTGATTTGTGAAGAATAAATTAGCGCGTTAAGGAAGGGCGTGAAGGTAAAAGCAAAAAGGCTCAGTATTCTGAGCCTTTTTCGTTTGGCTCAGACTGAGAGAATGTCAGTTGGCCTTTAGTTTTTTGGCGCGTTCAGCGGCGAAGGCTGATGGGGCAGAAGTTCTTTTTCCAGATTGCGTACCAGATAAGCCGCATCCTCGGCATTCCATTTCAGTTGCGCCAATGCCAGAGAGAAGCCTTCGATAATGGCTTCTTTCTGCTCAGTCTGCTGACAGCTCAGGGCCAGTCGGGTCAGTTCAGAGTTAACAATACCCAACGCCTGAGAACCGCTTGCAGTAAGCTCTGCGGCACCTTTAAACACCTCAGTGTGCGGTTCCAGCAGGTCACGGGTCAGCTGACGCGCCCGTTCATTAATATTTTTCGTTAATGGATCCATATCAGGAACTCCGGATTCCCCCGTCGAACAAAATCAGATTTCTGTTGCCTCAATTTAGCAGGTACAGATTTATCGTCAGGCTGGTTTTACAGGCGGCTAGACTAACGGTAAAGACACAGCGGGTAAAGCTGTTCTAACATATTGATTTGTAGATAAAGTTTTACATTGTCGGTTTTGGTTATTAAACGTTGTTTCGCTGCTGTTTCTGTTAACAAATGCGATACGTAAGCGCATAAAGGGAGGTTCTTATGTGGCCGCTGATTGCAGATCTTTATACGCCGCTACTGGCGATCGGTGTCGGTTGGATGCTCTTCAGAGAGCATAAAATCCGTGCCGGACTGGTGTTTCTGCCGCTTTCACTACTGATGGTCTTTGCGTTTAGTTTTCTGGAAAGTCAGCTGGGACTCTGGCGCAGCTGGGGGCTGGATTTCAGTACTCATACGGCGATTCTGCTGCCTTTCTACCAGATGTTGCTGATTTTAATGCTGCTTCCGGCTGACCCGCACGGGCAGAAAAATCCCGGCTGGATCCTGCGGTTAAAGCAGGGAGCGGCGTTAATAACCGCTCTTGTGACCGGGGCAGGTTACGGCCTTCTGATGATGCAGCTTAATTACCACACGCTGGCGGATATTCTGACAACCGTCGTCAGTATCTATCCGCTGGTGTGGATCTGTTTCCACCTGCTGAAGCCGATGGCTTTTGCAGCTCCGTCAGCAGAAAGGGCGGCCTGACGCTTTCTATTGCTTCTCTTTCTTTGATACCAGCCCCTCTTATTTGCCTGCCGGGGGCTGGTTCGAAGCCGATCCGGCTTAGTTAAAGTTTGGTTTACGTTTTTGCAGATTAGCCTGAACCGCTTCCATTTGGTTTGGGCTGAACAGAATGTTGCGCTGAATCTGCTCTTCCATCGCAAGGCTCTCAGAGGGGCTCAGGTTTTCTGTGTTGAATAACCGCTTGATACCCCGTATCGCCTGAGGGTTTTTCAGGCTCAGGGTCTCAGCCAATGTCAGCGCCTGCGCTTCCGGTTCTGCTTCGGTTTGGGTTACCAGACCCAGCTGCAGGGCTTTTTCACCGGAAACACGGTCACCGGTCATCGCCATCAGTTTAAGCTGATCACGGGCGATCACCGACGGGGCGACCACCGAGATACCCATGTCCGGGATGATGCCCCAGCGGATCTCCATCACAGAGAGCTGGCTTTCCGGGTGCGCGATACGGAAATCAGCTCCCAGAGCGATCTGCAGACCACCGCCAAATACATAGCCCTGCAGGGCTGCGATCACAGGAACCTGCAGCTGCTGCCAGCCAACCACCACCTGCTGCACATAATTGCCCAAGGCTCTGGCTTCGGCCAGCTGATAATCTTCCGGTTGGCTTAGCAGTGTTTCCACGGCGGAGGGATCGGTCATCACGCCCTGAATATCAAGTCCTGCGCAGAAGTTGTCACCTGCCGCCGTCAGCACAACAGCCCGAATGCTGTCATCCGTAGCGATCTCCTGCTGGATTTTAAGGATCTCAGCAAACGTCTTCATATCCAGAGCGTTCATTTTCTCCGGGCGGTTAAAGCGTACGATGGCGATATGGCCTGAGCGCTGGAATTCGATCCGTGTGTTGTCCGACATAAATCCCTCGTTATTGTTTTTTGTCAGTGTGGGTCTGCGGTCAGCCGGGTTGCCTCGGCACCGCTCGGTAATACGTTGGAAATCATTTAAACACTTGTTTGAAAATAGCTCAAGAAAGGAGAAGGAAGCGGCTATGCTTTAAGAAGACCGGACAGTCTTGATCTACCCCCTCTCTGATCGCAGCGGACGCTTTGGAATGATTCAAAACCATAAGTCGGAATCTGTTATGACGTTATCACCTTTGCGTATTGGGTTTTTATCGTTGCTGCTCTTTCTGGTGTCTCTGAGCGCGGCCGGGATGAATCACGAACCTTTGCAGGTCAGGATTATCCCTCCTCAGTCACAGAGCGATGCCAGCCACCATTATTTTCAACAACTGCTGGAACAGGCACTGCAGAGAACTGAGGTTGAGTTCGGTGCGGCTGAGGTGGTTTTTGCGCCCCATATTATTGAGCAGGGGCGGGCGGTGGAGAACCTGAATCATGGCAAATGGATCGATGTTTACTGGATGGGAACGAGTGTCTCCCGGGAGTCAGACCTGACGGCGATTCGCATTCCTCTGGTGAAAGGATTGCTGGGCTATCGCGGTTTTATTATGACCTCCCGTTTGCAGCGTTCATTTGAAGTGATTTCTGATCCGGGCCCTATGCTCAAGACGCTGAGTGCCTGTCAGGGTATGCATTGGCCGGACAGCGATATTCTGGAACAGGGTGGCTTTAAGGTGGTTCGCAGTGCCAAATATCAGACGCTGTTTGAGATGCTGAAGCGCAACCGCTGCGATATTTTCCCCAGAGGTGTACATGAAGGCCCGGCCGAAGTGGATCGTCAGAAGCGAAAAGGGGCGGGTGTGAGCTGGCTCGACAGTAACCTGATCTATTATCCGTTTCCGATGTATTTCTTTACCAGCCATTCAAATAAGGCGCTGGCGGAACGGATCAGAACCGGTCTTGAGCTGATGATCGATGATGGCTCCTTTGAAACCTTTATGCGCCATCATCCGGTGACCCGGCATCTTTTTCCATTGGAGCAGTGGCCGGGTAAGGTTGCCATTCGGCTGACCAATCCTGAGCTGCCCGCCGATACGGATTATCTGAATCCCAGATACTGGGTCGTGCCTTAAAAGCTGTGTCCTGAAAAGAGCACAAAAGAAAACGGCAGTGGGAACCAGATATTCTCACTGCCGTTAAGATAGCGAACCGGTAAGAGCTCAGATTAGTCTTTACCCAGACCTTTACCGGCAAACTTGCTGGCGATCAGCTCAATCGCATAACCATCCGGGTCACGGACAAAGGCGATCTCGGTGGTGCCGCCTTTTACCGGGCCGGGTTCGCGGGTGATAGTGCCACCGGCAGCACGAATCTTATCGCAGGCGCTGTAAACATCATCCACTTCAATCGCCAGATGACCAAAGCCACTGCCCAGATCGTACTCGCTGGTGCCCCAGTTGTAGGTCAGCTCAATCACTGTGGTGTCGGACTCATCGCCGTAACCCAGAAACGCCAGGGTGTATTTATACTCTTCGTTTTCAGACTGACGCAGCAGCTTCATGCCCATCACGTTGGTGTAAAACTCGATGGACTTTTGCAGGTCGCCCACCCGCAGCATGGTGTGTAGTAAACGCATAATCTCTCCGCTAAACGGTCAGGTTTTAAGGATCGTTATTTGATCTCAATTCTAGTCTAGTGAGTGGGGATGGCAGGCGCTGATTACAATGAAAGCCGGTTCAGAGTAATTAATCAGCGCTTCGGTTTAGCCTTATTTGTATTCCCGCTTCTCGACATTCGGGATCAGCACCGTATGTTCCTGAAACAAACCTTTCTCAGCATCTTCATGGCAGGCGTTGCAGCGGCTGGCGCTGCCCACATCCGGGTTATCGGTAATAAAGCGGGCTTTCTTTTTCAGCACCTTGTCATGCTTGAGTCGCCAGAAATTCAGTTCGGTAATACGCACCGGTGCCGGGTTCTGTAAGCGCTTGGTGAAGTCCTTAAATTGGCCTGCCTGTTCGCTGTCGCTGGCATAGTTTTGCAGATAACTGAGGATTTCTGCCTGATGATTATCCGGCGTTGCGGCTTCACCAAAGTGATCGTTCAGATTGGCAAACAGGTTCTGCCAGCTGGCTTTGGACAGTACCTGAGGCGGATAGGCGATATGGCAGGCTCCACACTCAAATTGGTAGTGCTCGTTGACCGGAAACTCAGCCTGATAACCCCGGTCTTCATCGCTGTCACCGCTCAGAGACCACCAGGCCGCCTGAGTGGAAACGGCAAACAGCAGGGCAAACAGACAGAAGAGAGTGCTCAGGAGTGTGCGAGCCGATAATAGCAGTGTGCGGCCGGATAAGAGCAAGGGCGTCATAGGGTTACCTGTTGATTAAAACGTAAGAGATCAGGCCGGAATAAATACCGGTCCTGCTTCGGTTTCCAGTCGGCGTATCGGATGCTGATAGAGACGTTGGAGCTTTTCTTCCGTCAGCAGTTCCGCTTTATCGCCCATCTCAGGCCCGCTACCGTTTTCGTCGCATGGAAAAAGAAGAATCAGTTTGTCGCAGAAGCGCTGGGCCAGATTCAGGTCATGCAGGCTCATCAGCAGGGTGCCGGACTGAGCTTTCACTGAATCGATCAGCTGTTCGAGCAGACTGACCTGATGGTGCAGATCCAGATGGTTGGCCGGTTCGTCCAATAGCCAAACTTTGGGTTGCTGTACCATAAGGGTGGCAATTTTAAGGCGTTGGCGCTCGCCACCGGAGAGCTGATCGATATTGCGCTGGCAGTAGTGGGCGAGTCCCACCTGTTCCAGAGCGGCCATCGCCATCGCTTCGTCATCTCGGCTTTCCCAGCTGAACGCTCCCAGATGGGGATGACGTCCCTGCAGGGCAGTTTCCAGTACCGTAGCCGGAAATGCCGTGCTGTCATCCTGCAGCAGAAAGCCCAGCTGCTGTGCCCGTTGTCGGTTGCGGATGGTTTTCAGGGGCTGTCCGTTGAATTCAATATCACCCCGGTCGGCATCTCTGAGTCCGGCAAGGGTATGCAACAGAGTTGTCTTACCTGCACCATTCCCCCCCAGAATGCCCCAGATCTCACCGCTGTTCAGGGATAGCTGCCAGTCGCGACACAGGATTTTGCCGCCAATACTGACGGTCAGATCGTGGCAGGCTAACAAGGTTTTTGGCTCGCTATTGTGTGTCATACCGTCCCCCGATTGCTTTTCTGCAGTACCCAGAGGAAAACCGGCACGCCGATAAAGGCGGTAATGACTCCCACCGGTAGCTGTTGCGGCGCGATCAGGGTTCGGGCAAGGGTATCGGCTAATAAAAGCAGACAGGCCCCCGCCAGGGCGGTTGCGGGTAACAGCAGCCGATGGTCGGAACCCAGACTCAGACGCAGTATATGAGGCACCACCAGCCCCAGAAAGCCGACGCTCCCTGCCTGCGTTACCGCTGAGGCGGTCAGTACCGATGCCAGCAGGTAGAGGGTGATCTGCAGAGGATAAACCGCAACCCCCAGCGCTTTCGCCTGCAGTTCGCCGCGCAGCATCATATTCAGCGGTCGTGCCAGCAGCGCGCTGATACCTAGGCTCAGCAGCAGGAAAAGTCCATGCCAGCCGGGCAGGCTGGCGCGACTCAGATCGCCCATCAGCCAGAACAGCATACCGCGCAGCTGATTGTCTTCGCCGATGGAGAGCATAAAACTGATGACTGCGCCCCAACCGGCCGCGGTGACCACACCGGTTAACAACAATCGGGACGGTGACCAGACCCCGCTGGCATGGGAGAGGCCAAACACCAGCAGCAGGTTTGTTAACGCGCCGACAAAGGCGCTGCCGGAGACCCAGAAGGTGCTCAAGCCCGTCATAATGCTGAACAGCGCACCAACAGCCGCACCACCTGAAACCCCCAGTACATAAGGGTCTGCCAACGGGTTGCGCAACAAAACCTGCATCAGACAACCGGCCAAAGCTAGCTCAGCCCCCACCACCAGTGCAGACAGTGCTCTGGGCAGACGCAGTTCGGTAATCACGGTGGCTGACAGGGTATTGGCCGGTTCCGGGGCAAGATCCAGCTGAAACAGCACCAGCTGCCAGAGATCCGTGGCGCTTACATTGATGCTGCCGGTCAGAAGGGAGAGCGCGAGACTCAGCAGGCAGGCCAGCGTCAGTCCCCCCAGCCAGAGAATGACCCGAAGTTTCTGCTGTTGGCTGTAACTCAGCGTTGTCTGATCAGAGGCGGAGGAGGGTGTCACAGCTCAGAGTCCATGGTGTGTCGGGTCTGATCCAGCTGCTGACAGAGACGTTCTGCGCCCAGCAGTACCCGCACGGTCTGGCGTTGAATATGACCCGGGGGTACAAAATGCAGCTGACGATTTTTAACCGCATTGATCGCCGGCCACTTTAGCCATTCGTCCAGCCATTCCGGGCGCTCGATACCCATGCCACTGGCGATGATGGCATCAGGATTGGCTTTCAGCACGGCCTCCACCCCGATGCGGGGGGCAATGGTCTCCAGATCCGCAAAGACGTTGCGGCCACCACAGGCTTCAATCACCTGATTGATCAGGTTTTCTTTGTTAATGGTAACCAGAGGCTGATTCCAGACCTGATAGAAAACCTTCACGGTCTCTTTGTGCTGATAGCGGCTTTTGAGCTGATCCAGTGTCTGGCGAAAGCGTTGAGCTTCATCATTGGCGATGTTGCTGGTGCCGGCCATCTGCCCGAAGCGCTCAAGAGTGGTGGGAATCTGCTCAAGAAAACGGGTTTCGGTGATATAAACTGGCACCCTCAACTGGCGCAGTTTCTCCAGTGCTGCCGGATGATTGCCGCTTTTCCAGCCGATCACCAGATCCGGTTTCAGTGCCAGAATCCGTTCGATATCCAGCTGAGTGTAGCCGCCGACTCTGGGCAGAGTCTTTGCGGCTTCCGGGTAATCACTGTAATCCACGGCGGCGACCACTTTGTCACCGGCTCCGGCTGAGAAGAGTAGCTCGGTTACGCTGGGGGCCAGGCTCACAATCCGTTGAGCAGGCTGATGCAGGCGAACACTATTGTGCAGGTCATCCTGAAGTGTGATTTCAGTATTCAGGGAAGAGGCCAGCGCTGCGGCAGGCGTTAACGCGATCAGTGAGTACACTAACGTCCGCAGGGTATTTCGTGTCTTTTTCAGGAAGCCGAAGCGATAGGTCAGAAGCGGGTTAAGCAGGGCACTCGTGTTCACGAAAACGTCCATTATTCAGTCAAAGAGATCCCGCCCTTGGTATAAAAAAGCCCTTTTCAGATGAGCTACCGGCGGTAAAGGTGGCAAGTTTAGCAAGATCGGTTGATGGCTGCACAAAAAGCGCACAGAGGCTGGTGATAGCCAGAGAGAAGAGGCAGAGCGGCAGCTGTTTATAACGGCAAAAAAATGGTTATAACAGGCATAAAAAAACGGCCCGCAGGCCGTTTTTTTAAGCACAAAACTAAAACTTACTTAGCTTTTTTCAGCGCTTTTTTCAGTTTTTTCACTTTGCTTTCGTGCTTCTCGATCTTAGCTTCGCGTGCTTTGATCTCTTTTTTAACTTCTTTCTTAGCTACCTTAGCCATGGTATTGCTCCTTCAGATGAGTACGGCGATAAGCGCACGTACTTTAATAAACGCTGGCTGACCTTAACGAACGGATCATTAAGCCAGAGCGATTGTGTTACAGAACATCAGCGGTATCAGACCGAAGCCTGATCATCAGCTGTTTTATGTTCTGCCAGAAAACTGCGTATAAAACGTCGGACTTCCCTGGCGGCGCTGGTATCCAGCTCATCACATAAAGAGACAAACTCATCTCTTTCGTCTTTATTGATCCGGATAATCAGCTGGCTGTTCTTTTTCTTCTTTTTGTCCAGCGGCATAGCAAAGCCCTGCCTGTTTCAGTATTGAATATCGTTGTGATATGCAATGTATATACAACGACAATACGTTTCGCGCTTAGCAAGGTCAAATGACAATTTGATGACAGATCGGGTTTGAGGCCGAAGAACTGACCTGAAACAGCCAGGATACCGGTGGGTAACAAGGGTTAACGGCCAGGCTGATACGGTAGGGTAGGAAAGGAAGCCGAAAGCCGGTCTGTGGCGGCTTTCGGCGGGAGATAGTTGCCCCTGAGAGATCAGATCTCGGTCTTCTCTTTGAACTCACACAGGTCTTCGATCAGGCAGGAACCGCAGCGGGGCTTGCGGGCCACACAGGTGTAACGGCCGTGGAGGATCAGCCAGTGGTGAATATCCAGCTTGAACTCCTTCGGCACATGGCGCAGTAGCTTCTGCTCCACCTCATCGACATTTTTACCCTTGGCGATACCGGTCCGGTTCGACACCCGGAAGATATGTGTATCCACAGCGATGGTGGGCTGACCAAACGCAGTATTCAGCACCACATTCGCGGTTTTACGGCCGACACCGGGCAGCGCTTCCAGATCCTTACGGTTTTGCGGAACTTCGCCGTTATGCTTATCCAGCAGAATCCGGCAGGTCTTGATGGTGTTCTCGGCCTTACTGTTAAACAGGCCGATGGTTTTGATGTACTCCTTCAGACCATCAACACCCAGGTCATAAATCGCCTGAGGCGTGTTGGCCACCGGATAGAGCTTATCGGTTGCCTTGTTAACGCCAACATCCGTTGCCTGTGCCGACAGAAGGACCGCAATCAGCAGTTCAAAGGGGGTGGAGTAGTTCAGTTCTGTCGTCGGGTTGGGGTTGTCATCCCGCAGGCGGGAGAAAATCTCATAGCGTTTTTCAGCATTCATAGCGGATGGCGTTCCAGAAGCTCATGATTGATCATTATGTCGGGCGCTATTATTTCAGCCTGCCTGCGGATTGCCAAGTTCGTGCCGGTTTTGGTTTTAATTAGCGACGGGATTGAATATTGAATTGAAATGTTATGTTGTAACATTTCATTTTTTATTTTATAACTCTCTGCCTCTTTTAACACTGTGTATCAATAACCTTCTGTAATTCAGACGCTGAATTTTATACTCTCGCGTGCACTGCAGGATGTTGGCCCGAAAGGATGACTTATGAACCCCGTATCTCTTTATTTCCGTCGAAATTCCCGTTTCAGCCGCTCTGTACCGCTTAAAGCGACGCTGCCGATTCTGATGGCGTTGGCGACACCTTTGCAGGCTGGTTCTGATGTTGACCTGAGCGCCCATGAGCATGGCGTGGCAAACCTTACCCTCGCTCAGGATGGCAAAGAGATCAGCATCAGCTTTTCTGCTGCGGCAGACAGTGTGATCGGTTATGAGCATGCGCCCGGTAATGAGAAAGAGGTGGAAGCGCTGCATCATGCGGAGGAAGTGCTTTATCATCCTGAAAAATGGCTGACGCTGCCGGTGAGCTGTGAAATGGAAGAGCGTGAGGTGTCCTTGCCGTTTCTGTCTGCCGACGGTCATAAAGAACGCCACCATGCCGATGAGCATGATGAACACGGCCACGATGATCATGATGAGCATGGTCATGACGAGCATCATGACGGGAAAGAACACGCTGCCCACGACGACCATAAACACGAAGACCATGACGAGCACGAACATGATCATGACGGGCATGAACATGAAGGCGGTCACGTCGATGTGGAAGCCAGTTACACCTTCCATTGTGACAGTGAACAGGCATCGCCACTGGAGCTGAAACTGTTCAGCCAGTTGCCGTATCTGGAACTGCTGCGCATTGAAGCGGTCTCTGAGCGTACTGTTGTGGTCACCGAGCGTGAAGGAGATGGAAAACTTGAGTGGTAAGGCGTTAAACGATAAGACCATTATCGATCTGCAACATATTAGCTTTGCCTGGCCCGGACAGGGTCAGGCCGCCCTTGAGATTGACGCTTTCCGGCTGAATGCCGGCGAGCGTCTCTTCGTTTATGGCCCCAGCGGTTGCGGCAAAAGTACGCTGTTATCCTTGCTGGCCGGTGTGGTGGTGCCGCAAACGGGTCATATCGCTATTGCTGGTCAGCAAATTGAAGGCTTGAGTGCCGCCAAACGGGATCATTTCCGGGCGGATCATATCGGGCTGGTGTTTCAGCAGTTTAATCTGCTGCCGTATCTCAATGTGCTGGATAACGTCACTTTGGCCTGCGATTTTTCCCGTCAGCGGGTCGCAAATCTGAAACAGGCTAAGGTTAGCGCCCTGGATGAGGCGAAGCGCCTGCTGAACCGCTTGCTGCTGCCGGAATCGCTCTGGACGCAATCGGTGATGAACCTGAGTATCGGCCAGCAGCAGCGGGTGGCTGTCGCCCGTGCTCTTATCGGTGCGCCGGATCTGATTATTGCTGATGAGCCGACTTCGGCGCTGGATCGTGAAAGCCGGGATCAGTTTCTGCAACTGCTGATGACAGAAACCGAGCAAAGCGGCAGCTCGCTGGTGTTTGTCAGCCATGATGATGGCCTTAAAGCTCACTTTGACCGGCATCTGCATCTGCCCAGCCTGAACCGTGCCTTATCCGCAGGTTCTGCTCATTCGCAGGAGGCAAACCGATGACACTTAATCTGCCAACGCTGCTGCGACTCTCCTTTAAAAGTCTTGTGAATCGTCGGCTGACGGTTTTTCTTTCGGTACTGACCATCGCCTTCAGTGTCGCTTTGCTGCTGACCGTTGAGCGGGTGCGTACCGAAGCCCGCACCAGTTTTAATCAGACCATCTCTGGAACGGATCTGATCGTGGGTGCTCCCAGTGGTGATATTCAGTTGCTGCTCTATTCCGTTTTTCAGCTGGGCAACGCCAGCGCCAATATGAGCTGGCAAGCTGCTCAGGAGATCGCCGCCATGCCGGAAGTCGCCTGGACACTGCCTCTGGCGCTGGGGGATTCCCATAAAGGCTATCGGGTGATGGGCACCGACGCTGCTTATTTTGACCACTACAAATATGGCCGCAAGCAGGCGCTGCGCTTTAACGATGGTGAGCGTTTTGCTGATCTTTATCAGGCGGTGATCGGTGCTGAAGTGGCGCAGAAGCTCGGTTATAAGGTGGGTGACAAGATAGTGATCGCTCACGGCATGGGGCGGCACAGTTTCAAAGAACACGATGATAAACCTTTCACTCTGGTGGGGGTGCTGGAGCGCACCGGAACGCCGGTGGATCGTTCGGTGCTGGTTAGCCTGCAAAGCATTGAGGCGATCCATATCGGTTGGGGTAAACCGGCATTAAGTGATATTCGTGCCCGCTTTGCCGAGAAACAGGGGCAAACGGTACAGCCGGATGCCGAACAGTTACAGCCGGAGGCGATTACCGCGCTTCTGGTTGGGGTGAAAAAGAAAACACAGCTCTTTAAAGTGCAGCGCCGTATCAATGAAGGTGGTCAGGGACTGAGCATGGTCAGTGAACCCTTACAGGCGGTGATGCCTGCGGTGGCGCTGCAACAACTCTGGAAACTGGTCGGCGTGGCTGAAAATGCTCTGCTGGTTGTAGCCGGTTTTGTGGTGATCAGTGGCCTTGTGGGGCTGATGTCGGTCATTCTGACCGGGCTGAATGAGCGTCGCCGTGAGATCGCTATTTTACGGGCGATTGGCGCAAGACCGATGCAGGTGATGTTATTACTGGTGGCCGAGGCCTTTATCCTGACCCTGTTAGGCTTGCTGCTGGGGGCGGGGCTTTTCTATCTGTTACTGCTGGTGGCTGCGCCCTGGGTGTATGAGGTTTGGGGTATCTGGCTGCCGGTCGCCGGTTTTAGTTTGACCGAGCTGCAACTTCTTAGCATCATCGCCGCTGCGGGGCTATTCGTCGGACTCTGGCCGGGGTTGCGGGCTTACCGTATCTCGTTGGCAGAAGGTTTGTCGGTCCGCCTCTGATGTAGGTTGAAGGTGTTGAAATTCGTAATGTGGAATAAGGATACAGGTGTGGCGCAAGAAACTCAGATGTGGGTGAAAAAGATCTCAGGATACATGCTGCTGGCCCTTATGGTTTTGGCTGTGACCTTCTCAACGGCATACGCTGCTAAACCGGAAGGTTTCGACCAGCTCAGCCCCTTGGTGCAATCACGCTGGAACGAGGAAGACCGCCTGCTGGATCTGAGCTGGGAAGATCTGATTCCTGAAGGATTTCGGGCGGATGCGATTCTGGATCAGTACGACCCCGAGAAGATAGCCATGCTGACCGATGATGATCCTCTGATTATCGAGATCATGGAGAAGCTGCAGAAGGCGTATCAGTCGGCACCTGTGCTCGGCAAACTGGATGGTATGCCGGTGCGTCTGGGAGGCTATATCGCGCCGCTGGAGATCACACCGGAAGGGGTTACCGAGTTTCTGCTGGTTCCCTATTTCGGAGCCTGTATCCATACGCCTCCACCGCCTTCCAATCAGATTATCTTTGTGAAAACCGAGATACCGATTGCGGAATCTCTGCTGGAAGATGCGATCTGGGTGAGTGGTCGCTTATCCATCGACTCAGCGGACACGGATCTGGCGGTTGCAGGTTATACCCTTTATTCGGAGCATATTGTTCCGATTGAGTATTGATCGTCTCCGCTTGGTTTGAAAGCCTGACTGCAAAGCTGTGGATTGGAAATATGTCTGTGAAGCTCTTATAGTCAAATGAAGAGATAACGACTTCAGGGCAGGCCTATGTTGTGGCAACCGGTTATTGAGTTTTGGTTTAAAGAGCTTTCACCGAAACAGTGGTGGGTTAAAGATGACGCGCTGGATCAGGCGATTAAAACCCGTTTTGAACCGACTCTGATTGAGGCGAAGCTGCGACAGCTGGCGGACTGGCGTTATCAGCCCCGGGGGCGACTGGCAGAGATTATCGTGCTGGATCAGTTCTCCCGTAATATTTACCGGGACACGCCGCAGGCTTTTGCTGCCGATGAATGCGCTGTTCAGCTGACACTGGCGGCTATTGAAGCCGGAGATGACCGCTCACTGATTCAGCAGGAACGTCTTTTTCTTTATATGCCACTGATGCACAGCGAAGATCCCAATATGCATGAAATTGCTATTGAGGTGTTCAGTGCTCTGGGGTTGGAAGAGAATCTTGAATATGAACGCCAGCACAAGGCGATTATCGACCGCTTTGGACGTTATCCCCACCGCAACGAGATTCTGGGGCGGGAATCCACCCCCGAAGAGATCGAGTTTCTGAAGCAGCCCGGCTCCTCTTTTTAGCACCTGAAAGCTCTTTAGGAGCGATTCGTCCCGTCGGGATAATGAATAATATTATGAAAGCGGGCGGTGTCATTGCTCAGGTTACGATAACCATGGGGCTGATCCGCTGAAAAGCGAATGCTCATCCCTTTTTCAAGATAGTGCCATTGGCCTTCAACCAAAACCTCCATCACCCCTTCAATAACCAGAACAAACTCGGTGACCCCGGCTTCATGGGGTTCCGATTCCCGTTCATATCCGGAAAGCAGGCTCAGTTCAAAAATCTCAAATCCCATCTGAGGATCAAAGGGAAACAGCGGGGCGACCAGCATCAGATCCTGCGCTGGTTTGTGACGAATCTGATCGGCGGAGCGTATCTGAGGTTTTCCGGATGATAGCGGAGCACTGTTCTGATCCGGACTCTTATCATCGTAGGCTTCAATAAAGGTGGACAGGGAGCAACGAAAACCACCGGCAATCTTCCAGAGGGTGGCAACGGTCGGGCTGGATTCCCCCCGTTCAATCTGCCCCAGCATCGCTTTACTGACACCTGTTGCGGCGGCTGCTTTGTCGAGACTCCAGCCCCGCTGTTTGCGTTCCGCTTTCAGGGTGTCCGCCAGATGCCGGTTAATTTCCTGCATAGCCTTGGTTTCCTTAATGGAGTGATCCGCGATTCGAAAACGCATTATATAAAAATTATTTGTGCGTTATAGCGCTCATAATGTTATTTTGTCTGTGCGTTATAGCGCACATTTTCTTATTGGGGTGTATGGGTTACAAGCAGGATCATTATGAAAGCAGTAGCGACAGAAAGCAGCGGATTGGCAGGTTTCTTCAGTCTTTCCTATATCTCGGCTGGTTTTGTGGCTGTTCTGGTGGGCTATACCAGTTCCGCCGTGATTATTTTTCAGGCGGCAGAAGCGGCAGGAGCAACGGGTGCTCAGATCAGCTCCTGGCTCTGGGCGCTGGGGATCGGCATGGGGATTACCAGTGCCGGGCTTTCACTCTGGTTTAAAACCCCCATCCTAACCGCTTGGTCGACACCGGGGGCTGCACTGCTGGTGACCTCGCTGCCGGGTTTTAGTATTGAACAGGCGATAGGGATCTTCCTGTTCAGCTCATCACTGATCCTGATTTGCGGGCTGACCGGATTTTTTGATCGTCTGATGAAGCAGGTGCCGCAATCTCTGGCCGGGGCGATGCTGGCGGGAGTGTTGCTGCAGTTTGGTCTGAACGCGTTTCGTTCTCTGGAAAGCGATCTGCTGTTAGTGAGCCTCATGGTGTTGGCCTATATCCTGATCAAACACCTGCTGCCACGTTATGTGATTCCTGCGGTACTGCTGGTGGGTATGGTGGTTGCTGCCCTGCAGGGGCAACTGACCTTCAGTAATATCGAATGGCAATTAGCCGAGCCGGTGCTGATGCTGCCTGAACTCAGCCTGCAGGGGATGCTGGGCGTAGGGATTCCGCTGTTTATCGTCACCATGGCCTCCCAGAATATGCCGGGGGTTGCGGTGCTTCGGGGTAATGGCTTTCAGACACCGGTTTCCCCTTTAATGACTTCAACTGGACTGGCGGGGGTGTTGCTGGCGCCCTTTGGTGGTTTCTCCTTTAATCTGGCAGCGATTACCGCAGCGATCTGCATGGGCAAAGAAGCGGGGCCGAATCCGGGTAGGCGCTATCAGGCGTCGGTCTGGGCGGGGTTGTTCTATCTGATGACGGGTATTTTTGGTGCCAGCGTGGCGGCTGTTTTTGCAGCCTTCCCCCAGGGATTGATTATGGCGATTGCCGGTTTAGCCCTGCTGGGAACCATAGGCAACAGTCTGGCGGCAGCTTTGGCAGATCCTGCTGAGCGCGAGGCTGCCTTACTGACCTTTCTGGTAACGGCTTCCGGTGTTGTGCTGGGTGGATTAGGCAGCGCCTTCTGGGGGCTGGTTGCAGGGCTGGTTGTTTATCACCTGCAAAAAAGAAAAGACCCGGCGCTTTAAGCCGGGTCAGACGGTACTTTGTTATCAGAAGTTGACACCAAGCCCAATATGCCAGCTTTCCTGTGTGTTATTTTTAACATATGCCGGTGTGATCAGAACGTTGGAGAAGTCGACAGTGGCACCGGCAACGACAACATCCCGATAGTCATGAACGGAGCGGTCTTTTTCAGGGTCAGTAAAGGCATCCGCGAAGATGGTCCACAGAGAGCTACTGGATACTGACTGGCTGCTGTAGTAGTAGTGCGCAAAGGGAACCAGGTGTGTGCTTTGACTAATTTTGAATTGATGGCGCAAGCCTATGATTGGCCCGACCGAATAGGCTGTCGATACTTTATTGTCCTCGTCATTGAAGAACATTCGATAAGGTAATCCGTTGAGACTGATGCTGATACCCACATTGGCGTATGTAGAGGGTGTTAAGCTGAATTCATAGCTACCCGTAAAATAACCATCCAGTTGCCATGCATAGTCCTCATTGTTTTCAGTCAGAGAGGCTCCATAGTTATAAACAATGCCGTTACCAAAATCGCCATCGTTAATCCCCGATTTCATATTAACGGCTATGCCACCGTAATTACCGTCCTCATAGTCGTGAAAGACCCCTTTAAACTGATTGACCTGACCATTGCCAACCATACCGCCTCCCAGCTGATGTTGCAGATGGTTAAACTCGAACAGACTTCCATCGCCGGGGTTGGCAGCAAACACAGTTGCAGGGGTTAAAGCGCAAAGAGCCAGAAGTGTTTTAGATAGTTTCATAGAGAGATGCTTTCAGTAATGGGCACATGATCAGAGCTACATAATTGCGTTCAGTCTAACAAACAATAAGTTCCGTGAACTACGCTAATAGTCTGAGTTTTGTCAGGTTATTGCTGCGAAATTTGAAAATCAGATCAGGCAGTCTTTCTTTGAGTCTTTTTTTCAGGCCTCCATCGGCGTCAGGCTTTCTTCTGCCCCTTTAATCACAGCTTTAGTCAGTAGCTTGAGGCTTTCCGATTTCAGGTTCCATACATGCCAGTAGAGCGGCACATCGATGGTTTGAGCCGGTGCCAGTTCTGTCACGGTAGCGTTCTCCGGATCGTTCAGATCCAGATAGGGTTGGCTCTGCTGATCCGGCACCATGCCCCAGCCAAGTCCTAAACGTATCAGGTGGAAGTAGGGGCCTGTGGCGGGAATGCGGTGTTTTGGATAAAGCGCACCACTTAAGCCGATATGGCGCAGAAAGTGATTCTGCAGCTCATCCTTATGGTTGAACTCCACCACGGGAGCTTCCCCAACAGCTTCTTCTGTAACTCCTTCAGGGAAATAGCGGGCGATATAACCCGGTGTTGCCAGCGCCCGATAGCGCATGACGCCCAAGGGAAAGCAATCACAACCCTGCATCGCCTGAGACGAGGCGCTGACACAGCCCAGTACCTCACCGGTTTTCAGCAGATGATGGGTCTGCTCCTGATCATCGATCTTAATATCCAGCACCCAGGGGTGCCGATCCACTAAGGGTGCCAGCGCCTCAGGAAACCAGGTATCCAGACTGTCGGCGTTAACCGCCACCGGCATCCGGCTGAAGCCCTGTTCCGTGGCCTGATCCAGACTCAGGCTCAGCTCACCCTCCAGTAACGACAACTGATGGTAGAACTTCAGCACCCGCTGACCGGTTGCTGTCGGCACCAGAGGCGTACTACGGATAATCACCGCCTGTCCCAGTTTCTCCTCCAGCTGGCGTATCCGCTGGGAGATGGCGGATTGCGTCACATGCAGGCGTTTAGCGGCTTTCTCGAAGCTTTGCTCCTCAATCACCGCATGCAGGGCGCTGAGTTGTTTCGGGTCCAGTGACAGGCTCATGGTTTTATCCCTTGCGAGTTTAAGCAGGCTGTAGTCGATTGATTAGATTTTTTAATGGTTAATTAAAATCATTAGTTTTACTTAATTCTGGCGCAGAGGCAAGATGCACTCCATTGATACGGCCGTTGTCATTAGAACCTTTGCCGGGGCAGGTGCGCCGGTGTTTATGCAAGATGATGTTTTCTTTTGGAGTGCGTGATGAGTGTGGCAGCAAGTCTTTATCTATGGGCCCTGATTAAAGGGCTGGGAACCAGCGCAGGTCTGATTATGGCCATTGGTGCGCAGAACGCTTTTGTTTTGTCGCAGGGGCTGAAGCGACAGTACCACTGGCCGATCGCCGGTGTGTGCAGCTTCTTCGATGCAGTGCTGATTACCTTGGGAGTTGCCGGTATGGGCGCTCTGATCAGCCAGAATGAGTTATGGCTTAGCGTTGCCCGCTGGGGCGGGGCAGCCTTTCTGTTCTGGTACGGGTTTGGTGCGCTGCGCTCAGCGCTAAAAGATCAGAGCCTGGAGGCGGACCGCAAAGGCGCAACCAGTCTGAAAAAGGCACTGCTGACCACGCTTGCGGTGACGTTGCTGAACCCCCATGCCTATCTGGATACCGTGGTGCTGATCGGCAGCATCGGCGGTCAGTATCCGGAAGGCGAGCGTTTCTGGTTTGGCTTTGGTGCAATCAGCTTCTCGTTTATCTGGTTCTTCGGCATCAGCCTTGGCGCGCGTTGGTTAGCGCCTCTGTTCCAGAAACCGATCGCATGGCGGGTATTAGACGCAGCCGTCTGCCTGATGATGTGGTCGATAGCAGTGAGTTTGGTGATAGCGGCGGTGTAACCACCGCAGGTATGACCGAATTGTGGACTTGCCCCGACAAATGTCGGGGCTTTTTTATATTGTGGATTTTAGTTTTCTATGTGAGATTTATAATTAAGGAAAGCGCAAATATGGGGGCGATCTGTGACTGACTTTATGGATAGGGTTGTTAAGGAGTGGCATGCGGAAGGCTATTGCTTTTTTGAAGAAACTGTATGGAGTTCGTCAGTACAGCAAAATGATTTAAAGAGAGTTTGCGATTTTTTGAGCAACAACGATATTAACAATGTTGATGTTTCAATAGTCTCGCCTCCAGATGATTCAACGAAAAAAATAGACTGGATCAAGTATTTCAGGGCAGATGGCCAGTGTGTTTCGACAAATATTGAAGTTTCCATTCCGGCTAGAAGCAACAACCTGAAGCTGACTTTTTGCTATAAAAATTCTGAAGAGCATATTAGGCATCAGAAAGATAAAGATCATGTTGTTAACGCGTTAAGGCTGATATTTGGAGTACCGATAGCTCATAAAATGGTTTTTAGAAGATTTTTTGAAGTGGGGGAGTCAGAAACTAGGTTTTTCTCCGAAACAGGGTTCGCATCGTTTTTTGATACTCAAAACCTTAATTTTTTTGACTCTCCTCCCATAGAAAAAGCCGAAGTAATTTGTATTCCGGAGGAGGCTTCAAATCGCCTCAATAAAGCATTTTCTCAAACTTTTCCTGAAGAGCGATTTATTTTTCTTTGGTTGGCATTTGAAGCAATTATTAACTCCTTTGATTATCAGGGATCTAATGGAGAAAAACGTCGAAAATTCTTTACTGACGAACTTGGGTCTGAGGTCTTGAATGCAGAGGTATTTAGGCTGTTTAAGGTAAGATGTGAGGTGTTTAAAGAAGGGCGGTTTTCGAAAGGAAGCATTGAAGATGAATGCATAAAACTTTACAGCATTATTCAAATCTCAATTTTGAAGGATTGCCCTCAAAGAAAAGCCTTCATTGAAGGGTTTGAAGGTAGTCTTTCCATACAGAACTAAATACAAAAACCGGCAATACGCCGGTTTTTTTGCTCTTGTCACTCACCCAAATACAACCCCCGCAAATACCCGCAATCCTCTTTCACCTGTTCGGCATAACCCAGACAAGCCTGAATCAGGCCTTCAATCTGATCCGGTAGTACCTCCGACATCGCCTGTTCAAAGCGGGTGGAGCGGCGGTCGCCGCGACAATGGGCGAGGGCGAGGGCTTGCCCGCAGGTGGCCGCGTATTGTTCAAAACCACCGTTTACGGCCTGTTCCCCAAAGACAATGTCCTCAGGATCAATCCCCACGCGGGCGTGGTGTCGGGAGCGGATCAGCCAGTGGCCGTCCTGCCATTCGGCTTCATCCAGTACCAGATCCGGTTTGCGTTGCATACGCTGCTGGCAGTGCACCGTCAGGTGGGCAGGATTCAGGCGGTTCACTGCGCTCAGTTCCGGGAAGTGATACAGCGGCGCGGCATGGCGCTGGCATTTAACCTCCACCAGATGACATAGCTCCAGATCATCCTCTGAGCTGAACGCTTTCGGCCCCACAAGGCAGTAGAAACGCCGCATATTCACTGAGCCGGTGCCTGCGTTCAGACGTTCGGTAATATCGAGGATGCTGTCATCCATGTAGGGTTCAAAGTGCTGGATCAGTTCACGGGCTTCATCTGCTGCCAGTGGTTTAAAGCGTTCAGGGCGATCACGGAAGCGAAGCGGCTGCTGGCTGATATCCACTTCTTTCGCCAGTGAGCTTTTCTCCAGAAACTTCTTCCCGCCCCAGATACGCTTTTTCGCCTTTTTATAAGGGGCGTTCAGGATATGTTTCTTTTTAAAGCCATCCAGAACCTGATTGCGGTTCTCGGCATCTTCGGCGCAAGCTTCACAGGTGGCCAGATACTGCTCCAGAAATGCGGTCATCGCCGTGCGACTCTGTGCTGCGCTGACCGCCTGATCATCATCAAGGGCTTCCTCAATGGCGTAACGCCCCGCCAGAACGCCTTCAGCAAAATCGACACAGAGGGCGAGGCTGGTACAGAAACGCGCCAGATCCCACGCGGCATGGCCGACACAGGCATCATCAAAATCATTGGGTGCAAAGATCACGCTTTCGCCGTGGGCACCTTCCTCGCTCAGAAAGCCAAAGTTAGAGGTATGGCAGTCACCCATAATGGTGGTCAGTGGCGGTGTCAGCAGGGCTTGTGGCAGTTTCAGATTGCCTTTAGCCAGATCGGCATAAAACAGCTGCGCCGAACCCCGCAAAAAGACAAAGGGGTTGGTCGCCATCTTGATATGCTTGGGTGTGCCCAAAGCCGGATCTTTAAAATCGACCCGTTCCAGTTCCTGATGGATTAGCTGCTGGCGCTGGTATTTCGGGCTTTTATGGCTTGCGGTGTTTGAAGATTTGCTGGATGACATCTCTGCTTCCTTGTCGATGTTTGACGGTGGCTATGGCGTAAAGGAATACCAAGTAACCCAGTCTAACACTGTTTGGAAGCCGATAAAGAGATCGTAATGAGGTCGTAAAAAGAGGATGGCTTAGCCAATCACCTCATAACCGAACCAGTCCGGGCGCAGGGGTTTAACCGGTTTGTCGGTGGCGGTCAGTTGAATATGCCAGTTCTCCAGCAGAGAGATCGGCAGGCAGTCATCCACATCATGCAGATTGTCTTTGTGCTGATGGCTGGCGGTGGTCAGCAGATGACGCTTTGCCATCTGCTTGGCTTCTTCATCATTGCGGCAGGCGAATAGGCCGAAGGCGTGTTGCTCCGCCATCTGATCCGGCTGATAACCGCCCAGATTAACGAAGTAGAGTTTCAGATCCGATGCGACAGGTTCGGAAGAAAGGGAAACCTGATAGCTGCGGCCATCAGCACCGGGCACGGTATCGACAATATGATAGCTGTCCAGGTGCAGGTTGTTTTTGTGGCCATACCACTGCTGAATCAGGGCTTGATAGGTGTCTTCGATCCGCTCGCCCACCACAAAGCGTACATCGTGCACTTCGATATGACACTGACCGGCACGACCACCGAGGTAAACCATAAACAGCTGTGGCATAACGCTTACCTATTTATCTGATCTTTTTAACCAGTAACCCGTTCCGTTTAACCGACTCTTTTGTTCAGCACTTTTTGCCGTGACTAGCCCGTAACGCGCACGCGGCGGTCAACGGTGGGTTTCGGCTCATCAACCTTGTTGCGTTCAGCGCGGGCTTTCAGCTGACCATCCACGATGTTTTTCAGGGCGATCAGCAGACCCATACCCACGAATGCACCCGGTGGCAAAATGGCAAACAGGAAACTGTAGTCTTCAAACACCACGATCTTCCAGTTAGCGGCCATAGGACCAAACAGCAGCTGCATATTTTCAAACAGGGTGCCCTGACCGATCAGCTCACGCATACCGCCCAGCAGTACCAGTACCACGGTAAAGCCGATACCCATCATAAAACCATCAGTGACCGCTGGCAGAATCGGGTTCTTGCTGGCGAACGCATCCGCACGACCCAGAATCACACAGTTGGTTACGATCAGCGGGATAAAGATACCCAGAATCAGATATAGCTCGTAGGTGAAGGCCTGCATCAGTAGCTCGGCACAGGTCACGAAGGAAGCGATGATCATGACAAAGGCGGGCAGGCGTACCTGCTCCGGCACAAAGTTACGGATCATGGACACCGACAGGTTAGAACCCACCAGTACCAGAATGGTAGCGATACCCAGACCCAGTGCGTTAACGACAGAACCGGTTACCGCCAGCAGGGGGCAAAGACCCAGCAGCTGAACCAGCGCCGGGTTGTTATTCCAGAGACCGTCAGCGGTAATTTCCTGATAGCTTTTTGTTGCGCTCATGGTTTTGACTCTCTATTCAGGGCTGCTTATTGTTGATTAACAGCAGTTTCCTGCAGAATTTCAGTGTTGGCTGGTGTCGTCTCAAGCAAACGGTCTTTATGTTTGGCAAAGTATTCCAGCACCGCACGGGTCTGATTTACAACCGCACGTGGAGTAATGGTCGCACCGGTAAACTGATCGATCTGGCCGCCATCTTTCTTTACTTTCCAGGCATCCGGCCCCGGGTTTTCCAGCGACATGCCGGCAAAGCCCAGAATCCAGTCGGACTTGGCGGTTTCAACTTTATCGCCTAGTCCCGGTGTTTCTTTGTGGTTTAGTACGCGGACACCGGCCAGCTCGCCGTTGCGCTTAACACCGACTAACAGATCAATATTGCCGCTATAGCCGTTAGGATTGCTCACCGGGAACAGCAGTGCCACGGTCTGACCGGCTTTACGGCCGACATAAACCTGCAGCGGCTCTTTATTACCCAGAATCGGGCTCGGTGCCAGTGTCAGGGTATCGCTCAGCAGATCATTATCGATCTGATCGGCAGGCAGAATCTCATACAGGCTGCGGGTCTGGGACTGGCGGATATTCTCGGCGATGCTTTCTTTGGTACCGATCTGAGTTACCGCGATTACACCCGCGGTGACAATGGCAAAGATACCCAGGCCAATACTGCTGCGGATCACCGACTGCAGCAGAGTGGTTTCTGCGGCCTGATCTTCATTCTGATCATCCGGTTTCTGAGTTTCAGGTGCTGTGTGTTGCATTGAAAATCCTTACTTCTCGTTCTTGATGCCTTTGCGCGCTTTGTTGTGACCAAAGCTGCGGGGCTGGGTGTAGTAGTCGATAAAAGGTGCGGCAAAGTTCATCAGCAGAACCGAAAACGCCACGGCATCCGGATAGTTGCCCCAGGTGCGGATCACATAGATCAGCATGCCGATACCGATACCAAACCAGATTTTGCCCTTGTTACTGGTGGCTGCGGTTACCGGATCAGTTGCGATAAAGAAGGCGCCAAACATAGCCGCACCGGAGAACAGGTGCACCATAGGGGAGGCGTAGTTGCTGGCATCGGTGCCGTAGAACAGCAGCGACAGTACAAACAGAGTACCCAGCATGGCGACTGGCGTATGCCAGGTGAAGATGCGTTTCCAGAGCAGATAGAAACCTCCCACCATAAAGGCGACCGATACGGTTGCCCAGGCGGACCAGATTTTCTCCGGCTGGAATCCGTTCTGCTGCCAGTATTCATCTGCCATCAGCGCGCCCTTGTGTTTAAAGCCATCCAGCGGGGTTGCCATAGTAAAGGCATCCGGTGCATTGACTGCGCTACCAAAGACAGCGGACAGGCTTTGGCTCAGGGAAATACCGTTATCCAGCAGAGCCGCCGGTGTTACCCATTGGGTCATCTCAACCGGAAAGGAGATCAGCAGCAGGGCATAGGCCACCATCGCGGGATTGAAGGGGTTATTACCCAGACCACCATAGAGCTGTTTGGCTATCACAATGGCAACAAAGGTTCCGGTCACCACCAGCCACCAGGGAGCCAGCGGCGGCAGGGCGATACCCAGCAGCACACAGGTCAAAAGGGCGCTGTTGTCTTTCAGCGCGGGCAGCGGATTGCGGCTGCGCATCTTAAGGATGACGGCTTCAAACAGCAGGCCGGATACCGAGGCGATCAGCACATTGATGATTGAACCCCAGCCAAACAGCCAGGTCAGTGCCGCAAGCCCCGGCAGGGTTGCCAGAATAACGGTCTGCATCACCTTGCTGGTGCTTAGCGGGCGGTGCAGATGGGGGGATGAAACCCGGATAAATGCCATAATCGTTCAGACCCTTAACACACTTCAGTGCCGGTTAGCTGAGCCAGTTTCTGCTCGGCATCGGCGAATTTGGTTTTACAACGCTCTACCACAACCTGCTGATCACTGATCGCCTGGGCATCGCCGGAGGCTTCTGCTTCGGCAAGTAGCTTTTCCGCTTTTTTCAGCGCAGTTTTGGTGGCAGCTGCGATAATTTTTGCCTGCTTGAGCGCCTTTTCCTGCGCTTCAGCGGCATTGTCAGCCGCTGCCGCTGGCTGAGATTCTGCTTTAGCTGTTTCAGCTGTACTACTTTGCAGCGCAGCCAGTTTATCGGCCGCCTGTTGCGCTTTCTCTTTTACGGTATTGAGCTTGGCTTCGCAGTCGGTGATCTGTTCGGCATCACCGGATTCCTGTGCCGCAGTCAGCTCTTTCTCCGCCTTTTTGATGGCCGCTTTGCTGGCCGCGGCGGCGATCTTGGCCTGTTTCAGGGCTTTTTCCTGATCCGCTACAGCATCGGCAGCAGAGGTTGCTGGAGTATCGGCTTTCGGTTGAGCCGCAGCGTTCTGTAGGGCGGCCAGTTTGTCCGCTGCCTGCTGAGCCTTCTCTTTTGCCGTGACTAATTTGGTTTCACAGGCGGCGATCTGTTCGGTATCGCCGGAATCCTGTGCGGCAGTCAGTTCTTTCTCCGCCTTTTTGATGGCGGCTTTGCTGGCTGCTGCAGCGATCTTAGCCTGTTTCAGGGCTTTCTCCTGATCAGCGGAATCAGCTGCAGGTGCTGTTTGTGCGGGAGAGGCAGCCGGAGCTGCCTTAGCTGTTTCTTCCAGCGCCTTTAACTTTTCTTCCGCTTTTACGGCATTGGCTTTGGCGGTCTCAATAGCGGCTTCTTTAGCGGTCACTTCGTCCGGATCATTGTCCCGTTGAGCATGAACCAGCGCTTTCTCCGCCTTCTTAATAGCGGCTTTGCTGGCGGCTACGGCGATCTTAGCCTGCTTCAGGGCTTTTGCCTGTTCTTCGTTGGCGGCAGCAGGGGTAGCCTGAGCCGGTGCTGTTGTCGCAGAAGGAGCAGAAGCGATACCCAGCTGTTTCTCGATATCAGCGACTTTGGCCTGAGCCGCTTTCAGATCGGTTTCCAGCTTGGCTTTGTCGTCATCAGAGGCTTCTGCCAGTGCTTTTTCTGCTTTCTTGAGCGCGACGCTTGCAGCGGCACGCTGAATCTTCAGCTTTTTCAGTGCTGCTTCATCCAGACCGTTCGGATTGGTTGCTTGTGCGGCAGTTGCTGCAGGAGCTGCGGCAGCCGGTGCTGAGCTGGCTGAGGTACCACCACCCAGTTGTGCATCAATAGAGGCAACCTTGTCCTGTGCGGCTTTAAGATCCGCTTCCAGCTTGCTGCGGTTCTCGTCAGTGGCATCTGCCAGTGCTTTTTCCGCTTTCTTAAGAGCAACACTTGCCGCCGCGCGCTGAATCTTAAGTTTCTTAGCGGCCGCTTCATCCAGACCAGTTGCGGCAGGCGCTGGAGAAGGCGTTGCAGTTGTCGAGCTGGCAGGTGATTTAGCCGCAGCGGCGGCCATACGAGCGTTACGGGCTGCGATCTTCTCGGCTTCTTCACGTTCCAGACGCGCCTGACGCTGTTCAAAGCGGATCTTGGCGCGTTCCGCTTTTTTCGCTTCTTCCTGCTCGTTACGGATCTCGGTTTTAGCAAAGCGGTAGTACTGCACCAGAGGGATGCTGCTCGGGCAGACGTAGGCGCAGGCACCGCATTCGATACAGTCGAACAGGTTAAACAGCTGCGCTTTTTCAAACTCTTCCGCTTTGGCAAACCAGTGCAGCTGTTGTGGCAGCAGCTCTGCAGGACAGGCCTGCTCACACATGCCGCAACGGATACAGGGGCTTTCCGGTTCCGGATCAGGGAACTCCTGATGGGTCGGGGCCAGCAGACAGTTCGTGGTTTTCACCAGGGGCAGTTGATCGCCGGTCAGGGTAAAGCCCATCATAGGGCCGCCCATGATCAGGCGGCTGGCCAGAGACGCGTTGAAACCGGCGTAGTCGAGCAGTTCACGAATCGGGGTGCCCAGACGCACTTCCACATTCTGACGGCGGGTCATGGCGTTGCCGGTCAGGGTGGTGATACGGCTGATCAGTGGTTCGCCCAGTGTCACTGCTTTCGCAATCGCGATGGCGGTACCGACGTTCTGACAGACCACGCCGATATCTGCCGGCAGACCACCGGACGGTACTTCACGACCGGTCAGGATCTTAATCAGCTGCTTCTCACCACCGGACGGGTATTTGGTTGGAATCACCACCACATCAATATGAGTGCCTTTAGTGGCTTCCTGCAGCACCTTGATCGCTTCCGGCTTGTTATCTTCAATGCCGATCAGACAGGTGCTTGGATCAACCAGCTTGCAGAGAATCTGTGCGCCCAGTACCAGCTGCTGGGGATAGCTGCGCATTGCCATATCATCTGCGGTGATATAGGGCTCACACTCGGCAGCATTAATCACCAGTGTATCAATGGCGTGGCGTTCCCGGGTTTTGGCTTTTACAGCGGTAGGAAAGCCTGCACCACCCATACCGACGATACCGGCCTGGGTGATAGCGTTCAGCAGGGTATCGACCTCGGCGTTCTGCCAGTCGGTTACCGGCTCCAGCATCGCCCATTCATCTTTACCATCGGACTCGATGGTGATGCAGAGGTCATTCATGCCGGAGGCGTGGGGAATCGGATGTTCCCCAATAGCGGTCACGGTGCCGGAGATGGAGGCGTGAATATTGGCGCTGATAAAACCATCGGCTTTAGCGATGAGCTGGCCTGTTTTAACACGATCACCCACTTTGACCTGAGGTTCTGCCGGTGCACCAATATGTTGCTGCAGGGGCAGTATGACTTTGGCAGGCAAAGGCGCTTGAACCAGAGGCTGGTCAACCGACTGTTGTTTGTTCTGTTCCGGGTGAATACCGCCGTGGAAATCCCAAAGTGTGCGCATCAGATAGCTCCTCCGCTCACAGAGGTGTCAGAACTTGTGGCGAAAACCTGATGTTCAAAGCGGGCGTTCGGGCCCTGAGGGCGGTTCCAGCCCCAGTTTTTCACTGTGGTTTCTACAGGTAGCATATCGATACAGTCTACAGGGCAAGGCTCAACACACAGGTCGCAACCGGTGCATTCGGATTCAATAACGGTGTGCATCAGCTTGGTGGCACCCACGATGGCATCAACCGGACAGGCCATGATGCATTTGGTGCATCCGATACACTCATCTTCACGGATGTAGGCGACTTTTTTCACGCCAATGGTGTCCGGGTCCGCATCCAGCGGCATAGGGTCGCGACCCATCAGGTCGGCCAGAGCTTCCATAGTGCTTTCACCACCGGGAGGACATTTGTTGATATCGTCACCATTGGCGATCGCTTCCGCGTATGGGCGGCAACCGGGGTGGCCACACTGGCCACACTGAGTTTGCGGCAGCAGGCCGTCGATCTGGTCAACAATCGGGTTGCCTTCCACCTTAAAGCGGATAGAGGCATAACCCAGCATGGCGCCGAACAGGGCTGCCAGTGTGAGCAGTCCGATTACAGCAGCTAAAACAGGATGTTGTGAAAGAAACTCAGTCATCTGTTTGTCCGGTATCGCTAATTCGATTAGAGGGTACGATTAAAAGCGTCAGATAAAGTGGTTAACGCACGGGTTAAATCTGTGATGATCTTAAAGCTGAACCAGCCCGCTGAATCCCAGAAAAGCCAGCGACATCAGGCCGGCAGTGACCATCGCAATAGATGATCCCTGAAAGGGAGCCGGAACATCGGCCACCGCAATACGCTCACGCATGGCGGCAAACAGCACCAATACCAGTGAGAAGCCGATGGAAGCACCAAAGCCATAAATAGTGGCTTCAACAAATCCGCTGTTACGGTTCAGGCTCAGCAGTGCCACACCCAGTACGGCACAGTTGGTGGTGATCAGCGGCAGAAAGATACCCAGAACCCGATACAGCAGGGGGCTGGTTTTGCGCACCACCATTTCGGTGAACTGCACCACCACCGCAATCATCATGATGAACGCGATGGTCTTCAGATATTCGATACCTAGAGGCTCCAGTACGAAGTGATACACCAGATAGCTGCTGGAGGACGACAGGGTCAGTACGAAGGTGGTCGCCAGGGACATACCCATGGCTGATTCCAGTTTGTTGGAAACACCCATGAAAGGACACAGGCCCAGAAACTGAACCAGAACAAAGTTGTTCACCAGAATAGTACTGATCAGGAGCAGGATGTATTCAGTCATCACTTATCTTCGTCAGGAGTTAGAGATTTATCAGGGGGCAATATTATATGGTTTCTTACGCATATTATGCTGACACGAATCAGCCCCGAGTTAAACGGACGGATCTTAGCTTAAAACGGCACTATTATCTTTTTTTATGTTATTACCTACAAGAAAAAAGGCGGGGTTTCTTAGAGGATCTGGTTATATGTAAATGATGTATATTCCCAATGACAGATAAAAAAACAGGGGCTTATGCCCCTGTTTTTTATGGTGTTTTTCGGAATTGGAATAAGCCGATGCTTATTTAACCCGCATTCCGTTTTCCGCACCCTGATCTGGCGTCAGCAGGAAGATCTCTTCACCACCGGGACCTGCCGCCATCACCATGCCTTCGGACAGACCAAAGCGCATCTTGCGGGGCTTAAGGTTGGCCACCATAACCGTCTGACGACCCACCAGATCTTCCGGTTTGTAGGCGGACTTGATACCAGCGAAGACGTTCTTAGTCACGCCACCCAGATCCAGCGTCAGCTGAATCAGTTTGTCGGCACCTTTTACGTGATCGGCGGCAACGATGGTCGCAACACGCAGATCCAGTTTGGCGAAATCATCAAACTCGATCTCATCGCTGATCGGGTCGTCTGCCAGAGGGCCGGTTGGCTGCTCTTTCAGTTTCTGCTCTTCCGCCAGAACCTCTTTGGAGGCTTCGATCATGGCATCGATCTTGTCGCTTTCAACGCGGGTCATCAGCGGCTTGAACTTGTTGATCTCGTGACCCAGCAGCAGTTCCTTGCGGGCATCCCAGTTCAGGTTGTCCAGCGTCATAAAGGCGGCTGCCTGTTCGCTCATTACCGGCAGAACCGGCGCCAGATAGGTGATCAGCTGGCGGAACAGGTTGATACCCACAGAGCAGATATCCAGAACTTCCTGCTCTTTGCCTTCTTCTTTCGCCAGAGACCACGGCGCTTTATCGGCGATATAAGCATTGGCCGTGTCAGCCAGTTCCATGATCAGACGGATAGCGCGGCCAAAGTCACGGTTTTCGTAGTGCTCGGCGATCTGATCGCCCAGTGCAACGGCTTCGTCCAGCATCGTCTGTTCTGCACAGGTCTCAGACAGCTTGCCGCCGGATTTCTTAACAAAACCGGCACAACGGCTGGCGATGTTAACCACTTTACCGATCAGGTCAGAGTTCACGCGGGCGGTGAAGTCTTCAAAGTTCAGATCCAGATCTTCCGGACGGCTGGTCAGCTTGGCGGCAAAGTAGTAACGCAGGTATTCCGGATTCAGGAACTCAGCGAAGGTCTGCGCCTTAATGAAGGTGCCGCGGGATTTGGACATCTTCTGACCGTTAACGGTCAGGAAACCGTGGGCGTTAACCGCCGTTGGTTTGCGGAAATCGGCACCTTCCAGCATCGCAGGCCAGAACAGGGCGTGGAAGTTGATGATATCTTTGCCGATGAAGTGGTACAGCTCGGCTTCGGAGTCTTTGTTCCAGTAGTCATCAAATTCCAGATCGTCACGACGGGAGCAGAGGTTTTTAAAGCTCGCCATGTAGCCGATGGGTGCGTCCAGCCAAACGTAGAAGTATTTGCCCGGTGCATCAGGAATCTCAAAACCGAAGTAAGGCGCATCACGGCTGATGTCCCACTCCTGCAGACCCGCTTCCAACCACTCTTTCAGTTTGTTGGCGATCTGCTCGTGCAGTGTACCGCTCTGGGTCCACTCGGTAAGCATGGTCTGGAAATCCTGCAGCTTGAAGAAGTAGTGCTCGGATTCTTTCTCAACTGGAGTCGCGCCTGAGATGGCAGATTTAGGATCGATCAGTTCCGCCGGGGTGTAGGTCGCACCACAGGCTTCACAGTTATCGCCGTACTGATCGTCAGCTTTACATTTCGGGCAGGTGCCCTTGATGAAACGATCCGCCAGGAACAGACCTTTATCCGGATCAAACATCTGAGTGATGTTGCGGGTGGCGATGTGACCGGCATCACGCAGGCGCTTGTAGATCAGCTCAGAGAACTCGCGGTTCTCTTCAGAGTGCGTGGAGTAGTAGTTGTCGAAGTTCACCAGAAAACGGTCAAAGTCTGCGCGGTGTTCTTCGTTTACTTTGTCGATCAGCTGCTGAGAGGTGATACCTTCCTGCTCGGCACGAAGCATAATCGCAGTACCGTGTGCGTCATCGGCACAAACGTAGGAGCACATGTGGCCACGTTGTTTCTGAAAACGAACCCAGATATCGGTCTGGATATACTCCAGCAGGTGTCCCAGGTGAATGGAGCCGTTGGCATAAGGGAGTGCGCTGGTCACTAGGATTTTACGAGCTGATGACATGGTGTCTCTTTACGCTTCTGTGTTGAACGGATGGGGCTGGCCATGTGTTTTTGCTGCGGCTGAGGCTTTACGGCTATTGGTAAAGATCAGGCTTAGGCAGGCTGGGCAGCCGATGAAAAAACAATCCGGTAACTATAGCGACTGAGAGGAAAATTTTCATCTCTGTATTGTCTTTTCAGGCCGAAAATCAGACGAAGGGTTTTTCACTATATAAAATAGGGTTTATTAACCAAGTGCTTTACTGGGTTATTGCCTGTGGTAAGCTAGCAGCAATTTTGAAACGAAGATCTAACGCCTTGTTTTTAACAAGGGTTTGCGATTTTGAGCCTGAAGACTATGTTGTCGCTTCAGGCATGCTCATAACCGATTCAGACTAGAGGTCGTTATGCTGGAAGATGTGAAAAAAATTGTTGCGGTGGCATCCGGTAAGGGTGGCGTTGGTAAGTCCACGGTTACCGCTAACCTGGCGCTGGCGATGGCGGCTAAAGGTTTTAAAGTGGGTCTTTTGGATGCTGATGTTTACGGCCCAAGTCAGGCGCTGATGCTGGGCGTGGCCGATGGCGTTCGCCCTCAGACCACCAATGGCAATAATTTCGGCCCGATTGAGGCCCAAGGTCTGTACACCATGTCGATGGCGTATCTGGTGACCGAGAAGACGCCTATGGTATGGCGCGGGCCTATGGTGAGCGGTGCTTTCCAGCAGATGCTGACACAGACTGACTGGCCGGAACTGGATTACCTGTTTATTGATATGCCGCCGGGTACCGGTGATATCCAGCTGACATTGGCGCAAAAAGTTCAGGTCAGTGGTGCGGTAATCGTGACCACGCCTCAGGATATTGCCCTGCTGGATGCGAAGAAAGGCGTTGAGATGTTCCGCAAAGTGAATATCCCTGTGCTGGGTGTGGTGGAAAATATGAGTCTGCACACCTGCAGCGAATGCGGTCACACTGAGCCGGTATTTGGCGAAGGCGGTGGTGAGCGTATCGCTAAAGAGTACGATACCGTTCTGCTGGGGCAGCTGCCGCTGACATCGACCATTCGTGAGCAGGCAGATAGCGGTAAGCCATCTGTTATTGCTGAGCCTGATGGTCAGATTGCCGGTTTCTTCTCCGATATCGCCGATAATGTGATCGCGCAGTTAGGTGATGCAGAGCAGGATGTGCCGACCATCACCTTTGGTGACTGATCTCATCTGTAAAGGCTCTGGGTTTTAATGAGATGAACGAGAAACGGGGCGGCTGACGTTACTTCAGCTGCCCCGTTTTTTATTCGTTGTTTCCGGCAAGGTTTTTAACTGTGTATTACTTGCTTTTAAGCCGGGCGATCCAGCTTAAAGACCTCACCAAAGGTTGCGTACTCACCGCCGCCCAGCCTCGCCAGGGGTTGCATTTTGGCTGCATCAACTCGGGTGCGACCTTTGGCGTCTTCTTCTACCAGATCATCACGTACATAAAGCGCTTTGATCTCACAGTAGAAAATGGCCTGTTTGTTGGGGCCGACTTCGTGCAGGTCGGTCAGTTCTGCCAGCATGGCAACCGGTGCCTTCTCAAGGCGGGGCAGATCCCAGCCCGGTTCGTTCACCAGCGGATGCTGAATTTTGTACAGCTCAGAGTCACCATACTCTAACGTGCGGGCGGTTTCGGTCACTTCCTCTGCCTGATCCACAGAGGGGATATGAATCACCAGTTGTTTGTTCTGGCTGAGGTTGTGCCGGGTATCTTTGGGGGTACCGTCCGGTTTTTTGCCTGCAGAGAACATCACCAGTGGCGGATTACTGCAGATGGCATTGAAGAAGGAGAAGGGCGCCAGATTGTAGCCGGACGTTTCGTTGGCGGTCAGCACCCAGGCAACCGGACGCGGAATAATCGTCTGGGTCATCAGGTGATAAGCTTGGTTGGGGCTTAAAGTGTCAAAATCGATACGCATGCTGGCTCCTTGCAGTGCCTTTAGTTGATGTGGCGCTATTTATGTTCGGGTAACAATCACTGGGCTTGAATCGTAAGTGCACGGACAGCTAGAGTGTACGCACATATTCCGCTATTAAGACTGATACATGGTGCTTTTGCATTGGCAATCAACCCTGTATCATTCAAACGCTTTTTTAAATCTAACACGTAGGAAGTTTATGGCCATTAAGTCTGATAAGTGGATTCGCCGCATGGCAGAGTCTGACGCAATGATCGAACCGTTTGAGTCTGAGCAGGTACGTTACGTTGATGGTCAGCGTGTGATCTCCTTTGGTACGTCCAGCTACGGCTATGATGTGCGTTGTGCTGATGAATTTAAGGTGTTCACTAACATCCACTCGGCGACGGTAGATCCGAAAAACTTCGATGAAAACAGTTTTGTCGATATCAAAAGCGATGTGTGTATTATCCCTCCAAACTCTTTTGCCCTGGCGCGCACCGTTGAGTATTTTCGTATTCCCCGTAATGTGCTGACGGTTTGTCTGGGGAAATCCACCTACGCCCGCTGCGGTATTATCGTGAATGTAACGCCGCTGGAGCCTGAGTGGGAAGGCCACGTTACGCTGGAATTCTCTAACACCACAAACCTTCCGGCTAAGATCTACGCTAATGAGGGTGTGGCTCAGATGCTGTTCTTTGAATCTGACGAAGTCTGCGAGACCTCTTATAAGGATCGTGGCGGTAAGTATCAGGGGCAGACCGGTGTGACACTGCCGAAAACCTGATTCAGGCCTGAGTCGCGAGTATCAAAAAAAGCACCGATTGGTGCTTTTTTTGTGCCTGCCGGAAATCAGCGCTGGGTGCTCTGATAATATTTCTGCTGCACCTTGCTGTCGAAGCCATTCGCTAATGTCTGGCGAATGGCTTCAGAAAATGACTGAGCCTGCTGTCTCCAGCGGCTCTTCTTGGAAAAGCCTATATAGAGCGGTGTGGTGTTTCCGGGCTTGAAGGGGGCTTTAACCAGTTGTTTGCTCCAGCGGCTGTTGGCCAGCTCAAAGTCGGCCTGACAATCGGTGCCTATATAGCTATCAATACGGCCAGAGGCGAGCAGTGGCAGTAAAACGCTCTCCTGTGCCATCTGCATTTTCTGCAAGCTGCTGTCGTTGTCAAATTCCGGATAGTAGGCTGAGCCTCTTACCATGCCGATATTCAGTTCTTTGAGCTGCTCTTTCCTCTGAAGGCGCTCTTCCTCACCGGCGCGAACATAGAAGCGGGTTGAGCAGCCGTAATATGAGGGGTCGACATAGCGGATATATTCAGCGCGCTCTTTTCGCCACGCAAGGCCGCTCATGGCATCCAGTTCACCGGACCGCATCAGATCGAGACATCGTTTCCAGGGGCACTGGATATACTGCACCTTAAAGCCGAGTTGTTGGCTGAGTTCCTGCCAGAGGTCGTCATCAATGCCTGCAACCTGGTTGTTTTTGATGTCACGAAAGGGTGGCCAGCTGTCGGTTCCGATCTTAAGCGTGTCGGCCAGGGTGTAAGCGGGAAGTGCGGTAATGGTGGTCAGTACTATCAATCGTATCAGGTTACGGATGCTCATAGTGTTGCTCCGGGGCTTTGGCGGGCAATCCTGCCTTGGACCGGGACATTTCCGTATGGCCTGTCTGCTTGATGGTTCTGCTATATGTGGTGAAAAAATGAAGTTTATATCTGAAGTCTAGTGTGCTGAGCCGTTTTTGCCAAAGGTCTATGGCGATCAGAAGCCGGTGACTGTTTTTCCGGCCAGCTTGGCTTTGGTCATAATGACGGGCTCTTCCTTGTCCTTGCGGCGGACAGGGTCGATGCGCAGTAGCAGGTTATCCCAGTCTTTGGCGAGCCAGACGAGATGCTCAACATCCATTTTCGAGTGGCGCAGGCTTTCCAGCTTGATGGTGTTAAGTCTGCCCATGGGGGTCTTCAGAACCTCTTCACCGACAACCCGAAAGGTAAAGAACTTAATCTTGCCGCCGTCAGCCACCGGATATTGAAATTGTTTCTGTTCCGGGTTTTTCATCAGGTCGTATCGGAGTTTCAGCTGATAGCTGAGCAGGTCCTGTGCGTTGACCGGTATATCCATCTTCCAGGGTTTGTTGTCGATGTCATTGGTGACCTGTTGCTGATCCCAGTGAAAGGTGATCTTCTGCTCTTCACTTTTGCCAAACACTTTCTGGTAGCGGCGATAGAGTAGCGGTTTCAGCTGTGTTTCGGGATCAAGCAGGAAGGTGCTGGTCTGTTGAATGCGCGCAAACCAGTTTTTGGCACGAAAATCGAGTACCCATTCACCGTTGCTTCGTTGAGAGAGGGTGCGTTTGGCTTCCACGTCAATGCTGAAGCCCAGTTCATAGGTCGTTTTGTAGGTAGCCTGGTACGGCTTAAGCGGTGGAAGCGCGAAGCTGGGAACTGCAAATAGCCCTAGGGTTAAAAGTAGTATCCATTTCAGCATTGCACGCCTCCTTTGGTGCGGTTTGTTCGTTGACGCTGGGTTTAATCTTCTGAGGATTCCGCGCTTAGGCGAGGAATGTTGCCCTCTAAGGATACACCATCCATATGAGGAATGCCGTTTTCCAGCTGTACCCGTCCCTGCATAAACCATTTGACCGCAATCGGAAAGATTTTGTGTTCCTGGGTCAGGACGCGTTTAGCCAGAGTATCCGGCGTATCGCCCTCTTTAACCGGCACGGAGGCCTGAATAAAGACCGGGCCGCCATCCAGCTCTTCGGTGACGAAGTGCACGCTTGCGCCATGCTCTTTGTCGCCCGCTTCAATGGCGCGCTTATGGGTATGCAGTCCCTGATACTTAGGCAACAGGGATGGATGGATGTTGATCAGCTTGCCGCTGTAGCGACGAACAAAATCCGGTGTCAGGATGCGCATAAAGCCAGCCAGAATCACCAGATCAGGTTCAAATTCGTCGACCTTGCGGATCAGGTTCAGATCAAACATTTCACGACTTTTGAATTCGGTGTGGTCCAGCACTTCGGTATGGATGCCCGCACTTTGTGCGCGCTCCAGACCAAAGGCATCAGGGCGGTTACTGATAACCGCGCTGATATGACCGGAGATCTCGCCGCTGTCTACAGCGTCGATGATCGCCTGCATGTTGCTGCCACTACCTGAGATCAGGATAACGATTGAGCCGGACATTACTTGTTCAGGCCCTGCAGTTCTACCTGTTCTTCATCAGCAGATGCTTCTGCGATGTGGCCGATCTGCCATGCTTTTTCGCCTTCAGTGTTCAGCAGGTCGATCGCTTGTTGTGCTTTATCCTGATCGACAACGATGATCATGCCAACGCCGCAGTTCAGGGTGCGGTACATTTCGTACTCGTCAACATTGCCGCCGCGCTGTAGCCAGTTGAAGACTTCAGGACGCTGCCAGCTGTTCAGATCAACAACCGCTTTGGCATTCTCAGGCAGTACGCGAGGCAGGTTTTCCTGCAGGCCGCCACCAGTGATGTGAGAGATGGCATGAACCGGCAGTTCGCTAATCAGTTTCAGAACCGGTTTAACGTAGATACGGGTTGGTGCCATCAGGGCATCTGCCAGAGGCTGTCCGTCAACTTCTTCGTTAAGGTCTGCGTTGGTTACTTCAATAATCTTACGGATCAGAGAGTAGCCATTGGAGTGAGGGCCGCTGGATGCAAGGCCGATCAGAGCCTGGCCTGTTTTAACGTTAGAGCCGTCGATCACTTCGCTCTTTTCAGCAACACCCACACAGAAGCCTGCCAGATCGTAATCTTCACCTTCATACATGCCTGGCATTTCAGCCGTTTCACCGCCGACCAGTGCTGCGTTTGATTGCAGGCAGCCTTCACCGATGCCGTGCACAACATCCGCTGCAATATCAACATTCAGCTTGCCTGTTGCGTAGTAATCCAGGAAAAACAGAGGCTCTGCACCGCAAACAATCAGATCGTTCACACACATCGCAACCAGATCGATACCGATGGTGTCGTGCTTTTTCAGATCCATCGCTAAGCGAAGTTTGGTGCCTACGCCATCGGTACCTGAAACCAGTACTGGCTCACGGTAGCGTGTTGGCAGTTCGCACAGTGCGCCGAAGCCACCAAGGCCACCCAGTACTTCCGGGCGGCGAGTACGTTTGGCTGTACCTTTAATACGTTCAACCAAGGCGTTGCCTGCGTCGATATCAACGCCAGCGTCTTTATAACTAATCGATTTTTGCGTGTCGGTGCTCATGAAGGATCCTGTGGAATCGCTATAGGATAATCAGCGCGGGATTGTACCCTACCTCATCGCAGGGGTCACTTGCTTTGGCGGATGTCACTGTTTTTTTACGGTGAGGATTTTATGGGTTGCTCTGTTGTCTGTTTGAAGCGTTCGGCTGCTATGGGATTCTTTCATCTAATCGGGCTGTGTTGGGAGGAGGCTTCGGGTAGAATATCGGGCTATAGGAATACCAAGCGTAAAGAGGTTTGCATGTTTAAGGGTTGGATTCGCAGTGTTATCGCGGTAGGGCTGAGTTTGCTGGTATCGCTACCGGCGATGGCCGTTCAGGTTGAAGGTTTATTTGAGAGCAAACGTCTTGTGTCTGATCAGTCTGCAGAGCAGCGTACTGCTGCTGTAAAGGCGGGGCTGGCTGATGTTTTGGTGCGTGTTTCCGGCCATGAACGCACGTTGGAGCATGAGAGGATTCAGACGTTATTGGAGCGCGCAGAGCGTTATCTGGCTCAGTTTTCCTATCAGGTCAATGATAAGGCGGTTGAGACGGATGGGCCTGCCTATGTGCTGGCGATGCGGTTTGATGGCCCCTCTATTATCAGGGTGCTGAGTGATGCTCAGCTGTCTGTGTGGGGTGGGAATCGTCCCAGTGTGCTGACCTGGCTGGCGATTCAGGGACCGAATGGTCGCTTTGTCGTCAACAGTGAGAATAATCCGCTGCTGGCAGAAGTGCTGGAGGCGGAATCAAAGCGCAGGGGCGTGCCTATCCTGTTGCCGCTGATGGATCTGGAAGATGAGCGTCTGGTGAGTGTCAGTGATATCTGGGGGCAGTTCAGCGATCGCATTAGTGCTGCTTCTGTTCGTTATTCGCCGGATGCGGTATATAGCGGTCGTTTTTATCGGACCTCTGCAGGCTGGAATGCATACTGGCTGGTTCAGGTAGGCAGTCAGCGTCAGGCGATTGAGCTGCAGGCTGATCAGATCCGGGAGCTGTTTGCCAAGTCGGTTGATGCTTTGGCAGAAGTGCTGGCGGAGAAATATGCCGTGGTGGTTACCGGTGCTAATTCCGGTGATTATGCCTTTAAGGTGGTTGGCCTTAAGTCTGTCGAGGACTACGCCAAGCTGAATCATTATCTGAATAGTCTGCAGGTTGTGGGGCGAGTTGAAGTCGCGCGGGTTGATGACACCGGCGTTGCCTATCGGGTGGCTCTGAAGGGCGGTGTTGAGCAGTTCCGTTCCGTTCTGGCGCTGGACTCTTTTCTTGAACCGGACAATTCCGGTTTTGAAGGGGTAGAGCAAAGCTTCTTCTGGCGTCCCTGATAAGACTGCTCAGATCTGAGTGTGGGCTTTATAGGGCTGGTGTTTACATCGGCCCTTTTTATTGGATTTTGGCAGAGGAATCGTTATGGGAAATATTCAACAGCGAATTATTGCAGTGGCTTTGGTTGCAGGAGTGGTTTTTCTCTATCTGCTTCAGCCTATTCTTATGCCTTTTCTGGCGGGGATGCTGCTGGCCTACATGGGAGATCCCTTTGCCGACTGGCTGGAAGAGTTAGGGCTATCCCGTCGGTTATCTGTTGTTGTTGTGTTTTTATCGCTCTCGCTACTCTTTGTTCTGTTTCTGCTCTTTCTTATTCCTCTTCTCGGGCGGCAGTTGGTCCTGATTCAGGAGTTTATACCGGTTGCTGTTAACTGGCTGAAGTTAACAGCAGTGCCGGTGCTTGAGCGCTATACCGGTTTTGAGGCTGGTGCTTTTGAGCTGGATGCAATCCAGAAAGCGATCACCGGACATCTGCGTCAGGCAAGTTCTGTGGCGGGTGTCATCATAAAAGAGTTGGGGCAGTCAGGTATGGCGCTGATCAGCGCGGTGATCAATATCGGCCTGATACCCGTGGTCACCTTTTACCTTCTCCTGGATTGGGATCACCTTAAACTGAAAGTGCTGAACCTGTTTCCCCGTCGCTATCAGGCGAAGACGGAATCTCTGGCGATGGAGTGTGATGAGGTGCTGGGTTCCTTTATTAAGGGGCAGCTGCTGGTGATGCTTTGTCTGAGCGTGATCTACGCCACTGGCCTGTGGTTGGTGGGGCTTAAGCTCGCCTTGCTGGTGGGGTTGGTCGCAGGTCTTGCCAGTATTGTTCCATATCTTGGTGCCATCATTGGAATTGGTGCAGGGCTTCTGGCCGGCTGGTTTCAGTTTGGCGACTGGGTGCCTCTGGTCTGGATCGCGTTAGTGTTTGGTGTCGGGCAGTTGCTGGAAAGCTTTGCTCTGACACCATTATTGGTGGGCGATAAGATAGGTCTTCATCCGGTGACAGTGATCTTTGCCATTATGGCTGGTGGTCAGTTGGCAGGTTTTGTTGGGGTGTTAATCGCGCTGCCTGTCGCTGCTGTGGTTATGGTGCTGTTACGTCACCTGCATGACTACTACAAAGATAATGATGAGCCGGAAGATCCTGATGATGAGTCGGGTGATAAAGAGGCTGATAATCTGGTCGCGCCTAAACCTGCTGTTTGATCGTTTATGGTTCGTGGCATTGTGCCAATGCAAAAAGCCGACATTACAGATGTCGGCTTTTTGGGGCATTTCCCGGTGCTATGAGTGTGGCTGCAGGTTTAAATTTTGATACTGTCACCGCTTTTGATACATGTGATTTTGTAGTCTTTCAGATGTTGGTGCAGCTCTTCTGAGATCTGAATCTCCAGCCCCGGTTTCAGGTGGGAGATCAGGAGGTGGGGTTTGTGTTTCAGTTTTTTCAGGTCTTCAGCCAGGATTGCCGGGGTGTAGTGTTGTGCCAGCTTGCTGAGGGCTTCCATGCTGTTTGGGTAGCCCGCTTCAATCATCAGGGTATCGATGGATGTGCGTTGATTGAGTGCTTCCCACAGGCTGTCGTTTGTTGCGGTATCCCCGCTGAATGCAAAGCTCTTACCCTCAGTGTTCTCGACACAAAAACCGACACCCGGGACGACATGTTCAACCGGTATCGAGGTGACTTTGCGATCGCCAACCTGCACACTGGTGTGCGGGAGCATTTCGTTGAACTGCATAACCGGTTTTTCTTTGCTGGGAAGTTCTGAAAAGTCGGGCCAGATCGACCAGTTGAATATGTGGTCTTTCAGGGCTTTGATGGTTTCAGGCAGACCGTAAACCTGAATCGGTTCTTTGATCTGACTGAAGATGCTGTCAACGAGAAATGGCAAAAAAGCAATGTGATCCAGATGAGAATGGGAAATAAAGATGTGGCGGATCTGAGCCATCTGCTGAAGCTGCAGGTCACCCACGCCGCTTCCTGCATCCAGCAGGATGTCGTCATCGACCATAATGGATGTTGTGCGATTGCCAGGTCCTATGCCGCCGCTACAACCTAAAATTGAAATCCACATCTTTTCTTATCCTTACATGCTTAATCTTGTCGTTAGACCGATGCGCTGGTACTCATCCCTGGTAGCTTGTCGGCATCGATCTCATCAATCTGTTCTGGCTTCAGGAATTTCTCGGCGTAACTCAAATATACTTTTGATTCCACAAACAGCCGATAGATATCCGGATCCAGGTGGTTGTCTTCAACCATGCGTCCCATAATAGTTAGTGTCTGAGACAGAGGCATCGCTTTTTTATAGGGTCGGTCTGACGATGTCAGTGCTTCAAACACATCGGCAACCGCCATTATTCGGGCAGGAATCGACATCTGGTCTCGGGTTAAACCTCTTGGATACCCTTTGCCATCCATTCTTTCATGATGCCCGCCTGCATATTCAGGGACATTGCGCAGGTGTTTCGGGAACGGTAGTTGTTCAAGCATCCGAATCGTGAGGGTCATGTGGTTGTTAATGATCTCGCGCTCTTCTGCCGTAATGGTTCCCCTGCGAATGGTCAGGTTGTAACTTTCTTCATCGGTAATCAGTTTTTTCTGATTGCCTTCCATGTCTGTCCAGGTCAGGTGTGACAGGCCTTCGATCCGTGCAACCTGCTCATCAGCCATAAACTCGCCACCTTTGTTACAGTTTTTAACATAACTCAGGTCATCCGCAAGGGATTCTGCCAATTTTTCGTAGTGGGCGATGATGGAAGTGTGATCTGTGTCGCCTTTCTCCAGCGCTGCAATTCGTTGTTTCAGCATAGAAATTTCCAGATCCCGCCGTAAAATCTCAAATCTGGCGGCGACAAGTTCTATACGGTCGTGAATCGTTTCCAGTTTTGTTGCTTTTTCAACGACGTGAACAGGGGTGGTGATTTTTCCGCAGTCGTGCAACCAGGAGGCGACTTTAAGCTCGTAGCGGTCTACCGAGTCCATGGCGAAGTCTTTGAAGTAGCTGTCATCACTTGAATGAGCGGCTTCGGCAATCATCATGGTGGCTTCGGGGACGCGGCGGCAATGGTTGCCCGTGTGTGGGGATTTTTCATCGATCGCGGTAGCGATTAGTTTGATAAAGGCATCAAACAGGTTCTGCATTTCATCGATCAGCCCCTGGTTTGTCAGGGCAACAGCAGCCTGAGATGCCAGAGATTCAGCCAGCTTCTGATCCTGAAGCGAAAAGGGGATCACCTCTCCGCTTTCCTCGTCCACCTTATTTAGCAGCTGGAGAACCGCCATGATGTCATTTTCATGGTTGGTCATCGGAATAGTGAGGAAGGATTTGGACCGATAACCGGTGCTTTCGTCGAATTTGCGGGTGCCGCTGAAATCAAAATGGGTGACGGTATAAGCGTCTTCAATATTGATGATCTCTTTATGCAATGCGGCATAGGCGGCGATCATCTGTTCGTTGGGGGTGCCGTTATCAAGATACAGGGGCAGGGGGCGGAAATTTGTGCTGATAGGGGCGCCGGTTTTTCCGCCGAGCTTAATTCCCAGCGAGTCGGTGCGAACGATTCTGAACTCCAGAGCCTTTATTTTATCGTTGAACAGATAAAGTGTTCCGCCATCGGCTCCGGTCAGCTTCTTCGCATTAATAAGAATGCGTTCCAGAAGACTGTCCATATCCTTTTCAGCGGATAGCGCAATACCAATTTCATTCAGTGTGTCCAGAATGGAAAGGTTGGGCGCGTGACTCTTGGTTTGCATATTGTTCGCCTTGTCGGGGGATGCCGCCATTGATTTGTCCCTGTTGATCCGGTGACATCATATCAGTTTTTTATTTGGCTTCGTGTACGTCGTTCACATTTAACCGATGAATGTGAGTGATGAAAAGACGCCTTAAACTCGTATGACTTTCAATAGCTTCTGTATAGTTTAAGCCAATGTTTTGGTCCGTGCGATAGCATCGGTATTGCCGGAGTGTTATTATCGCGCGCCTCGCGCATTTACAGAGTGTTTTCTTGTTGTGCGTCGGTATCTGAGGTTGTTGTATGGATCAGCCTCGTTTTACTCCATTAAAGCAGGCCTTTCGTAGGGGTCGGCTACTTGTTAATGCAGGATGTTTTATGCCCGTAATTACTCTTCCAGATGGCAGTCAGCGTTCATTTAATCAGGCTGTTACTGTCTATGATGTTGCTGCTGATATTGGTGCAGGCCTGGCAAAGGCTGCGCTGGCCGGTAAAGTGAATGGTGTACCGGTTGATACCTCACACCTTATTGAAGAAGACGCTGAGTTAGCGATTATCACGGCTCGTGATGAAGAGGGGCTTGATACGATTCGCCACTCCTGTGCGCACCTGATGGCGATGGCGGTTCAGGATCTGTTTCCTAGTGCTCAGGTAACCATCGGTCCTGTGATTGAAAACGGTTTCTACTACGATTTTGCTTTTGAGCGTCCGTTCACGCCGGAAGATCTGGAAAAAATCGAAGCCCGCATGAAAGAGCTGGCTAAAAAAGATTATAAAATTGAGCGCTCTATCCTTTCCCGGGAAGAGGCGATCAGCCTATTTGAAGAAAAAGGCGAGAAATACAAAGTTGAGATCATCAAGGATATTCCGGGTGATCAGCCGCTGTCTTTCTATCAGCAGGGTGACTTTGTCGATCTGTGCCGTGGCCCGCATGTACCATCAACCGGCCACATTAAAGCTTTCAAACTGATGAAGGTCGCTGGTGCATATTGGCGCGGTAACTCAGACAATGAGATGCTGCAGCGTATCTATGGTACGGCCTGGAATGACAAAAAGGCGCTGAAAGAGTATCTGCACCGTCTGGAAGAAGCTGAGAAGCGTGATCACCGCAAGCTGGGTAAGCAGCTGAACCTGTTCCACATGCAGGAAGAAGCACCTGGCATGGTATTCTGGCATCCGGAAGGCTGGTCTCTGTACCAGACGATCGAAAGCTATATGCGTCGTATGCTGGATCAGCACGACTATAAAGAGATTAAGACGCCCCAGGTTGTTGAGCGTACGCTGTGGGAAAAATCCGGTCACTGGGACAAGTTCCATGATCAGATGTTTACCACGCACTCTGAGCACCGTGATTATGCGGTTAAGCCGATGAACTGTCCTTGCCACATCCAGGTGTTCAATCAGGGGCTGAAATCCTACCGTGATCTGCCGCTGCGTCTGGCTGAGTTTGGCTCCTGTCACCGTAACGAGTTCTCCGGTTCTCTGCATGGTCTGATGCGTGTACGTGGCTTTACTCAGGATGATGCTCATATCTTCTGTACTGAAGATCAGATTCAGGATGAAGTATCCAGCTTCATTGATTTCCTGCATCAGGTGTATCATGACTTCGGCTTTACCGATATCGAGTACAAGCTGTCTACCCGTCCTGAGCAGCGTGTAGGTTCTGATGAGGTTTGGGATAAATCAGAGAAGGCACTGGCTGATGCGCTGAATCTGAAAAACCTTGATTGGGAAGAACTGCCGGGTGAAGGTGCCTTCTACGGACCAAAAATCGAGTTCTCTCTGAAAGATTGTCTCGGTCGTGTCTGGCAGTGTGGTACAATTCAGGTGGACTTCTCGATGCCGGGTCGTCTGGGTGCTGAATTTGTTGATCATGACGGCGAGCGTCACACGCCTGTTATGCTGCACCGTGCGATTCTCGGTTCATTCGAGCGCTTCATCGGTATTCTGATTGAACATTATGCAGGCGCACTACCTGCATGGCTGGCACCGAAGCAGCTGGTTATCATGAATATTACCGATAAACAGGCTGACTATTGCTCTGAAATTGAAAAAAGCCTGAGAAATAAAGGCATTCGTGCATCATCGGACTTGAGAAACGAAAAAATCGGCTTTAAAATCCGTGAGCACACAATTCATAAAGTGCCTTATCTGGCCGTTATCGGCGATAAAGAAGTAGAGTCAGGAACTGTTGCCGTGCGTACCCGGACTGGCGAAGATCTGGGCGCCATGAGTCTTGAGCAGGTTGAAACACTGCTGAGTACTGGCTGCTAAAAAGAATTATTGGAGATTTAGCTATTAAGCGGAATAACCCAAGAGGTCGCAACGTAGAGGTTGCACCGATCAATGAGAACATTCGTGCTAAGGAACTGCGCTTAATTGATGCTGATGGCGAGCAGGTTGGTGTTGTAACACTGACTGAAGCCCTGGCAAAAGCGGCAGAGGCCGGTCTGGACTTGGTTCAAATCGCTAAATCTGATCCGATCGTATGTAAAATTATGGATTACGGTCGTTATCAGTATGAGCTGAAGAAGCAAAAAGCAGCTCAGAAGAAGAACCAGACACAGACTAAAGTCAAGGAAGTTAAGTTCCGTCCTGGAACGGAAGATGGGGATTATCAGGTAAAACTGCGCAACCTGATACGTTTCCTGGAAGATGGTGACAGAGCGAAGATCACACTGCGTTTCCGCGGTCGTGAGATGGCTCACCAAGAACTGGGTATGAAATTGATGAAACGCATCGAAGAAGACCTGGGGGATATGATTGTCGTTGAGTCTCGTCCGAGACTGGAAGGCCGTCAGATGGTGATGCTGCTGTCGCCGAAGAAGAAAAAGTAATCCTGGTTCGATATTTAAACCGCTTCGCTTGATAGCTTGCTATCAGGCTTGGCGGCTTAGTGTTGTTTATCAGATAAAAAAACTTGAATGCGGAGTATTGTTTACAATGCCTAAAATCAAATCAAACAGCGGCGCTGCAAAGCGTTTTCGCAAGACTGGTAACGGAATCAAGCACAAGCAGTCTTTCCGTAGCCACATCCTGACCAAAAAATCGACTAAGCGTAAGCGTCAGCTTCGCCCAATGAAGCAGCTGCATGCTGCGGATCAGGCGTTAGTAAAACGCATGCTGCCAAATCTGTAATTTTTGAATTCTAAAGTCAGGAGAGTGTTATGCCTCGCGTAAAACGTGGTGTAGTGGCGCGTCGTCGTCATAAGAAAGTTCTTAAGCAAGCTAAAGGTTACTACGGTGCTCGTAGCCGTGTATTCCGCGTAGCTAAGCAAGCGGTTATCAAAGCAGGTCAGTATGCTTACCGTGACCGTCGTCAGCGTAAGCGTCAGTTCCGCGCTCTGTGGATTGCACGTATCAACGCTGGTGCACGCATCAACGGCCTGTCCTACAGCCGTTTCATCGCTGGCCTGAAAAAAGCCAACGTTGAAATCGACCGTAAAGTACTGGCTGATCTTGCTGTTCACGAGAAAGCGGTATTTGCTGCCATCGTTGAGAAAGCGAAAGCAGCGCTAGCTTAAGATCGTTTCCCGGCTCTGCCAAGGTAGCGTCGGGGTAATGATGATGACTGTGCTTATGCATGAGTCTTAAATAGGGGAAGGCGCTAAACGTCTTCCCCTATTTTTATTTGGAGCCCACAGACGATGGAAAATCTTGCAACCCTAGTAGATCAGGCCCGTTCTGCCATCGCTGAAGCGAGTGATGCACAGGCACTGGACCAGATCCGAGTTCAATATTTAGGTAAAAAAGGTGAAGTGACTCAGCTGCTGAAAGGCCTGGGTAAGCTGTCACCGGAAGAGCGCCCTAAAGCCGGTGATGAGATCAACAAAGCAAAAGATGCTTTGCTGCAGGACCTGAACGCCCGTAAAGCCGATATTGAAACAGCACAGCTGCAGGCCAAACTGGCGGCAGAGACGCTGGATGTTACCCTGCCGGGGCGTGGTCAGTCCGTTGGTGGTCTGCATCCGGTGACGAAAACGATTCAGCGTATTGAAGATTTCTTTGGTTCTATCGGTTTCAGTGTGGCTGAAGGCCCTGAGATCGAAGACGATTATCACAACTTTGAAGCCCTGAACATTCCGGCGCATCACCCTGCGCGCGCGATGCACGATACTTTCTACTTCAATGCGAACACTGTTTTGCGTACGCACACGTCACCTGTTCAGGTGCGTACCATGGAAACGGACAAGCCGCCGATCCGCATTATCTGTCCGGGCCGTGTATATCGTTGTGATTCTGATCAGACGCACTCCCCGATGTTCCATCAGGTTGAGGGCCTTCTGGTCGACAAAAACATCAGCTTTGCTGATCTGAAAGGTATTCTGGAACAGTTCCTGAAAGCCTTCTTTGAAGATGATGTGAAAGTACGTTTCCGTCCTTCCTACTTCCCGTTTACAGAGCCGTCCATTGAAGTGGATATTGATCGTGGTGACGGCAAGTGGCTGGAAGTTCTGGGTTGCGGCATGGTACACCCGAAAGTGTTTGAGTACTCCGGTATCGATCCTGAAGAGTACACCGGCTTTGCCTTTGGTATGGGTGTAGAGCGTCTGGCTATGCTGCGTTACGGCGTAAATGATCTGCGACTGTTCTTTGATAACGACCTGCGTTTCCTTAGCCAGCTGCGCTAAGGCGAAATCGTTACGAGATAACGTATGAGCAGCCTGTTTCCAAAAGCAGGCTTCCTACTGCAAGAGCAGTTGCAAGAACATAAGATTCAGGAAAGAACCAATGAAATTCAGTGAACAGTGGCTCCGTGAATGGGTGAATCCATCCATCACAACGGATGAGCTGGAAAGCCTGCTTTCTCTGTCCGGTCTGGAAGTTGATGGTGTAGAAAAAGCGGCCAAAGATTTTTCCGGTGTTGTTGTTGGCGAAATTATCAGCGCCGAACAGCACCCAAATGCTGACAAACTGCAGGTTTGTTCAGTATCCGATGGTACCGAGACCTTTCAGGTTGTTTGTGGTGCGGCCAATGCCCGTGCCGGTCTGAAAACCGGTTTTGCTAAAGTTGGCGCGGTACTGCCGGGCGACTTTAAGATCAAAAAAGCCAAGCTGCGTCAGGTTGAATCCTTCGGCATGTTGTGTGCGGAAGATGAGCTGGGTATCTCCGATGATCATGGCGGTATCATGGAGCTGGCTGCCGATGCCCCGGTTGGTGCCGATCTGCGCGAATATCTGAACCTGGATGACACCATCATCGAGGTGGATCTGACGCCAAACCGCAGTGACTGTCTGAGTCTTGCGGGGCTGGCCCGTGAAGTGGGCGTACTGACCCAGACTCCGGTTAGCGTACCGGAAGTTGCCGTTGTGCCTGCAACAGCCTCAGAAACCTTCCCGGTTGAACTGATCAACAGTGAAGCGTGCCCGCGTTACATGGGTCGTGTGATTAAGGGTATCAACCCGACAGCAACCACGCCTCTGTGGATGGTAGAGAAACTGCGTCGCAGTGGTGTTCGTGCTATCGATCCTGTGGTTGATGTGACCAACTTCGTGCTGATGGAACTGGGTCAGCCGATGCACGCTTTCGATCTGGCAAAACTGTCCGGCGGCATCAAGGTGCGTCTGGCGGAGCAGGATGAAGCTCTGCAGCTGCTGGATGGCTCCGAAGTGAAGCTGAACGCCGATACGTTGGTGATTGCGGACCATGAAAAAGCCGTTGCGATGGCTGGTATCATGGGCGGCGAGCAAACTAAGGTAACGGATGATACATCTGATATCTTCCTGGAGTGTGCCTTCTTCGAGCCGATCTCTATTGCGGGCCGCGCCCGTTCTTACGGTCTGCACACAGATTCCTCTCACCGTTACGAGCGTGGTGTAGATTTCACACTGCAGGCCCGTGCCATGGAGCGTGCAACTCAGTTGCTGCTGGATATCGTGGGTGGTGAAGCAGGTCCCGTGGTTGAAGCGGTTGAAGAGAGCAAGCTGCCGGTTCGCAATGACGTGGTACTGCGTGCCGATCGTCTGAATCAGATGCTGGCTATGGAGATGCCTGCTGAAAAAGTTGAAGACATCCTGACCCGTCTGGGTCTTCAGCTGACGAAAGAAGGCAATGATTGGCGTGCAGCCGTACCGAGCTACCGTTTTGATATTAGCATCGAAGCCGATCTGATTGAAGAGGTTGCCCGTGTGTACGGTTACGACAACCTGCCGGTTAAGAGTCCGACCATGGCGCTGGGTATCGAAGCTCAGCCGGAAGCGATCAAGCCGATCCGTCTGATCCGTCAGTCTCTGGCGGCTCGTGGTTATCAGGAAGCGATCACCTTCAGCTTTATCGAACCCGGTCTGTCTAAGCTGTTTGATCCGGAGAATGCTCCGATCGCACTGGCTAACCCGATCTCGGCTGATCTGTCCGTGATGCGTACCACGCTGATTGCGGGTCTTGCGAAAGCTGTTCAGTACAACCAGAACCGCCAGCAGGGCCGTATTCGCCTGTTTGAAAGCGGTCAGTGCTTCATCCAGCAGGGTGAAGAGATGGTTCAGGATCCTATGGTAGCGGTTATCGCAACCGGTAGCCGTGAGCCGGAAGGCTGGACGGGCGATGCTAAGCTGATGGACTTCTTTGATCTGAAAGGTGATCTGGAAGCACTGCTGGATGACAGCGGTATTCTGGCAGAAGTCAGCTTTGAGCCAGCACAGCATCCTGCGCTGCACCCGGGTCAGACGGCTCAGATTCTGCGTAACGGTGAAGCTGTTGGCTTTATCGGTGCGCTGCACCCGTCAGTACAGAAAGAGCTGGGCTTGAAAGGCAGTGTCTACGTGTTTGAAATCAAACAGTCGGCATTGCAGCAGGGTCGCGTTGCTAAGTTTGATTCTCTGTCCAAGTATCCGGAAGTACGTCGTGACCTGGCCTTCATCGTTGATGAAAAGACGCCGGTTGCGCACCTGATGGCTGCGGTACGTGAACAGGCTGGAGAATGGCTGAAAGAACTGCGCTTATTCGATGTTTATCAGGGCAAAGGTGTTGAAGAACAACGAAAAAGTGTTGCTTTGGGCTTGACGTGGCAGCATGCTTCGCGCACTCTAAATGATGAGGAAATTAATAGCCTTGTCGATCAGATTGTATCCGCCGCACAGGAGCAGTTTGAAGCAAGCCTGAGGAGCTGATAGAGATGTCTGCGTTAACTAAAGCTGAAATGGCAGAAAAGCTATATCTTGAGTTAGGTCTTACCAAGCGTGAAGCAAAGGACATGGTTGAACTGTTCTTTGAAGAGATCCGTGAATGCCTGAAAGATAATGAGCAAGTTAAACTTTCTGGCTTTGGTAACTTTGATCTTAGAGATAAGCGTGAGCGTCCGGGACGTAACCCTAAAACCGGCGAAGAGATTCCGATCTCTGCCCGTCGTGTGGTGACTTTCCGTCCGGGACAGAAACTGAAATCCCGTGTTGAGAGTTTTGACGACCCGGAATATCAGAGCCAGTAGCTGCCGTTAACGCCGGACAACAGCCTTGAAACCCGAATCAATCTGATTGGTTCGGGTTTTCCTGTTTTTGTTGCTTTGTAAAAGCTAACTACTTGATTGCACTGCAAAATATATTTGCAAAGCAAGATCTCATTTGTATAATGCTCAGCAGGTTCGGGACGTAGCGCAGCCTGGTAGCGCACTACAATGGGGTTGTAGGGGTCGGAGGTTCGAATCCTCTCGTCCCGACCAATTTATTCTGAAAACGCCATCTTATTTATAAGATGGCGTTTTTTTATGCCTGCAGGTTTTACTGCTTTCTATTGCGCTATAAAATCAAGAATATCGTTTTAGCCCTAAACCAGCATGAGTCCCCATGACGTCAGATCCCCGCCATACCCAAGCCGGTTCTCCGGTCAGTCATTCAGATCTCGAAAAGCGCTTGCTGGAGCGGGATGCGGCGCGCTTGTTTATGCGCCGGTATGAGCAGGATTTTGATGAGCCCATGCGTCATATCTGGCATAACGAGCCCTCCAAGCCGGATATCTCCTGTTATTTTCAGAGCAAGCCGCTGGATCTTGAGATTGCTCACCTATATGCCACATCCGAAGAGGCCAAGCATGTACGGGACCGCGCTAATACCGACTTGCTCTGGCATTATCTGTCGGAACTGGCAGCGGTAGATCCCTGTGATCGTTTGCAGGCTGCCCTTCTGAATCTTCTGCACAGCAAAGCGCAGAAGCATTATGAATCCGACCGGGTCTGGTTAGTGATTCGCAATGTCAGTCCGCTCTGGTCGCGTTCAGAGCTGCTGAACGTGGCAATGAGTTTTGATGAAACGGATTATCCCTTTGAGCAGATCTGGTTGTTGCCGGATTTTGATGGTGAGCAGCCGCTGATCCGGATCGCCTGATCGCTTTAACGGAGTGCCGCATCTGGTTGGATTGTGTTAGCAGGCCTTAACCCGTGGGATCTCACTCCAGCAGGTTGTGTAGCGGGGAGAGCGGTGCGCCATCTTCATCTGCCAGCGTGCATCTTCCACTGGCAGTCCAAAAGCGACGGTGTGTCGTCCCATCTTATGGTTCAGCTGATCCAGTGTTTGCATCAGCTTCTGTGTTTTTGCACCTTCCTCCTTAAGCGCGGCCTGTTCGCTTTCCAGAAGTCCCAGCTGCATCGGTCGCCATGGGATCAGGTCTAATAGCATGATGCCCGCTTTATGGTAGCGAACACCCGGTTGATAGATCGCTTCCAGCTGTTGTTGGGCGGTGTGGAGAATCTGCTGGGTATCATCGTTGGCCTGAGGTAGTGCGATGGCCGAGGCGTCGTAGGCTTGCCCTTTAAAGCGTTCTGAGCGGGAGCGAATGGTGACCAGTACCGCTTGTGCCAGACTGTTTTGCCCCCGTAGCTTTTCACAGGCGTTCTGGCAATGAAACCGAATAGCGGCCTTCAGGTCATTCAGACTGTTGGTGGATGTGCTGAAGGAGCGGGAGCACATAATGCTTTGTTTGGGTTCCGGGGCATCATCAAGCTGAATACAGGGGGTGCCCTGAAGCTCCATCTGAGTGCGGGCGACCAATACACTGAAATTCTTCTTCAGTTGTTGGGGGTTGGCTTCCCGCAGATCCATGGCGGTTTCTATACCCTTAAGACGCAGCTTTTGTCCCAGTCGTTTGCCGACACCCCAGATCTCTTCCACCGGCAGGGTTTTGAGCCACTGCAGCAGTTCTGCATCATCGGGGTTATCAAAAACGCATACGTTGTTTCTGCCCGCTTGCTTTTTGGCGAGATGGTTGGCGATCTTCGCCAGGGTTTTGCTGGGCGCTGCTCCCACGGAAACCGGAATGCCTGTGTGTCGGGGCACGGTATCTGCCAGTTGCCGACAGAAGCCGACGCTTTGGTCGTTCATGCCGGTCAGATCCACAAAGGCCTCGTCGATGGAGTAGCGCTCAACGCTGGGACTTAGTTCAGTCAGTACCTGCATCACACGGGCTGACATATCTCCGTATAGCGCATAGTTTGATGAGCGCAGGGTGATACCCAGCCGCTTAACGTGAGGATAAACCTGAAAGGCCGGAGCACCCATCTCGATATTCAGGGCTTTAAGCTCATTGGAGCGGGCGATGATACAGCCATCGTTATTGGAAAGAACCCCAATCGGCTTGCCATAAAGTGCAGGTTCAAAGACACGTTCGCAGCTGGCGTAAAAGTTATTACAGTCCACCAGTGCGATCAGGGTTTTGGCTGAGTGTGGGGCTTGCCCGGTTGTTTCAGAGTTCATAACCGGGGTTCAGGCGCATTGATGAATAATGTGAGACACCACGCCCCAGACAAAACAGTCATTGGACTCGTCCAGTGGGATCGGCCGGTATTTTGGGTTTTCCGGCTGTAGCCAGTAGCAACCCTGATGCAGTGCCAGACGTTTTACCGTGAGTTCGCCATTGACGGCGGCGATCACGATTTTCCCCGGAGCGGGCTGGATGGCGCGATCAACAATCAGCAGATCGCCGTCCTGCATACCAGCATTGATCATAGAGTCACCCTCAACCTTCATCAGGAAAGTGGCTGAGGGGTGGCGGATCAGTTTGTCATTCAGATCAAGATGGCGTTCAACGTAATCATCGGCTGGTGACGGAAAGCCCGCAGACACGCAGCTGTTGGCCAGAGGGATTTTGCAGTTTGAGTCGGGAATGCCCACAGGCTGAATCGAATGCAGAGACATAGTCGACCTCAGTTTTGGTGAAAGGGAATCTTGTATTGGTTAAATATACAGTATTGTTTGTATGTACAGCAATAAGGGAAAGATGATCCGATATGCCCGTATGACAATGGCTACAGGTAAGACAGAAGAAAATTGAAAATTTTTTAAAATAAATGCTTGTAATTCATGAGGATAGAACTATAATGCCTCCCATCTCTTGAACAGAGAGATCCCTGATAGCTCAGTTGGTAGAGCAGTAGACTGTTAATCTATTGGTCGCAGGTTCGAGTCCTGCTCGGGGAGCCAAATTCTAAAAACCCGCTTTCTACGGAAAGCGGGTTTTTTTATGCCTGTCGTTTCTGCTTCCCATTCCCTGTCTCCTTTCCCTGTTTTGTTGGTTCTGTCTCACGCTTTTTTATTGGTTTTAAACGCAAACAGGGGCAATTCTGTGTTCTGTGTCCTGCATTTATGACCCCAGGGTCGCGCTAAAAGTGATTTTTTAACCTATAAAGGGTTTGACAGTTTTCCATTTTTGACGCATTGTAATTCCATATTCAAACGGTTGTATGAAATATTCGTATGAAACATGACCTGAAAAAACTCTGTTTCAGTAATCCGAACCTCATACAGCAGAACAACTGGCTTCAGCTGACGCGCAATCACAACAATAAGGATTAAGTCGTCAGCTGAGGAAAAGAACCAAGACCCAATGGGGAGAGCAGTGGATGATTTACGCAGGTAAAGCCATCACGGTAAAAGAGATTGAAGGCGGTATTGCTGAGCTGACCTTTGATCTGCAGGGTGAATCCGTCAATAAATTCAACAAGGTGACGATTCAGGAACTGGATGATGCGACTCAGGCTCTGGTTAAGGCTGAGGGCATTAAAGGTCTGGTGATTCGCAGTGCTAAAGACGTCTTTATCGTGGGTGCTGATATCACTGAATTCCACGATGCTTTTGGTCAGTCCGAAGAAGAGCTGGTTGAGATGAACATGGCGGTACATCAGATCTTTAACCGCGTTGAAGATCTGCCGTACCCAACCGTTACTGCAATCAACGGCATTGCGCTGGGCGGTGGTTTTGAGATCTGTCTGACCACTGATTACCGTGTGGGCTCAACCGCTGCCCGCGTAGGTCTGCCGGAAGTTAAGCTGGGTATCATCCCGGGCTGGGGCGGCACGGTTCGTCTGCCACGTATTATCGGTAACGACAACGCGATTGAGTGGATCTGCGCCACTAAAGAGAAAAAGGCAGAAGTGGCACTGAAAGAAGGCGCGCTGGATGCAGTTGTTGCACCAGAGAAGCTGGACTCAGCTGCGATCGATCTGATCAAAGAAGCGAATGCCGGTAAACTGAACTGGCAGGCGAAGCGTCAGGAAAAACTGGAGCCGCTGAAGCTGAACATGATCGAATCTATGATGTCTTTCGAAACCGCGAAAGGTTTTGTAGCTGGTCAGGCGGGTCCTCACTATCCTGCGCCGATTGAAGCGATCAAGAGCATGCAGAAAGGTGCTTCTGAAGGTCGTGAGAAAGCTCAGAAAGCAGAAGCGAAAAGTTTTGCCCGTATGGCACGCACCCCGGTGGCTAACAGCCTGGTGGGTCTGTTCCTGAACGATCAGCTGCTGAAGAAGAAATCAGCGGCTTACGAGAAAGATGCTCAGCCAGTGAACAAGGCTGCGGTACTGGGTGCCGGTATCATGGGCGGTGGTATTGCTTACCAGTCTGCCTATAAAGGCACACCAATTATGATGAAGGATATCAACGAGCCAGCACTGCAGCTGGGTCTTGATGAAGCTAAAAAGCTGCTGGCCAAGCGTGTTGAGCGTAAGCGCATGACACCGGCACAGATGGCTGATGCCCTGAATGCGATCCGCCCAACCCTGAGCTACGGTGACTTCGGTGACGTTGATCTGGTGGTAGAAGCGGTTGTTGAAAATCCGAAAGTGAAAGGTGCGGTTCTGGCAGAGCTGGAAGATCAGGTATCTGAAGACACCATCCTGACCTCGAACACCTCAACTATCTCCATCACCTCTCTGGCGGAGAACCTGAAGCGTCCGGAAAACTTCTGCGGTATGCACTTCTTCAACCCGGTACACAAAATGCCGCTGGTTGAGGTAATTCGCGGTGAGAAAACCAGCGAGAAAGCGATTGCAGCAACCGTTGCTTACGCCAAGAAAATGGGCAAAACCCCTGTTGTGGTGAACGACTGCCCGGGTTTCCTGGTAAACCGTATTCTGTTCCCTTACTTCGGCGGCTTTATGAGCCTGATCGAGCACGGTGCTGACTTCCAGCGCGTGGACAAAGTGATGGAGAAGTTCGGCTGGCCGATGGGCCCTGCTTACCTGCTGGATGTTGTGGGTATGGATACCGCTGAACACGCTAACAATGTGATGGCGGCTGGCTTCCCGGATCGTATGGCCCGTGAAGGTACAACGGCTCTGAACGTGATGTACAGCGCTGAGCGTCTGGGTCAGAAGAACAAACTGGGCTTCTACGCCTATGAAGAAGATCGCAAAGGTCGTCCGAAGAAAGTGGTTGATGAAGCCGCTTACGAACTGCTGAAACCTCTGGTGCAGGACAATCGTGAACTGACTGACGAAGCGATCATCGAGCGCATGATGATTCCTCTGTGCATCGAGACCGTTCGTTGTCTGGAAGATGGCATCGTAGAAACAGCGTCTGAAGCAGACATGGGTCTGATCTTCGGTATCGGTTTCCCTCCATTCCGCGGTGGTGCGCTGCGCTACATCGACAGTATTGGCCTTGAAGCCTTCTGTGCGATGGCAGACAAGTACGCTGAAGAGCTGGGTCCACTGTACCAGCCGACTGAGAAGATGCGTGCGATGGCAGCAGAAGGTAAGACTTACTTTTAAGTGTTACTGAGTCACGGCGGAGCCCGAGTGCTCCGGCCGTGCAACCGAACCGCGATATTCGGCTGAGGTATCGCCTGAGCGACTCAGCCGGAACCAGAACAAAAAATTAGGAGAAGATCATGAGCCTGAATCCTCGTGATGCAGTAATTGTAGATGGCGCCCGTAGCGCCATGGCGAAAGCGAAGAATGGTGCTTTCCGCAATGTTCGTGCTGAAGAATTGTCCGCTGCTGTAATGGAAGGTCTGCTGGACCGTAACGCTGCACTGGACCCGGTTGAAATTGATGACATCGTTTGGGGTTGTGTTAACCAGACGCTGGAGCAGGGCTACGATATCGCCCGTAACGCATCCATCCTGACCCGTATTCCTAAGACCGTACCGGCACAAACGGTTAACCGTCTGTGTGGTTCTTCTATGTCAGCACTGCACATTGCCGTGGCTAACATTCAGGCAGGTCTGGGTGATGTTTACATGGTCGGTGGCGTTGAACACATGGGCCACGTCGACATGATGCACGGCGTTGATGTAAACCCATCGGCTTCCAAGTATGCCGCTAAAGCCGCGATGATGATGGGCCTGACCGCTGAAATGCTGGGCAAGATGCACGGTGTCAGCCGTGAAGACCAGGATGCCTTTGGCGTTCGCTCGCACAAGTTGGCGTATGAAGCCGCGCAGGCGGGTCGTTTCGACAAAGAGATTATCGGTGTTGAAGGCCATGACGCCGACGGTTTCCGTAAGCTGATCACCTATGATGAAGTAATTCGTCCTGAGACCTCCATGGAGAGTCTGGGTGCACTGCGTCCGGTATTTGATCCGCGCAACGGTACCGTAACGGCCGGTCAGTCTTCTGCACTGTCTGTAGGTGCTTCCGGCATGCTGGTGATGTCTGCACAGCGTGCACAGGAACTGGGTCTGACGCCAATCGCTAAGATTCGCTCTATGGGCGTAGCGGGTTGTGATCCATCCATCATGGGTTACGGTCCTGTACCGGCGTCTCAGAAAGCTCTGAAAGCGGCGGGTCTGACCATCGATGATATCGACTACGTTGAGCTGAACGAAGCCTTCGCAGCACAGGCGATTCCTGTACTGAAAGATCTGCAACTGCTGGATAAGGTTGACGACAAAGTGAACCTGAACGGCGGCGCAATCGCACTGGGTCACCCTCTGGGTTGTTCCGGTACCCGTATCTCTACCACTCTGCTGAACGTTATGGAGCAGAAGGGTGGAACCCTCGGTCTGGCGACCATGTGTATCGGCATGGGCCAGGGCGTGGCAACCGTATTCGAGCGTCTGTGATCCGGACGCTCGGATTGTCCGGCGTGCATCTGAGCCTGCACGCCAGCCTACATAGCACTTTTTGCTAATCCCTTTAGCCAAAAGCTAGTGGCACCTGCACACCTTATTAAACTTCTGTGGCGGTATTCGTTACTGAGCCAACGAATACGGCATTGATCTGACAACCTTAACGGGTTTGTTGTTTAGAAGTACCGGCCTTTCACGGGGCCGGTTTTTTTATGCCTGCAGGAAAGTGGGCAGACCGGTCGCTGTAATATCAATCCCGTATCAGGCGCGTTACTATTTGCAGACAACTGAGTTTCTGACGTGGCGGTATCTATGATGAATCAGGCAGTGGCAGTTAAATCGATCGGCATCATCGGCAGTGTTCTGTTGGCGCTTTTGTTATCGTCGCCAGCACAGAGCGAGCTGCTAAAGAAAAGTCCCGGCAAGGGCAGCCACTTTTATCCGGTGCAACAAGAAGACGTAAAGGCCGCCCGTGATTGCTCCGTATATGTACCGGCTTATTCCCATATCTATCTGTCAGAGGACTCACGGGTTCCTGTGGCGGTAACCCTGAGTGTACGCAATATAAACCCGGATAAACGGGTCATTATAAAAGGCGTCGATTACTTCAATACCACCGGCCAGAAACTGGATAGCATGATCAATGGTTGGTTTGCCTTAGCGCCCATGGCCACCGCAACCTTCGTTATCGACCTGCAGGATTCATCAGGCGGAGCGGGTGCTAACTTTATTGTGCATTGGGCAACCGATGAAAATGCGCAGGAGCCGCTGATTGAAGCGGTGATGGCGGGTTATCGCGGTACAAAAGGGCTCAGCTTCTCATCCCGCAGCGTGAAGATGCTGCCCTGCGAGTAGTTTTTTAGGTGGTGGATTGGCGTATTTCGATTGAATGGAATTTAAGGGAATTAAGTGGATAAAGAAGATTGGAGATTGAATACCATTGCGCTGGTATCTGAAGACACTATCTTACAGGGCAGGAAAATTGAAAAGGGTACGGTTATTAAAACTGTTTCGATTGTGAAACTTGATAAAAAGAAGTTTCTCACTGTGCCTGTACCGAATGCTACCTCCATGTGCCTGAAGGTTTCTTATGAGCGTTATTTGGAGGCTAAGCAGATAAAGGACTCATTAGGAATCAATAGATCTATTAAATGTAAGCATGCTTTTGAGTCTGATTCTAATGCTATTGATTATGCCGAATTAATGTTTGAGTCAGTCATTATGGCTTATACCGCCGTTGAGGCATTTGTAAATGAGTATATCCCTGATGACTATGAAACATGGGAAAAGCGTAAAAAAGCAGGTGTTTTGGAAAGAAAAACAAAGAAAGAAATCGAGCGTTTTGATTCAACTTCTAGAAAGCTAGGTGTAATCCTTCCAGAAATCTTTGGCGTCAAAAGCCCAAAGTCGAGCAGATGCTGGCAGGACTTTATGGCGTTAGAAGGAATGCGCAACAGAATTATTCATATGAAAACAGAAGATAGGCGTTCCTCGGGGCATGATGTTGATACCTTGTGGAATAGAATTCACAAGATAGAGGCTCCATATAAACAGGCTTTGTCCATCATTAGGTTTTATATAGATAGCATGGACTCGCCTCCGCGATGGTACGAAAAGTGCGAGTTCAAAAAACACTAGTCTAGCCTTAGATAGTCCCTATTCGCTGATCTATGAGGCTTCTTCCGAGCTAGAATTGAGCCTTTTTTGAATCAGCGCTTAACTGCTTTCAGTACGACAAACTTCTTATTGCTGGCGATCACGGCGCAGTTCCCCATGATGCGTTTCAGGGCGGCGTGGTAACCCAGATGCCGGTTGCCGACGACCCAAAGTGCGCCGCCTTTCTTCAGTACCTTTCTCGATTCTTTGAACATCTGCTGGGCGATAAAGTCGCCGACCACATTCTGCTGGTGAAACGGTGGGTTATTCAGAATCATATCGGCGCTGTTTGCTTCCAGACCGGCAAGACAGTCGGTGGCGGTGAAGCGGGCTTCCCGTCCCGGAAAAGCGCGTTCAAAGTTGATGCGGGCGGAATCCACGGCCATATAGGACTCATCAACAAAGTGCAGCTGGGCCTGCGCAAAACGTTCTGCTGTAATCAGGCCGACCACGCCATTACCGCAACCCAGATCGATAATGGATAGTGGTTCATCGGAAGCCGGTTGGTTTTTTACCAGTGTTTCCAGAAAGAAGCGGGAACCGATATCCATGCTCTCACGGGAGAATACATTGGCGTGGTTGCTGAGCTGATAAGGGATTTTGGTGAAGCTCTCAGAGCCAAGATCCAGTGTCAGCGGGTAAGGATTCTCAGGCAGGTTCAGTTCTTTGACTTCTGAAAAGATCAGACGGGCTTTTTTCACCGCTAAAGAGGTTCTGGTTGGCCCGATCAGACGCTCAAACAGTTTCAGAGTGTTGGTGTGAACCATTTTGGTCATCGCGCCGGCGATGATAGTGGTGCTGGCGCTGATAAAAGGCCGGATGCGGTGCAGCTGTTCTTCCAGCTGGGCGTGGCTTTTCGGGATCTTAATCAGTACCAGATCCAGCGGTTTTTCCGGCGTTTGCAGACTGTTGATAAAGGTAACCTGATCCGGCGCGAGACCGTTTTGCTCAAGGTTGTGCTTTAACCCCTGTTCCGCAAGATAGGAGTCACTGAGCATGGTTGGCTTTGCACTTGCCAGTGCCGTGCTTAGTGCACCGAAGCTGTCATTGATGATCAGGATATTGCCATCGACGGCGATCTGCTCATCATTCAGATGGTTCAGAATGTATTCGTCGGCAGCATCCCAGGCGCGCAGCGTGTCTTTTGATTTGACGGGAAAACGGCTCAGGCTGAACTGGCCCTGAGGTGCGGTAAGTTGTTCCATTGCGGCAACCTGTGTCATCGGTCATTAATATGAGATAAACAAAAAACGACGCGGTCTACAGGTCACTGAATCGGTTGCAGGCCTGTGCTTGCGGTCAGTGTTGTAGTTGGCGTCGTTTTGTCGGTGTAGCTTACAAAGCCTCGTCAGAGTGCTCCGATAGGGTTCGGTAAAGGGCTATTTCTTTTCCGGAGTAAAGCTGCTCACTTCCAGATAAGGGGCTGCATCCAGTTTTTCAGCATTCATCATCTGAGCGATTCGCTGAACAGAAGACAGCAGCAGATTCTGCTCCCAGCCTTCAAGGCTCTGGAATTTAGTGATGAACTCTTCCTGCAGCGCGGTAGGGGATTCGCTCAGCAGTTCATGGCCCTTGTCGGTCAGCAGTACGTGGACTTTACGCTTGTCGATGGTGCTGCGCTGGCGTACCACCAGACCTTTAACTTCAAGGCGATCAAGAATAGTCGTCACAGTGGCCTGACTCAGATTTACCATCTGAGACAGCTCCCGGATGGTGTAGTGTTCGCCACCCTTCTCAAGTTCCTGCAGGATAACCAGCTGTGGGCCGGTTAAGCCAGTGCTTTTATTAAGCTTTCTGGAGTGTAGATCGATGCCGCGGATAATTTGGCGGATAGCCACAAGAACTTCTTCGTACGATTGCATGAGTCTTCTTAAATTACCTGTTTGTGGGTCTGTAAACTTTTGCTGTGCAAGGATTTATGCGTCAGTAAGTAATGATAACGGGTTTGCGCGCATTAGCTAGCCCAAACGGGGCAGAATACCTGAAATAAATGCTAAATAAAGCCTGTCGGCAGGCTATTTTCTAATGATTATCTGCCAGATTGTGACCTAGTGATTTCAGCACCGGTTAATCGGTGGGCAAAATATAATTAACCTTTTGAAAAATAAACGATATTTACTGCATTCGCTGTCTCTTTTACGGAAAGCTGTTAACATCGCCGCCTTTATTTGGCTATTACTAATGTTCTTGCTGTCGATATCTTTGTTGGCCGTGGTTTAAGGAGTGAGTTTGTGGCGAATGGCGTAGTGTTATTGCTGTCATCGGCGTTTATGTTTGCGCTGCTGTATTACTTCCCCGCCTGGCTGAAACCTCTGGATGGTGAAGAGGCTTTTGGCTGGCGTATGTTGCTGGCGCTGCCGGGTATCAGTATCTATCTGTTACTTTCCGGTGAGTGGCGTCTGGTGACCGGGCTGCTGGGGCAGATCCGCCGCAGACCCTGGTTGTGGCTTGGTCTGCCGCTGTCTGCATTTCTGGTGGGGATTCAGCTGTGGTTGTTTGTCTGGGCGCCGGTGAATGGCCGGGGACTGCCTGTTTCGTTGGGCTATTTTATGATGCCGCTGGTGATGGTCATTTTGGGGCGCTTTGTTTACGGTGAGCAGATGTCCCGCTGGCAAGTTGTGGCGGTTATTGCTGCCCTGGTTGGTGTGGCAAATCAGGTCTGGCAAACCGGAGCGGTATCCTGGGAAACTTTTGCAGTTGCGATCGGTTATCCGCTCTATTTTCTGCTGCGGCGCTGGCAGGGGAATGATCATCTGGGGGGCATCTGGCTGGATATGTTTCTGGTGTTGCCGATGGCGGCCTGGTTTGCCTTCAGTCAACCGGCCCTTGATGCGTTTAGCGTGAATACCAATCTGTGGTGGCTGGTGATCTGCTTTGGTCTGGTCAGCTCGCTGGCGGTCGTGTTTTATCTGCTGTCCGCTAAGTTGCTGACCTTTACGCTTTTCGGCCTGCTCAGTTATCTGGAACCGGTGCTGCTGATGTTTGTCTCGCTGCTGCTGGGGGAGAGTATTGCCGAGGAGGAGTGGCTGACGTATATCGCGATCTGGGTAGCGGTGGGTTTTCTGGTTATTGAGGGTGTGCAGAAAGTGGTTCGCGCCCGACGTTATAGTGAAACAGGTTTGTAGTGGCGCTTTAGAGCGGTTGTCGTTAGGGCGAAACGCCTGAGCCTTTGCAGACTTTAGGTTGCTTGGCTGACGCAAAAAAGCCGCAGCTCTGAAGGGGTATCCGTATAAACGGGCCTTGTTCAGTGCTGCGGCTTTTTATATTTCAGTCAAAAGATGAGGCCGGTTTCTTATTCGGTCACTTCTTCTGCTTCCAGAGGATAAACGCCGTTCTCGTCGTGAACCTCTTTGCCATTCAGTGGCGGGTTGAAGGCGCAGGCGAATACGATGTCTTCACCTTCATGGGCGCGCAGCAGGTGCTTGTCGTGCTTGTCCAGAATGTAGATGGTGCCCGGAGAGATCGGGTAGATCTTGCCATCTTCAACGGTTTCAACTTCACCGTAACCGCTGATGCAGTAAACGGTTTCCAGATGGTTCTGGTAATGAATCGGAGTTTCAGTACCTGCAAAAATGGTGGTGATATGGAACGAGAAGCCCATGTTGTCATTTTTCAGGGACATACGAACGCTTTTCCAGTTATCGGATGTTACGCAGCGATCGGTTTTTTCGACTTCCTGTAACTGACGAACAATCATGTAAATACCTCAAAAGATGAAATAAAACTGACAAAAAAAATCGTTAACTAAAAGCGACTGTGCGGTTAGTTAAGCGTTACCTTAAAGCAGATCACCGGATGTTTCAGCGATCATTAACAAAAAGAGCCGCCTTGGGCGGCTCTTTTATTGGGTGCCTGATTCAGCCTTAGCTGGCTTTTTTCAGGTCAAGCTGAGCGCTGAAGTACTGATCAAACGCTTTTTCCAGAATATTCAGGCCGTGGGTCATCTCTTCTTCTGTCACGGTCAGAGGAGGGAAGCACTTAACGACTTCGCCTTCCGGACCGCTGGTTTCGATGATCAGCTTCTCTTTAAAGCACAGAGAGGTGATATCGTCCGCGATGTCGCCGGATGGGCAGCAGATGCCCTGCATCAGGCCGCGACCTTTGCGGTACAGCTCAGGATAGTTGTCGCAGATTTTGTTCAGAGCCAGCTTCAGCTGTTCGCTGCGTGCATGGATGTGGCTTGCGAATTTGTCATCAGCCCAGTACGTTTCCAGAGCCTTTTTCGCAGTGATAAAGGCGTGGTTGTTACCACGGAAGGTACCGTTGTGCTCGCCCGGCTTCCAGATGTCCAGCTTACGGTCAAACAGCGTTACCGCAAATGGCAGGCCGAAGGCGCTCAGGGACTTAGACAGCGTGATGATATCCGGCTTGATATCAAACTGGTCAAAGCTGAAGAAAGTACCGGTACGGCCACAGCCTGCCTGAATGTCATCGGCGATAAACAGAATGCCGTGCTCTTTACAGATCGCAGACAGCTCTTTCAGCCATTTGCCGGATGCGGTATTCAGACCACCTTCACCCTGCACAATCTCAACGATTACGGCAGCAGGCATATCCAGACCGCTTGAATTGTCCGTCAGCATCTTCTTGAACAGTTCAAGGGTGTTGAAGTTTTCACCTAGGTAGCCATCGTAAGGCAGACGGGTAACGCCGCTCAGAGGCTGGCCTGCGCCGCCACGGTGGTGGCTGTTACCGGTTGCGGCCAGTGCACCCAGGGTGCAGCCGTGGAAACCGTTAGTGAAAGAAACAACGTTGTGACGACCGGTCACTTTACGTGCCAGCTTAAGTGCTGCTTCAACACAGTTCGCGCCGGTTGGGCCGGTAAACATCACTTTGTGATCCAGATCGCGAGGTTTCAGGATGATGTCGCGGAACGCTTCCAGAAAACCTGCTTTAGCTTCTGTGTGCATATCCAGACCGTGGGCAACGCCGTCGTTCTGGATATACTCAATCAGGCTTTCTTTCAGGATCGGGTTGTTGTGACCGTAGTTCAGGGAGCCGGCACCAGCCAGAAAATCAAGGTACTCGTTGCCGTTCTCGTCGAACAGTTTGCTGCCTTTCGCCTTAGTGAAAACGACCGGGAAAGAACGTGAATAACTCTGAACTTCGGACTCATACTCTTTAAAAATCATCGTGTGCTCCAGTTTTAAATTTTTTGACTTTGGCTTTAGCTGCGCGCCTGACCGGGGCTGGTCAGGCTTCAAAAGGACGGGCATTACGCCCATTACGTTTCCGGGCTTACGGGTGCCGGAACGGTCCAATCTCTAGCAGCTCTTCGGATTCGTGCAGGCCTTGGAAATGCAGCTCTTTATCCAGGAAATCGAAAGTACGTGATTCGCATTCCAGAGCGCGGGTCAGACCGGCAAACATCCGCCAGGATGCGGTGTTATCCGGTGAAATAGTGGTGTGCAGAACTTTGGCGGGTTGGCTGGCCGGGCGTTTCAGGATCTCAAAGATCATGCGCTTTGCCAGTTGTTTGCCGCGGGCACTCTCGTGCACGGCTACCTGCCAGATGAAAAGAGCCTCAGGCTGATCCGGGCGAATGAAGGCTGAAACAAAGCCAATCAGTTTGTCGCCGTCCCAAGCACATACCGATGTTTCTGCCCAAAGAGAGCAGCACAGCATATAGCAGTAGCTTGAGTTCAGATCGAGAGGAGGTGAGTTTTGGATCAGGTCTGTAACGGCAAGACCGTCCTTTAATTCGGGTTGGGTAAATCTAATCGAGTCGCTAATGTCACTATTCATAATATTTGTTTAGGGTTCAAAGTATATTTATACAATAACGTGCCCGATTTTTTCTTTCAAGGGTTAATTTTTGCCGAAGATATGGCTTTTTGTATCTGTGATTAGAATACAAATGTTTTGTGATGGTTTGTTTAGTGTTCTATTTCATTTCTGTGACGCGCACCTTAAAAAGGCGACAATCCCATAGCGGGGGCAGGTTTTGCGTGTTTTTGGCGCATAAAAAAAGCGCTGATTTCTCAGCGCTTTTTTGTGTTACGGATTTGTATTTTTCTGCAAGAGATTTTGTGTCTCTTTAGTCTGAAATTAATCTTCAATCTGAACGATTGTCATGGTGTGAGTGCCGTTAATATCGCCTCGGGTCAGGATGATATTGTCACCTTTCTCGACCACATTGCGCTGTTTCAGCTCTTCAATCGCCTTCTGGATCGATTCAGGCTCGGTGCTAGAGTGTGAAAACGGTACGGTGGTTACGCCGCGATAGAGGGATACGCGATTCTGAGTCTTCTCCTGAGCGGTGAAGGCGAAAATCGGCAGGCCGGAACGGATACGGGACATCAGAAGCGGTGTCAGACCGGTTCGGGTCATACAGACGATCGCTTTAACACCCTGCAGGTGATTTGCCGCGTACATGGCAGAGAGGGCTACTGCTTCATTGATATGGCTGAAGCCTTCGTGCATGCGGTGATTGGACTGTTGCGCGACACGCTCCAGCTCAGCACCACGACAGAGCCGGTCCATCGCCTGAACGGTTTCCAGTGGGAACTCACCCACAGCGGTCTCAGCGGACAGCATTACCGCGTCAGTACCATCGAGTACGGCGTTTGCCACATCAAAGACTTCGGCACGGGTTGGCAGTGGGCTTGAGATCATGGATTCCATCATCTGGGTCGCGGTGATGACCACTTTGTTCAGGCTGCGTGCTCGCTGGATCAGGCGCTTTTGTACGCCGATCAGCTGTGCATCGCCAATCTCAACGCCCAGATCGCCACGGGCAACCATCACACCTTCACAGGATTCGATCAGGTCGTTCATCACCTCATCGGTGGCAACGGATTCGGCGCGTTCTACCTTGGCGATCAGGCCGATATCTTCACCGGCAGCACCCAGCAGAGCCCGTGCTTCGCGCATGTCGTCACCGGTGCGGGGGAAGGATACCGCCAGATAATCCATATTCAGGGCGATGGCTGTTTTGATGTCTTTTTTATCTTTTTCAGTCAGAGCCGCTGCAGAAAGACCGCCGCCCTGTTTGTTGATGCCTTTGTTGTTGGACAGCTTGCCGCCTACGGTAACGGTGCAGCGTACTTCCGGCTTGGCAACTTCATCGACTTTTAACTGAATACGGCCATCATCCAGCAGCAGGATGTCACCCGTGGTTACGTCGTCGGCCAGTTGCGGGTAATCAACGCCAACCTGTTGCTGGTCGCCGGCATCTCTCTCCAGCGCCATGTTCAGTGTGAACTTGTCACCTACGGCCAGTTTAATCGGGCCATCTTTAAAACGTGCGACACGGATTTTCGGTCCCTGTAGGTCGCCTAATACCGCAACAAAGCGGTTAATCTCTTTTGCTGTTTTACGTACGGCTTCAACACGGGCCTGGTGTTCTTCCGGGTCTCCGTGGGAGAAGTTTACGCGTACCACATCTACATACTGTAATACCTGGGCAAGTTTGGCGGGTTCGTCAGTGGCGGGGCCCAGTGTGGCTACGATTTTGGTTCTGCGCATTCTATGTGATTCCTTAATCTTGCAGGGTATAGATCATGGCGGTCCCGAGGGACCGTGCTGCCGCTGATGAGCGGCGATTGAGCAAGCTTGCTTCTTTACTTGAGCATTATGGGTTTGGCTTGAAGGTTAGAGGTCATGCAAGTGTCTGTATTGGATTCTTATAATAGTACCGGTTCCGCCACCGATGACCGGTGACGGATATCCGTGCTGGCTGGGGTTATATCGCATCGGACTTAGCAGCCATTAAGGCTCGGGTCGTATCCAGCATGCGGTTGGAGAATCCCCATTCGTTGTCGTACCAGGCCATCACTTTGACCAGATTGCCCTGTACCCGGGTATGGCTGCTGTCAAAGACAGAGGAGTCAGGGCAGTGGTTAAAGTCGACCGATACCAGCGGAAGTGCATTGTAACCCAGGACGTTGGAATCGCGGGCAGCTTTTTCCATGGCGGCATTGATCTCCTGAGCCGTGAGAGGTTCTTTCACCACAACGCTCAGATCCACCAGTGATACATTGTTGGTCGGCACCCTGACAGCCAGGCCATCCAGCTTTCCGGCCAGTTCCGGCATCACCAGTCCTATAGCCGCCGCAGCACCGGTTTTCGTCGGAATCATCGAGGCGGTAGCTGAGCGTGCCCGGTAGGGATCACTGTGATAAACATCGGTCAGATGCTGGTCGTTGGTGTAGGCGTGAATGGTGGTCATCACGCCGCTTTCAACGCCCATGGTGTCGTGCAGCACTTTTACCACAGGGGCCAGACAGTTCGTGGTGCAGGATGCATTCGATACAACGGTGTGTTCCGCACGCAAAGTCTCTTCGTTAACGCCGAATACTACGGTGGCATCGGCGTCAGGGGAGGGGGCAGAGATTAAAACTTTCTTGGCACCCGCGGTCAGGTGCGCGGCGGCTTTTTCACGCTTGGTAAAGAGGCCTGTGCACTCAAGCACAACATCAATATTCAGCTCTGCCCAGGGCAGCTGAGCCGGATCCCGCTCAGCCAATACTTTGATGGTGTGGCCGTCAACGGTGAGGGAGTTGTCGTCATGCTCAACCTCGAAACCGAAGCGTCCGTGAACAGAATCATATTGCAGCAGGTGGGCGTTGATGGCGGCATCGCCCAGATCATTGATCGCTACGATCTGCAGCGAGTCGGTGTGATGTCCTTCAAAGTAGGCGCGAAGGATGTTTCGGCCGATGCGGCCAAAGCCATTAATAGCAACTCGAACGACCTTCATGGTGTCACTCCTTAAATCCTGAAAACTCGAAATGTCAGCAGGGCTGCTAATCTCAATCGGTTCACTGATGGATCTGGTGGTGTAACTCGCTCCTGCCAAGTAAACGTGGTGGCTCCGATAAAGTATGGGTCAGGTTGTTTGTTTACCCTGCTTTCACCTTTAAGACTGGTGCGTAACTGCCAGAAATGCAATGCTTTTTCGCGCTTTGCTGGTCGTATAAGCTTTGCTGTAATACATTGAATGTGTAATCTGATAAGAAAACAGGTGTCCTGCAGAGTGACTTTTTACTGCTTTGGCATGAGAAAAGGCCTTTTTTACGCTAAGGGCTGGAACTCTTGAATCTGCTGGGGTAGTTTATACGCCCTTTTCAGGCAGCACTTGACAAAGGTGCTCTATTTAAAGTTGTAATACGCACGATAAGCGAGCTTTATAGATCCGCTCCGCCCTTTAATTCTTAGGGTTGTGTTGATTTTGTACGAACAAAAACACGCTGTTGTACATTATTAATCTTTGAAATTAATTAATCTTTGTACTTACTCAACTGGTGATGTGTTAACGGCAGCCGGACTGCTGATGAGTTTAGCCAGAAGTACGAATTTCCTTGGTCAAACTGTTTCTGAACAGCCTTAGATAAAGAGACGCTCTCAATGGGAAAAGCACTAGTTATCGTCGAGTCTCCTGCAAAGGCTAAAACGATCAACAAGTATCTGGGCAAAGACTTTGTTGTGAAGTCGAGTGTGGGGCATATTCGTGACCTGCCGACCAGTGGTGGCGCAAAGCAGCCTGTGGATGCAAAAGCGCGCGCCAAGGCGGCTGCGATCACCCGCAAAATGAGCCCGGAAGAAAAAGCTGTACACAAAAAGCGCAAAGCCCGTGAGCAGCTGATCGCCCGTATGGGTATCGACCCTGAGCATGACTGGGAAGCGCACTACAAAATTCTGCCCGGCAAAGAAAAGGTCGTTTCTGAACTGCAGAAACTGGCGGCAGATGCTGACCAGATCTATCTCGCAACGGATTTGGACCGCGAAGGGGAGGCGATTGCCTGGCACCTGCGGGAAACCATTGGCGGTGACGACGAGCGTTACCACCGCGTTGTGTTCAACGAAATTACCAAGAACGCGATTCAGGATGCTTTTAAAGAGCCGGGTCGTCTGGATATGAGCCGTGTTAATGCTCAGCAGGCGCGCCGTTTTCTTGATCGTGTTGTGGGCTACATGGTATCGCCGCTGTTGTGGGCGAAAGTAGCCCGTGGCCTGTCGGCCGGTCGTGTGCAGTCCGTTGCTGTTCGTCTGATTGTTGAGCGTGAACGCGAGATTCGTGCGTTTGTGCCTGAAGAGTACTGGGATGTGCACGCGGATCTGAACCGTGATGGCAAAATGCCGTTTCAGTGTGAGGTCACGAAGGAAAATGGTAAGGGCTTCCGTCCGACCAGCAAGGAACAGACTGATAAAGCGCTGGATGTTCTGAATGCGTCGCCATTTACCGTTGCCAAACGTGAAGACAAGCCGACCAAGACAAAACCAACAGCACCTTATATCACCTCTACGTTGCAGCAGGCGGCCAGTACCCGTCTTGGCTACAGCGTAAAGAAAACCATGATGCTGGCGCAGCGTCTGTACGAAGCCGGTTACATCACCTATATGCGTACAGACTCCACCAACCTGAGTAAGGAAGCGGTGGAGAGCTGTCGGGATTATATCTCGGATAACTTTGGCAAAAAGTATCTGCCGGAAGCTCCGAACAGTTACTCCAGTAAAGAAGGTGCGCAGGAAGCTCACGAAGCGATTCGTCCGTCAGATGTCAGTCGTTCTTCGACAGACCTGAAAAGTATGGAGCGTGATGCAGAGCGTCTGTACGAGCTGATCTGGCGTCAGTTTGTCGCCTGTCAGATGGTGCCTGCCGAATATATGAGCACCTCTCTGGTGGTTGAAGCCGGTCCGTTTGAGCTTCGCGCCCGTGGTCGTGTTATGCAGTTTGATGGTTTCACCCGTGTGATGCCGTCTAACAGTAAGAAAGATGAAGATCAGTCGCTGCCGGATCTGCAGGTGGGAGATCTGCTGACTCTTGAGCAACTGCTGCCTAAACAGCACTTTACCAAGCCGGTGGCACGTTTTACGGAAGCCAGTCTGGTAAAAGAGCTTGAGAAGCGTGGTATTGGTCGTCCTTCTACCTACGCAGCGATTATCTCTACCATTCAGGATCGCGGTTATGTGCGTCTGGAGAATCGTCGTTTCTACGCCGAGAAGATGGGTGATATTGTCACGGATCGTCTGAGCGAGAGCTTTAGCGACCTGATGGATTTCAGCTTTACCGCCCGTATGGAAGAGTCGCTGGATGATGTGGCGGAAGGTAAGAACGACTGGAAGAACCTGCTGAACAGCTTCTACAAAGACTTCAGCCAGCAGCTGGCTCAGGCGGAGTCAGAAGAGGGTGGCATGCGCCCTAACCTGGCGGTTGAGACCTCTATCGAGTGTCCGACCTGTGGCCGTCCTATGCAGATTCGTACTGCCAGTACCGGTGTGTTCCTGGGTTGTTCCGGGTATTCACTGCCGCCAAAAGAGCGCTGCAAAACCACGATCAACCTGACGCCGGGTGAAGAGGCGATCAGTGCTGATGCTGATGAAGAAGCAGAAACTCAGGCGTTGCGTGCCAAACACCGCTGCTCTAAGTGTGGCACGGCGATGGAAAGCTACCTGATTGATGAGCAGCGCAAGCTGCACGTTTGTGGTAACAATCCGGACTGTTCCGGCTACGAAGTTGAGAAGGGTGAGTTCAAGATCAAAGGTTATGATGGCCCTGTTCTTGAGTGCGATAAGTGCGGCTCTGAGATGCAGCTTAAAACCGGTCGTTTTGGTAAGTACTTCGGTTGTACCAGCGAGAGCTGTAAAAACACCCGTAAACTGCTGAAGAACGGTGAAGCTGCGCCACCTAAGATGGATCCTGTTCCTATGCCGGAACTGGCCTGTCAGAAAGTGGAAGACCACTATGTGCTGCGTGATGGTGCATCCGGTTTGTTCCTGGCAGCCAGTCAGTTCCCTAAGAACCGGGAAACCCGTCCACCGCAGCTGGTTGAGATTCTGCCCCACAAAGCAGAGATTGACCCGAAATATAATTTCCTCATGGAAGGCCCGACCCACGATCCTGATGGTAATCCAACGGTGATTCGCTTCAGTCGTAAGAATAAAGAGCAATACCTGATGACTGAAGTTGAGGGTAAGGCAACAGGTTGGCAGGCTTTTTATGAAGGCGGTCAATGGGTTAGCCGAGAGAAGAAAAAAGCAACCCGAAAAACTGCTAAAAGCTAGTTCACATCCTGTAGATTTCAGCTAAACTGTGCGCAAAAGCAGTGACTAAAAGGCCGGTTCACACCGGCCTTTTAGCGTTCTGCTGTCTGTTCGCTATTCTCTAATTCCGGGTAATGTTTTATATGGCATCGATTGCTTCCCGAACGATGCAGAAGCTCTATTCTGCAAAGTTGCTGTTACAGCATTTTGACCAGGTTGATCAGCAAGATGAGTTCGTTCGGCCCGCTTATATTTCTGCCCACTCAGATGCTGTTGTGTTCCACCTCCGTGGTGCATTGCAGGCGTTTCTGTACGAGATTGCCGAAACGGCCCGTTTACCTCAGGGGGAGTGGGAAACAGCGGCTGATCTTCAGGCTGCTGCTGAAGCTCAGGGGCGTGTTATTCCTCATCTGAACCGTATTTTAGAGCTGGAGAAAGATAGCTTCAGCTGGCTGAGTCAGTTAAACCGGCGTTACCGCGCCTGTTGGTTGCCGGAGTTAAATCAGACGGAAAATGTTGTTGATGCCTCGGCACCTCAGCTGATCCCTCTGGCCAGTGACTCCGTCTCTGACCAGCAACAGCTCCAATCATGGCTGGAAGGTTTGCAGGCGTTTATTAATGATCTGCGCCAGACCATGCAGGAATTTTGATTCAAGCAGGATGCTTTGTCTCATCGCATATTTTTTTAAGAGGTAATCACCTTGTCTGATAGTCCGTATCTTGAAATTGTTGAGCTCGCCGATGGCGATGTCATTTTGCAGTCCGCTGATGACAATCAGGGTGAGCCTCTGGTGCGTATTCGTTTTGCACAGGAGATTGTTGAGCATCTGCGTGGCGCGAGTTTTGATATCGCCCGGGAGATGATCGACAAGGCGATTCAGGACAATCGCTTGTGGGGAGAGGAAGATGAAAATGGACCGGATGAGAACTCCGTTATCCATTGATTGGACCAGCCTTTAAAGGCGCTCTCAGCACATAATAAAAAAGCAGCCCGTGGGCTGCTTTTTTTATGCTTTCAGGTCAGCGGATGTTTACTGCAAACCCTGGCCGTAGCCACCACGAATGATACCAACACCGATACCTTCAATGGCGAGGGATTCTGTTTCCAGATCGACCACAATAGGCTCAAATTCTTCGTTCTCTGCGATCAGGTAAACCAGATTACCTTCCTGTTTGAAGCGCTTAACGGTTACTTCATCACCAATACGGGCGATGACGATCTGACCATTACGGATGTCGCTGGTCTGATGAACCGCCAGCAGGTCGCCATCCATAATACCGATATCCTTCATGCTGAGCCCTTTTACCCGAAGCATGTAGTGCGCTTTAGGGCGAAAGAAGTCTGCATTGACGCCGGAATAGCTGTCGATATGTTCCTGAGCAAGAATCGGGCTTCCGGCCGCTACCTGGCCGATAACAGGAAGTCCCTGATTGGATTGTGATGGCAGTTTGATACCGCGTGAGGTGCCGGGGATCATCTCGATGGCACCCTTGCGAGCCAGTGCGCGGAGGTGTTCTTCCGCTGCATTAGGGGAGCGGAAACCTAAAGCCCGTGCAATCTCGGCGCGGGTTGGTGGGTATCCGGTGGACTCCATGTGTGACGTAATGAAGTCGAGCACTTCCTGCTGGCGTTTGGTCAGTTTAGTCATGATGTCTCATCTGTCATTTTATACAGCGTGTACTTGCATACAGTTTACACAAAATTCCGCTTTTGTCTGCCCTTATAGGCATTTTAATAAGGAATCTTTAGCGGTAACGGTGCTGTCAGGTTGCCCGGATGCTGACTGAGATCTTTTGGTATCGGGTTTCCCCGTTTTAAAACACTGTTTTACTTTATTTACGATGCCTGTGGGGCTGTATCTGCCTAGTTTCTTGACTTTGTTGACAATTCTATTTATGTTTCAAACATTCGTTTGATAATCGCTCCTTGGTTAGCTTGGGCGTTACGGCATTTTGTCTTATGACAGCCCGCCGATAGCCTGTAGTTAGTCATGCCGCAGTAAAAGTGATCGACAGAGGTGAGCATGGCTCAATTAGATACCGTCAGCCGTATCCTGGATACCGCCGAGATGTTGTTTGCAGAGAAAGGTTTTGCAGAAACCTCGTTGCGTACCATTACCAGTAAGGCCAAAGTGAATCTTGCGGCTGTTAACTATCACTTTGGTTCAAAAAAAGCTCTGATTCAGGCGGTGTTTGCCCGCTATCTGGACCCGTTTTCCGAGCGCTTCAATGAAGAGATGGATCTGCTTGAAAGTCGTCATAAAGGTGAAGAGATTCCACTCAACGCCGTACTGGAGACGTTGACGACTACGGTGATCACCATGCCAAGCCCGACCCGTAACGGGCTTTCCGTGTTTATGCGTCTGTTGGGGCTGGCTTACACCCAGGCGCAGGGGCATATGCGACGCTATCTGCAGGAGCAGTACGGCAGCGTCTTCTATCGTTTTACCGCGATGGTGCGCAATGCCTCCAGCGATCTGCCGGATGTTGAGCGTTTCTGGCGTCTGCACTTTATGCTGGGCTCTGCGGTCTTCACCATGTCCAGTCTTGATGCCCTGAAGGATATCGCCGAACAGGACTTTAACGAGCAAACACGGGTTCGCGATGTGGTACAGCGTCTGATTCCGTTTGTCTCTGCAGGTATGTCTGCGCCGATTCCTGATCTTTTGGCGGCGGACCCTGCTGAAGTGCAGGATGAATCCTGATGATAGGATCTGATCAGCCGGAGTTGGCGACCAACTGGCAGCAATTTGCTCCGGACGGACACTGGCTTCAGGTCGATATTGAACGTCAGCAGCTTTACGTGATCCGAAAAGCAGAGTTTGAACTCTGCTTTCCCGTTTCTACCGCTTTAAACGGTGTCGGTGAGGAAGAGGGAAGTGGTTGCACGCCCTTAGGCTGGCACAGGATCCGAGCCAAAATCGGTGCCGGTAATCCTGCAAATGCCGTATATCGCGGGCGTCGCTGGACCGGTGAGTGCTACACACCTGAACTGGGTGAGACCTTTCCTGAGCGGGACTGGATTCTGGGGCGTATTCTCTGGCTGAGTGGCCTTGAGTCCGGGCGCAATCGTGGCGGTAACCGGGATACGATGCGCCGGTATATCTACTTCCATGGAACGCCGGACAGTGAGCCGATGGGACAACCTCTCTCCCATGGCTGCATAAGAATGCGTATGCAGGATATTGTTCTGTTATTTGAAGGCATTGCCGCATATACACCGGTTTATATCGGTTGAGTTGAGTTTTTTTACTCTAATTTCTGATCTTATGACCTTCGGCAAAGTGCTGGAGGTTTTTTTCTTTCCGGTTCTCTGTTAAATTTCGCGGTTTATTCATTTCTCTGTCACAGGATAATGTCGCTATGACCCACGGGCCAATTATGCTTGATCTGGAAGGCTATGAGCTGACCAGTGATGAGCGCGAACTGATCGTACACCCACTGGTGGGCGGTATTATTCTGTTTGCACGAAACTATCGTGACCCTTCTCAGCTGGAATATCTCACCCGAAGCATTCGGGAGCTGCGCCCTGAAATCCTGATCGCTGTGGACCATGAAGGTGGCCGTGTTCAGCGTTTCCGTGATGGCTTTACCCGCATTCCACCGATGGCGCGCCTGGGTGAACTCTTTATGAAGGATCCGGAAGCCGCATTAGAACTGGCCTGGGATACTGGCTGGCTGATGGCATCTGAGCTGCTGGCCTACGGTCTGGATTTCACGTTTGCACCGGTTCTGGATCTGGATTACGGCAACAGCGAAGTGATTGGCGACCGCGCCTTCTCCGGTCGCCCAGAGATCGTGACCCGTCTGGCGGATGCTCTGATTGAAGGTCTGCACGAAGCGGGTATGCCGGCTATCGGTAAGCACTTCCCGGGTCATGGCTATGTTGCCGCAGACTCCCATGTTGATCTGCCTGTTGATGTACGCCCTTTCTCAGAGATCGATGAAAGCTGTCTGAAGCCTTTCACGGCACTGTGCCCGCTACTGGATGGTGTTATGCCTGCGCATGTGATTTACGAGAAAGTTGCGCCGGAACCTGCGGGTTTCTCCCCGTATTGGCTTAAAGATATTCTGCGTCGTCAGCTGGGCTTTAAGGGCGTGATTTTCAGCGATGATCTGGGTATGGCGGGTGCTGCTGCAACGGGTGATTATTCCGCCCGTGCTCATGCGGCCCTTGGCGCCGGTTGCGATATGGTGCTGGTCTGTAATGACCGTGACGGTGCCCTTCAGGTGATTGACGCCCTGAAAGACTTTGATTTTTCTCCACGTTCAGAGCAACGACTGTCTGCCCTGAGTGTTCTCTCCCGGCCGACACTGGATGCGTTGGATGCTGATCCCCGATATAACCGGGTAGCGGATCAGCTGGAAGCGCTTGTTTAAGCGATTCTGCCATTAAACTGAATTTATCCCGGTGCTGTATCCGAGTAAAAAAGGGTCCGGCTCCGGGATTCATTATTTATGACACAAAACAGACCATTGGAACTAAACAATGCCAGTAGAAAATAACCTGGAACGTATCAAAAAAGTCTTCGCCGAAGCAGATTGCCTGTGCACTAAAGAGCAGGTTGATTCAGCGCTGGATAAGATGGCTGATGAGATTACTCAGACATTGGGTGATGAGCTGCCAGTGGTTTACTGTGTAATGAATGGTGGTCTGATCACCACTGGCCACCTGCTGACCCGTCTTGAGTTTCCGCTGGAAGTGGATTATATCCATGCGACCCGTTATCGCGGTGAAACCACCGGTGGTGAGCTGTACTGGCGTGTTCCGCCTGAAGTGAATATGGAAGGCCGTACCGTCCTGATCGTTGATGATATTCTGGATGAAGGCCACACACTGGCGGCGATTCTTGATTACTGCCAGGAGCAGGGTGCTAAAGCGGTATACAGTGCTGTTCTGGTTGATAAACTGCATGACCGTAAGGCGCGTCCGGATATGACCGCAAGCTTTACCGGTCTTGAAGTGGAAGACCGCTACCTGTTCGGTTACGGCATGGATTTTCAGGGCTTCCTGCGTAACGCTCCGGGTATCTATGCGCCAAAAGGCATGTAATCCGGTTTCGGGTACGTTTAAAAGCCGCTGTTTCGCAGCGGCTTTTTTGATTGAGCAGATCTGATGTGGCAAGGCAATCTGAACCGGCCACTCAGAACGTAAGCATTAGGATAAGACAGATGTTGGCAATTATCGGTGGTACCGGCCTGACTCAGATGGAAGGTCTCAATGTTGTTTCCCGTCAGCAGGTTTCAACCCAATGGGGTGAGCCGTCAGCTGAGATTGTGACCGGCTCAATTGAGGGTAAAGAGGTGCTGTTTCTGGCCCGTCATGGCCATCCGCATCGTATTCCGCCCCATAAGGTTAATTACCGCGCGAATATTCAGGCGCTGAAAGACGCCGGTGCAACAGCGATTATTGCGGTTAATGCCGTCGGTGGTATTCATCCTGAGTGTGAGCCTGCGGGTCTGATGATCCCGGATCAGATTGTTGATTACACCTGGGGCCGTGAGCATACCTTCTTTGCTGATAACCTGGATGAAGTGGTGCATATCGATTTCAGCTGGCCTTACGATGAGCCTTTGCGTCAGCTGCTGCTGAAAGAAGCTGCCAACCTGCAGCTGAAGGTGATGGATAAAGGCGTCTATGGTGCGACTCAGGGGCCTCGTCTTGAGACCGCGGGTGAGATTCAGCGCATGAACCGCGACGGTTGCGATATCGTCGGTATGACCGGTATGCCGGAAGCGGCGCTGGCCCGTGAAGTTGAACTGCCCTATGCCTGTGTGGCGCTGGTGGTGAATATGGCTGCAGGCCTGACCGATGAAATTATCACCATGGCCGAAATTGAAGCAGCCCTGCATCAGGGCATGGGTAAGGTGCTGAACCTGCTGGATGCGGGTATTAAAGCCTACGAAAGCTAAAATACCTGCAGGATCAGTCGGTTAACGATTAGCCGAAAAATCTGTATTGAAGAAAGCGAGTCAGGGGTATCCCGGCTCGCTTTTTTTGTCATCGAACTGCTGATTTACCGTCATGGGAACGTCATCTGAACGGCCTAGTCTTGCTTTAAACCACTAAGGTCAATCAACAACAGATGACAGGCCGGAGCCTGTTTCAGTAAAGGTGATCCCATGACTCAGAGTTATATCAATCAGGTGTTTGATCGTTTTGCCAGTGAGCTTGAGGCAACCGATGCCCAGGCGATGACGTTATCCCTGCGTGCGCATCTGCTGCATGAAGCGAAGCGGCTGCAGGATACGCTGAAAGCGTTGATCGTACAGAGTGAGCTGAACCATCCGGAAATCTTCTTTATCAATACTCTGGATCATTTTATTGCCTGTGCGCGTCTGGAGCGGGCGGATACCCTGAAATCATCCTGTCGTTCATTGCTGGCAGAAGTTGGACGGGTGCGGCTAGGTCAGATCGGGACGGCTAAGGGTGGGATGCTACAGCGACAGAAGCGAGCTGTTCACCGTATCGCCTGATAGATATCAGGCGGGTTGTGGTAACGGTTTGAGGTAGTGGTTTGGGATAGCGGCTTGAGATGATAAGCGGTGTTACAGGCTGACGCCGGGGCGGGGGCAGGCTTCTTTACTTAGCTCTGCAATCTGAGTCTTGCAATCTTAGCCTTGCAGCTTAGATTCACGACGCTTGATCAGCATCAGGTTAACGCCTTCTTCGATGGCGGACTCTATATCAAACTCAGGAAATGCAGGAATCAGTTTTCTGCGAATATCCGCAATGGGCGTTCCTTCAGGGAATTCACCGATGGGCAGTTTTACGCCTCGGGTCGATTTTCCACGCCTTAGCGGAATTTTGTTCAGGGTACTCCAGGCCAGAACAAAGCGCTTTTCATCTTCCATAGGCGGAATATCCACTGACAGAGGCTCCTGTTTTGCCCTGTCCAGTGCGATACCATCCAGCAGATGTCCGTTTTCATGCAGAATGCCTTCGGCAATCAGGTGCTTCTCCAGACCATCCCGGTCCGTCGGGTCTGCAATAACCTTATCTTCGACCAGTTGCTTAATGGCTTTCGTATCCGCGTAGACGGGGTTTCCCTCGCAGTCGAAAATATCATAGGTAGGGCGAAACATTTGGTTGAAGCCGTGGTAATACCCTAGCGTCATATATTGGCGACTCATAGACTGATCCTGCACTCTTTATTGTCGTTTTTGAGAATTCTCTTTCCGTGAGACGGATTAGAAGCCAAAAGATTATAGGCCTTATTACGCAATAAAAACGAGTGCTATTTTTAGAAAAATACCGCTTTTCAGCAGGTTATATGACTGCTCTTGATACGAATCAAGTCCGGTGCGTCAGGGCGAAATGCCCTGCTGATAAGGGCTTCAGACAAATCTGGCATGCCGTTGCCAGCTACCGGGAGCATCGTATGAGCGAATCTCAGGATAATCCTGTGATCAGGGTCACTATCTTGTGCGTTATAGGTGAAATGATCAGATCGATTACATAAACTCGAATTCTTAGGGTTTACCCTAGCTGTCGTAATGGATCTATTATTAACCCATATCGGATGATGTCGTTAAGACGATGAAAGGAGCTGACAGATGATGAAGTTAACCAGTGAAGAGTTTGCAAAGCGCCCCGAGAAGTGGATCGAGGATACCGTACGGGAACATGAAACGGTCGTCATTGAGGCTCAGGCCGGTCGTGCGGTGATGATCTCTGAAGAAGACTGGAACTCAATCAATGATATTCTGCAGGTTGTTTCAATGTCGGGCATGGCAGAGTCGATACGGTCGGGGCTGCAGGATGAGATTGAAATCACCGCTGAGCATCTTGAGCACTCATCCGCTGTCTGAGATTCCTGCTATTCTGCGTATCTCATCCCTGAGATAAATCTGCAGACTGTCGGAGCCTTTACCTGTTCCTGAGAGCCTCTGGCGCAAGTAGGGAGTTATTCTGTTCCCAGCTCGTAAGTGCGGTTGGTGTCCCAGTATTTGTTGAACAGTTTAGGAAACATCGCTTCCAGTTCCTTCAGATCCGCCGGCCAGGGGTAGTTCATCTCCGGGTCAGGAAAAACCTTCAGGCGATTCAGAAAATCTTCTTTTCCGGTAGCCGCTTCGTACGCTTCCCTCGCAGCAAAGACCAGCCCTTCGCCGGTAATATCCTCAATAGGGTCTTTAACGTCGCTGAACTCAGCAAGCTGGTCGGCATTTTCCAGAATAGCTTCAAACTTCTCCTGCCCAAAAGAGAGTAGCCACAGCCGAAAGTCTTCAAAAATGTCGTCGTTGATATAGCTTTGCAGAATAAAGTTTGCCATCAGTACCGGAAAGCAAAAGGCGCGATTTTTTTGGCGGGCAAGGTGGTTTTCAAACTCAACCAGTTCTTCGGGGGAGAGGGCTGAAAGAGATTGCCCGATTTTCAGGTATTGGCCGTCAGAACCGGGAGCGTTTTCTAACAGGGAATCGTTAATAATGTCCCAGAATTGTTGTTCTGTCATAGTGCCGGTCTCATGTTTTTTTCATACAAAACAATTATAACTTTATGGTGTAATGATATGACGACTAAGATCAAAAAAAGCTTTTGGCTATAAGGGCATAGGCCTATTGTGTGATCTGAGTCAGGGTTCTCCGGCTGACAGACGGTCTGATGGCCCGGTTCCTTGCGTATGGGGCAGCAAGCTGGCCGAGACTACCCTACGCTTAAAATATACTGGCTGATCACAATGGGAGTTAGCGGTGACTTACAAACAAGCTGATATGACGCTATGGCAGAGAAAACGTCATACCGACCAGTCCGTCGTAGATCCCGAGATGTTCTGGAGCGGGCAGGTAAAAGATCTTGGGCGCTATGTTCAGGATTCCCCTGAAAATGCGTCGGCTCTTAGTCCTCTGGCTCTGATCGGCTTTGCCTCTGATGAAGGTATTAAGCGCAGTGCCGGCAAGTCGGGCGCGGCCCATGGCCCTCTGGTTATCCGGCGGGCACTGGCCGGTATGGCCTGGCATCAGCAGCGGGGAGTGTTTGATGCCGGGGATATCTGGTGTGAAGAGGAGCAGCTGATTATTGCGCAAAGCCAGTTGGCCGGGCATCTGGCTCACCTGCTTGATATTGGCCTGCAGCCCATTGTTCTGGGGGGCGGCCGGGAAGTTATCTGGGCCAGTTATCAGGGGGGGGCCCGCCACGTCTATGCCAGTCAGCCCGATGCGGCAATCGGCGTGGTGAGTCTGGGGGCTCGTCTGGCGATGGCCGACCCTGACCCCCAACCCAGTGCCCAGACCGCCTTTTATCAGGTGGCGAGACACTGTGAGGAGCGAAATCTTGATTTCCCCTGCTACTGCCTTGGCATAGATGAGCAGCAGACAACGGTTCACGAGTTTGATCGCGCCGATGAATACGGTGTGCTCTGGCGATTGCAGAGTGAGTGCTCAGAAGCGCATTTTCCTGAGATTGAGCAGGAGATCCGCCGCTTTATGACCAGTCTTGATTATCTCCATCTGTCGGTCAGCCTTGACCTGTTTTCGGTGTCGGCAGCGCCGGGCGTGAGTTCACCCTCAGTTTTTGGCCTTGATGCCAGGACGGGGGCTGCACTATTGCGTATGATCCTGCACGAAGCGCAGAGGGCAGAAGTGCCTCTGTTACTGACCGATATCGCGGAATGTAATCCGCTTGAAGACCCTGATGGCCGAACGGCTCGTCTGGCTGCGGGGCTGATTTTTAATATTGCCCGTTCATAAGGGCTGTTTGCTGATGAGAGATGGTATATGAGAGATGTGGTGATTAACTGTGAACCGGTTGAGCTATACAAGATTCTGAAGTTTGAAGCGCTGGTCAGTAGCGGTGCGGAAGCTAAGCTGGCGATCGAGCAGGAAGCGGTTCTGGTTAATAATGAAGTAGAAACCCGTAAGCGTCGTAAAATTGTCGCAGGGGACTGCATTGAGTTTAATAATGAACAGCTGAATATCGTTCTGGCGGGATAGCTATTTTAAAAAGCACCGGAGATCTCTGACATCTTCGGTGCTTTTTGTTATCCGTTTCTAGCCTTCTAGCTTTCAACACTTTCTAGTTTTCGACACTTTCTAGTTTTCGACTTTCTAGCTCTCAACTTTCTAGCTTTCAACAAAGGCCCGTTCAATCACATAGTGGCCGGCGGCGCTGTTTTTGGCCTCAGTGAAGCCCTGTTCCTGCAGTATTTCCACTGTTTCTTTCAGCATCGAAGGACCACCGCAGATCATAAAGCGGTCGTTGTCCAGGTCGAACGCTGGCAGATCCAGATCTTCAAACAGCTTACCGTTTCGCATCAGATCAGTAAGGCGACCCTGATTTTTATAGGGCTCCCGGGTAACGGTCGGGTAGTAGACCAGTTTTTCCCGAATCAGATCGCCAAAATACTCATGTTCCGGCAACTCCTTTTCGATCAGATCCTGATACGCCAGCTCTGAGGTGTAGCGAACGCCGTGGGTCAGAATGATTTTGTCATATTGCTCGTAGATCTCAGGATCACGGATGATGCTCAAAAAGGGCGCAAGTCCTGTGCCTGTACTGATCAGATAGAGGTTCTTGCCCGGTAGCAGATGATCATTAATCAGGGTGCCGGTTGGCTTGCTACTGAGAATCAGCTCGTCACCGGGTTTAATGCTCTGCAGGCGTGATGTTAACGGGCCATCGGGCACTTTAATGCTGAAAAACTCCAGATGGTCTTCGTAGTTTGCGCTGGCGATGCTGTAGGCCCGCATCAGAGGACGACCTTCCACTTCAAGCCCGATCATAATGAAATGGCCATTTTTAAACCGCAGGGTTGAAGCCCGGCTGGTTTTAAAACTGAACAGATTGTTATCCCAGTGATGAACACTGAGAACTTCCTCTTTGATAAGTGCGGACATTAAATCCTCCGGCAGTCGCATGCGACAGTGTTTAAACAATTTGCACAGAGTCTATCCTCTGACTAACCTATCGGATAAACGGATAAAACTGATTTTAATAATCACTTTTATGGATATGCTTAATGCTCTGTCGTATACCCTCCAGCATAGTCCCTTATTGCGGGTGCTGATCTTCATGGGGTGGCGGACTGATGCTTAGGACAAAAAGAGGAGAGAAACGTGCGGTATAGCTTACGGCAGCTGGAGGTCTTTCTGGCGGCAGCCCATTACGAAAATATCACCCGTGCGGCACAGTCTCTTTCGATGTCTCAGTCTGCAGCCAGCAGTGCGCTGAAAGAGCTGGAGCAGCAATTTGATATCCAGCTATTTGACCGGGTGGGTAAACGACTGCAGCTTAATGAGCTGGGGCGTTTGGTGCGGCCTCAGGCAGAGGCCTTGCTGGCGCAGGCGCAGGAGCTGGAGGTATCGCTGCAGCAGCATCAGCAGCCGGGCAATCTTAAGGTGGGCGCGACCCTGAGTATCGGTAACTATCTGGCCGTGAATATTATGGCGCGTTACATGGCGGATCAGCCCGATGCCCGGGTGACGCTGGATGTTGAAAACACCGCCGCTATTGCGAGAAAAGTGCTCAACTTTGAACTGGATATCGGTCTGGTGGAAGGGGAGATTCAGCACCCGGAACTTGAAGTGATTCCCTGGCGGGAAGACGAGCTGGTGGTCTTTGCCTCTCCCGATCACCCTCTGGTAACAGCCGGTGAGCCACTGGATGATCAGGCGCTGAAATCCGCAAGCTGGATTCTCAGGGAGAGTGGTTCGGGGACCCGGCAGACCTTCGACCGTATCATGAGTGGTATTCTGCCGGAGCTGAATGTGCAGCTTGAACTTCAGCATACCGAGGCGATCAAACGAGCGGTTGAAGCCGGTATGGGGCTGGGATGCTTGTCCCGCGTGACCCTGCAGGATGCTTTTAACCGTGGCAGCCTGGTTGCGTTGGATGTTCCTCATCGGGATACCCATCGCCTGTTTTACTTTATTCTGCATAAACAGAAATACCGTGGTGCCGGTGTCAGTCGCTGGTTGCAGCTGTGTCGTGATGGTGTTGAGTAAGTCACTGTTAATACGGGTTTAAGGCTTGGCCTTGACTCATTTTTTGACTGAGGCACACTGGCATCCGGTACGCGTTTCAGATGTTGTTATGCGGTTCGCGCGTTATTCCGCCTCATATTTTGTTTTCAGGGAGTTTATCTGTGTTGCACGCTTCAGGATTTTATCAATGCTCTTCCCGTTATCGGCTGCTTGCTCCGGTGCTGTTGCTGATCGTTACCCTGCTCTTTTCCGGTTGGGCCAAGGCCGGATTTACCCCTGAAGACTCGCGGGTTCCCGGTGGTGTCGCGGTTATTGAGTTGCCTCAACGAGGTGATTCGCCACCCCATGTCTTTTTTCAGAAAGACCGTGTCTTTACTGCTCAGCAGGATGGTAAATGGTATGCCTGGGTGGGTTTGCCCCTGTCACTGAAAGCGGGCACTTATTCCGCCTACTGGCGTACGAAAGAGGGCGATAAGCCCCTGAGCTTTCAGGTCACAGATAAGAAGTATCAGGAGCAACACCTGACGGTGAAAAATAAGCACGTTAATCTGAGTGCTGAACAGCTGAAGCGGGTGCGTCGGGAAACGCCGGAGATCCGGGGGGCGATGGATACCTTCAAGCCTGTGATCTACCCCCTGCCGGAAAGTCTGGTTCAGCCTTCAGAAGGGCGTATCAGCAGCTCTTTCGGTTTACGTCGGGTGTTTAACGGCCAGCCCCGTCGTCCCCATAGCGGCATGGATATCGCCGCACCAACGGGTACACCGGTTTTATCGGCACTGAACGGCAAGATCGCGGCGATTGGTGATTACTACTTCAATGGTAAGACGGTTATTGTCGATCACGGTCAGGGGCTGACAACACTCTATTGCCACCTTTCTGCGACAGAAGCGCTGAAAGTGGGCGATAAGGTTTCAGCCGGAGATAAGCTGGGTGAAGTGGGGGCGACTGGTCGTGTTACCGGCCCTCATCTGCACTGGACGGTAACCCTGAACGGTGCGCGGGTTGATCCGGCCCTGTTTCTCAAATAACAGGTTCCTCAAATAGCAGGCTCTTAAAATAAAGGCACCTGAAATAACGGATCTCTTTAAATAGCCTGTTCCGACAGGTACTGAGCCATTCCTTCTCCGGCCTTGCGGCCGGTCGCCAGACAGGCGGTTAGCAGATAACCGCCTGTTGGAGCCTCCCAGTCCAGCATCTCTCCCGCAAAGAAAAGCCCGGGTATCGCCTGCGCCATCAGGTGCTCATCCAGTTGATCCAGCTGAACGCCACCGGCAGTGCTGATCGCGCGGTCGATGGGTTGGGTTTCAGTCAGGCTTAACGGTAGTGCCTTAATTGCCGATGCCAGTGTTGCCGGTTGCCGGAAGGTCTCTTTGTCCGTCAGCAGTTTCAGCAGGGCCTGTTTTACCGGACTGAGTTTCAGTTGTTTCAGGCAATGACTGACAGAGCGTTTGCCACGATTAGCCAGTGCCGCTGCAATGTCTGCTTCGGTTCTGGCGGGTAGCAGATCGATACAGAGCTTTGCCTCACCCTTATCCCGTATCTCGTCCCTTAACGGGGCTGACACACCATACACCAGGCCGCTTTCAATGCCGGTTGTGCTTATCATCAGATCACCGGTTTTCCGGAACAGCGCTCCCTCAGGGTTTCTCGCGGTCAGCTCTACTCCTTTGAGCGGCGTACCGGCAAATTCATCACGAAAAGCCGTTGGCCAGTTAACCTGAAAACCGCAGTTTGAGGGTGTCAGATCCGAGAGTCTTAAACCTCTGTCATGCAGGGCCTGCTGCCATTGTCCGTCGCTGCCCAGTTTTTTCCAGCTGCCGCCCCCCAAGGCTAAAAGTGTGGCTTTTGCAGAGACCGGGAGTTCGCCTTTTGGTGTGCTGAATATCAGCGTCTGGTCACGCCAGCCCTGCCAGTAGCATCGGGTATGGAGTTTCAGCCCCTGCTCTTTCAGATAGTGCAGCCAGCTGCGCAAAAGAGGGGCGGCTTTCATCCCGGTGGGAAAGACCCGGCCGGAAGAACCGACAAAGGTTTCGATGCCCTGAGATTCCACCCACTGTTTGACCTGATGGTTATCAAAAGCTCTGACCGATTCAATCAGGTGCCGGTGGGCGGCCTGAGTTGAACTTGTACTGTAGCGGGTCAGAAAGGTTTCGGTGTCTTCAGCGTGGCTGATATTCATCCCGCTTTTACCGGCGTAGAGAAACTTGCGGGCAACCGTCGGCATCGCTTCAAACAGATCCACCGGAATGCCTTTCTCCAGCAGTACCTGAGCCGCCATAAGGCCTGCAGGCCCACCGCCAATGATGACGGCCCCTTTGGCCTGATAAAAAGACTCGTTTGGGTTCTGATCCTGCGGGGCTTGTTCGGAAACTGACGGCATGAAAATCTCAGAGATAACGGAATGGCATGAAGGCGGTGAATTTTAAAGAAGGGGTTAAGGTTTGTCCTGTTTTTTTACCCTGAAATGAAAACACCCGGCTTCGCCTGAAGCCGGGTGTTTCTGAATTGGCCGTGGAAGAGTCACTCCCCAAACGATTAATCGTCGTTCGTGGCGCCAATTTTGTGGATGCTCAGGTCGGCACCGTTAAACTCTTCTTCATCATCGAGACGGATATTGGCGACCTTATGCACCAGACCGTAGACGATAAAGCCACCAGCGGTTGCGATAACAATACCCACCAGAGTACCGATCAGCTGAGATGCCAGCGTTACGCCACCCAGGCCGCCAAGGGCTTCCAGACCGAAGATACCTGCTGCGATACCACCCCATGCACCACACAGGCCGTGCAGAGGCCAAACACCCAGTACGTCATCCAGACGGGGCCATTTGTTCTGCGCCATGGTGAACATCACAACGAACAGGGCACCTGCGATACCACCGGTAATCAGCGCACCCATAGGGTGCATGATGTCGGAACCGGCACAAACCGCTACCAGACCCGCCAGAGGGCCGTTATGGATAAAGCCCGGGTCATTCTTGCCCAGAATCATGGAGGTGATGATGCCGCCAACCATCGCCATCAGGGAGTTAACCGCCACAAGGCCGCTGATACCATCGATGGTCTGCGCTGACATGACGTTAAAGCCAAACCAACCCACGGTCAGAATCCACGAACCCAGAGCCAGAAACGGAATGTTAGAAGGTGCAAACGCCACCACTTTACCGTTGCGGTAGCGACCCATACGGGCACCCAGAATCAGCACTGCCGCCAGCGCGATCCAGCCACCGACACCGTGAACAACCACAGAACCAGCAAAGTCATGGAAAGGCGCACCGAAGCTGTTTTCCAGCCAGGTCTGGAAGCCGTAGTTGCCGTTCCAGCTCATGCCCTCAAACAGCGGGTAAACCAGACCCACAATCAGGGCTGATGCGGTCAGCATCGGATAGAAGCGCGCGCGCTCAGCTACGCCACCGGAGATAATCGCCGGAATCGCTGCTGCAAAGGTCAGCAGGAAGAAGAACTTCACCAGCGCATATCCGTTGCCCTCTGCCAGCACTTCTGCGCTGCTGAAGAAGGTGATGTCATAGGCGATCCAGTAGCCAATAAAGAAGTAGGCCAGCGTCGAGAAGCCAAAGTCGGTCATAATTTTGACCAGAGCATTAACCTGATTCTTTTTACGAACCGTACCCACTTCCAGAAATGCGAAGCCGGCATGCATCGCCAGAACCAGAATGGCGCCGATCAGAATAAAGAGCGTGTTTGCGCCCTGCATGAGCGTTTCAACTGCACTGTTAACGGTGTCCACAGTTATGGTTTCCACAGGAGTCCCCTTAAATTTTTTATATGCGCCCCAAAATGGGGCGTTTTAAGTCTGTACTGCACAAGCTCTGCGCATCGGGAGTGCGCCAATAAGTTTTGTCAGGTGGCAGAAAAATGATTTTTCTGGTGCCGGATGCTCTATTTATATGATTTTTATAGATTTTTTATTGCATCGTGACGGTGCGCTAATGCACTAACTAAAGGCGCTTGCTAACTATAAAAGCAGGATGTGTGCCATAGATTGTTCAATAAAAGAGGTTTGCACTATATAGGAAGGAATATTGGTTCTTTCTGGAATGATTTTATTAGTTTGCTTATTTTCTTAGTTATATTTTCTGTTTCAGGTCTTTTATGGCAGGGGTATACGGCAGCATCGAAAGCACAGGCTATTTAAGGCGGTATAAGAAGGGGCACCTGAGAAGTGAGGGCTCCTGAGAAGAGCCCCTGCAAGGAATTGAGACATCAGTGCTGGTTATGGGCTGAAGGTCGGGCAAAAGGAACAATATTGTTTGTGTTAAGCGGTCTGCCTTTGTGTGCGCTGTTGCGTCTGTCAGAACGGGGTTCAGAGCTGTCGTCGTCAGTGACATCATCGGTCAGAGCCTTGGGGTTGGCCAGATAAGGGGCTGGCGCAGGCTGGAACAGGGTATCAAGCTCTTCACGCATCTGGCTGAAGGAGTCATGCATCAGGGCTGCAACCCGTATGCAGCTTTGCAGCGGGGTTTTACTGCGCTGGCGCTCCATATCAACCTTAAAGTTGATCCCTTCAAGCTTGTGACGGATTCGGGGGGACGCATCCTGAATGATCTCCTCACTCATAGACTGGCGAATATTTTCCAATTGTTCGGGATTATTTCGGGCTAGATCCATTAGCACATCGAATGACGGTAACTGGCTAGCCATGGCTCACCTCGTTCTTGAGTGCTTAGATAAAAATCTAGTTCATAAAGTGAGATTCTGCGCTAAAAAATGCCAAAATTTTTACTGCTAAGTTACTGAAATAAAAAAAAATGCTCTTAAAAAATGAAATGTAAAAAAAGGCTTACAAATGGAGCTAAATAGCTGCATGTTCTGTTTGTGGTAGATGATTCATCTGTTTTTGGTGTTTGTTTGTTATTTATTTTCTTGGCGTCTGTTTTTTGTCTGGTTTTATCCATTGTCAAAAATAGCCGTTCAGTAAAATTTGTACCGATACAAACTAGACAAAGGTCAGAATTTGAGTGAATAATCTTCAGTCGAAGGTCTGGTATTCCGTGTAAACGGTGGTGAAAAAAGAACTGTTTTTTCACGGATGTCAGAATAATCAGCTGAGACAAGATCCCTGTTTATTCAGCTGAAATCGAATTATCCAATAATAAAATGGGAAATAATAATGAAGAGCATGGTGAAAAAAACTCTGATCGGAATGGGCGTTTCAGCCGCACTGATGGGCGCTTCTCTGGCACAGGCCGAGATTAAAATTGCCCTTGCTGGCCCTGTTTCCGGTCCTGTTGCGCAGTATGGTGACATGCAGTTTATCGGTGCTGAAATGGCGATCGAACAGATCAACAAAAAAGGCGGCGTAAACGGCGAGAAACTGGTTGGTGTTAAATACGATGATGCTTGTGACCCTAAACAAGCGGTAGCAGTCGCTAACAAAATCGTAAACGATGGCATCCGCTATGTTGTTGGCCACCTGTGCTCAAGCTCTACACAGCCTGCTTCTGACATCTATGAAGATGAAGGCATTGTGATGGTAACGGCAGCTTCTACTAACCCTGATATCACTCTGCAGGGCTATGAGCTGATTTTCCGTACTATCGGTCTGGACAGTCTGCAGGGCCCTGTTGCCGGTCGTTTCATCGCCGACAATGTTAAGCCTAAGCGCATGGCGGTTATCCACGATAAGCAGCAGTACGGTGAAGGTATTGCAACAGCGGTTAAGAACACCGTTGAAGATGCAGGCGTTGATGTTGTGATGTTTGAAGGTATCACCGCGGGTGATAAAGACTTCTCTGCACTGGTTGCCAAACTGAAGCGTAACGACGTTGACTTCGTTTACTACGGTGGCTACCACCCTGAGCTGGGTCTGATTCTACGTCAGTCTGCTGAGCTGGGTCTGGATGTTAAATTCATGGGTCCGGAAGGTGTAGGTAACAAAGACATCTCTGCGATCGCCGGTGAAGCTTCTGAAGGCCTGATGGTCACTCTGCCACCAAGCTTCGAACTGGATCCTAAGAACAAAGGTCTGGTTAAAGCATTCGAGAAGAAAGGTCAGGATCCATCCGGCCCATTCGTAATGCCAGCTTACGCAGCGGTTCAGGTAATGGCGGACAGCATGAACGCTACCGGCAGCACCGACCCGTATGAAGTTGCTGAGCACATGCACAAAGCGTCTTTCAATACGCCAATTGGCGACGTTAAGTTTGATGAGAAGGGTGACCTGACCTCATTCAACTTCGTTGTATACAACTGGCATGCTGACGGCACTAAGTCTCCTGCCAAATAAGTCATCATAATAATACTGAACCAAGCAGTTCACTTACAAAGTACACTGTGAACGTTCCCCCAAAGCCTGCCAAAAGCAGGCTTTGGGTTTGGCGTTGCTCTCAAGGTGTCAACCAATGTCCGAATCTATTTTCTACTTTCTTCAGCAGATTGCTAATGGCCTGACCATAGGCAGTACCTATGCGTTGATCGCCATCGGCTACACGATGGTTTATGGCATCATCGGCATGATCAACTTCGCGCATGGCGAAGTTTATATGATCAGTACTTATGTTGCGTTTATCGCCCTGGCAGGTTTAAGCATGCTGGGTATTGATAATCCTTTCCTGCTTATCGCTATGGCTTTGGCGGTGAGTATTCTGGTAGCCAGTGCCTATGGCTTCTCTATTGAACGGGTCGCCTATCGTCCCCTTCGTAGCAGTAAGCGTCTGATTGCACTGATCTCTGCTATCGGTATGTCTATTTTCCTGCAGAACTATATCCGTCTGGCTCAGGGCTCCCGCGATATTGCGATGCCGAGCATGATTCAGGGTGGTTTCCTGTTTGGTGACCCTGATGGCAGCCATATCATGATCTCCTATATGCAGGTGATCATTATGGTGACGACTGTTCTGTGTATGATTGGTCTGACACTCTTTATTACCCGCTCCCGTATGGGTCGTGCCTGTCGTGCGTGTGCGCAGGATATCGGTATGACCAACCTGCTGGGTATTAATTCGAATAATGTTATCGCAGTAACCTTCGTGATCGGTGCCGCCCTGGCTGCCGTTGCCGGTATGTTACTGGGTCTCTACTACGGTGTTGTAAACCCTTACATCGGCTTTATCGCAGGTCTGAAAGCCTTCACCGCAGCGGTTCTGGGCGGTATCGGCAGTATCCCGGGCGCGATGCTCGGTGGCCTGATTCTGGGTATCTCTGAAAGTCTTACCGCCGGTTATCTGAGCGCAGAATACAAAGATGTGGTGGCGTTTTCTCTGCTGGTACTGATTCTGCTGTTTATGCCGCAGGGTATTCTGGGTAAACCTGAGGTGGAGAAAATCTAATGTCTCGTGTGACTTCTGCATTTGTCGCGGCACTGATTACCTTAGTGCTGGGCGGCTTCCTGCTGGGGATGACTCTGACCTCAGAAGGGATCAATCTGGTTGTTGAGGCCTCCTCAACAGGCAAAATCACCTTCCTGTTTGTGGGTGTGGCGCTGGTATTCCTGCTGCAGCTGTTCCGTGAACAGGTGGGCAACTTTACCGCTAAAATGCGCAGCGATGAGCGTATGGAACTGCCTTCGTTCCTGCGCACGTCTCAGCAGCAGCGGGTCTGGACCATGTTTATCATCATCGGTCTGCTGATCTTCCCGTTTATGAGCTCCCGTGGTGCGGTGGATATCGCAACCCTGACGCTGATCTACGTGATGCTGGGTCTGGGTCTTAACGTGGTGGTTGGTCTGGCAGGTCTGCTGGATCTGGGTTACGTAGGCTTCTATGCCGTTGGTGCCTATACCTACGCGCTGCTGAATATGTACTTCGGCGTTTCCTTCTGGGTTGCACTGCCGATTGCCGGTGGTCTGGCGGCTCTGTTTGGTTTCCTGTTGGGTTTCCCGGTACTGCGTCTGCGTGGTGACTATCTGGCGATTGTGACCCTGGGTTTTGGTGAGATCATCCGTATCCTGCTGAACAACTGGACAGAACTGACCGGTGGCCCGAACGGTATCGCCCGTATTCCTAAGCCGACTCTGTTCGGTCTGGAGTTCAGCCGTCGTCCGTCAGAAGAGGGTGCAACCACCTTCCATGAGTTCTTCGGTATTGGCTACAGCAGTGAATACAAAGTGATGTTCCTCTACCTGATGGCACTGGTGCTGGTGCTGATCACCCTGTATGTGATCCGCCGTCTGATCCGTATGCCGATCGGTCGTGCCTGGGAAGCCCTGCGTGAAGACGATATCGCCTGTCGTTCACTGGGTCTTAACCCGACCACCATCAAACTGGGTGCCTTCACCATTGGTGCTTCTTTTGCGGGTTTTGCCGGTTCTTTCTTTGCCGCGCGTCAGGGCTTTATCAGTCCGGAATCCTTCACCTTTATCGAATCCGCCATCATTCTGGCGATTGTGGTACTGGGTGGCATGGGCTCGCAGCTGGGTGTGATTCTGGCGGCCATCGCCATGACGGTTCTGCCTGAGCTGGCCCGTGAGTTTGACGAATACCGCATGCTGCTGTTCGGTCTGATGATGGTGCTTATGATGATCTGGCGACCACAGGGTCTGCTGCCGATGAAACGTCCGCATTTGGAGCTGAAACGTGACTAATAATCTGTTAACAGTAAAAGATTTGACGATGCGCTTTGGTGGCCTGCTGGCGGTAAACGGCGTCGATCTTGAAGTAAAAGAGAAGCAAATTGTATCGGTTATCGGCCCGAATGGTGCCGGTAAAACCACCGTGTTTAACTGTGTCAGTGGTTTCTATATTCCGACTGCGGGTTCTGTTGAGTTCCGTGGTAAAGAGTTGCGCGGTAAGCCCGGCCATCTGATCGCCCGTGAAGGCATGGTGCGTACTTTCCAGAACGTGCGTCTGTTTAAAGAGATGACCGTGATTGAAAACCTGCTGGTTGCTCAGCATATGCATGCCGAGCACAACCTGCTGAAAGGTTTCTTCCTGACCTCTGGCTTTAAAAAGCGTGAGCAGGAGCTGATGGATCGTGCTGCACACTGGCTGGAGCGTGTGGGTCTGTTGGAATTTGCTAACCGCGAAGCCGGTTATCTGGCCTATGGTCAGCAGCGCCGTCTTGAGATCGCCCGTTGCATGGTGACCGAGCCGAAACTGCTGATGCTGGATGAGCCAGCGGCAGGTCTTAACCCGAACGAAACCAAAGCACTGGATGAACTTATCGTGCAGCTGCGGGATGAGCAGGGTATCTCTATTCTTCTGATTGAGCACGACATGGGGCTGGTTATGGGTATCTCCGACCAGATCTACGTGGTGAATCAGGGTCAGCCTCTGGCAGCGGGTACACCTGCTGAAATTCAGGGTAACCCTGAGGTAATCAAAGCTTATCTGGGAGAAGAGTAATGCTGAGACTTGATAATGTTCATACGCACTACGGTCCCATTGAGGCTCTGAAAGGCGTATCCCTGAGTGTTGAAAAGGGTGAGATTGTTACCCTGATTGGTGCCAACGGTGCCGGTAAAACCACCCTGCTGATGACCGCCTGCGGTGATCCCCGTGCATCATCCGGTACCGTGACCTGGAAGGGTGAAGATATCACCCAGAAGGCAACGTCCGAGATCATGCGTACCGGTCTTGCGGTTGTACCGGAAGGTCGTCGTGTTTTCTCCGGTATGACCGTGGAAGAAAACCTCGCCATGGGTGGTTTCTTTAACGACACCAACTATGACGAGCGTCTGGCGCACGTACTGGAACTCTTCCCGCGCCTGCAGGAGCGTTACAGCCAGCGTGCCGGCACCATGTCCGGTGGTGAGCAGCAGATGCTGGCCATTGGCCGTGCCCTGATGAGCAATCCGGAGCTGCTGATTCTGGATGAGCCATCACTGGGTCTTGCGCCGATCATCATCAACCAGATTTTCGAGATTATCGAAAAACTGCGTGATGAAGGCACCACCATCTTCCTGGTGGAGCAGAACGCAAACCAGGCACTAAAACTGGCTGACCGTGGTTACGTGATTGAACACGGTAAGATCGTACTGGAAGACACCGGTGACAACCTGCTGGTGAACGAAGACGTACGTAAGGCTTATCTGGGCGGCTGATCAATTTAACCCCTAGTGTTTTAGTCTAAAAAGCCCCCGATGCGGATACCTGCATCGGGGGCTTTTCAGTTAGTATTGCGCCGAATTTTGACCGCGTGGTCAGACAGTGCGCAGGACGCGACTGAGTTGAGACGGAAACTCTCCCTTTCATACCAAAGACCTCCTGAATGTGTGCCTGACTGATGCGGCAGAATCCTGTTGCCTGATTCTCAGTCAGGTTTGAATTGTTAAGGAGTTTCTTTTGATTATCCGCAAACGTGTTGCAACTCTGGTTGCTTCTTTATCCGTTATGTTCTCATTACCTGCTCATTCTGATGCGTTAACCCTGCATGCCGCTGGCAGCCTTAAAGCCGCCATGGGTGATGTCGTTGCTGCCTACGAAAAAGAATACAAAACGGACGTAAACACCAAGTTCGGCCCCAGTGGCCTGTTGCGCAAAGCCATTGAAAAGGGCGCGCAACCGGATGTTTTTGCTTCTGCCAATATGGCACACCCGCGCAAGCTGGCTTCACAGCAATGGGGAAGCCCTGTGGTGATGTTTGCCGGTAATCAGTTGTGCGCACTGGCGCAGCCTGAACTGATCCTGACCAGCGAGAACCTGCTGGAAACGCTGTTGGATGACAACGTGAAAGTGGGGACTTCTACCCCGAAGGCAGACCCAAGCGGTGACTACGCGTGGAAGCTGTTTGAAAAAGCTGAACAGGTTAAATCCGGCTCCTTTGAAATGCTCTCTTTCAAAGCCCTGCAGCTGACCGGCGGCCCTAACAGTGCCAAAGCACCTAAAGGGTTGAACCAGTACGGTTGGGTGATGAGCGAGAAGAAAGCAGATGTCTTCCTGACCTACTGCACCAATGCGGTACTGGCGAAGAAACAGGTTAAAGACCTGCAGATTGTTTCTGTACCCGCGGAGTTGTCCGTTGGTGCAGACTACGGTCTGATCGTGCGCGATGGCGCACCGAAACAGGCATCTCAGCTGGCGATGTATATTCTGTCACCGGCAGGCCAGACCATCCTGCAATCTTATGGTTTTAAAGCTGTGGGGATTCCTAAGTAAGGTGTTGCTGCTTTGCCAGCAGGGCAGGTTTGAATGCCAAGCCGCCAATAGGGTTTGCCCTATTGGCGGCTTTTGCGCTTTAGGTCTGGGGCCAGACCTGAGCCTTGGTTTACCGGTTTGCTTGATTAGGATAGTCTGCAGAATCAAAGAATTATGGATGTTGCCTCGACTCATCGGGTCGCGGGAATTTGAAATAACGCAGGTGCGTATGGCAGGGAAGCAGTCAGATCAGAAAATGGATTTTCATTTCTATTCAGGCTCCTCCCTCAATTATTGACGGTATCTTGAAATCGTCAAAACGCGGATGCCTATGATTGAAATGGTAGTTTTTTTATGAATCACTCTGGAAACTTGCATCAACTCTACGCCGATTTTGGTATGGCAGCAGAGAAAGCTCAAGTGTTGGAGCTAGAAGCGGGAAATGTCGTTTTGTCTTTTATTTCACTAACGATTGATCGCAATAATATTTCGTCTGCAGATAAATTAAGTTACAGAAAGCTAGTTGATCAGGTTGACAGGAAAACGCTAGGAAATTTATTACGCCAAGTTAGAAAGATTGTAGAGTTTGATTCATCATCAGAGGAAGTAATCTCGGATGCTCTTAGTAAGCGGAATTATCTAGTTCACAGCTTCTTCAAAACTCACAATTTTGCGATTCATGATGAATCTGGACAAGTGAAAATGCGCAAAGAGCTAAGTGACATATCAAAGCAAATGGATATTGCTCACATGCACTTGTCAGTAATATGTCAATTATTGGAAAAGGTCGCAAGGAGAGAGCTTTCTGATGGAAAGGTTAAAGAACTTATGGTGTTAGGAAAGTCGATCGAAATCTAACAAGTGCTTCAGCATAGAGGCGTAAAACAGTAGGCTTGAGCTCCTTCATTGCTCATTTTAACCTGCTATTTTAGGCCGGTTAGGCAAGCGAATGTTCTTTAAGGAGTAAGAATCATAATGGATGCAATTGTAAATATTGTCTATGGGGTCATTTCGGGGCTTATAGCCGCGCTGCTATTTGAGTTGTTTAGAGCTAACTCCAGTTGGTTTCCTGGACCAACTGAGGCGCCAGAATATATTGAACCAGAACTTCCGAATGAAGAGCGAGCAAAAAATCGAGCTAGGCTTAACTTGTTTGTGTTCAATGTGGTTTTTTATTTCTATACCTTTTTTATCGTATATATGGCGCTGTTAATGCCGCCAATGTTTAAAAATATTTTTAACAAAAATATTGTCTATCTTAGTGATGTTCGGTTTGTAGGCCATCTGTTGCCGAATATCGAAATTGGCTCTAATTATGTGCAAAGTTCGTTTGCGCTCATAGCCTTGGTGATTTATGTCCCTTTATTGCTTATTGTGAGCAAGTTTTCAGTGCCAATAGCATCAGTTGTAGATAAATTTTGGCCGGTAGACATATATCGGTGGCGTAGTATACAAGGAATAGTGTTTGTCATTTTTGCAGCATGTCTGGCTATTTTGAGCATTTATTTATTCAGTGGCACAACCATCAAGGGTGCTTTTATTACATTTTTATCATTTGTTTTTTTAGCTATAGCTTTTGCGTCTGCTGGAAAGAGATGAACAGAACACGGCGCTCAAAATGGACGCTAATTTCGTGGCGCTCCATTGGCGCCCTTTAGATTGGCGTTACACTCTTAATGACCCTTTCTAAAAGCCTTCTCTGGATCGACTGCTCTGCTGGTGCTTTGGCGTGTGTGTTAATACTCGCTTTCTCCGGCTGGTTGAGTGCTTGGTATAACATCCCGCAGGAGCTGTTGCTCTTTGTGGGTGGTTTGGCGCTGCTGGAGATGAAGTGGCGGGATCAGCTGCTGATTCGCTAGTTAGAAAGACATTGCCACACAGAGCATGGCAATGGTTTTTTCCGGTGCAGATAGGTGAAATCAGGCCGTTGCTGCAGTTTTCCGCAAAAACTCATCTGTCTTGCCTTTAGCGGTTTTGCCCAGTTTCTGCATCAAAGCGAAGTCCGCCTGATCGATACCGTAACGGTTTTCCATATCCTCAAGCATTGTCAGCCAGAGATCAGTGGTCATCTCTGCATCCGCCAGGGCGCGGTGAAATGTGCCATCCGTAGGAAGATTTTTAAAGCGCACCAGAGTGCCCAGTTTGTGATTGGGTGCATCCTGATAAAGACGGCGGGCAACCAACAGGGAGCAGGCGAACAGTTGTTTGCAGGGCTGCTCAATACGGGCCAGTTCGCTGATCAGAAACTTGCTGTCAAAAGACGCGTTGTGCGCGACGAGATTGTAGTCTTCGATAAAGTCGGCAAACTCCGCCATCACCTGTTCCGCCGGATCGGCATCCTGCAGCATCCGGTTGGTAATACCGGTATAGCTTTCGATAAAACCACTGATCCGCTGGTTCGGGTACATCAGGCGCTGAAAGCGATCCGTAATCCGGCCATTTTCCACCCGCACAGCACCAATCTCAATCGCTCTGTCACCCTGATTGGGTGATAAACCTGTGGTCTCAAAATCCAGAACGATAACGGTATTTGCTGGCCGATGTTTCATGTGGTGAAGTGCCTGTGCTTTAACGGGATGATTCTGACGGATCGTTCAGGTCAGAAAAGAGTCGCGTAGAGTACGAAGGCTGCCGTAAAAACGCAAACAGCCCCTTCGGATCTCTCCGAAGGGGCTGATACTGTTTAAAGCGGATCTGACGTTTACCCGTAGATAAACTCCGGCGCAAAGCCAAGATTCCAGATAATCACGGTGCCGACACGGGTGGTCACCAGATAAACCAGGGCGATGGTCAGAATCGCACCGCTAAAGAAGAAGGCACGATCCGGATCGATACCCAGCACGCTCGGCAGACCTTTATAGATCAGGTAGCCCGCATAAGCGGCAGCGGCCAGATACGCCAGCATATTAAACCAGGGCACAGGGTAGAGGGAGGCAAAGCCTGCCAGCATCAGAGGTGTGCTGGAGTAGGCGGCCAGTGCGATACCGTTGGCGGCCTGTTCATCATGCTGGCTGCCGTAGGTTTTGGACATCCAGTCGATCATCCAGCCAAGGCCAAAGACACCAACCACAATGGCAAGATAGGTCAGCAGGTTTAGTTGCAGTGCGCTGGCAGCGCTGAGTTTAGTCAGTGGGCCGCTACCCACCTGCCAGCCAAACTGAGTGGTTGAGATATAGGCGCAGACCGGGCCGATCAGAGCCAGCAGGCCAATATAGGCAACATAGATTCGGGTTGGGCTGGCGTGTTCTTTACGGATCGCTTTCCATTCGGATTCCGGGTGCGTAAACATGCCCGGCAGGTGATTCAGCAGCATGACGAGTACCTCGCGACAGCTATTATTATTTGTCCTTTTGGTGCGCTAAATAAGATCCCTTTTGAGTGCTTACGGGCCATAGGCTGAGGCAGATCTCTTTTTTTGCCTTTTGAGGCTCTGTATCAGGGCTTTCGGGCTTCCCCTTCCGGCGGTGACATAGTAATGTCAAAGGGATTCATCAGAATAATCAGACTGTTACACATTACCCTAAGGTTGGCCTGTTTTGTCTGAGGGCGGGTCGATATATGCAGAGAAATGGAATCGTTATGAGTAATACCATCTGGACACCGGCATCCTGGAGAGAGAAAACCGCGCGACAAATGCCGAACTATCCGGATCAGGTCGCCTTACAGAATGTTGAGCAGGAACTGGCCGCACTTCCGCCGCTGGTTTTTGCCGGAGAAGCCCGCCAACTGCAGGCCGAGCTGGCAGATGTTGCCGCTGGCCGTGCATTTTTGCTGCAGGGTGGCGACTGCGCCGAGAGCTTTGATGAGTTCTCCGCTAACCATATTCGTGACACCTTTATGGTGCTGCTGCAGATGGCGGTGGTGCTGACCTTTGGTGGCCAGAGCCCTGTGGTAAAAGTGGGTCGTATGGCGGGTCAGTTTGCTAAGCCCCGTTCTGCGGATACTGAAACCATCGATGGTGTGACCCTGCCATCCTACCGTGGCGACATTATCAACGATAACGCCTTCACCGAAGCTGCCCGTGTGCCGGACCCTGCCCGTATGGTTAAGGCCTACAATCAGGCGGCATCAACCCTGAACCTGCTGCGTGCCTTCTCCCGTGGTGGTATGGCGGATCTGCATAAGGTTCATCAGTGGAACCGTGACTTTGTTGAGAAGAGTCCGGCGCTGGAGCGTTATCACGATCTGGCAGAGCGTATCGATGAAACACTGGCCTTTATGAAGGCTTGTGGCATCAGCCCGCAGAATACGCCAAGCATCAACGAGACCCGTTTCTATACCGCTCATGAAGCGCTGCTACTGCCCTATGAGCAGGCGCTGACCCGTCAGGATAGTCTGACCGGCGACTGGTATGGCTGCTCGGCGCACATGCTGTGGATCGGGGATCGTACCCGTCAGCTGGATGGTGCTCATGTGGAATACTGCCGTGGCGTGAAAAACCCGATCGGTGTGAAGGCAGGTCCAACCACAGACCCGGATGACTTTATCCGTCTGCTGGATGCGATCAACCCGGACAACGAAGCCGGTCGCATGAACGTGATCGTGCGTATGGGGGCCGATAAGATTGCCGACCACCTGCCCGCGCTGATCCGTAAGGTTGAAGCGGAAGGCCGCAATGTGGTCTGGAGCAGCGATCCGATGCACGGCAACACGATCAAGGCATCCACCGGTTATAAAACCCGAGATGTGGATTCTGTGCTGGGTGAAGTGAGCCGCTTCTTTGCGATTCATAAAGCCGAAGGCACCCATGCCGGTGGTGTTCACCTTGAGATGACCGGTCGTAACGTGACCGAGTGCATCGGTGGCCGCTTTAAGATCACTGAAGATGATCTGGGTGACCGTTACCACACCTTCTGCGACCCGCGTCTGAATGCGGACCAGTCGCTGGAGCTGGCGTTCCTGATTGCTGACAGTCTGAAAGCAGCGCGTTAATACCGGATATTAAAACGCTGTAAAGCAGAGCTGACAAAAGCGCCGTAGGGTTTCCCTGCGGCGCTTTTTTTGTGCGACTAAAGCCGTAATTTGCCGATAAATAGCACTTTTGTCGCCTGTTGAGATAAGGCAAGTCTGATATGGGTCAACAATAGCTGGGTAACTTCCTTTTAGGATGGCTAAGCCCGTCAAATAAATAATACAGAAAACTTAGTCGGGTTAAGCATTTTGTAATGCTTATTGCAGAGCTTGATAGAGATAACCCTTGACTGAGGATTGCTGAATTGAACGCCAGAACCCCCGTTAGTACCGATAAAAAACTCTTTGTCTCAGGCAATGAGGCGGTTTCATTGGCGGCACGGGATGCCAATGTAAAAGTCGCCGCTGCTTATCCCGGCACACCATCTACCGAAATTCTGGAATATGTCTCTCAATATCCTGATATATATTCTGAGTGGTCGATTAATGAAAAGGTATCACTTGAGGTGGCTATCGGTGCCTCATTGGCGGGTAGTCGCACCTTATGTGCCATGAAGCATGTGGGGCTGAATGTGGCATCGGATGCGCTGATGACCCAAACCCTGATCGGTGCTGTGGGTGGTCTGGTGATTGTGGTGGCCGATGATGTGGGCCTGTCGTCATCGCAAAACGAGCAGGATTCCCGCTTCTGGGGACGTTTTGCCCATCTGCCGGTTCTGGAGCCCAGTGATACTCAGGAAGCCTACGATTTTACCCGTGCCGCCTTTGAGTTGTCGGAACAGTTTCAGGTGCCGGTACTGGTTCGGGTAACCACCCGTATCTGCCATGTTAAAGGTACGTTGCAGCTGCAGCCCGCCACTGAAACCGAAGCGAAAAAGGGCTTTGTTAAAGATCCGGCACGCCTGGTGATGGTGCCGGGTAATGCCAAAGGCCGGATTCCTCTGATGCATCAGCGGGATGAAGCGCTGGCGCAGGCTGCCGAGGTTTCGCCACTGAACCGTGTTGAGGCGGGGGAACGCACCGATCTGGGCTTTGTGGTATCAGGTGTGGCTTATCAGCATGTAAAAGAGGCCTATCCTGATGCGCCGGTGCTCAAGCTGGGCTTCAGCCATCCTGTTCCCTTAGAAAAGGTGAGAGCTTTCAGCCAGAGCGTACAGCGTTTGATTCTTGTGGAAGAAGTTGAGCCTCTGCTGGAAAAAGAGCTGAAAGCAGAGGGGGTTGCTCTGGAGGGTAAGTCGATTCTGCCTAAGCAGGGTGAGCTGACGCCAGAGGTGCTGAAGCAGGCGATTGAAGGCAAGGCCGGGGTATCTGAAACCGCCAAGCCGGAACTGATCGCAGCGGCGCAGGAGGTGTTTCCGCGTCCACCGACCATGTGTGTGGCCTGTCCTCATCTGGGCGTTTATTACACGCTGTCTAAGGTTAAGAACACCTATATCTCCGGTGATATTGGTTGCTACACCCTGGGGGCGGGGCATCCGTGGAATGCACTGGATACCTGTATCAGCATGGGCGCATCCATGGGCGTTGCTATGGGGCTGGATAAAGGCCGCCAGCCGGAAGATGCCAACAAAAAAGTAGTGGCGGTGATCGGTGATTCCACCTTCCTGCACATGGGGATGCAGGGGTTGCTGGATCTGACCTATAACAAGGGCAACGCGACCATCCTGCTGCTGGATAACCGTGCCGTGGGTATGACCGGTGGCCAGAACGCACCATCCAGTGGTATTAACCTGCAGGGCGAGCAGACCGCTCAGGTGAACTTCCCGCAGCTGGTGGAAGCCCTGGGGGTGAAAAAAGAGCGTATCCATCAGGTTGATCCTTATGAGTTGCCGACCCTGTTTAAAGCCCTGAGGGATGAAACCAAGATCGATGATGTATCGGTCATTATCACCAATCAGCCCTGTGTGCTGACCGAGCGCTACAAGGCGATGCAGCCGCTGACGGTGGAAGCGAAAGATTGCACCGGCTGTGGTAACTGTCTGGATGTGGGATGTCCGGCCATTCTGGTGACCCGCCGTGAGATGGTGGTGAAACCCAATGGTAAAGAGAAGGAGTTGGCGTTTGTCGATATCGATACCAGTGCCTGTACGGGCTGTAATCTCTGTGTGAATACCTGCGCCCCGAATGCCATCGTTCCGGCTGGTTCTGTGGTGGCGAACGGTTATGAGGCTCCTGAGGGGCTGGAACTTGAAAATCTGGCAGTGGAGGTGAAGTGATGGGCGCTCAGGGGATTACCAATATCTTAGTGGCCGGTATCGGCGGACAAGGGGTGATGACGGCGGCGGATATTCTGGCTGAATCGGCATTGCTTCTGGGTATGGATGTAAAGAAAACCGAAGTGGCCGGTATGGCGCAGCGGGGCGGCGTGGTGACTTCCCATGTTCGTTTTGGACCCCGGGTTCACTCGCCCTCTATCGCTTCGGGCGAGGCGGATCTTCTGGTGGCCTTTGAGCCGGCAGAGGCGCTGCGCTGGATTAATCATCTTAAAGGCAGTGGAGTGGCGATGGTGAACACCTATCGCCAGTCGCCGCCGGTGGTCAGTGCCGGGCTGTTTCAGTATCCCGATGATCCGATTGAGGATATCCGGGGCGAGCGCGAGGTACATGCCTTTGATGCCGGACATATTGCGATCAAACTGGGGGATCGTCGTCTGATCAATACCATTATGCTGGGGGCGATTTCGGAGCAGCTGCCTTTTGAGACGGCGGTGCTGGAAGAGAGTGTCTTAAAGCGCTTTGCCCATAAATCAGACAAGCTGGTGGAGTTAAACCGGATCGCCTTTGCGGCGGGAAGGGAGGCGGCTCAACGTAACTGAATGAGCTGCTATACGGCGTTTTAACTGTGTGACTCGTTAGAGCATTGCCAGTCCTGATTTATTTATAGGGCTGGCTTTTTTGTAGGTGTAAATTTGTGGGTGTAAAAAAGAGAAGCCCGCGAGTGAATAGGCTTGCGGGCTTCTCTTGCTGTTGGGTATCGGGCCGGGTTTACCAGTCGATTCCCTTCTGCGCCTTAATACCGGCGTTGAAGGCGTGTTTTTCATCACGCACTTCAGATACGGTATCGGCGTATTCCACCAGATCACGGTGCGCGGCACGGCCGGTCAGAATCACGGACTGATCCTTCGGACGATCTTTCAGAGCATCCAGAACCTCTTCAATCTCCAGATAACCGTATTTCAGCATGTAGGTGATCTCATCCAGCACCACCAGCTTAATACTCTCATCCTTCAGATTCGGCAGGGTCTTTTCCCACGCCGCACGGCAGGCTTTTTTATCCAGCTCACGATCCTGAGTTTCCCAGGTAAAGCCGGTGCCCATCACATGGACGGTCAGGTTCGGGTTGCCTTCAAAGATATCGCGCTCACCGCAATCCCAGGTGCCTTTAATAAACTGCGTTACTGCAACCTTGTAGCCGTAGCCGAGGCTACGGGCCACCGTGCCCCATGCTGATGTGGTTTTGCCCTTACCGTTGCCGGTAATCACAATAGTGATGCCGCGTTCTTCCGTTGCCTTGGCAACCTTGGCATCAACGATCTCTTTGCGTTTTTGCATCGCCTTTTTATGGCGGGTATCACGATCAGTCATGGGGTCTCCGGTGGGGATTCGATTTAAAGTCGCATTTCAGCTTCGAGCATAGCGTTAAAGCCAGGCTGATTATAGCCGTCGGCCAGCTCATATTCTTTATCGAATATGTTGTTCAGCTTGGCTGAAATAATGAATGACTTAGTTACGTTGGTTTGAGCCTTTAGGTTCACCAGTTGGTAAGCATCTAGCTTGATGGCTCCGTCATTGTCATTTCTTTCACCGACGTGCTGAATATCTGAGCTGATAGTCGTTTTGCCGAACTGTTTGCTAGCACCAAGCGTTGCCGTGAACTCAGGGCGGCGATCCAGCTGTTCGTCAATGGCTGTATTAATTGCTTCTAAAAATGTTGTGTTCAAATACCAGTTTAAGGTTTTAAGCTGATGTTCAAACCCTGCTTCAATACCTTGGATTTCAGCATCAATATTTCGACTGCTGTACCCGTATGTTGCACTGGAGTCTTCATACCAATCGATCAAGTCTGTTACTTTTTGCTTGTAGATAGCAGTAGTGAAGGTGATGTTCTCAGTAGAATACCGATTCGATAATTCTATAGCTTTACTCTTTTCAGGCTTAATGCTCGTGTTTGTTGTGTCATTGAAAGTGGGCGCTTTGAAGCCTTCTTTGTAGCTTAATGTAATGATGTTCTTATCAGATGGCGAAAATGTAACTTCTGCACCTTTGGTGTTATTTGTTCCGTATGCATTTGATTTATCACTTCTGTATGAGCCTCCAACCCTTACTGTTGAGTTGATCTGATATTCGGGTGCAATAAAGTAGCCATCATTTTCTCGAAGAGGCTTTTCAAATGAGTTTGAACTGTGACCCGAATATTCTTCTGATGAGAACTCTGCGCCTGCCAAGAAAACTAACTTTTCATTATCAAATAATAATGATGGGCTGATCTCTTTACGATTAGTGATGTACTCACTCTTCGATGTTTGATCTTTGTAGCTGGTTGATCGATTTGTTAGCTGGGAAGCTTTCATTGTGAGAGTAATATTGTCTAGACGATAGTCATATTTTGCCGCTGCAGTATTTAGTTCGAACAGAGTTTCGTTGTAGCTCTTACCATCGTATTCGGTCATTCCTGAACTGTTGAAGCTGCTGACTTCCAATGTGCTCTTATTGCTGATGTTCAGGGTGAAATTGCCGGAAAAAGTCTGATTGGTATAGCCATCTTTATCACTCTCATCGTGCTTATCGTTGACCTGAGAATCAATACCATCGGACCTTAGTCGGGATACGCTCAGGTTAAGTTTGCCCTTATCAGAGTTCATGAAGGCTGAGGCTGATTGCGACTGAGTGTTAAAGCTGCCGCGAGAGGCTTTAACACTATAGCCTTCTCCTATGGCGTCTTTTTTAGTGATGATATTGATTACGCCGCCGATGGCATTGGCACCATACAGTGCTGATTTGGGTCCACGGACAATCTCAATTCTTTCGATATTGCTTGGGTCAATATGTTGAATGGGCGCAGAACCAGTAGTAGCAGAGTTAAGCTTTACGCCATCAACAAGCACAACTGTGTGATCTGAGTTAGTACCACGCATAAAAATACTGCTGGTCTTACCCATAAAGCCATTGCTGGCAATAGCGATACCAGCTTGTTTTGAGAGCAGTTCATTTAGATCAGAAGACTTCTGAATATCTTCTTTTTCAATAACAGTCGTATTACTGGCGACATCTTTTAGATTTTGCTCATATCGACTGGCAGTAATCACGATGGTCATGGGATCTGCAGCAAAGGCAGCAGGAGATAGGGCGGCAGAAACAGCGGCAGCCAGAACAATTTTCTTCATGGTAAAACACAATCCTCAGCGCATTAGATAAGCGTGAGGGAGGGCAGGCGCAACAGCGGCAATGTCCGGTAGGAGAAAGCGTGAGTTACACCGGTGTCGCCCTCCGCAACACCGTAAATACTCGGGAGTCAGGAATAACTCCGAAGCGTTGTGAGCTGGTAACCGGGCTTGTATTTCGCGTAAAAAACGCAAAACCACTTACCGTTGCGGGGGCAGCGCAGGATTTTCACCTGTTTCCCCAGCCCAAAACGTAGGCGCATCATATAGTTATCTTTTCCTGAGTCAAGCCAGTGATTTTCAGCTTAAGATGAGCGGTCTTCATAAGAGGTGTTTAAGCCAGCGTTAGGCGCAAAAAATACCCAGTGCTACAATAGCGCCATTCTGCAGTCTGCCTGCACTTCTCACTGTTTCTATATAAAGGGTTCTCTATGCTCAGTTACCGCCACGCTTACCACGCGGGAAACCATGCCGATGTGATTAAGCACTTAACCATGGCGCTTATTTTTCAGTCGATGCATAAAAAGGCCAAGCCTTTTTCCTATATCGATACCCACTCCGGGGGTGTTGATTATGACTTGCTGAGCGATGAGGCGGTAAAAACCGGAGAAGCAAGTGAAGGTATTGTAAAGGTGCTGGAGCATCCTGCTCTGCCTGAGAGCTATCGGGAGCTGATCAAAGCGTATAACCCTGATGGTGTGCTGGCGCATTATCCCGGTTCACCGGCGATAGCTCATCACTTCCAACGTGCCGGTGACAAGTTGCAGCTGATGGAGTTGCACAACAATGAAACCAGTACGTTAAAGCGCAAAGCCTCCCGCTGGCCGGATACTGCGATTCATCATCGTGATGGTTTTGAAGGCCTGCCGGGGATTGTGCCGCCGGAGCCTCGTCGCGGTGTGGTGCTGATGGACCCTTCCTACGAGATCAAGACCGATTACAGTAAAGCGATCAAGAGCATCTCGGCGGCTTATAAACGCTGGTCGACCGGTATTTTTGCACTCTGGTATCCGGTTCTTATCGCGGATAAAAGTCAGATGATGCTGGATAGCTTTGAGCGCAGCGGTATCCGCCGCATTCTGGTTGCCGAGATCTGTCGTGAAGCTCAGGAAGGTGAAACCTTCGGCATGATCGGCAGTGGTATGTTGATTATCAACCCTCCGTATCAGCTGGATGAAGAGTTGCAGCAGTGCCTGCCGGAGCTGGCAAAAGCCCTGTTGGGCGAGACAGGTGTAGCAGATGTCCGCTGGCTGGTCGGTGAATAATCGACTGGTCTGCTGAAGCCGAATTGAGCGTACCCTGAGTGAAACAGGAATAAGAAGGATCTTTATGGCGAATAAAGCAGGTAAAAAGAGATCATTTGCGGGCCGGTTATTGCGTCTTTGGCGATTGTGGCCGCTGTTGCTGGTTTTGTTGGTGCTCTGGTCTCTGATCGCGCCTTTTTACGTCTATTCGCGCTTTAATGCTGAGCAACCGGTTGCCCGTCTGGAGTTTGAGGCTCTGGGTAAGAACTGGTATCTGGCCTCGGTGACCCGTTTTCCTGAGTGTACCCAGCAGCGTTATCGTATTCAGGGCGATCAGTGGCAGCTGGATGCGGCCTTTCTGAAGTGGAAAGGCATTGCCGTGCTTTTGGGTGCAGACTCCCGTGTGGTGCTGGATCGTTTGAGTGGCCGCTTTAGCGCTATTGATGCCGCGAAGGTGGCAGAGCCCAGTGTGCATGAGTTGAAGCCGGAGACCTGGTTCGCTTTTGGCGAATCTCTGGTGGATGGTGCTGACCACTTTTTAGTGGATACCCGCTTTGGTTCATCGGCTTATATGTCGGTTGATCCGGGGAAAAGCTATTGGGTCTATAAAACAGAAGATGCCCTGATTGCCCGAAGTTATCCTCGTCATGCAACGACACAGGAAAAAGGTGTGATGACGCTGGTGATTGATCAGAGTTGCGGTGATTCAGAGCCTGATCTGCTGGAGCAGGCGGGCAGGAGCTGGAATCGTTTATTGCTTGGTTTCGGTAAGCTGTTCTGATTAAGCGCGTTCAGGTTCTGCTTTGAGAGCGTGGCGCAGATATTACGACCCGCCGTTAACGAACGCTATCTGGTTTGGCAGATACACAAACAGCAGATATAAAAAAAACCCGGGCAAGCCCGGGTTTTTGTTGAGCATTAAGCTCGTCTCATTCCGATATCGATTACAGAGAATCCAGAATATCGTTCAGAGTTTTACTTGGACGCATTACAGAGAATACTTTCTCCATATCAGGGTGGTAATAACCGCCCAGATCTGCTGGTTTGCCCTGTGCTTCTGCCAGTTCGGTAACGATCTTCTCTTCGTTTTCCGTCAGGGCTTTAGCCAGAGGTGCAAAACGCTCTGCCAGAGGTGCGTTCTCAGTCTGGTCTGCCAGGTGCTGAGCCCAGTACATCGCCAGATAGAAGTGGCTGCCACGGTTGTCCAGCTCGCCAACCTTACGGGAAGGTGACTTGTTGTTTTCCAGCAGCTGACCTGTTGCAGCATCCAGAGCTTTAGCCATCAGCTTAGCGTCCGGGTTGTCGTTCTTGATGCCCATCTCTTCAAGAGAAACAGCCAGTGCCAGGAATTCACCCAGTGAGTCCCAACGCAGGTGGTTCTCTTCCTGAACCTGCTGTACGTGCTTAGGTGCAGAACCGCCTGCGCCAGTCTCGTACATGCCACCACCGTTCAGCATAGGAACGATAGACAGCATCTTAGCTGACGTACCCAGCTCCATGATTGGGAACAGGTCAGTCAGGTAGTCACGCAGTACGTTACCGGATACAGAGATAGTATCTTTACCACGGATCATACGCTCCATAGAGGTACGGATCGCACGGCTGTAACCCATGATGCGCAGATCAAGGCCTTCGGTGTCATGTTCTTTCAGATACTTTTCAACTTTCAGGCGCAGTTGACGGTCGTGAGCACGTTCAGCGTCCAGCCAGAAAATTGCAGGAGTATCAGACTGACGTGAACGGGTCACGGCCAGTTTAACCCAGTCACGAACCGCAGCGTCTTTAGTCTGACATGCACGCCAGATGTCGCCTTTCTCAACTTCGTGCTGCATCAGTACAGTGCCGTCGGATTTAACAACGCGCATAGTACCGTCTTGATTCATTTCGAACGTCTTGTCGTGAGAGCCGTATTCTTCAGCTTTCATCGCCATCAGACCAACGTTAGGCACAGAACCCATAGTGGTCGGATCGAATGCACCGTTAGTCTTGCAGAAGTTGATCATCTCCTGGTAGATACGGGCATAAGTAGACTCAGGCATTACTGCTTTAGTGTCTTTAACCTTACCATCGCGCCCCCACATCTTGCCGGAGTTACGGATCATCGCAGGCATGGACGCATCAACAATTACGTCACTTGGGATGTGCAGGTTGGTGATGCCTTTAACGGAATCAACCATCGCCATTTCAGGACGGTGCTCGTAGCACGCGTGGATCGCTTCTTCGATCTCTTCCTGCTGGGACTGAGGCAGTGTTTTGATCTTGTCATAAACACTGTTCATACCATTGTTCGGGTTAACACCCAGCTGCTCGAACAGATCGCCATATTTTTCGAACACTTCACGGTAGAAAACACGTACCGCGTGGCCGAATACGATCGGGTGAGACACTTTCATCATGGTCGCTTTAACGTGCAGAGACCACATTACGCCATCTTCTTTACACTCCTGCAGAGTGCGCTCGAAGAAAGAGTCCAGCGCTTTAGCGCTCATGAACATGCTGTCGAAAACTTCGCCTTCTTCCAGAGCGACAGTTTTCTTAACTTCAACGTTACCGCTCTTATCAACGAACTCAAGACGTACTTCGTCAGCAGCGTCCATGGTTACAGACTGCTCGCTGGAGAAGAAATCGCCATCACGCATGTAGTCAGCGTGAGACTGAGAGGCCATGCTCCACTTGCCCATGGAGTGTGGGAATTTACGGGCAAATGCTTTTACAGCAGGAGGTGCACGACGGTCAGAGTTACCCTGACGCAGAACCGGGTTTACAGCACTACCCAGTACTTTGGAGTAACGAGCCTGAATGTCTTTTTCTTCATCAGTGGTCGCTTCATCCGGGTAGTCCGGCAGATCGTAGCCCTGAGACTGCAGCTCAGCAATCGCAGCTTTCAGCTGAGGAATAGACGCTGAAATGTTAGGCAGTTTGATCAGGTTGCAGGACGGGTCTTTAGTCAGCTCGCCCAGCTCAGCCAGAGTATCGGTCGCTTCTTTTTTCTGCTCGTCGGTCAGACGGTCAGCAAAGCCGGCCAGAATACGAGATGCCACTGAGATATTGGAGGTTTCGACTTTAATACCCGCAGCTGCCGTGAAGGAGCTAACGATCGGCAACAGAGAGCCAGTTGCCAGCATCGGTGCTTCATCTGTGAGGGTATAGACGATTTTTTGCTCTGAATTTGGAGTTGTCATTTTTATCCCTATTGTTATGGCGTGTAGCCAAAGACCTAACACAAGATGGCTTGTGGCCATCTCAGATCTGAAGGAGTTTTATTCTGTCTGTTGGCGCTGGATTGTACTAAAAAACATCGCCTTTTTATATGGTGCAGAATTACAACTTAAGGCTAGTAACCCCTGATTTTAGGTCATTTGGGGAAAATTTTTTACAAAACCGGTGTTGAAGGGGGCTTTTAGCGGATTTTTACAGAGAATTTTGTGGATGGTAAGGCGTCGGTCGAGCGGGGGTTTTGCTGCTAATGGTTTGATTATCAGGTGTTTTGTAGTCTCTTTACCTGAGGTATGGCGACAAAAAAAGGCGAGCCGAAGCTCGCCTGATCTGAACGGGACTGAGCGATATTAAGCCGTCACAAGGTCAATGCAGTCTGCTGGCAGATCCCGGTCGATATAAGCCATGCCCAGAAGGTTCAGGTAGTCCATACGGTCTGCTTTCATCAGATCAATGGATGGTGCAGGCTGATTGTTGGTATCGTAAACAGAGGCAAGGAAGGCCAGATAGTTTTCACCTTCTTTCACCATCAAAAGGCTTGCAGCGCCTACATCCGGGTTGACTGCAGCATTGATATCATCCGGTAGTGTCACAGACAGAACAACCGGTTGTTCGTCGCCTTCTATACGGACGCTGCGGTTTCTGACCGTCTGTTGAGCCCAGTAATAAGCCAGCTCTTTGCTTTGGGTCAGAAATACAGGTTCAGTGGTTTCGGTGTAATGGTCATCACCAATGGTCGCCATGGTTTTTTTGGCCGCTTCTTTCAGAGCTTTGTCGCCGGAGCGCTTCAGTCCCTGTGCCTGAATAGCATCGACCAATGCAGATGAGGTGCCGTGGTACCAGATATTACTTGTGGCAAACCCCTGTTCGGTTAACAGATCTTTCGCATCTTTAAGAAAAGCTGGTGTTTCAGTTGTCATAGTCAGGCCATCAGTAAAAAGTTAAATCATCTGTAAAAGTTGAACCGCTTACTCGTTTTACAGTTAAAGCAGGTTGCCATTCTAGCGTAAAAAACGTTGTCTATCCTGTCGTGTTATTTGTGCTGATCTTCCTGTTACACCCGTTGGGTCTGTCAGGAATCAGTTCTGTTATTGCTTAAGTCCCAATACGGGTTGCATTGGTATCAGATAATAAAAAAGGCGGCTCCTTTCACAAGGGCCGCCTTTTCCAGGGTGTCTCTGAATCAGAATGATCTGATTCAGAGTGCTTCCCTTATCCAGTTTTACTGAACAGCAATGGCTGCTTAGTTGAACTGGTTAGAGGTGTTTTTCGCACCGCCAGCTTTCAGAGCCATCTCACCAGCGTAGTATTCTTTGTGATCGTCACCGATGTCAGAACCGGACATGTTCTGGTGTTTCACACAAGCGATACCCTGACGGATCTCTTTACGCTGTACGCCTTCAACGTAGCCCAGCATACCTGCGTCACCGAAGTACTCTTTAGCCAGGTTGTCTACTGACAGTGCAGTAGTGTGGTAAGTCGGCAGAGTGATCAGGTGGTGGAATACGTTCGCTTCACGTGAACAGTCAGCCTGGAAGGTACGTACACGAGCGTCAGCAGCTGCAGACAGTTCAGAGTCATCGTACTTAGCGTTCATCAGGTCAGCACGATCGTATTCAGATACGTCTTTACCTTCAGCAACCCATGCATCGTAAGTCTGCTGACGGAAGTTCAGCGTCCAGTTGAAAGATGGAGAGTTGTTGTAAACCAGCTTCGCATCCGGGTGTACTTTACGTACATCGTTCATCATGTCGCGGATTTCGTGAACGGTAGGTACCGCAGTCTCGATCCACAGCAGGTCAGCACCGGCGTTGATTGCTTCGATGCAGTCAAATACGCAACGCTCGTGGCCAGTGCCCTGACGGAACTGGTACAGACCGGAAGGCAGGCGCTTAGGACGAACCAGCTTACCGTTACGGCTGATCAGTACATCACCTTCAGAAGTCTGCTCTGGAGTAACTTCTTCGCAATCCAGGTAAGAGTTGTAAACGTCACCCTGATCGCCTGGCTCACGAACAACTGCGATCTCTTTAGTCAGACCAGCACCTTCAGAGTCAGTACGTGCAACGATGATACCATCGTCTACGCCCAGTTCCAGGAAGGCATAACGCAGAGCGCGGATTTTCGCGTGGAAGTCAGCGTGAGGAACCGTTACTTTACCGTCCTGGTGACCACACTGCTTCTCGTCAGCAACCTGGTTTTCGATCTGCAGTGCACAAGCACCTGCTTCGATCATTTTCTTAGCCAGCAGGTAAGTCGCTTCAGCGTTACCGAAACCAGCGTCGATGTCTGCAATGATCGGTACAACGTGAGTTTCGTGGTTGTCGATCTTGCTCTGGATTTCTGCTTCCAGCTTGCTGTCGCCAGCCTGACGCGCAGCGTCCAGTTCGCGGAACAGACCGCCCAGTTCACGAGCATCAGCCTGACGCAGGAAGGTGTACAGCTCTTCAACCAGATCAGCTACAACTGTTTTTTCGTGCATAGACTGGTCAGGCAGAGGACCGAAGTCAGAACGCAGTGCTGCAACCATCCAGCCAGACAGGTACAGGTATTTACGCTCAGTAGAACCGAAGTGCTTTTTAATAGAGATCAGTTTCTGTTGACCAACAAAACCGTGCCAGCAACCCAGAGACTGAGTGTATTTGGTTTTGTCTTTGTCAAACTCAGCCATGTCGCGACGCATGATGCCAGCAGTGTACTTAGCGATGTCCAGACCGGTTTTGAATTTGTTCTGAGCGCGCATACGAGCTGCAGATTCTGGGTTGATTGCATCCCAAGGAGAACCGTTGGTTTCTTTCAGTGTTGCTACTGCGTCGATGTCTTGTTTGTAAGTTGACATGCTTTTTCCTCTACAGAGTGTGCCTGTTAGGTTATTCCCTTGAACCTTCATCGTTATTCGCCAGAAGCGAGAAACGTTGTGCCTGAAGGTTTAGGGTGTCCTTCGTTCCGCTTCGATGTGCCGTCGAAGCAGATCATCTTGTGTGCCTGTGATTTTAAGAAACAGAGAATTTTTTCTTTGTTCCGTCACTTCGGCAAGTTCGCGTTTTAAGTGTCCGAAATATTCATCCGGCGCTTAAAACGAGTGTTTGTCGTTTTGTGTGTTTTTACTATGCCCTAAGCTGCGAACCCTTTGCAAACGCTACTTTGGGCTATATAACTTGTTGTAACTACACTACAAATTGTTTTCTGTAGTCTGACTACCGTTTGAATGATTTTTACCTGCTGCACTGCAATAGTGTTGTAGTTTTACTTTCAGAAATGACCGTTTGATGACCTGACGTTTTCACCTGATTTGGCGGGATTGTCGACAATCTTTGATGGCTGAAGCGTGTCTGAAAATTCAGACCGGATGCTAAAAAGAGGGGAGAGGGCGTATAGGTACTTATAGCGGGCTGTTACAGATTGTTAAGCGGGGGCGGGGATTTTCAGTTTTGAGGGACTGAGTGACAGTCACGGTTCAGAAACCGTGACTGTCAACAATGGTTTAGTCACTAAGATATAGTGTGCCGCGATTGATCAGTTCAAGGACTATTTCTTTAAATTCATTTGAAGATGAATATAATTCACTTTGAGTCAGGTGTTTTTGCTCAGTAAGAAAGACCACTACCTCGCGATCTGTCGCGGAAACGTCAAATCCATCGCCATCTGCAAAGAGTAAAAGGCCATTTTCGGCTTCGGAAAAGGCTATTCGGCTGCCTTCACTCAGGCAAATTGCCAATCCCTGAGCGATTTCCTGCTCCATATCAGCCAGTGTCAGTGCTTTTTCCGCCGGAACCAGCTGATCCAGGTACTTGGGTTGGGTCATATAGCGGCCAAACCAGGCTTTGATCGTGGCTTTATCTGAAAGCTTTTCCTGAATAATGGCCTGTACCCGCCGGATAGCATCATCACCAATTTCGCTGGTGTTGGTCTGTAGCTGGATATCCGGGTCTTTATAGCGGTCATCTTCACACAGGGATTCGCCAATATAATCCGCCAGAGAGGTGATGATCTCATCAGCGGAGGGGGCGCGGAAACCCACAGACCAGGTCATGCAGTCATCGGACTGAGAGACACCGTAGTGTGCTAGTTGTGGCGGCAGGTAAAGAAGGTCGCCCGGTTCGCAGATAAAGGTCTCTGTGGCATCGAATTCCTGCAGAATACGCAGCTGCACATCCGGGATAAACGGGGTTTTATCATCAGCAAAACCACCGATCTGCCAGCGACGGGTGCCTTGTGCCTGCAGAAGAAACACATCGTAGTAGTCGAGGTGTGGGCCAACGGTGCCTTCTTTTGGCGCGTAACTGATCATGATGTCATCGACACGCCAGCTGGGGATGAAGTCAAAGGCTTCCATCAGGGCGGCAACTTCCGGAATATAGTGATCTACCGCCTGAACGAGCAGTGTCCAATGGCTTTCCGGCAGTTCATTAAAGCGCTCTTCTTTAAACGGGCCGTTTTCCAGATGCCATTTTTCTCCGTTCGGGCCGGTTTCCATCACCAGACGGGATTCCACCTGCTCTTCCAGTGCCAGCCCTGCCAGTTCATGTTCATCAATGGGGGATTCAAAATCCGGGATCGCATTTTTAATGAACAGTGGCTTTTTCTGCCAGTAATCCCGCAGGAACTCTTCGTAACTGATATGGCCCAGCAGGCTTTCGGGGAGTTGTAACATGTTTGTTTTTCCGGAAATAAAATCTGATGAATGAAGATGCTGACGAGAGCAATCGATGTCATTAAGTAAAACAGCTCACAAAGAAAAAGGCCCTGACAGATATCAGGGCCTTTTTCAGATCGTGCAAAAAACTGCGCCGAACGGTTAAAACCGTTTAGATCGCTTTTGCCTGATCGATCGCGTTACCGATGTAGTTGTGCGGCGTCAGCTGCATCAGCTCATCTTTCGCTTCCTGTGGCATGTCCAGAGTCTGAACAAATTCCTGCAGGGTTTCTTTTGTGATCGCTTTACCACGGGTCAGCTCTTTCAGCTTCTCGTATGGTTTTTCGATGTTGTAACGACGCATAACCGTCTGAATCGGCTCAGCCAGTACTTCCCAGCTGTTTTCCAGATCGGCATTCAGGCGTTCTGCGTTGGTCTGCAGTTTGCTGATACCTTTCAGGGATGCCTGATACGCGATCAGGGACTGACCAAAACCAACACCCAGGTTACGCAGAACGGTAGAGTCGGTCAGGTCGCGCTGCCAGCGGGAGATCGGCAGTTTAGCGGCCAGATGCTGCATGATAGCGTTGGCGATGCCCAGATTACCTTCGGAGTTTTCGAAGTCGATCGGGTTAACCTTGTGCGGCATGGTGGAAGAACCCACTTCGCCGGCAATGGTGCGCTGCTTGAAGTAACCCAGAGAGATATAACCCCAAACGTCACGATCAAAGTCGATCAGAATGGTGTTGTAGCGGGCGATCGCATCAAACAGTTCAGCGATATAGTCGTGTGGCTCAATCTGAGTGGTGTATGGGTTGAAAGTCAGACCCAGGCTTTCCACAAAGATTTTGGCATTTTCGGCCCAGTCGATAGACGGATAAGCCGACAGGTGAGCGTTGTAGTTACCAACGGCACCATTGATTTTGCCCAGCAGCTCAACCGCTTCAACCTGTTTAACCTGACGCTGCAGGCGAGCGGCAACGTTGGCCATCTCTTTACCCAGAGTCGTAGGTGATGCTGTCTGACCGTGGGTACGGGACAACATAGGCTGTTCTGCGTTGGCGATAGCCAGCTGGCGGATCGCTTCAACCACTTCTTTCATGGTTGGCAGTACAACATTGTCCAGCGCGCCTTTCAGCATCAGGGCGTGGGACAGGTTGTTGATGTCTTCTGATGTACAGGCGAAGTGAACAAACTCTGTAATTGCCAGCAGTTCGCTGTTGCCTTCGATACGTTCTTTGATGAAGTACTCAACCGCTTTTACATCGTGGTTGGTGGTACGTTCGATCTCTTTGATGCGCTGAGCATCTTCTTCGCTGAAGTTAGCAACCAGGTCGTTCAGAATCTGGTTCGCGTCTGCACTCAGGGCAGGCACTTCTGCGATTTGATCGTGATCGGCCAGACGCTGTAACCAGCGGATTTCAACTTCAACACGGGCACGGATCAGACCAAATTCACTCACCCAAGGGCGCAGGTCAGCGGTCTTAGAGCCATAACGGCCATCAACGGGGGATATTGCGGTAAGGCTGGAAAGCTGCATGTTTGTTACTGCTCTCTATAAGCTGATTTCATGAAGTGCGCAATCATACCTGAAACTGAATTTTATTACAGGACTACCGCTAATGTTTCTGGCACTTCGATGGGTTTCGGGTGGGCTGACGGGGCGTGTCGTCGTCGCTGATAGAGATAGACCGGTGTGTTAACTGAAAAAGGGCAGCCTGTATGCTGCCCTTTTCCGGGAGGGTTTTCTGATGCTCTCTAATCTGATGCACCTTAAAGCGTTTTACAGTCGGGAGACGTCATCCAGTGCCCGCAGGATTTTCTTACGCCCCAGAAGAAGCTTCCAGCGACGACCACCCAGCTGATGCCAGAGAATCGCAGAGCGGATACCGGCAAACAGTAGTGCGCGAACTTTCTCGGCATTGCTGTTCTGGCGCAGGATATTGGGTTCACCCTGTACCTGAATGCGGAATGAGAAGGTGCTGATCGTATCTTGATAAAGACTGGCGATACTGGCGATCACATTCTCATGGGTATTGGAGAAATGATGGCTCTGCATTTTAACCTGTTCCAGACGCTGACCGATGGCATTCAGCATCTGGTTGTCTTTGCGCAGGCGCTTTTCCAGATAGAGGATCGACATGGCGTAACGCAGGACGTGAGTCGAGGTATCGGCATCCTTGTTAACAAAACCGCGCAGGGTCTTGAGTCCAAGATTCATACCCTGAGAAGAACCGCCGTAGACCGCTAACGTATTTTCCGGATCGGTTTCCAGAATACTGCCGATGCTGGTTTCAAAGCTGTCCTGTGCCACCATGCCTTTGTTGGCCAGCTGGTGAACAAGGGCGGCAGCCTGAAAAACACCGGCAAGTGCTAAAGCCTGTTCCTGATCCTGTCGGGTAGAACTCATAATCGTCTCTGTATTCCTGTCATCAGATAGTTCGGGAGCAAAATTCAGCGATCAATGGGCTTAATCGCGCCAGGTTCTTTCAATCACGGCACCGCCAAGGCAGATGTCATCAAGATAGAAGACCACGGACTGACCCGGTGTCACCGCGCGTTGCGGTTCATCGAAGATCACTTCGAACTCATTGTCGCCTAAAGGTTTCACGGTACAGGCCTGATCTTCCTGGCGATAACGGGTTTTGGCCCGGCATTTAAATTCGCCATCAACCGGTGGCTGGTGCGCAACCCAGTCAACGCTTTCTGTTTTAAGACCACGGCTGAACAGTAATGGGTGGTCGGTGCCCTGCACGGCGATCAGAATATTGTTATCCAGATCTTTCTCGGCCACAAACCACGGATCTTCAGAGTAATCTTTCAGGCCGCCAATCCCCAGCCCCTGACGCTGCCCGATCGTGTAGTACATCAGGCCGCTGTGTTTGCCGATCACATCACCATCCGGTGTGGTAATGGTGCCAGGTTGAGCGGGCAGGTATTGCTGCAGAAAATCTTTAAAGCGGCGTTCGCCGATAAAGCAGATACCTGTGCTGTCTTTTTTACGGGCGGTGATCAGGTCGTTCTCTTCAGCGATACGGCGTACTTCCGGTTTTTCGATCTCGCCCACCGGGAACAGGGTTTTACCGATCTCGTTATGGCCAACCGCATGCAGGAAGTAGCTCTGGTCTTTGTTGTTATCCAGACCTTTCAGCAAGGTGGCTTTGCCATCCTGCTCGCCGCGACGTACATAGTGGCCGGTGGCGATCAGGTCAGCACCCAGCGCCTCAGCGTATTCCAGAAAAGCTTTAAACTTGATCTCTTTATTACACAGAATATCCGGGTTTGGGGTGCGGCCGGCTTTGTATTCTTCAAGGAAGTGCTCAAAGACGTTGTCCCAGTATTCAGCAGCAAAATTGGCTTTGTGCAGCTTGATGCCGATACGGTCGCAAACCGCCTGAGCATCAGCCAGATCTTCCTTGGCGGTGCAGTATTCGGTGCCGTCGTCTTCGTCCCAGTTTTTCATAAACAGGCCTTCAACCTGATAGCCCTGTTGCATCAGCAGTACTGCAGAAACGGAGGAATCGACACCGCCGGACATACCGACGATCACCTTTATCTGGCTGTTGTCGGTGGCGGTATTGCTGTTTGCTGATTGAACGTCTGGAGCGTTTTGACTGTTTGGCATGATTTTTCGCTATCGAGTATTCGGTGTTTTGGCTGGCGGAGTCTGAGGCAAGCCGTTTGATCCGGTGTCGCCTCATGACGAGCCAGTGGATTATAACGGATGTTATCCGCTGGCGCAGTTAAAGTCCGACGGCTGATATCCGGCGATTTTATGCGGTCGGATGATTAAAATCGGTGATCAGCTCTAAGGGGTAGCGTTTTCCCTGCCGATAATCCTCAAAGCATTTCAGCACGGCTTCACTGCGCATCTTGTCCTGCTGCTGTTGTAGCTCATCCCAGCTCATCCAGTGGGCATCCTCGATGCCATCATCCAGCTCTGCCTCCGGGTTATGGTTCAGTGGCTCGGCAATAAAGCAGTGTCGGTGATAAGTGAGTCGCTCAGAGGCCTTGTTGATGTAGAGGCCCATGTAGGCGGTGATGCGCACATCCCAGCGGGTTTCTTCCAGAGTTTCCCGGATAGCGGCATCGATCAGGCTCTCATCTTTTTCGATGTGGCCTGCCGGTTGATTGAGAACTTTTCGGCCCTGACTCCATTCTTCTACCAGAAGGAAGCGCTCTTCTCCGGTTTCAGCCTCTTTTTTTACAACAACGGTGGCAACGGTACAGTTGGGTTTCCAGACATCATCACGTGACAGCATGGTGATCCTTAAACGGTTTCTCTTGAGTTCTTGCCAGCGGGTTCTTATCAGCTGTAAGAATTCCAAACGGATTTAGCGGCGGGGTTTACGTGATCGTTTGTTTTGCCCGGGGCGCTCTTTACCTGAAAGGTTGGGGCGGTTATCGCTTTTTCCAGTCTGGCTGCCTTTTGCGTTGTTTTTTCGTGGTGTGGTCTTGGGTTTGCGCTTTACCGCAGCCTTGGGTGCGACGGGAAGGTTAACCTCCAGCTCCCTGTTCTCACCGCTGTTCAGGCCATCCAGTGTCCAGTTGCCGATTCGGGTGCGCACCAGTCGCAGTGTCGGGAAGCCCACGGCGGCACTCATGCGGCGAACCTGACGATTGCGGCCTTCGCTGATGACCAGTTCAACCCAGGATGTCGGAATGCTCTGGCGTTTACGAACCGGCGGGTTTCGCTCCGGAAATCCCGGATCGCTGATTTTTCGTGCCTTAGCCGGTCGGGTCATGCCGTCTTTCAGCTCGACCCCTTTACGCAGCTGCTGCAATGCTTCATCGGTGATATCGCCTTCAACCTGAATGACATAGGTTTTAGGGAGTTTCATCTCCGGAGAGGCGATACGGTGTTGCAGCTGGCCATCGTCGGTAAGCAGCAGTAAGCCTTCGGAGTCGTAATCCAGTCGCCCGGCAGGATAAATTCCGGGTTCGGTAATAAAGTCTGCCAGCGTGCTCCGCCCTTCGGAATCGGTGAATTGAGATAAAACCTGAAAGGGCTTGTTAAGCAGAATAAGTCGGCTCATGGCTACTGATGATCCTTTTTACGTTTGGCAGAGTAAAACATCTTGCGGGTATAAAGCGGTGTGCTGATCTGACGCCGCCATGGCAAAGCGCAGCATAATAACCATACTCGCCCGACGATGACAGGTTAAAGCAGTTTGCTGTTTGGTGAGCTCAGGTAAAGTCCTGAAAAAATAAGGCGTTAAGCATCGCTTTGCGTTGTGTTTCCGGAATTTTTAATTATTCTTAGTTTATAAGTAGGTTATTAGCCCCATATATATAGAAACAAGTGCTTTGCCCGGATGTCAGTCGTAACCGATGAGATCGCTGAATAAATCTCAGCCTTTGCGGGTCAGCACAAATTGATGACATTGTCCGGCTGACATAAAAAGTGAGATTTTTCTTCTGTTGGCCGATTTATAAACTTGAGTTTGATCAAATCTGTGCTTATTTTTTAGCTAAAGCGCGCTTTAAACTAAACTTAAAAATAGAGGATTAGCGGTACGCCATGGCAAACCCATATTTCACCATCGTAAACCAGGATGATCACTCAGATCCTTATGAGCACGACGGTGACAGCGGAGTGGCCGTCGCTCCGTCAAAACCTGAACTTCAGCGGCCTCCTATGTACAAAGTGGTGTTGCTGAACGATGACTACACGCCGATGGAGTTTGTTGTTGAAGTCCTCAGGGTGTTTTTCAATATGGATGAGGAGAAAGCCACGCAAGTCATGCTGGCAGTACATACCCAGGGCAAGGGGGTGTGCGGAATATTTACCAGGGATATTGCTGAAACCAAATGCGCCCAGGTAAATCAGTGCTCAAGAGAACATGAACATCCATTAATGTGTGATATTGAGCAGGCTGATTGAAGCTGTAAGGGCTGATACCGGAATCGTTTCCGGAGCAGGAACCGATCCCGGACATAAAAGGCCGATATAAAAAAGCGGCAAGAGAGGGTAGTCCCATGTTAAGCAAAGACCTCGAATCAACGTTAAACGGTGCCTTCACCGTAGCTCGCAGCAAACGCCATGAGTTTATGACAGTCGAACATCTGTTGCTGGCGCTGCTTGATAATGACTCTGCCGCACGCGTGTTACAGGCCTGCGGTGCCAATATGAACAAACTGCGTATCGAGTTGCAGGACTTTATCAACTCGACAACGCCGCTTATCCCCGATGACCAGCTGGAGCGCGAAACCCAACCAACTTTGGGTTTTCAGCGTGTGCTGCAGCGTGCGGTCTTCCATGTACAGTCTTCCGGTAAAAGCGAAGTCACCGGCGCTAACGTACTGGTTGCTATTTTCAGCGAGCAGGAAAGTCAGGCGGTTTACTTCCTGCGTCAGCAGAATGTAGCTCGTGTTGATGCGGTCAATTATATCTCCCACGGTATTTCCAAGGTTGCTGGTCACGAAGCTCCGATGGAGCAGGATCAGCATCATGAAGAGTCTGAAGATGGTGCGCAGGAAGGTAGTGCGAATAATCCTCTGACCGGATACTCCACCAACCTGAACGAACAGGCTCGTCTTGGTCGTATCGACCCGCTGGTGGGTCGCGAGCATGAAGTTGAGCGCGTGATTCAGATTCTGGCTCGTCGCCGTAAAAACAACCCGCTGCTGGTGGGTGAAGCTGGTGTCGGTAAAACCGCTATCGCTGAAGGTCTGGCCAAGCGCATTATTGATGGCGAAGTGCCGGATGTGATCGGTGAAAGCGTGGTTTACTCCCTGGATATGGGCGCTCTGCTGGCTGGAACCAAATACCGCGGCGACTTCGAGAAGCGTCTTAAGGCTCTGCTTGGTGAGCTGAAAAAACAGCCCCATGCGATTCTGTTTATCGATGAGATTCATACCATTATCGGTGCCGGCGCGGCGTCCGGTGGTGTGATGGATGCGTCTAACCTGCTGAAACCGCTGCTGAGTTCCGGTGAGATCCGTTGTATCGGTTCTACCACGTTCCAGGAGTTCCGTGGCATCTTCGAGAAAGATCGTGCTCTGGCCCGTCGTTTCCAGAAAGTGGATGTGATGGAGCCGAATGTGGATGACACCATTGAGATCCTGAAGGGGCTGCGTAGCCGCTTCGAGAAACATCACGATCTCAAGTACACTAATGAGGCTCTGGAAGCGGCGGCAACGCTGGCTGAGCGTTATATCAATGACCGTCACATGCCGGATAAAGCGATTGATGTGATCGATGAAGCCGGTGCCTATCAGCGTCTGCTGGCGGAAGAGGATCGTGTTGATACCATCGATGTGGAACAGGTTGAAGCGGTTGTCGCTAAGATCGCCCGTATTCCGCCGAAGAGTGTCACCACTTCTGACAAGAAAGTGCTTAAGGATCTGGAGAAAAATCTGCAGATGCTGGTATTCGGTCAGGACGATGCTATCACCTCTATGTCTAATGCGATCAAGCTGTCCCGTGCCGGTCTGAAAGCACCGGAGAAACCGATCGGTTCCTTCCTGTTTGCTGGTCCGACCGGTGTGGGTAAGACCGAGGTGAGTAAGCAGCTGGCGCACATCATGGGTATCGAGCTGGTTCGCTTTGATATGTCTGAGTATATGGAGCGCCACACGGTCTCCCGTCTGATCGGTGCACCTCCGGGTTATGTTGGTTATGACCAGGGCGGTCTGCTGACGGAAGCGATCACCAAGAATCCGCACTGTGTTCTGCTGCTGGATGAGATCGAGAAAGCACATCCGGAAGTCTTTAACCTGCTGCTGCAGGTGATGGATCACGGTACGCTGACTGATAACAATGGCCGTAAAGCGGACTTCCGTAACGTTATTCTGATTATGACCACCAATGCCGGTGCTGAGGCGATCAGCCGTCGTTCCATCGGTTTTGCTAATCAGGATCACAGCACGGACGGTATGGAGGTGATTCGTAAGACCTTCACTCCGGAATTCCGTAACCGTCTGGATGGCATTATTCAGTTCTCTGCACTGAACTTCGAGATGATCCGCAATGTGGTTGATAAGTTCCTGGTGGAACTGCAGGCGCAGCTGGATGAGAAGAAAGTACAGCTGGTGCTGGAAGACGATGCTAAAAACTGGTTGGCGGAGAACGGTTATGATCCTGAAATGGGTGCCCGTCCGATGGCTCGCCTGATTCAGGAGAAGATCAAGAAACCGCTGGCAGAGATTATCCTGTTTGGTGATCTGGCTGAATCCGGTGGTGGTGAAGTGCATGTTTCGCTGGATGAAAACGGCGAGATTGTACTGGAAGCTGAAAAAGCCGGTGAAGCGGCCTGAGGCTTTAACCATCTGGCTGTGGGCTGGCTGAATCGGCAGTCCCGAAAGAAAACCCTGCTCCGGCAGGGTTTTTTTATGTCTGTTCTATACCGAGGTGCTTTGCGGTGTGGCTGTTTTTCTAATTGGCAGGTTGCTTCTGAGTAACAGGTGGCTTCTGAGCAGCAGGTCATTTCTAAATAGCAGACAGCCAAAAAAGCCCGATACTTTTCTGATGATTCAGAAGAGTATCGGGCTTTTTCAGAAACTATATCGCTACCTCCTGGCGGGAGGCTCCGTTATTAACGGGCGCGGTATACGATACGGCCTTTAGACAGGTCGTATGGAGTCAGTTCCACTTTTACTTTATCGCCAGTCAGAATGCGGATGTAGTTTTTGCGCATTTTACCGGAGATGTGAGCTGTTACGATGTGACCGTTTTCCAGCTCAACGCGGAACATAGTGTTGGGCAGCGTGTCGACCACGGTGCCTTCCATTTCAATAGAATCTTCTTTTGCCATGCAGGAATTACCTCGGGTTCTTCTGCTGTCTAAAACCGCACTCCGTTTGACCTGGCAGGCCTCGTTTGATCGGAGTGACGGGTACGAATCATTTGGTGCTACACCACTTAGCGGTGTACGAGCTTGGCTCGATACAGGCTCAGTTTAGTGTCAATGGGCTCGGTGTAAATCAGATGACGCCACACACAAAATAAGCGCGCGTATTTTGCCCTATTTTGACGGGCTAATCAAAAGTTCCCGGCAAAAAAGCTGAAATTAACGCGCGAAGGGCTTCCGGCGGTCGCTGACAACGCTGAGCCAGAGTCTGAAAATACCGGCTTTGTGTGAGCGTTTTCTTACAACATGCTATCCGATGATTCATCCGGTAGCTGCAGGGGATGCCAGTGATTGTCTCTGAGCTGCTCAAGGGGTTGGTACTCGGTTTTGTAGCTCATTTTCTGGCAGCTTTCGATCCAGTATCCCAGATAAACATAGGGCAGGTGGTGATAGCGTGCATGCAGAATCAGCCAGAGTACCACGTAAACGCCGAGAGAGCGTCGGGGTTGATCCGGTGTGTAGAAAGTGTAAATCGCGGAAACACCATGACTCAGGGTGTCCATGGCTGAAACAGCGACAAGCTGCCCCTCTGCATCACGAAACTCCACCAGATGGGAGAAGTGTTTGTCAGAGGTCAGAAAGGAGGTGTACTGCTCCTCTGACGGCGGGAACATATCACCATCGGCGTGGCGCTCGTGAATGTAGCGCTCATACAGATCGTAATGCTCCTGCACAAAATGCGCGGGCATAATGCGGGCGCTGAGGTCTCTGTTCCGGTTCAGGGTTTTACGGTGCTTACGTTTAAGCTGAAACTCTTCTGTCGGTACCCGAACCGAGATGCAGGCGTTGCAGCCTTTGCAGTTAGGGCGGTACAGATGTTTTCCGCTTCTCCGGAAGCCCACCAGTGTCAGCAGGTCATACACCTGCTGATTGACGGGCTGCTCGGGATCAAGAAATAAGGTTGTTGCTGTATGGTCTGCCAGATAGCTGCAGTCATGGGGGACTGTCATATAAAAGCGCAGCTGTGGCTCTATAAAGGGTGCATCGCTACTCAAAGCACAGATTCCTTAATCCGTTGTTCAAGTGACCAGTGTCCCACCGGCATTGGTGCGGCGGCATACAGTTTAAGATAGTCAAGAAAACGCGCTCTTTCGATCTCTTCTGCGCCAAAACTCGCCAGATGGTCAGTGTAAACCTGACAATCGATCAGCTCAAACCCCCAGGCTTTAAGTTGTTCCACCAGATGCACAAAGGCTACCTTGGAGGCATCGGTCGCCCGGGCAAACATCGATTCACCGCAGAATAGTTTGCCGATGGCAACGCCGTAAAGCCCGCCGACCAGCTCGCCATCCTGCCAGGCTTCAACAGAGTGTGCATAGCCATCGTGATGCAGTCCCAGATAGGCAGTACGCATTTCCGGGGTAATCCAGGTTTCATCGGTATAGTTGCGGGCAGCAGCACAGCCATCCAGCACCCGATCGAAGGCCTGATCAAAGGTGATCTCATAAAGTTGCTTGCGGATGGTCTTTTTCAGGCTGCGCCGGACTTTGAAGTTCTCCGGCAGAATCACCATGCGCGGATCCGGTGACCACCAGAGAATCGGTTCCCCCGGATTAAACCAGGGGAAGATACCCCGGCGGTAGGCTTCCAGCAGCCAGGGAGCCGTCAGTTGGCCGCCAAAGGCGAGGATTCCCGGAGGATCATCCAGAGCCTGGGTGACAGGGGGAAACAGCGGTGGTTGCTCAGGGTCTAGCCAGGGCAGCTCTATCATAGTTACGGCTCATCAATCAGTTCTGAAGGCTGTGTCTCATTCCACCGCATTGAGGTGGAGGAAATCGTCAGCCCTCGTTTTGCTTATCACTTTGCTCAGGTATTATAAGGGCACAATTCAATAGGGTAAGAGTTTCATGACAACCGACCAACAACCTGAATCGAATCAGCAGCTTGAGGCAGGCACTAAGCCTGAACTGGGGCAGGAGCTTGCTGAGCGCATTCGGAAAGGAGCCCGTGAAGGGGTTGTTATTCTGATTCTGGCGCTCTGCAGCTTTCTGGTACTCGCGCTGATCAGTTTTGATGCGGCAGATGGCGGCTGGTCCCGCAGCCAGAGCACGGGCATCCCGGAAAATCTGATGGGCCGTTTTGGGGCTTATACGTCAGATCTTTTGTTAAGCCTGACCGGATACTCGGCTTATCTCTTCCCGTTGGTGATGATCTATTACGCTGCCCACCGGATCTATATCGGTCGTCAGCAGTTGGATGGCGCGGCTCTGGGGCTGCGTTTTCTGGGGTTTGTCGTCTGGATCTGCGCTAATGCGACGCTGGCGAGTCTCCACTTCTACAATCCCGAAAGCCCTCTGCCCAGTGGTCCCGGCGGCATAGTGGGCGAAGCCTTTACCAGTCTGTTGTTGGCGAGCCTTGGATTGATGGGCGCCACCCTGATGATGCTGGCGCTCTGGATGATAGGTTTTTCCCTGTTAACCGGATGGTCCTGGTTACTGATCATCGATACCGTCGGCTTCTATGCAGATGCTGGTGCGCGTCGGGTTTATCAATGGCTGAAGAAAGAAGCGCAGGATTCCAGTGCCGGATTACCGGAGCAGTTTTCTGCGCCCTCCGGTGATCAGCTCTACAGCGATCGCTATCAGAAACAGCCTGCTCCGGCTCAGATTCCACCGGCGTCTGGTGATAATGACGCATTTTTTGCGCCGGTTCGTGAGGCTTATGATGCCCAAGTCGCTCCTGACAAGGGTGCTGAATTTGCATCGCCGGATGATGATCGGGACACTTATGCCGATCAGCCGCCAGCGCCCTGGTATAAGCGTTTCCTGCAGAACCTGCCGGTGTTGCCGCCACTGTTTAGCCGTAATGATGGCAAGGCTGATCGCCGAAGCCCCGTTCAGGAAAGGGTAGAACCTGCGCTCTCACTGGGGGCTCCGCTGACCGCTGATCCTGATGACCGCCTGGATCCATCTGAACCTCGATTGGATATTTCGCCTTCTCTGCAGCAGGCCTTTGGAGGCGCGGCAGCGCCGCAAGCCGCAGATCAAATGTCCGCTATGCCGGTTGCCGATGCGCCTCAGTTTGAGTCTGAGCGTCCGGTTCAACCGGAACATCAGTCCGTATCGGATCATTTACCGGTATCGGTTGCTGAACCAGCGGTAACCGCCGCTGCTGCCGAAGTTGCCCCGTGGGATGACGCTCCTCAGTCTGATGAACCGACAATGGAAGAGCGTCTGGCTGCTGTGACCCAGACCACAGAGGATGGCGAAATCTGGAGTGTTGCCCGTTTTCAGAAACCGGATACGACGCCTGTTGGCGAGATCACCGGTGATAAACCCTCTATTGATCTGCTGACTCAGGGCGATAACTTTAATAAACCGAGCTACACCCCAGAGCAGCTGCAGACCATGTCGGAACTGCTTGAGGTGCGCCTTAAAGAGTTCAACGTGGTGGCTCAGGTGGTGGATGTACATCCGGGACCTGTGATTACCCGTTTCGAGATTCAGCCCGCAGCAGGGGTTAAGGCCAGCAAGATTACCAATCTGGCGACGGATCTGGCCCGTGCGCTGGCGGTGACCAGTGTGCGTGTCGTGGAAGTGATCGCCGGTAAGTCTTCCGTCGGTATTGAGATTCCGAACCAGAACCGGGCGATGATTCGTCTGCATAAGGTGCTGAATCATCCCTCCTATTCCAAATCGGACTCACCGTTAACGCTGGCTCTGGGTGATGATATTGCCGGTCAGCCGGTGGTGGCGAATCTGGCTAAGATGCCCCACCTGCTGGTGGCAGGTACAACCGGTTCCGGTAAGTCGGTGGGTGTGAACGCCATGCTGCTCAGCATGCTCTTTAAGGGCACACCGGAAGAACTACGTTTGATTATGGTAGACCCTAAGATGCTGGAACTGTCGGTGTACGACGGTATTCCGCATCTGCTGACACCGGTTGTTACCGATATGAAAGACGCGGCCAATGCCCTGCGTTGGTGTGTGGCCGAGATGGAGCGTCGCTACAAGCTGATGGCGGCTATGGGCGTGCGTAATATCGCAGGCTTTAACAGTAAGCTGGATGAAGCCGCTGCCCAGGGGGCCCGGGTTGCCGATCCGACCGCTAAGCCTGAACAGGGTGAAGCGCCGCCAACATTGGAAAAGCTACCGTTTATTGTGGTCGTGATCGATGAGTTTGCGGACATGATGATGATCGTCGGCAAAAAGGTGGAAGAGCTGATCGCCCGTCTGGCGCAGAAAGCCCGTGCGGCGGGTATTCACCTGATTCTGGCGACCCAGCGTCCTTCCGTTGATGTAATTACCGGTCTGATCAAGGCCAATATCCCGACCCGTATTGCGTTTCAGGTATCCTCCAAGATCGACTCCCGCACTATTCTCGATCAGGGGGGCGCGGAGCAGCTGCTGGGGCACGGTGATATGCTCTATCTGCCGCCGGGAACCGCTATGCCGATTCGTGTGCACGGCGCTTTTGTTGATGATGACGAAGTGCATCGGGTGGTGGAGAACTGGAAGCGCCGGGGTGCACCGGACTATGTCGACAGTATTTTGAACGGATGGGAAGAAAACGGTGTCCCATCTGAAGGTGGCGGCGCAGACTCCGGTGATGAAGACCGGGATGCCCTCTACGATGAAGTGGTTGAGTTTATTACCGAAACCCGACGGGTTTCTGCCTCAGGCATTCAGCGCCGTTTTAAGATTGGCTACAACCGGGCGGCTCGTCTGGTGGAGTCAATGGAAGCTGCCGGTGTGGTATCAGGCATGGGCAGTAATGGTCAGCGGGAAGTGCTGGCTCCGCCAAGCCAGCCTCAGGACTGATCCCTGCTCAGGCAGGGAATGTGGATCTTATTTTAAGGAATGCTATGCAACGTTTTATCGGTTTTTTTCTGGCGTTGGCCAGTGTGTTTGTTTTTTCGCTGACCGCTCAGGCAGCACCGGCATCAGCTGCAAGCCAGCTGGGTCAGTTGCTGGGCAATATGAAAAGTCTTGATGCGGATTTTCAGCAGCGCATTCTTGATGCCAAAGGCAGCCGTCTGCAGGAGGTGTCCGGCCATCTGAGTCTGGCGCGTCCCGGAAAGTTTTACTGGGAAACTGAAAATCCCTTCCCGCAAACCGTAGTCTCGGATGGTGAAACGCTTTGGCTCTACGATCCGGACCTGGAACAGGTAACGGTTCAGCAGGTCAATCCGGCACAAAACCGAACCCCTGCAATGCTGCTGAGTGGTGATATCGGTTCGATTGAAGAGCGTTTCTCCATCAAACTGACTCGCGACAGCAAGCAGTTCAAAGAGTTTTTGCTGATTCCAACCGGTCAGGAGTCCCTGTTTGAAGAGCTGCGTCTGAATTTTTCTCAGGGCAAGCTGGTGTCCCTGTTGCTGGCGGACAGTCTGGGGCAGCGTACTTCGATTGAGCTTTTTTCCACCCGTTTCAATCCTGAACTGCCTGAAGATCGTTTCACCTTTGCGATACCGGATGGCATTGATGTCATCATGCAGTAAGCCGGGCTGATAGATAAAGATATGGATCTTTTTGCGGAACAGCCTAAGTGGCAGCCCTTAGCGGCGCGGATGCGCCCTAAGACGCTGGATGAATATTCCGGACAGCAGCACCTGCTGGCACCTGACAAGCCCCTGCGACAAGCCATTGAGCGCGATCAGCTGCACTCCATGATTTTCTGGGGGCCGCCGGGGGTGGGTAAAACCACACTGGCGCGTCTGATTGCAGAGCTGACCAAGGCACGTTTTGAGAGTATTTCCGCCGTATTGTCCGGTGTGAAAGAGATTCGGGCTGCCGTTGAGCGCGCTCAGCAAACCCGCGCCCATGGCGGAAAGACGCTGCTCTTTGTGGACGAGGTCCATCGTTTTAACAAATCCCAGCAGGATGCCTTTCTGCCTTTTGTGGAAGATGGCACCTTTATCTTTGTGGGTGCGACCACAGAAAACCCCTCCTTTGAACTGAACAACGCACTGCTGTCCCGTGCCCGTGTTTATGTCTTGCGCAGCCTTGAGCCTGACGATCTGGTAGGAGTGTTACGTCATGCGGTGACCGATACGGAACGGGGACTGGGTGAACAGAATCTTCTGGTGGATGATGAGCATCTGCAGCTACTGGCCAAAGCGGCTGACGGTGATGCCCGCCGTGCGCTGAACCTGCTGGAGGTCGCCTCTGATCTGGCGGAAGATGCGCCGGACGGTCGCCGTATTAACAGTCAGGTGATGTCTGAGGTTCTGGCAGAAAGTACCCGCCGCATGGATAAAGGCGGGGATCTGTTTTACGAGCAGATCTCCGCCCTGCACAAATCGGTTCGGGGTTCCGCACCGGATGCAGCGCTTTACTGGTTCTGCCGTATGCTGGATGGCGGCTGTGATCCCCTCTATATCGCCCGACGGGTGGTACGTATGGCCAGTGAAGAGATCGGTAATGCTGATCCCCGCGCTTTGCAGCTGTGTCTCAATGCCTGGGATGTGCAGGAGCGTCTTGGCAGTCCGGAAGGGGAGCTTGCGGTCGCGCAGGTGATTCTCTATCTGGCATCCGCACCGAAAAGTAATGCTGCCTATAAAGCCTACAATCAGGCTCGTGCTCATGTAGCGGAATCCGGTAATTATGATGTGCCGGTGCATCTGAGAAATGCCCCGACCAAGCTGATGAAAGAGATGGGCTTTGGTCAGGAGTATCGTTATGCCCACGATGAGCCGGATGCTTATGCTGCCGGTGAGAACTACTTCCCGGAAGAGCTGGCGGATACCCGTTATTACTTCCCCGAGAACCGTGGGCTTGAACAGAAAATCGCGCAAAAGCTGCAATGGCTGGCGGAAAAAGATCAGGCCAGTGCGTTAAAGCGTTACTCCGATCCTTCCTGAATCCTTCCCGGGTTTGCCGCGGCGTCTCCATGTTTTGACGTCCCCTTGTTTTGGCTTCCTCTTGTTTTGGTTTCTCCCTGTTCTGGCTTATCAGAGGGGCTGTTTTTCGCACTGCGACAAATAGCCCTGCTTTTTATCAGGTGTTTTTGATACAGGTCATGCGCAGTTTCTCCGGGGCTGTCTATATTCGATAGAGCGTTTTGGAAAAGCGTTGCCGCCAACCCTCACAAAACCAATAACAAGGTCGGCAGCGAAGCAAGCAAAGTCGCCGATGCGGCTTTTTCCCCTACCGAAAATACAGGAGGTGTGACGATGAGTACGATCATGTCACAACTGCATCTTGACCATCTGAATCTGAGCCGGTTACTGGAAGTTCTGAAAGATAAACTGGAACTGCTAAAAGCGGGTGAGCGCCCGGACTACCAGCTGATTCTGGATGTGGTCACTTATATTGTTGATTACGCTGATGCCCACCATCATCCCTTAGAAGATCAGATCTACGATTACGCCACGCAGCAGTACCCCTCAAGCAAACAAGCCCTGCTGGCGGTTGAAGCCGAACATAAGCAGATCCGGCAGGACACCCATGAGTTTCAGCAGTTGCTGGAAAGTATTCTGATGGACTCCGTTGTCTCTATGGATGTCTTTAATCAGCGCCTGGAAGACTTTATTCAGCAGCAGTATGCCCACCTAAATCAGGAGGAGGGGACGGTTTTCCCATTGCTGGATAAACTGATGCAGGAAAAAGACTGGCTCAACCTGCAGGTAAAACTGCAAACCCGTGAAGATCCGCTCTTTGGCGATAACGTCGCGGAAGAATATAAACGACTCTACAAGTCGTTAATTCAGCAGGATGCCGTTGCCTAGCCCGTTACCAATCAGTTCAAACCTGTGAGTTGTTGAGTCGCCCGCCCTTTGGCGGGCTTTTTTCTGCCTGTAAAACGGATGTCGTCAATTTATCCGACAATATTCATCGGCTAGGGCTTTGGAAACGTCGCGCTTTTCTCTACAATGTTGCCCCTTGGATTTCAGTGATGTGGCTGCTTAAACTCAGTCTTTAACCCAAAACGAGATAACCGGAAGGGAGTGCCCATGAATCAGATGTTAGCCGTTGCGATTGGCGGGGCTTTCGGAGCAATGGGGCGCTATTGGGTTGTAGGGTTAGTCACTCAATGGTTTGGCAGAGGATTTCCTTACGGAACGCTGACGGTCAATATTGTCGGGTCTGTGCTGATCGGTTTTCTGTACACCCTGCTGGTGCAGCAGTTAAAGCTTGAGCCCCATGGGCAGGCGATCCTGATGGCGGGCTTTACCGGCGCATTTACGACCTTCTCTACCTTCGCACTGGAATCACTGAATCTTTTTCAAAGCGGACGGGCATCCGCAGCAATTCTGTACATCATTTTGAGTGTCGTTTGCTGTTTGGCTGCGGTAGCCGTTGGCATGTGGTTGGGCAGGCAGCTTGCCTGACCGGGAATATGACTGAAACTAATGGGTAATCATAATGCTTGATCCAAAGCTGATCCGTACGGATCTGGAAACTGTTGCGGAAAAACTGAAAATTCGCGGTTTTGAACTGGATGCCGCTCGTCTGCAGGAGCTGGAGTCCCAGCGTAAAGCGCTGCAGACCGAAACCGAACAGCTGCAGAACGAGCGTAATACCCGATCGAAAGCGATTGGTAAGGCAAAAGCCTCTGGTGAAGATATCGCGCCTCTGCTGGCGGAAGTCAGTGATCTGGGTGATCGTTTGGATGCCGGTAAGCAGAAGCTGGCTGAGCTGCAGGAAGAGCTGAACGATCTGATGCTGACCATTCCTAACCTGCCCCATGAGTCTGTACCGGCAGGCAGCAGCGAAGATGACAACGTGGAAGTGCGCCGTTGGGGCACGCCGAAAGAGCTGGACTTTGAACCTAAAGATCACGTTGACCTGGGTTCGCCAAATGGTCTGCTGGACTTTGAAACCGGCGTTAAAATCACCGGTTCACGTTTTACTGCGATGCGTGGTCCACTGGCACGTATGCACCGTGCCCTGACTCAGTTTATGCTGGACACTCACACCGGTGAACACGGTTATACCGAAGTTTACGTGCCTTATATGGTTAATAAGGACTCACTGCGCGGTACCGGTCAGTTGCCTAAGTTTGAAGAAGATCTGTTCAAACTGCAGGGTGAAAGCGAGTACTACCTGATCCCGACCGCTGAAGTACCGGTTACTAACATGGTACGTGACGAGATTCTGGCGGCGAAAGAACTGCCCCTGAAGATGACCGCACACACGCCTTGTTTCCGTAGTGAAGCGGGTTCTTACGGTCGTGATACCCGTGGCATGATCCGTCAGCACCAGTTCGAGAAAGTGGAAATGGTACAGCTGGTTGAGCCGTCCAAGTCCTACGAAGCACTGGAAGAACTGACCGGCCACGCAGAGAAAATCCTGCAGGCTCTGAATCTGCCTTACCGCGTGGTGAATCTGTGCGGTGGCGATATCGGTTTCTCTGCTGCCAAAACCTACGACATTGAGGTTTGGCTGCCGGGTCAGCAGAAGTATCGTGAGATCTCTTCCTGCTCTAACTTTGAAGATTTCCAGGCACGCCGTCTGCAGGCCCGTTTCCGTAACCCGGAAACTAACAAGCCTGAGCTGCTGCACACTCTGAACGGTTCCGGTCTGGCGGTTGGCCGTACGCTGGTAGCGGTCATGGAAAACTATCAGGACGCAGAAGGCCGTATCCACGTACCTGAAGCGCTGCAGCCGTACATGGGTGGCATTACCGTTATCGGTTAATCCACTTAAGTATCGCGCGAAATAAAATGGCCTGTGCTGCAAAGCACAGGCCATTTTTTTAGTCTCTATGCTTGGTTTGAAGGGTATCCGTGATTTGTCGTGACAGTTGTTTCAGACAGGCTTCGAACTCGTTATTGTCCAACTTGGTATGACATTGAGGTTTCAGCATTTTAGACTTTATAAAGTCTGGGTGCTCCCGAAGAACACTCCACATGCTCTGAATCTGCTCAGGTTTAGGGCTGCGCCCTTTTTTGAACCAGCCACGAAATTTTTCCGCGGATGATTCATCCTCGTGACCAGGTTCCGCAAGTTCTTCCGCCAGATAGTCACAAAATGCCCGGATTGTTAACCCGATGGAATCCAGTGCTTCTTTAAGCAACTGGATCTCATGCTGAGCATCACTTTTTGTTGTTGATGTTGTTACTGGCATTGAGGTCCGGCCTCCAACATGGATTCAAAAAACCAGTGGTTGAACTTTTTGCCGGATACCGTGCTCCATGTCAGATCAATATCCTCAATAGCCTTGGTAACAATACAGCTGCAGATCACCTCTTTATTTGCATAGAGCTGTTCATCGACAAGCTGGTCATCTCCATTCAGACATATATCCATAAAACGGTACTCGGCAATAACCGGTAACCGTGTATCAGATATCACCTCATGAGCCCCGGCTCCGCCCAGCAGGCAGCTCAAGGCTAATAGCCCGGTAGACAGTGTTTTTCTCCTGATAAAGGTTAAACCCAGAAAGCTGGTTTCGCAGTGAGCGCACTGACTACCCTGATCGCCGGAGGCTCTTACTTTGGTTTCTTTCGCACAGGAGGGGCAGGCGAGGCTGAAATAATCCTTTGTTTTTTTAAACATCACTTTTCCTTGTAATGGTGTCCCCAGTTGTCCCCGACCGAGTTTGCATCATAGGAGTTGTGCATACGGCACTTACAAACGACAACCGGAGATAAACCGATGAACTTTTCAAATTGTATCAGTAAGAAAACAGGTGAGCCGCTCAAGTGTTACGGCTCTGAGCCCGAGGCGATTGATGCGGCAGATTATGTTCTGGCAACTTATCAGCGCTCTATGGTGCCTTACCTTTGTCATTATTGCGGAGCCTGGCATCTTTGTCCCGCAGACCGGCATACCCCGAGCCGTGAATGTGGTTATTGTACCAGTGGTGATGGCCGCCACAAGCAGTTGTATGACAGTAAAAGCGCGGCTGAAAAGCGTGCCCACTGCCTTTATAAGGAAAATGGCATCAATCTGAAAGTTTACCCCTGTCCGCATCAGGATGGCTGGCATCTGACAAAAGCCAATTCCTGGGAGGGTGCTTATGATGGGTATTAACAATACCGCTGTGCTGCTGGTTTCACTGGACTGGGAGCGGATGGGTGACCGGCGTAATCTCGGCATGGCTTCTATTGCTGCGGCTCTGAAGGGTGCAGATCTTAATTATCAGTTGCTTGAAGCTGCGGTTAACGAACCTGATTACAACCGTGATGAGGTTGAATCACGGATTATTAACGCGGTTAAGGCTATCGAGGCTGATGGTTTTCATTGCCTGCTGGGTATTGGTGCTTATGTCTGGAATGAAGAGGAGGTGCTGCGTTTCACGGAACAGGTGCACAGTCGTACATCTGCCAGCATAGTGCTGGGTGGCCCCCAGATCTCCTATGCGGCCAAGAGTTCTTTGGAACGCAGTTATCCTTATGTTGATTTTTTTGTTCGGGGATATGGTGAAAAAGCGATGGTGGCCCTGGCTAAAGGTGATATGCGGGAGCAGTGGGGTATTCATATCGCAGGGACGCCGGATAAGGGCTTTATGGCGCAATACTCTCTTGAAGGTTTGGCATCGCCGTATTTGCATCATATTCTGCCGCCGGGCGAATCTGTTCGATGGGAAACCCAGCGCGGCTGCCAGTTTAAGTGTAGTTTTTGTCAGCATAAAGAGCCCGGTAACCGCTCCGTTTATCTCGGGATGGATGATCTGCGGCTTTCTCAGGAAATACGGCTTTTTGCAGAAAAAGATGTGCAGAGGATTTCTGTTCTGGATCCCATTTTCCATCGTGATTCCCGGCGTGCCTGTGAAATTCTGAAAATGATTAAACAGTCGGGTGTTAAGGCTCAGTTGGTTTTACAGTGTCGTTTTGAAACTCTGACCGATGAGTTTCTGGATGCTCTGCAGGGAATGGATGCCTACCTGGAGTTTGGCTTGCAAACGGCGATCCCCCGGGAGGGGAAGATTATTCGCCGTCCCAACCACCTGGCGACAATTGCTGAAAAAATCCGCCAATTAAATGAACGCACGATCCCTTTCGAAGTATCTCTTATCTATGGCTTACCGGAGCAGACGCTGGAGAGTTTTAAGCATTCGCTGAAGTGGTGTTGGCGTCAGGGGGTTCCGAAAGTAACCGCATGGCCGCTGATGTTGTTAAAGGGAACAGAGCTGTACCAGGAGAAAACAACATTTGGTTTTGTTGAGTCGAGCGAAACCGCTATTCCCCATGTTATTGCCAGTAACTCTTTTGGCCGTCGTGAATACAGCGAGATGGCAAAACTTGCGAATAATTTAAATCAGCAAACGGATTTTCAGGCGTTTTTTCAGGAGGATTATACTGATGACTGTATTTGTTGTGCTTGAGGCTTTGGATGGTGTAGGTAAAACCACACTGGCTAAAAATCTGGAGAAGCATTTTGGTTATATTTTTCTGCGTACACCGGGAGAAAGTCTGCAGTCGGTGAGAGCCCGGGTTATATCGTCACTGGGGGATTCTGAAGCGGCAAAAGCGTTATTTTATGCGGCAACGGTTCAGGCTGAAGGTGAGAAGGCAGCGGAATATCTTAATTCAGGTAAAACAGTGGTTATGGATCGTTATGCGGCATCCACTATTGCTTATGCCAAAGCGCGTGGAGTAACGGTTGATCTGGATGCTGCGCTGAAAAACGCAGTCCAACCTGATCTTGAACTCCTGATATATCTCTCTGAGCCGGAGCGTCAGCGGCGATTGGCAGCACGGGGGGCTACTGCTGAAGATCTTGAAACTCTGGATGAGGGTTTCCGTACTAAAGTCCTTGCAGAGTTGACTGCCTGCTGCAGCGAGTCTTTTGATATAACAGGATTCAGTGAATATGAAGCTGCCGAACATGTGCATAAGCGTATTGAGGCATTTGCTGAATCAAAACGTCAAACCCATTCTGCCTTAGCTCGTGCAGGTCTATATAAACAACAGTAGCCTGCGTTATATTTCATCGTGCCTGTGCTGCAAAGCACAGGCTTTTTTTTAGCTGATCTTTTGCTGTGGTTGATTCGATTAAGGGATATCAATTTTCTGTTAAGTAAAAGCTGATATAAAACGGGTTTGCGATCAGGTTGTGTCAGGGAGAAAGAGTTTGGATTCCAAGCGTGTATTGTTAAAAGAACGTTCCGTTAAAAATAGCTCAGCACAGCTGGCGTCTCAGGTTAATGCCTTTGATCAGAACCGGGATCAGGTGGTATCGGAACTGACCGGATGCCAGCAACGTATTCTGCAGATACTGGTGCCGACGCTGATCTCTGTAGGGCTGATCTCCATCGCCGACAGAGACAAATTTGCCCTGATTACCCTGATCTCCTCTTTCGCTGTTCTGTTTGGTTCAGGGCTTTATGTTTCCAGCCTGACCTATAAGATTTTTCGTAATGGCAGTTATCTGAGAGCGCTGGATGAGCTTAATCCGGCTACCCGTGCTTACTCATGGGAGTCGGCGCTGAACCGCTTTCATGGTCTATGCAAGCCACCCCGTATCATGGGCTATGAAACCACCACCATTGCCGTGATCTATCTAGTCTTTTCCGGAGCCTATTTTCTGATGTTTTATCAGATGAATCTCTGGCTCGCTTCCGGCTTAGCCTGCATTCTGGCTTTGGTTGCGGTTCGGATGTTTCTGCTACCGGCTAAGGCTGCGGCCTACCATCAGGATTGGCAGCGGGTGTTACTGGAGATGCAGGATCAGGAGTCTGTACAGGTAAGCGACTAAACTTTGACAGGGCTGCGACTTGAAAACGCCCCTTAATGGGGCGTTTTTGCTTTAGGGTGCTCTAAATTGGTTATAAAAGATTTCTTGTATCTTTGATTTGGTTATATAAAAATAGTGACGTCCCGTCTTTATCGAGCCCTGACCGGCCCAGTAGCCCCTGTATAAGAGATCTGCTTATGAAAATGCTTCCCCTGATGGCGAATACCCAGGAATTTGGTGCCGTTGTTATCGGTCACGATGATACGGCCCGGCGTAAACTGCAGGCGTTGTTACGTGCGGGCGCGCAAGTAGCTGTTGCTGCGTCACAGCCGTTAAGTCAGGGATTGCAGCAGCTGATGCAGGAGCATGAGGTTGCCGAAATTACGGTCGAGGAGGCGTTTGCCAAGGCCGAGTTATATCCGCTGGTTATTCTGGCTGAAGGCACAGGGGAAGCGCTTCAGCAGCAGGCTGCAGCGCTTAAAGCCAAAGGGCGGCTGGTTAATGTAGCCGCACATCCGGAATGGTCAAACGTTTCTTTGCCTTATCTGATTGATCGACATCCTGTGTTGATTGCGGTGGGCTCCACCGGTGAAGCCCCTGTGCTGGCGCGTATTATGAAAGCCCGCCTCGAATCTCTGATTCCGCGCTCTTTTGGTCATCTGGCGCAGCTGGTGCATCAGGGCTCGGATCGTGTTAAGGCTCTTTTCCCGACGCTGAAACTGCGTGAGCGTTTCTGGTCGCAACAGCTGGAAGGCGCGGTTGGTGAGCTGATGCTGTCCGGTCGTGAGGATCAGGCCGGTCAGTTACTGGAGCACAATCTGACAGCAGCTGAGCATAACCCCGATGCTGTGACCGGTGAGGTGTATCTGGTCGGCGGTGGCCCCGGTGATCCTGAACTTCTGACCCTGAGAGCCGTGCGTCTGATTCAGCAGGCGGATGTGGTGCTTTACGACCGTCTGGTCGCTCCTGAGATTGTTGATCTCTGCCGCAGTGATGCTGAACGAATCTATGTTGGTAAAGCCCGCTCTGATCATGCGGTGCCTCAGGGCGATATTAACCAACTGCTGGTTGATCTGGCGTTGCAGGGTAAGCGGGTACTGCGTCTTAAAGGTGGCGATCCGTTTATCTTTGGCCGTGGCGGGGAAGAGATTGAAACCCTGAGTCAGAACCGTGTGCCGTTTCAGGTGGTACCGGGCATTACCGCCGCTTCCGGTTGTGCCGCTTATGCCGGTATTCCGTTAACCCATCGTGACCATGCGCAGTCGGTACGCTTTGTGACCGGTCACCTGAAAGATGGCAGCACTAATCTGCCCTGGAGTGAGCTGGCGGTGCCAAGGCAAACACTGGTCTTTTATATGGGGCTGGTCGGTCTGCCGGAAATTACCCGTCAGCTGATCGCTCACGGGCGAAGTGCCGATACCCCTGCGGCTCTGATCCAGCAGGGTACGACTCGTAACCAGAAAAACTATATTGCCACCTTAGGAACGCTGGCGGAGCATATCGCTGACAAGCGGGTGGAGCCGCCGTCGCTGATTATCGTGGGTGAAGTCGTCTCTCTGCATGAGAGTCTGAACTGGTTTGATCCGGAGCAGGCCGGTGGCAGTCAGGGCTTCTGGAAACGTTCGGAATCATAATAGTGGTTCGTAGCTGAATCCATTCCAGGGGTGGGCAGCGTATAGACTCTAAAGCATTTACGTTACCTACTGAGTCAGGAGCACCCAATGAAACGTCGTACTTTTTTACAGGCTCTGGTTGGATTTCCCGCGGCACTTACGTTTGTTCCTGCGGTTGAGGCAGGTCATCAGCCTGATCACACCATCAAACCCCTTAAGCTGAGTCATAAAGAGTGGAAGGAACGGCTGGATGAGATGCAGTTTTATGTTCTGCGTGAAGAGGGAACAGAGCGTGCTTTTACCAGCCCGCTGAATGATGAAAAGCGCAAGGGTGAGTACCGCTGTGCCGGTTGTGATCTGTTGCTGTTTACCTCAGAGATGAAATACGACAGTGGCACCGGCTGGCCAAGTTTCTTCACCGTGGTGAACGGACATATCGAAACCAAAACCGACTTTAAGCTGATCTATCCCCGGACAGAGTACCATTGCACCCGTTGTGGTGGTCATCAGGGGCATGTGTTTAATGATGGTCCTCAGCCGACGGGGCAGCGCTGGTGCAATAACGGTGTTGCGTTGCGCTTTGTTCCTGCCTGATAACAGACAGGGTCATCGTTTAAAATAAAACGATCCCTTGTGAGGGACGTCTCCCCCAATCGTTGGATGTCCGGCGTTGGGGGATTTTTTTCTGCTCAGCCCTTAACCTTCAACCTCAATCCTCAATCCTCAATCCTCAATCCTCAATTCGCGTTTGTGAATTCTAAGGCCTCTTTTCCTAGGGCATTCTATTGATGGCGTTGCCACTGATTTATGGCTGGAGCATTTATTCGGTCTTACCAATATTGTGCGCTGCAGCTTATAAAATAGTGAAATCAGCTGGCAAATTCGGCTAAGTGTCTACTTTTGTTGGACTAAAGTAGGTCGTTTAGGTGTCGGCTCAGGCCTTATTATTGAGTGCTCAAAAAATAAAAACACAGCTAAGAGAAAAACAACTACAACAGGTTCCTGTGCAGGCAGGGTGGAGCTGACTGGGTATGAGTTTAATGGCTAATCAAAGAACAATTCAGGTTATTGCGGGAGTTCCCATTCTTGGGGGGCTGGTCTTCGGACTGGTGTCAGGTGTGCTACCGGTTGCCTGGGGTATTGGTTTGCTGGTGGTAGCTGCATTACCACTGGTGATTGCGCTGACTGGCGGTGGCAGCGCGGGAGGGTCGCATCCTGTTTTGGATGCGTTGCTGAAAAAAGAAGACCTCTCAACAGACGATCTGCAACAGGCCCGGGCTGCATTACAGCAGCAGGGTATGACCGGCACACCGGTGAGCCGGTTTGTTGGTGGTTATGCAAAACTTCGTTTAATGGCTGAGGCGCTGGGTGGAACGGCCAGTAAATCAGCGATTGCTACCGCTGAGGTATCCCACCTGGCGGATCAGATGGATAAGCGTCTTGATGTTCAGCAGGAGGAGGTCGAGAAAGTGGCCGCCCGTGTTGAGTCGATCACCGTTACCATGCAGCAGGTCTCAGTGAATGCCAGCAGCGTTACGGATCTTGCGACTCAGGCGAAAGAGTACAGTTTTACCGGTCGTGACGAGCTGCAGGAAGCGATTAGTCAGATGCGTGATATCAGTTCCCGCACTGATCATACGCTGGGGCTGATTAATCAGCTGAACGAAAAGTCTGACATGATTCAGGATGTCACCCGGGTGATTGAAGGGATTGCAGAGCAGACCAACCTGCTGGCGCTGAATGCGGCTATTGAAGCCGCGCGTGCCGGTGAACATGGCCGTGGTTTTGCGGTGGTCGCCGATGAGGTTCGTAGTCTTGCCAGCCGTACATCAGACTCAACCCAGCAAGTAGCCGATATTGTTGAGGAGATTCAGTCCAGTACCAAAGAGGTGGTGACCACCATTGAAGATCTGGTGTCCCGCATCAACTTTGGTTCTGAAAAAGTTGAAACGGTTGGTAATCGTTTAGGTGAGATGGCCAATCAGTTTAATGAGGTTGAGCATCAGATCAGCAGTATTGCTGAGGCGGTGGTGCACAGCCATGAGCATATTGAAGATATTGCTCATTCGATCTCTTCCCTGAAAGAGGAAGTGACCGAGGGCAACAGTCAGATGCACGATCTGTCCAATCAGGCCGAGAACCTGATGCAGGGTGCTGAGACCATTACCGCTGAGCTGGCCCGTCAGGCTGCTGCCGGTAAGCATCGGGAGGCTTATGCGGCCTGTCGGAAAGCCGCAGAGCGTGTTCAGGAGGTGTTTGAACAGGCGGTGGCCAGCGGCACGCTGACCATGGATGATCTGTTTGACCGTAACTACAAGCCGATTGCCGGAACAGACCCTCAGAAATACTCAACCCGTTTTGATCAGTTTACCGACCGTGTGTTGCCAGCTATTCAGGAGGATACCCTGAATGCAAATGGCTTCGGCTACGCTATTATGATCGATGATCATGGCTACGTGCCGACCCACAACAACCAGTACGCCCATAAAGAAACCGGAGATCCTGAAATCGATCTGGTGAAGAGCCGCAGTAAGCGTATCTTTAATGATAAGACCGGCCAGCGCGGTGGTCAGCATCAGGAGAAACTTCTGCTGCAGACCTACAAGCGTGATACCGGAGAGGTGCTGCACGATCTTTCAGTGCCTGTATTTGTCAATGGTCGTCATTGGGGCGGTTTCCGGGTCGGATATCTACCGGATTAAAATAAAATGTACTATGGTTAATATAAAATACATCTTTGCGGTTATTCGGAACACGGAACATGTTAGCCCGCTAAGAATGTAAAGCCAGACAGGATGGACTGATAAAAAAGCCGGGATGCTGAATCCCGGCTTTTTTTTGATTCAGAACAGTGTGTTAGCAGATCTGTTGCTGGAGTAAGCCTGAATTCGGCCTCGCTTATGTAAGTGCGCTCAATAAATATTGTATGCTTAATACAGCTTAACGAATAAAGGCTTTCGGGGCCTCTAAGGATTGAGATGTTTTTTACGCCGGTATCTAAAATCGCCAATACTCAGATCGCACTTATTGATGACGATCACAGCGTGGCTGATGCGGCCAGGTTGATGCAAGCCGAGGCCAAGCACGGGCTTGTGGTTTCAGGCTTCCGTGGCCTGAGGATGCTGACGCCCCATACCCTGATCAGCCTGCGTTTGGCCGGTTTAGACTTTTCCACCGCCCTTAAGCAGGTTGGTTTGCCAATGGCGGAAAGTCTGAACAGCGATCAGGTATTAGCCGATGGGGCTTTAGCTTTCAGTCGGGGGCATTCCGATCTGCTCTGCGTTCTGCATGACGATGGCTCTCTGATGGGGGTGATTTCCAGTCACGACATTATCCATTATATGGTGAACGCTGTATCGGATATTGAGTTGCGGGTAAAGGATCTGAATGACGCCCGTAATTATGTCTGTGCCGATGCTGACGAACCACTGAAAGACGCCGTATTGCGTATGCAGACCTCAGGTCATATGGCGTTTCTGGTCCGACGGGACGGGGATGTGGTGGGTATTGTCAGCAGCGGCGATATTCTTGCGATGTTCAGCCAGAGTGATGACCAGTGGCAGCAGCCGGTCAGTCACTTTATGACCGCCCCCGTTACCGGTATCCCGGATCATCAATCCCTTCAGAACGTGTTGTTAGCCTATAGTGAGACGGGGCTCAAACGCCTTGCGGTGACCGACGCCCAAGGCCACATAACAGGCCTGATCCATCAGCGGGAAGTGATTGCCCGGGTTTACGATCTGATGCGTGAAGAGCGCCATCATCAGACCATGCTGAGGGAACTCAGTGAGAACGAACAGCGTTGGCGTGCCGTGCTGGAAGGAACCGGGCAGGGAGTTTGGGACTGGAACACACAGACCAATAAAGCGTACTTTTCGCCGGTCTGGAAATCGATGCTGGGTTATGACGCGTCTGATATAGGTGAAAGCCTGAGTGACTGGGAAAGCCGTGTTCACCCGGATGATCTTGCACAGGCCCATCGGGATATCGAAGCTCATCTGAAGGGTGACACGGCGATCTACGATAATACCCATCGTGTTCGGTGCAAAGACGGGAGTTACAAGTGGATTCGGGCGACGGGTAAGGTCTTCAGTCGTGACGCAAAGCACAATCCGATCCGTATTATTGGCAGCCACACCGATATCACCGAAGAGGTTGAGCTGAAAGAGAAGCTTAGCCAGATGGCGGATAATACCCCGGGCGTGCTTTATCAGTTCCGGATGGCTTCGGATGGTAACGCCAGTTTCCCCTTTGCCTCCAAGGGCATCAAAGAGGTTTTTGGCTTTTCTGCTGAGGAAGTGACAAACGATGCCGGACTGGTTTTCAGCCGCCTGCATCCGGATGATCTGGAACGGGTGGCACAGCAAAATCAGGATTCTGCGCAGAACCTGTCGGTGCTGGAGTTACAGTATCGCTACCTGCATCCTGCTAACGGCGAACGCTGGCTTGAAGCTCAGGCAACCCCCAGCCGTCTCAGTGATGGCTCCGTAGTCTGGAATGGCTATATCTACGATATAACGGATCGTAAGGCTCAGGAGATGGCGCTGAACGAGGCGCGTCATGCCGCAGATCTTGCGAACCGCGCCAAATCAGAATTTCTGGCCAATATGAGCCACGAGATCCGTACCCCGATGAGTGGGATTATCGGCCTCAGTCAGATCAGCGCCGGAGAGCAGAGTCTGGATGTGTTGCATCAGCGGCTGCATAAGATTCATCACTCCGGCAAATTGCTGCTCGGTATTCTCAACGACATCCTTGATTACTCTAAAATTGAATCCGGTAAATTAGGTATCGAGCACCAGCCCTTCTTTATCGAGAGCATGCTGGACAATCTGAGCAGTCTTTTTGCTCTGGAGGCCCAGAAGAAGCAACTCGAACTGGTATTTGAAAGTGCCCATGAACTGTCTCCGGTCTACATGGGGGATGAGCTGCGCATTCGTCAGGTACTGACTAATCTGTTGAGTAACGCCATTAAGTTTACCGAGCAGGGCAGCGTTAAATTAACCGTCTCTGTCCGCGCCGCAGATCAGAAGACTCAGGAACCCTGCCACTGGCTGCATTTCTGTATCGAGGATACCGGGGTGGGTATCTCTCAGGAGCAGAAAGAGAAGCTATTCTGTGCCTTTAGTCAGGCAGATACCTCCATCGCCCGAAAACACGGTGGCTCCGGTTTAGGCCTTGTGATCAGTCAGCGCCTTGTGGAAGCGATGGACGGGCGCGGTATCGAGCTGGAAAGCACACCGGGTGAAGGCTCCCGGTTCAGTTTTGATCTGCCTCTCTTAGCTTGCTCCGATGCGCAGGCCGAAGAGCTTCTGGCGCTGCAGAATCAGGATTACGGTTTTAATGATCACTTGCAGGGCAGTATTCTTCTGGTTGAGGATAATGTGATCAATCAGGAGGTCACACGAACTCAGCTTAATCAGCTGGGTCTGGAGGTCTCGCTGGCAGAAGACGGTCAGCAGGCTTTGGATCTGCTGGAAAAAGAGTCTTTTGATCTGGTGCTGATGGATATTCAGATGCCGGTGATGGATGGTTACACCGCCACCTGTGAATTACGGGCCAGAGGTTATCAGCTGCCTGTTATCGCTCTGACCGCTGCTGCCATGGCGGAGGATCAGAAAAAGGCGCTGGATGTCGGTATGAATGGCCATCTGACAAAACCGATCGAAACTCAGTCTCTGTTTCGCATTCTGAAACAATGGTTATCAGAACCGGTATCCCATGATCGCCCTGAGGTGATAGGGCAGGCTCCTGGCTCTGAGGTTAATAGCTCTGACGTACATAGCGCGGACGTTCCTAGCACTGACGTTAATAGCACCGACCTTGCTGTCGAGGCGCACCATGATGGCGATCTCCTGTTTGATCCGGTGGAAGGGATCGCTATGGTGGGTGGGCAACAGGAGCTTTATTGCAAAATTCTGCAGGAGTTTATGCGTCAGCTCTCGGTGGAGTATGTGCCGAGTGTGGCGATGATTGAGCAGTTATCGGCGGATTCCACCTCTGATGACTTTATGGCAGCCCATCGGATCGCCCACAGCATCAAAGGGGTGGCGGGCAATCTTTGTATGGGACCTCTGGCAGAGGCGGCAGCGGAGCTTGATCGTGCCCTTAAAGTGGATGCCCTGCCTGAACCGGCCGTATTCCAGCGATTCCGGCATCTTTTGGAGCAGTCGGGTACTCAGGTGCAGGCCTGGCTGACAGAACATGTGGATGCCAGACCGTCAGCGCAGGATAACGCCTCGCAGGGGCACTCACCATCCGGAAATAGCGGTATGCCCCCCTCCCGGGATGATGGTGTTAAAGGACTGATGCGAAGGCGTCTGGAAGAGTTGATGGGGCAGATTGAAAACAGCCAGTTTATTGATGATCTCGAACTGTCCAGAATCGCCACAGGTTTGGCGGAGCCGGTTATGGGCTTGTCAGATCACGAGCATCTCTGGGCGGCGGTGACGGATGCTCTGGATGAGTTTGACTTTGATCGGGCGGCTCTGGAACTTCGCCAACTTTTAAATCAGTTTGATTAAGCGCTCAAGCGATTCAGTCTTAAGGAAAACCATCTTGAAACTATTTTTACGACAAACCCTTCTCAGGAGGTTGGCAGCGTTGACCCATGCACTGCCCCTGAGGCTGATTCTGATACCGGCGTGGCACGTATTACGAAAACTGACAGGGTTTCCGAAGGCGCTTTTTATCAGCTTAGTTCTGGCCGGTGCTGTCTTTCCGGTATCGGCTCAGGCGATCGAGTTTGAGCATATCTTTGAAACTCAGGATGTGCCTCTGCTCTGGATCAATCCGGCCAATGGTCAGATTGTGGAGGTGAACCCGTCGGCGGCTGATTTTTACGGTTACAGCCGTGCGGAACTGCAGGCGATGACGATTCACCAGATTAACGCTTTTGATGCCGATCAGGTGGCAGAAGAGATGCAGGCCGCCAAAGCCGCAGGCCGTAATTACTTTATCTTCCGGCATCAGCTGGCTGATGGTGACATCCGAACCGTTGAGGTTTATTCCCATCCATACATAAAAGATGGACAGCGACTGTTGCTGTCGGTGATCCATGATATTACCCCGGGGCGAAATCTGGATCAGGGCATGTGGCACTATCAGAAGCGGCTTGAGGAGCTGGTCGAGCTTAAGACTGAGAAGTTGATGCTGCAAAGCCGCCGTACGATCACGCAGCTGGTGATCGGTTTGGTGATCACCTTGTTGTTTGCGGTTGCCATGGTGGTACTGATGCGCAAACGCAGAAAGGCGGAGCTGGAGAGCCAGCGCTTTAAAGCCATTGCCGACAGTGCACTTTACGGTAGTGCTATCTCCGATATGCTGGGCAATGTGGTTTACGTAAACCCCTTCTTTGCCGAACTCCATGGTTATACCGTTGATGAGCTGAAGGGTAAGAACTTTAGGCTGTTCCATAACGAGGAGCAGCTGGAATCGGTGGATAGCTTCTATCGGCAGGTGGGCATTGAAGGAAAAGTCACACCAAAAGAGATCTGGCACGCCCATCGGGATGGTCATATTTTCCCGATGCTGATGAGTACCAGTGTGATGCTGGATAGCGAAGGTAACCCCAACTATTTTGCCACGACCGCCCTGGACCTTACTCAGCAATATCGGGAGCGTAAGGAATCCGAGCAGGTTCTGATTGAAGCCCGCGAGAACGCCGAGGCTGCTAACCGTGCCAAGTCCGACTTCTTGGCGAATATGAGTCATGAGATCCGGACGCCTCTGAATGCCATTATCGGATTGAGTGAGTTCCAGCTGACCTCGTCACATCTGTCCGATGAGGTTTATGGCCATCTGCAGCAGATCCATCATTCCGGCCAGCTTTTGCTGGGTATCGTCAATGACCTGCTGGATTTCTCCAAGATTGAAGCAGGCAAAATGAGCGTGGTGTCTGAGCCTTTCAGTCTGCACCATGTTCTTAAACAGCTCTCAACGCTGTTTGCACTTTCAAGCAGTGAGAAGGGGCTGGAGCTGATCCTGAATCTTTCCAGCACTATTCCCCATCAGTATCAGGGCGATCAGCTCAGGCTGACGCAGGTACTGACCAACCTGATGGCCAATGCGGTTAAATTTACCGATAAAGGACTGGTGGAACTTCAGATTACGGCACTTGAGCAGAAAGAAACCTCCGCCGTCTTACGCTTCAGCCTGAAAGATTCAGGTATCGGCTTAAGCCGGGAACAGCGGGAGCATCTGTTTCAGGCCTTCTCTCAGGCGGATAACTCGATCACCCGTCGACATGGTGGCACGGGACTGGGGCTGATTATCAGCCAGAAACTGGTTCGCCTTATGGGAAGCGAGAAGGGGATTGAACTGGATAGCGCGCCCGGTGTTGGCAGCTGTTTCCATTTTGATCTGGAACTGCCTTACGCCAGTGATAAGAGCAATCCGTACCTGCAGGTACCCTGTGCCCATGATCCCTGCCGTGCGCTGATTGTTGATGACCAGTCCGTTGCCCGCAAGATTCTGCGGGAGATTCTGGAATCCTGGCAGTTTGAAGTTACCGAAGCGGAAGACGGAGATGTTGCCGTTCAGATGGTGGATCAGGCCCTTACGGATGGCCATCTGTATGACCTGATTCTGATGGATTGGGAGATGCCCCGGATGAACGGCCTGACCGCTCTGCATCGTATTCAGGATCGATTGCGGGCTTCCGGCCATACCGAAAACCTGCCTGCGATGCTGATGGTCTCCGCCTACGAACGCTCCGAGATCGATCTGGACAGTCTGGATAATGTTCTTTACCTGCCTAAGCCGGTTCATCAGTCCAATCTCTACAACGCCCTGGGTGCGCTGCAGAGCAAGCTGACACCTGAGCCGGAAAGCCATGCTTCCAGCCGTTTCTGTCAGCAGAACGTTCTGGTTGTGGAAGACAACCTGATTAACCAGCAGGTGGTACAGGCGCAGCTGGAACAGATGAACCTGCAGGTTGTACTGGCAGATAATGGTCGTCTTGGGGTTGAAGCCGCCCGTAACCATTCTTTCGATCTGATCCTGATGGACATTCAGATGCCGGAGCTGGACGGTTATCAGGCAACCCGCGAGATACGTCGCTTTAATAAAGAGATCCCGATTATCGCCCTGACTGCGGCGGCACTGGTGGAAGATCGTGAGAAAGCGCTGGAGGTGGGCATGAATGACCATCTGGGTAAGCCTTTCACCGGACGCCAGCTGTTTGAGCATCTGAAGCCCTGGCTGGATACCGAGCCGGGAGACTGGTTTACCGGGCCCGCCAACAAGGTAGCCCGCAGCGTGATTCCTTCGGCGCAATCCGGCGAGCCAACGGCTGCGGTTGCCGCCAGCCATAAGCGTATCGCCCTGTCGGAACTGGATAAGAAGCGAACGGTGCTGATCGTCGATGATATGCCGGTCAATGTGAAGGTCCTTGCCAGTCTGTTAAAAGACGAATATGTGGTTCAGGTCGCCAGCAGTGGTGAGAAAGCCCTCGCGATCACCGGTGGCTCAAATCCGCCGGATCTGGTGCTGCTGGATATTATGATGCCGGATATTGATGGCTACGAGGTTTGTCGCCGCCTTAAAGACAACCCGTTAACCAGCCGGATACCGGTGATCTTTGTCTGTGCGCTGGATGAGGTGGAAGATGAGGCCAAAGGGCTGCAGTACGGTGCGGTGGACTACATCACCAAGCCTTTCCATCCGGAAATTGTGAAGGCCCGTGTTCGAAGCCATATGAGCCTTAAGCAGAAATCTGATCTGCTTGAGGATATGTCGAACATTGATGGCCTGACTCAGGTGGCTAACCGTCGTCATCTGGACAGCACGCTGAATGCTGAGATCAGTCGCCTGCAGCGCAGTAACCTGCCGCTGGGGCTGGTGATGCTGGATATTGACCACTTTAAGAGCTTTAACGACCATTACGGTCATGGCCGGGGTGATGAGTGTCTGATTAAAGTGGCGGCGGAACTGAGCCGTGTTGTGAATCGTCCCGGCGATCTGTTTGCCCGTTATGGTGGCGAAGAGTTTATTGCCATTTTGCCGGAAACCGATGCCGAGGGGGTAAGGCAGGTGGCGGAAGCGATGCGCGCCGCTGTTGAGTCAATCCGAATCGTTCATGAGTTTTCACCGGTCGCCGACGTAGTAACGGTCAGTCTTGGCGGCATTTCCCATCTGGTCACCGATGAGTCGGAAGAAGATCTGTTGGAGCATGTCGATAAAGCCCTGTATCAGGCGAAAGAGCAGGGGCGGAATCGGGTGGTGATGCTCTGAGTGTTGCTATCTGGTTCTGACTCCCGGTATCTGACTCAGACTGTCCTTATTTTACTCCTGACGGTCAGAAACCAAGCGTCGGACAAATAAAAAAGGCCCGCCGGGAAGCTCCTGGCGGGCCTTTTTACGTCATTGCAGTAACCGGAAATGATGCTTTAGAAGCAATGCCTCTAAAGTAAGAGTTCAGAAGCGGGAAAGTTCTGAGAAGTCGATATCTCTGGCCGCAATCACCGCCTGAATACGGTTGCTGACGCCCAGCTTACGCAGAATGGCTGACACATGCGCTTTTACCGTGGTCTCTGCAATCGAGAGTGTGTAGGCGATCTGCTTATTGGATTCACCTTCAGCCATACGTTGCAGCACAATAATCTGGCGGCGGGTAAGAGAGGATAGCAGCGCCGGATCTATGGTTTCCGCCTTACGTTGCTGGCGCAGTGCCTGAGCACCGGACAGGTTGCCACCGGAGCTGTTCTCGCCACGGATAATATCAGACGGCAGATAAACGCTGCCGGCCAGAATCTGTTCCAGTGCTTTATGCATCTGGTCCCGGGGGGACGATTTGGTGATAAAACCTACAGCACCGAAGGTGATCGCCTGCAGGACAATCTTTTTATCCTCTTCGGCGGATACGATCACCACAGGGATCGCCGGTGCCATCTCCCGCAACCGCATCAGACCCTGAAAGCCATCCATGCCATCCATATTCAGGTCCAGAAGAACCAGATCAACATCATCATCCTGCTCAATGAGCTTGAGGGTGTCGTCCAGATTGCAGGTTTCCAGAATCTGGCTGTCCGGGTAGCGGCTGCGCACTACGTTGGCGATCGCTTCCCGAAAAATCGGGTGGTCGTCAGCAGTCACAATTTTGTACATGGCAAACCCCTTATATTTATTGTCTTTAATGATGGGCTGTTATTGGGTGGCGGTTATTACTGCTTGCGGGCTTATGCCTGCTTCGGGTGCCGTTCGGATCTCAATGCAGTCTATCATGACTGTTTGGTTTTCTTTTGGGCATCCGACAAAAGTTCAGTCGATTAAAACGCAACAGAGGCTATAACCCCCTAATTAATAAGCTTTATTCTGTTTGTGTTAGCGCCGTTTTCCCGCTGTTCTGCAGAGGAACCGGCGGTTGTAAAACCAGCTCGCCACCGTTCTGCTGCCAGCCGTCGACACCGGCGGGATACCAGTAAATCGGGGTGACACCTAAGCCACTGGCTTTTGCGGCGGCGTTCCAAGACATCCAGCAATCGGTCTTGCAGAAAAACACCGGGGTTTTATCCGGAAAGCGCGTCGTCAGCGCCGTCAGCTGAGTGCGGAAGTATCGGTTTACGGCTTCTGAGGCGTCGGCTTTGCCGGTATTGGCCAGCCAGAAACTACCGGGAATCGTTTTATGCTGCTTGGTGTTGATAAAGCGACCTTCGCGCAGGGTTGCTGGCAGTACATCAATCAGCAGAAGTTTGTTCTTGCGCTTCAGTTCCAGAAAGGTGTTATCCGAAAGGGTGGTTGCTCCCGGTGCCAGTGAGGGAACCGGTGCCCGATAGCGACCGCTTCTCAGCCCTTCGGCATTAAACAGGCTGCTGTCAGAAAGCAGCTGATGATCATTAGCGGTAAGCGGTGACAGGTAGCGATCAGCCCGGAGCTGGGGTGCTGTCGTTTCAGCTTTCTCTGCCCTCTCAATATCAAGGGTTGTCTGTTGCAGGCTACAGGCGGTAAGAGACAGTAACAGGGGGAGTGCCGCAAGTCCGGCAAAACGGGAGCGCAGGCTTCGGCTGCACGTTTGCCGTCCCGGTACAGCATGGGCAAGGTTGGCAAGGGATGTTGCCGGGGCAAAAAAGGGCGGCAGTGTATAAGCGGGTCTGACCCGGCTGCCCTGCTGCCCTGTGCGAGATATTGTCATTATTGTCTCTCGTCGCCAGTAGGCTGGTCGTTGATCGCAGGATATAGATTTAACCATAGCGCGATGAGCAAAAAATGATCTTCTGCTTTGGTGGCTGCTGTTTGCTACTCAGGGAGTAGAAAAACTACGCCTTTGGTACTGGTTTTGCGCCGCTTTTCATCCCTCTCTGGGGGTCAAAGCTGACAATGGCCAGTGTCAGAAATACCAGCGTTACCAGAGAAACCACCATCAGTGCCTGTGTGTCCAGCTCGCCATAAAGGCTGAAACGGATCAGCTCTACGCCGTAGGTAAAAGGATTCAGCTGACAGATGGTGTGCAGCACAATACCGGCCTCCTGCATCTTCCAGAGAGGGTAGAGAGCCGACGAGAGAAAGAACATCGGGAAGATGACAAAATTCATCACGCCGGCAAAGTTCTCCAGCTGGCGGATAAAGGTGGAGATAAAGAGTCCGATCGCTCCCAGCATAACCGAGACCAGCAGCGCCGCAGGCATAACCGCCAGATAGCCGATTAATGGCGGATCAACATCCACCAGAAGGGCGATAAAGAGAAACACTATCACCTGGGGCAAAGAGACTAATGCATTAGCCACCAGTTTGCTGATCAGCAGAAAGCTTCTCGGTGGTGGGCTGGTCAGCAGCACCTTCATGCTGCCCATCTCCCGGTCATACACCATAGACAGTGCGCTCTGCATCGCATTAAACAGCAGAATCATCGCCACCAGTCCCGGTGCGATATAGACCTGATAAGTGATGTAGGTGTCATAGGGCGGCATGATAGACACCCCCAGCACCGCTCTGAAACCTGCGGCAAAGACCACCAGCCAGAGCAGAGGGCGGATCAGCGCACTGAGAAATCGGGTGCGCTGTTGAATAAAACGCAGCAGTTCCCGCTGGCTGATCCCGATAAAGGTGCGCCAATAGTGCCTGATGCTGCCCTGATGTTTTCTGATGGTGATCGGAGCGTTCATAGCGCAGCCTCCCGTTCAGGTGATGGGGATTTATGGGGTGGCTTTTGGCCGTTCAGCAAACTGGCCAGTGTTTCACCGGGATTTTGCTGAAGCAGTTGCTGGTGAATACCGGCGCAGATCACTTCGCCCTGACGCAGAATGGTAACGGGATCATCGGCGGCGATCTCTTCCAGTAGGTGGGTTGTCCAGAGTACGGTGAGCCCTTCATCACAACGCTGATGCAGATAGCGGGTCAGTTGCTGGCGGGTCTGGATATCGAGACCTGCAGTGGCTTCATCCAGCATCAGAAAGGCAGGGTTGTGCAGTAGCGCACGGGCGATTTCGACCCGACGCTTATGGCCGCCATTCAGCTGGCGAACCGGTGTTTTCAGCCGATCCAGCAGTTCAAGCCGGGTCAGTTCTTCTGTAATGCGTTGCTTCGCCTGACGACGGCTCATGCCCTGCAGGGATGCATGGTAGTGCAGGTTCTGGCTCACGGTCAGATCCAGATCCAGCGTGCTTTGCTGAAATACGATGCCCAGATTACACAGGTAATCCGGTGTCGCCCGTTCCAGCGGTTGTCCGTTAAAGACCAGTTCTCCCTGTTGGCGGCGAATCAGGCCCGCTAACAGGTTGAACAGGGTGGATTTTCCGGCACCGTTCGCCCCCAGAAGCGCATTAAAGCGCCCCTGATAGAGCTTAAGGTCGATCTGTTTGAGCGCCTGCCGCTGACCATAATGATGATTCAGTCCCTGAACCGAAAGCAAAGCCGTTTCCTGATCCAGGCGGGTGAGGTTTTCCGGACGGGGTTCTGTCATGTTCAGCGGCTTCATGGGCGGCTCCTTAGCGTTCAGCCTGCAGCTGGTTCATCGCTTCGGTTGGCAGAATCGCAACGCCCCACGGGTAGCGACCCACCTTGATGCTTTTAACCACTTTCAGTTTTTCAACGTCGATAACCGAGACGTCACCGCTGATACCGTTAGTGCTCAGCAGAAGTTTCTGATCCGGGCTGAACTCCATGTGCCATACGCGACGACCCACCAGCAGATAATCGATCACTTCATAGGTTTTGGCATCGACAACCGCCACATGGTTGGCAGGGCCTAAGGCAACAAAGGCGTAACGGCCATCGGCACTCAGTTTTACACCCACCGGCTGGATACGATCCGGGTGAATACCGGGGATCTCAAAGCGCATCTTGTGCAGAATTTCGCGGTTTTCTGTGTTGATCACTACCACGGAACCACCGATTTCAGAGGACGCCCACAGCAGACTGCCGTCTTTGTTGAACTCCACATGGCGCGGGCGCTGGTCGACCAGAGTGTTGTCGTACAGTTCGTGGGTTTCGGTGTTAATCCAGTGCAGCATGCTGGTGGTTTCCGAGGTGTTTACCGCGATCTTACCGTCCGGGCTAACCGCCATGCCTTCCGGCTCTACACCCACATCGATTTGGGCCAGAACATCACGTTTTTCGGTATCGACAATGGTCACCAGCGCATCGTCTTCGTTGGCGATAAACAGGTGGCGGTTGTTAGGGGAGAGGGCAAACTGCTCCGGGTCATCACCGGAAGGCAGGTTGGCGATAATCTGACCGGTAGCGGTGTCCATAATCTGAACCGTGTCATCGTCACTGGCGCAGATATAAAGCTGTTTGTAATCCTTGCTGAAGATGATGCCTCGTGGGCGCTGACCCACGTCGATGGTGTTAACCACTTCCAGCGTGTTCAGGTCGATAACGGAAAGTGAGTTGTCTTTCTCGTTACTGATATAGGCCATATCCGCAGCCGCAGGGTTAGCCAGTGTCAGTGAGCCCAGCATCAGTGCGGAAAGTCCCGCTTTGGCTGGGAAGGTTCTTAGCTTTTTAAACATTTTCATAAGAGTTACCTGTGTCCGTAGCGTGTTATTTTTTTCATCGTTTCAGCCGGTTTGCGGCTGCTGTTTCGGTCAGGGATTATTATTTTTACACCACTCTTTTGGTGGTGTTTTTTTAAGAGTTCAGAGCTCAAATGGAGTCGGTTTTACAGACTCGCTTTCATATCACACTGGCTCTCCTGGCGGTCAAAGCCGAGGGTATCCAGCTCGGTTACCGGATGCAGGAAGCCTGCCTGAGGTGACTGGGAAACCAGAGAGCGTGGCTGCACCAACGGAATTGGCTGGCGCAGTTGGCCGTTCCAGTCCCGGTAGGTCAGCTTGTGACCTTTAAAGGCCGCCAGATGGAATTGGTCGCTCAGCAGAAACTGCTGAATATGCGAGGCTTCGTAAGCCTTGGGGTCTTTGCGGTTTTGGGTCACCGCTTCGGCCACGGAGCGAACCGCAGCCCATGCGGCATAGTCTTCGCTCTGCATGTTTCGCTGCTGTTGCTTAATAAAACGGGACTGCAGTTGAGCCGCACCCCACTGCTCTACCACCCGGTGCCAGGCAACCGGTGTCAGACCCTGAGTACCGGCAACCGGGCGGGGTAGCCAGGTGTTGTAAGGTACGTAATGGCCAAAGTCGCCTTCCTCATCCGCCACCAGTACCACGTCGTAATCTTCTGCCTGAGTAAACAGCGGCAGCTCTTTCTGAGCGGTGCGGCGCAGGTCGGTATCAAAACTCCAGCTTTTCTCATCAACAATCTTGCCACCAAAGCGTTTCGCTGAGCGTTTAAGGGCTGCCAGATAGGCCTGATCGCCCTCGGTTGGCCCTGCAATCAGGAACCACTGACTGAAACGGCGACCCGCCAGCCACTGAGCCAGCGCATCGGTCAGCATGCTGCGGCTGGGATAGGTGTGGAAAGTGTTGTTGAGGCATTGGCTTGCCCTTAGCTCATCAGCTGGGTTAGCCACATTAAACAGCAGCGCACCCCGGGCTTCGGCCTGCTTATTCAGCGTTGCCATGAGTGGAGCCGGAACGTCTACCAGAACCAGTGCATCTTTCTTGATAACGGATTCAGCGGCCTTTAGCAGGTCGGCTTCGTTCTCAAAGCGCTGGCTGTTCAGCGTGTATTTCTGGCCAAGAAAGCGGCCTGTGGTGTTGCTGTCGGCGATAGCCAGTTCTGCACCGGCAACACCCAGATCTTCCGGTGGCGGCAAAATATTAGAGAGAACAGGGCGTGCTTCCGGCACCAGTCGCAGGTATTGCAGGGGGATCTCGGTCACCTTTTTAGCGGCAACCGCCGGAAGGTTAGGGAGTGTGAACAGCGCAACCCCTAAGGTGAAAACCGTCGCTAAAGGTGCTTTTTTTCGACGTGTCAGATGGCTTTCTTTGTTTAACACACTGTTTTTATTGTGCTTTTCCTGCCCGAATCGAGCCGTCAATATCCTTAGCATTTTTCCCTCCAGCGTGACGCCGGTCAATGAACATGACTGCAGATTAGGTCTCTGGTGGGCATTAATGAATGAGAACAAAGAAGGAACAATCTAGTTCTCAAGTACCATATTTTCAGTTTCGGTCACTTCCTAACATGAGTGTCATATTCAGGAGGAAGCACTCATGACACCAATGAAGACCATCGTACTTACCGCAATGATCGCTCTGCTGCCGGGACTGGCACAGGCTAAAGGTGATCTGACCCGTAAACCTGTTGACCTGCCAAAACTGGTACTGGGTACTCAGGAAAGTGGTTACGGCATGTCGCAGACCGAATATCAGCTTGAGACAGGGGTTGCCTACAGTCTTGAGATCGAATCGTCCGGTCTGAAGGAATACGCATTAAAAGCCCCGGAGTTCTTTGCCTCGATCTATCTGCGCAAAGTTGAAGCAGCAGATACCGAGATCAAGGCGGTTTCTCTGGTCGAACTGGAGTTCGAACAGGCTGGCGAAGTGGAGATCTACTTTGTTCCGATTAAACCGGGCAAGTTTAAGTTCTTCGCTGAAGGTCTTGAGCACAAAGGGATGCATGGTGTGTTTAACGTGCGCTGATACAGGTTTGGACGGCTTGTGTGTGCACTGCCCTGCACACAGAGGTCGTCCGTTTTATCCGACTGTCTGATCAGTAGCGCAGCCTTTTTAAACCGTTTTACAAAAATAATCCCTTAAGCAGGCTTTAGAAATAGTACTGGAGAATAACAATGATGACTCACAACAGCCTAACCCCGTCACAACCACTGCTCACTGCTCGCAAACTGCTGATGACAGCCGTACTGGGGGCATCTGTTATGGCTTCTCAGGCATGGGCCCATGGCGATGTAACGCCTCAGAAAGCCGATATCTCTGCTCTGCCGCAATTGGGCGACGAGTGGGAAGAAACCAACCCGTACACCGGTAACGAAGAAGCGATCAGAATTGGTGAATCGGCTTACGCACAGAACTGTGCCCGTTGCCACGGTCTGGATGGTATCTCCGGCGGTATCGCACCGGATCTGCGTAAACTTGAGCCGGGCTACGATGGTGATGAGTGGTTTGTTTACCGCGTGCGTAACGGTGCGGTACGTAACGGCGTACCTTACATGCCGAAGATGGCGGATTACCTGAGTCAGGAAGCACTATGGTCGATCCGTGCCTGGTTAGAAACCAAGTACGACGAGAACCTGTAAGGCCATATCAGCTTTTAAAGTTTTGCTGAGAACCTCAATCGTACCTGTCGGTTAGCCGACGGTACGATTTTCGCCCTTTAAACGTGAAAGAGAAAAGATCATGAAGCGCCTGAACCTTTTCAGCGCGCTGTGGTTGGCACTTGTCCTTTTGGGGCAAGCGCTGCCGGCTCAGGCGCGCTCCTATGATGATGTGATGGCATCCGGTTTTATCGAGATTGCTGTCTATAAAGATTTTGCCCCTTACTCCTGGGAAGATGAATCCGGCGAGGCGAAAGGTATTGATGTGGATCTGGCCCGCCATATCGCCAAAAAGATGAAGCTGGATCTGAAACTTCGCTGGATGGTGCCGGACGAAACACTGGATGATGATCTGCGTAACCATGTCTGGAAAGGGCACTATCTGGGGGGCGGCATTGCAGATGTGATGCTTCGCGTGCCTTACGACCGTGAATTTGCCTACCAGACCGATGAGTTTGGTCATGTGAAAAACGATCTGGTTCACATGTTCGGCCCGTACCAGAAAGAGCGCTGGCGCGTGGGTTACGACCCGGCTCAGATGGACTCACTGGAAACTCTGGCGGTGCTGCGTTACTACCCGGTAGGGGTTGAAACGGACAGTTTGCCGGATATTTACCTCTTGTCCGTCTTTAACGGTCAGGTACGTAATAAGGTGCGCCATTACCTAAATCTGGCCGAGGCTCTGGAGGCGATGAAGCGCAAAGAGATCGCCGCCATGATGGGGATGCAAAGTCAGCTGCAATGGTTAGCAAACCAGAAAGACCCGGCGATGAAAATTCCGGCGGTCTCACTACCCGGATTACATAAGCTGGACTGGGATATCGGTATGGCGGTTCATACCAACTACCGCCAGTTCGCCTACGCTTTAGCCGATGTGGTGGAAGCGGCAGCCAAAGATGGCACGCTGGAAAAATTCAGTCAGCGTTACGGCGTTGATTATCTGTTACCGGATCTGTATCGGGCTGAGCAATAAGTCTCAGCCCCTGAATGACAACGAAAGAAAACCCCCAGCACAACAACAATAAGTCAGCAGCGCTGACACGGGAGGTGTTATGTCGATCAACTCAAGGGTGACCGGTGTTGACCGGTCACTAGTCTCTGGCCGGTGTGGCCTTCGCGAACGGAGAACGCCGCTGGCTTATCTTATGACGGCGGTTCGTATTCCCTTCAGTTTTCTGCTGTTTTGTCTGGCGCTGCTGATGGCTTCCCCTCAGGTATTGGCCCAATCGGAAGAGGATCTTCATGCGGCCAACCCTCTGATGGATGTGATGTGGGATTACATGCGCGAGCAGTTTATTCGTGACGAACCCTGGCAATACAGCGCCGGCGTGCAGATTATTCTGCCGGAGTTTGCCGAAGATTCCACTCAGGTGCCGGTGATGGTGCGTCACCAGATTCCTGATGCCCGCAAGCTGATCCTGTTCGCTGATCTGAACCCGATTCAGCATATCGCCACCTACGAGGTGGATGCCGGAAGCCTGCCGGATATTGGCCTGCAGTTCCGGGTACAGCAGGCGACACCGGTTCACGCTCTGATTCAGGACGGTTCCGGCCTTTGGCATGTCGGCCGTAACTATGTGGATGCATCCGGTGGAGGCTGTACCGCACCCAAAACAGAAGCGGCCAGTGATGACTGGGCAAGCAATTTAGGACAGATTCAGGGGCGTTTATTTAACCGCAGCACTCACCGTTTGAAAGTTCAGGTATCGCACCCGATGGATACCGGGCTGGTGGAGGGTGTTCCCGCGTTCTGGCTGAATGAGATTACCCTGACGGATCAGGATGCGACGGCGCTGGGGCATCTGAACCTGTCGAGCCCTGTGAGTTCCAACCCGCGCCTGACCTTTAGTTTTCCGAAAGCTCAGGCTCCTGAAGGGCTGGAAGGGTATCAGTTACACCTGAAGGATAATGATGGCAATGATTTCACATCCCCTGTGTATCCGATATCCGGCAAGGAGGTGATGTGATGAAGTCTGCGACTCAACTCAGTCTTATTCAGCGTTTTCAGTTATCTTTTCGCCTCTGGTTAGAGCGATTAAACGCGGGCGTTATGCTGATTGGTTTACTGTTTTTCTGGATGATCTCCGGGGTCAGTTTTGCAGCCGATCACAACGGATCTTATGTGATTGAACCGGTGAATATTGCACCGGATACCTGGGTGGTGATGGGTAAAAATGAGCCTTTCACCCCAGAAAATGGCGGCATGATCGCCAATATCGGCATTATCCTGACGGAGAAAGAAACCCTGGTGTTTGATACCGGGCCGTCAAAGGCTTTTGCGGAAGCCCTGAATCACTGGATTAAGCAGCAGGGCGGTGGCCCGATTCGCTATGTCCTGAACAGCCATGCGCATCCGGATCATTTTCTGGGTAATCAGGTTTTCCCCCGCAACAGAACCTATACCTCAGAACCTACTCAGCAGATGATCGCAGAGCAGGGCGCTGACCTTGCAGAGAATCTGTACCGGATGGTGGGCGCTGCGATGAAGGGCACCCGCGCCGTCGCGCCCGGTGTGGTACTGAAAGACGGTATCAGCAAGATGACTCTGGGGGATGGGGCTGATGCTCATCAACTTGAAGTGCGCCTGATGCAGGGGCATTCCCATAGTGATCTGATCCTGCTGGACCAGACAACCGGTGTGCTCTTTGCCGGAGATCTGGTGTTTTATAACCGGGCGCTGACAACTCCGCATGCGGTGCTGCAGGATTGGTTAGTGGCGCTCGATCAGCTGGAGAATCTGCCGCATAAGGTTTTAGTGCCGGGACATGGGCCAGTGCATCAGAAAGGGGAAGGTATCGCCCAGACCCGTGACTACCTGAAATGGCTGGATAAGAGTTTCCGTCAGGGCGCGGAAGAGGGCTGGTCGATGGCTGAGATGCTGAGCTGGCCGCTGAATCCGGCATTTGAGTCGGTGGTGATGCAGCGATATGAGTTCACCCGATCCCTGAGCCACTGGTATTCCCAGTATGAAGAAAATGCATTAAATCGGGGATCTGCTTCTGATTAATTTTTGTTTAGCCAAAAAAATGTAGTCTATAGTCAGTTTATGACTGAAGTTTCTCTTTCCTACTCCTGAACAAGCAACGCGCTTGTTGTTCTTGGGTTCTCACCCTCTTGTTAGCCGGCCATTCGCCGGCTTTTTTTTTGCCCCATCATTTATTGCTGAAAAGCGCTGTTCCGCTTGTCTCACGCAGAAGGGGCTTCGCACACCTGATTCCGGCCATTGGCTTTGGCCTGATAGAGCGCGGCATCGGTGCGTTCCATCACGGTGTCGATGCTGTCATCAAGCCGGCAGAGCCCTACGCCCAGGCTGGCTGTGACCTGCCCCACACCGGGAAAATCATTGGCTTCAATGTTGGCGCGAATCGTCTCGGCCAATGTCAGGGCCGCCTCCCGGTTGGTATCCGGGCAGATAATCAGAAACTCTTCACCACCCCAGCGCCCGACGGTATCGGTCTCACGACAGGTTGCCTGCATGATTTCGGCAAAGGCCTGCAGAACGGTGTCACCGGTATTATGACCGTAGGTGTCGTTAACCGCTTTGAAATGGTCGATATCCACCAGAATAATCGAGGATTCGGCCTTGCCCTGATGCACCTCGTCGAGCTGTTGCGTCAGCTTGCTCCAGAGTTTGTTGCGGTTTGCCAGCTGTGTCAGCGCGTCGGTTTCAGCGATTTTTTCCAGCAGCTTATTTTTCTCATGCAGCTCCTGTGTCCGGGCTTTTACCTCATCTTCCAGCTCTTTGTGGTATTGCGCCGCCAGCTGCTTTGATTGCTTCAGTTTCTCAATCATCTGACCGAAGTTGTTAAACAGAAAGCCCATCTCCCCGGAGTAGCGGGTGGGGAGCCTGTGTTCGTAGTTACCGGCGCTGATCTCTTTGGCGATGCGGGAGACCTTCTGAATCGGCACAAACAGGCGGGAGTAGTAGATATAACCGATCGCCAGATAGAGCAGGGCAAGCATCAGCGCGATAGCGATCTGCATGCGATGGGTAAGGGAATCCAGCGTTCCGACCACTGCGACGTTGGGCACAGCGGTAATAAGGGTCCATCCGGTTGCCGGAATTTTAACGGCGCTGACCTGATAGGTGCTCTCGGGATTTGCCGGGGTTTGTGCCTGATGGTCAGGATCTGGCGTGCCGAGAATGACCTGTTCAAAGGTGAGGGACTGATCGCCAGCCAGCCGCTGCATCACCGAGCGGGAAAGGCTGTTCAGTTCCGGGTAGTCTGAATTGACAAAGGTCGGGTTTTCCAGCTTGAGTTCATTAAGGCGCTGGTCCGAAATGTAATAGAGAACGCCCTTGTAGCTGTCTTTGTTTTTCAGCTCAATTTCATCGTTATAGTGTTGGCGGTTTGTGGTGATCGCTTTGCCGTACTGGGAGGTGACCATAATGATGGAATCATCATAGAGTTCGACCCCTTTCAGAAAGCTGTCCAGGAGCTGCTGAACCTTAATATCGTGGGAGGTGACGCCTTTTAGTTCACCATTCTGGTCATAAAATGGATAGGAAACAGTAACCATCTGCCCTTCACCCGCCAGATCCTGATAAGGCTCTTCCCAGCCGTAGCTTCGGTTTTTAAAGTCTGCGGCCAGATACCAGTGCTTTGTGGTGGGCGCGGTAGACGCAGAGGCGTATTCCAGGCTGACGCTGGGGTAGATATGTACCAGATCATCTTCGGTGCTGATATAGACCCAGGAGTAGCGGTAGCTATCGTGAATCCCGCGAATCAGATATTTGATCTCATCCGCGGCGGCAATCTGTCGGTTTATATCCCGGCTGACTGGGGTGTTTTTATCAACAAAACTGGTCAGTAGCTCAGACTGAAAGGGTGTGTCGGGGCTGTTAACGCCATCATGAAAGAAGCCCCAGCTGGTATCGGTTTCATGCAGTTGATTCTGCCAGTGGCTCAGGTTGCTGCTGTCAGGAATCGATCGGTAAGCCTGCATGTAAGCATCTGAAATGATCTTGGTGCTGCGGGCTACGTTATTCAGCTCTTTGTTGATCTGCTGGGCAACGGTGTCCGTCATGGTTTTCATGTCGGTTATCGCCTGGGATTTTGTCTGCCCGGACAAGGCGGAAAAAACAAAGGTCAGCAGCAAAAATATTGCGGCAGCTTCTAGCAGGATAATGCCCAGAAAGATCTGCTTGGTGTTAAAGCGGTGTAGATAGCTCATGTCGGGCCGACATCCTCGTGTCTTTGGGTATCCTGATTATGCCTAAATCCCCGGCAGATCAGTATGCTTTATTGTGCCTCTTTTAACGTCAGAGTGTGGCGCAACAAAGAATAAATCACGACTACTACCTTGGTGCTGTTTGTGTAGTACCACCGGGGGTGGTTCTACATCTAAAGTGTGTCAAAACAGCACTTCTCACCCCGAAAGGTACAACCAAAACTGGTCTGTGGTTGTATTGTTGGTGACTGTCCCCTGCATTGAAATGAGAGAGCCGAACAATTTAATAACAAAGGCGCTCACAGGAGACAGTTCATGATAACAAAAGCTTTGGGCAAGAAGTCGCTACTGGCGACGGCATTGGTTTCTGCCATGATGGCAGGTACTGCATCCGCAAATGTAACTGATACGGACATTCTAAACGACCAGATGACCACGAATGACGTGGTAACAAACGGTCTGGGTCATCGTGGTCAGCGTTTCTCTCCACTGGACAAACTGGATACGGACACGGTTAAAGACCTGCGTCCGGTTTGGTCGTTCTCTTTTGGTGGCGAAAAACAGCGTGGTCAGGAATCTCAGCCTCTGGTTAAAGATGGCGTGATGTTTGTGACCGGTTCTTATTCCCGTCTGTTTGCTATTGATGCAAAAACCGGTGATGAGCTCTGGCAATATGACGCGCGTCTGCCGGATGGCATTATGCCATGCTGTGACGTAATTAACCGTGGTGCTGCGCTGTATGAAGATCTGGTGATCTTTGCAACGCTGGATGCCAAGTTGGTAGCCCTTGACCAGAAAACAGGTAAGGTTCGCTGGAAGAAAAAAGTAGCGGATTATAAAGCCGGTTACTCTATCTCTGCCGCTCCTCTGGTCGTTAATGGCAAGCTGATTACCGGTGTATCCGGTGGTGAGTTTGGTGTAGTCGGTAAGGTTGATGCTTACGATGCTAAAACCGGTAAGATGCTGTGGACCCGCCCGACGGTAGAAGGCCACATGGGCTACATCTACAAAAATGGCAAGAAAGTTGAAAACGGTATTACCGGTGGCGAAGCGGGTAAAACCTGGCCGGGTGATCTGTGGAAATCCGGTGGTGCGGCACCTTGGTTAGGTGGTACGTATGATCCCGACACTAACCTGCTGTTCTTCGGAACCGGTAACCCTGCGCCATGGAACTCTCACCTGCGTCCGGGGGACAACCTGTACTCGTCTTCCCGTCTGGCACTTGATCCTGATACCGGCAAAATCGCATGGCACTTCCAGACTACGCCACACGATGGCTGGGATTACGATGGTGTAAACGAGCTGATCTCTTTTGACTATCAGGCGGATGGCAAAACCGTAAAAGCGGCAGCAACTGCTGACCGTAACGGTTTCTTCTACGTTCTGAACCGTGAGAACGGTGAGTTTATCCGTGGTTTCCCATTTGTAGACAAGATCACCTGGGCTGAAGGTCTGGATGAGAAAGGTCGTCCGATCTACAACACTAAGAACGGTCGTCCGGGTGACCCGCGCGAAAGTGCTAACGGTAAGAAAGGTGAGCCAGTTGTCGCTGCGCCATCTTTCCTGGGTGGTAAAAACTGGATGCCAATGGCATACAGCCAGGAAACCGAGCTGTTCTACGTGCCTTCTAACGAGTGGGAGATGGATATCTGGAATGAGCCGACCTCTTATAAGAAAGGGGCTGCTTACCTGGGTGCAGGCTTTACCATTAAGCCGCTGCATGACGATTACATCGGTGTTCTGCGCGCAATCGATCCGAAAACCGGTGAAGAGAAATGGCGCTATAAGAACTACGCTCCTCTCTGGGGTGGTGTTCTGACAACCAAGGGTAACCTGGTATTCATGGGTAACCCTGAAGGTTATCTGATGGCGTTTGACGCGAAAACCGGTGAAGTGAAGTACAAGTTCAACACGGGCTCCGGCATCGTTGGTTCACCTATCACCTGGGAACAGGATGGTGAGCAGTTCGTATCCGTAGTATCCGGTTGGGGTGGTGCTGTTCCTCTATGGGGTGGCGAAGTGGCCAAACGTGTGAAAAACCTGAACCAGGGTGGCTCTGTCTGGACCTTCAAACTGCCTAAAGAAGACGAGAAGAGTGGTGGTCTGTTCGGTTTCCTGAACTAAGCACGCATCTTCCCGCAAGGGCGGGCGTTCATGGGATAGGTTGATGCCTGAACCGGAACACCCGAACGAAAAAGACCGACGGGCCTTAACGGGTCCGTCGGTCTTTTGGTTTTGGGCGTTTACCTGAAGTCTGATCAGTTGATCTTGCGCGGATCTGTTTCCTGAACAATCGCTTTATCCAGTTGAGCGGAATGGAAAGAAGCCAGAGCCGGGTAGTCTTTCAGGTCGAACAGCTCACGGAACTGAATCCAGTCCAGCAGTGTGAACAGGCAGATGGCCGGGTAACGCCATTCGCTGAAATCACCATCTTTAGTGGCCTGTTCCAGTACCGGCATGGTTCGGGCGATGCGCTCTTTCTGCAGGTTCAGTATCAGGCGATCTTCAGAGGTGTCGATACCGGAGCGACTGCTCATCAGCAGGATGATAAAGGATTCCTGCAGGCTGTCGGTCAGAGACATCAGATTCTCATCTTCCCAGCTGAGGCTCTCTTTTTTCAGCTTGTCGTTCAGATAGCGATGGATGATGCGCGAGTCATAAACCGAGTGTTCCTGATCCACCAGCATCGGTACCTTCATGGCCGGAGTGTAGGTTTCCAGCTCAGCGCGACCTGCTTCACTGTAGATATCCAGTGGCAAAAACTCGTAGTGATGGCCTTCCAGCCACAGACGCAGACGACGGACATAAGGGGAGGGGTGAGATCCAACCAGTTTCATCGGTGTACTCCTGACAAGGTAGGGTGCGAACAGCAAACTCAGATCGCAATGCAGAAAAATAGTTCTTGTTTTGATTTTGCTAAATAACACTGAATTTAAAGGGGTTTTTACGGATATTACCCGCTTTTATCGGTGCTTGGCTGAAAGCACTGTAGTCCTCTTTGCCTTGGGTGGCAAATAGTCCTGAACCTAAAAAATTAGTACCAAAGGACTATTTTTTAGCCTCTAAAGTGTCATGTCTGGGTTTGCGGTGATCAACCATGATGTAGTCACACAGGGTCAGAACAGCCTGTTACCGGTTAAGCCGGAAACAGGGTTCCCGATCTGAGTTAATTCATTATTCGATATGCCCTAAAGGGATCTTTTCTTGCCAGAAGCCCCTTTAAAGACAACAACAAACAGAGGCGATTAAGATGATCTACGCACAACCTGGAACAGAAGGCGCAGTTGTAAACTTCAAAGAGCGTTACGGTAACTTCATTGGTGGTAAGTGGGTTGAGCCGGTTAAAGGCCAGTACTTCACAAATACTTCTCCTGTTAATGGTGAAGTGATCTGTGAAATTCCACGTTCTACTGCTGAAGATATCGAACTGGCTCTGGATGCAGCTCACGCCGCTAAAGAAGCCTGGGGCAAAACCTCAGTAACTGAACGCTCTAACATCCTGCTGAAAATTGCAGATCGTCTGGAAGCGAACCTGGAAAAAATCGCTGTTGCAGAAACTTATGACAACGGTAAAGCGGTTCGTGAAACTCTGGCTGCTGACGTGCCTCTGGCTGTTGACCACTTCCGTTACTTCGCGGGCTGCATCCGTGCACAGGAAGGTTCTATCGGTGAAGTAGATCAGAACACCGTTGCTTACCACTTCCATGAGCCTCTGGGTGTTGTGGGTCAGATCATTCCATGGAACTTCCCACTGCTGATGGCAGCATGGAAAATTGCTCCGGCTCTGGCTGCAGGTAACTGTATCGTTCTTAAGCCAGCTGAGCAGACTCCTGCGTCTATTCTGGTACTGATGGAAACCATTCAGGATCTGCTGCCTGCAGGTACTCTGAACATTGTTAACGGTTTCGGTGCAGAAGCAGGTCAGGCTCTGGCGACCTCTACCCGTATCGCTAAGATCGCGTTCACCGGTTCTACTCCTGTTGGTTCTCACATTCTGAAATGTGCTGCTGAGAACATCATCCCATCCACTGTTGAGCTGGGCGGTAAGTCTCCGAACATCTACTTCAACGACGTAATGAACCAGGAAGATGAGTTCGTTAGCAAGTGTGTTGAAGGTACGGTTCTGGCGTTCTTCAACCAGGGTGAAGTATGTACTTGTCCTTCCCGTCTGCTGGTTCAGGAAGATATCTACGAAGAGTTCATCGGTAAAGTGATCGAGCGTATTGGTCAGATCAAGCGTGGCAACCCGCTGGATACCGAAGTAATGGTGGGTGCACAGGCTTCTCAGGAGCAGTTCGACAAGATTCTGAGCTACCTGGAAATCGGCCGTAATGAAGGTGCTGAAGTTCTGGTTGGTGGTGATAAAGAAGCGCTGAGCGATGAGATGGGTGGTTACTACATCCAGCCTACGCTGCTGAAAGGCACCAACGATATGCGCGTATTCCAGGAAGAGATCTTCGGTCCTGTAGTATCCGTAACGACCTTTAAAGATGAAGCTGAAGCACTGGCTATCGCTAACGATTCTGAGTTTGGTCTGGGTGCCGGTGTCTGGACCCGTGACATGAACCTGTCATACCGCATGGGTCGTGGTATCGAAGCGGGCCGTGTATGGACTAACTGCTACCACCAGTACCCTGCACACGCAGCGTTCGGTGGCTACAAGAAGTCTGGTGTAGGTCGTGAGACTCACAAGATGATGCTTGATCATTACCAGCAGACTAAGAACATGCTGGTAAGCTACGACATCAACCCACTGGGCTTCTTCTAAGCACTTTGGGCGATGCCTCTGCCAGAGGCGGTCACCGTTAAACGGGATGATCCCTGTTAAACACACGTGATGCCTTTGGCAAACCTGCTACGTTACGCTTCACGGCGTACTTGATCTTCCCGAAGAGAAGCGGTGTTGTTTTCGTTGTCGGCTCTGTTACCGAAAACATCACCCGGTCAGGTTTCCAGTTCCTCGGAACCTAACCGAATGCTTTGTCGTCATCTTCTAGGGATCCTTGCCCCGCCACTGTCGGGGCTTTTTTGTGCCTGCCGTTTTCCTTTCTTCTTTTCGTCCTGCTGATCGGTAATCTAGTGTTTGTAATGACGGATCTGTTGCTGGAGTTGTTCCGCCATCTGATCCAGATGCCGGTTGACCGCTTCTGAGGCAGATGCTGTTTCCGTGACCTGATGGGCGCGCTGAAGAATATCCTGAACACTCTGATCCACACTGGTAACAGCCTGTTGCTGTTCACGGCTGATCTCGGCAATGGACTGATTGACCTGAGTGAGTTGATTCAGCTCCTCTGCGATCTCCTGAATAGAGGCCTCAGCGGTTTTTGAGCGGGCAACACCGGCATTGACCTGATCCCGGTTCTGCTCAAGGGAGCGCATCGCATCGTTGGAGTGTTGCTGCAGATTGCCCACCATCTGCTGAATCTCATCGGTAGAGTCACTGGTGCGCTGCGCCAGACTGCGCACCTCATCGGCAACAACGGCAAAACCCCGACCCTGCTCTCCCGCTCTGGCGGCTTCGATAGCGGCATTCAATGCCAGCAGGTTGGTTTGCTCGGCGATATCCTGAATCACTTCCAGAACCGATTGAATGGAGGTGCTGTGCTTAATCAGACTTTGTACACTCTGCTCTACATCACTGAACTGTTCTGCCAACTCACCTACCGTCTCGGCGGTTTGCTGCACATCCTGCTGGCCGGAAACGGCTCGTCTGGCTAACTGGTCGACCCGCTGCAATCCCTGATCGGTGGTTAACAGAATGGAGTCAGCGCTGGCTCCCAGTTCGGTTGCGGTAGAGGCGAGGGTTTCGCTCAGCTGCTTCTGCTCGTCACTTTGCTGGTGAGTGGTCTGGCTGGCTTCCAGTCCCGACCGGGCTGTACTTTTAAGTTCGTTCGCCAGCAGATCAACATCATCCAGTGTTGTTTTAAATTTGCTTAGCAGCTCTTGAGTGGCTTCTGCCATGCTGCGGATCTCATCGCGGCCTTCCAGCGTCAGGCTGCGGGTCAGATCACTCTGTTGCTCAATGGTCACCAGTTCATGCTGAAGCTGTTTCAACGGGCGGGTGATTGAACGAATAACGGCGACGGCAATGATAATGGAGACCGGTACGCTGAACAGCAGAATCAGAAGCGTTGAACGGGAGATGTCATCGATGCTTTTGCTGCTCTGGTTGCTCAGGGTAGCGACACGGGCACTGGCACTCATTGTGTGTTCCAGCGCGGATTCCACTTGCTGGTTGGTGTCCTTTAGCCGTTGCTGGAACAGCCCGGTTAATGCCATCAGCTGCTCGTTCATGGTTTCGACAACCAGATGCGCTTCGGTTATTTCAGAGGCGGCCAGATTGTTTTTACCCTGCACATAATATTGGTTGGCGCTCTCCATAAAGGCTAGATAGCTGGCAAGGTTGCTGAGCATCGGACGGATCAGTTCACTGGCTTCTGTTTCCACCGCCAGATTCGCCAGTTGGTTTTCCAGGGTATCTGCGGATTCTGCAGCCTGATTCAGAGAGTTGTAGTACTGCGTAAGACTGCCGTCGAAATACCAGAACAGCATATCGGAGTAGCTTTTCTGGATATTCTGTACCTGCTGCATCTGTCGTTGAGTTGCAGCCTGCTGATCGATCAGTGCTGCTTCCTGTTCAATCCAGCGGTTCTGCGTCGTGACCTCATCGAGCTGGCTTTTACTGAAGTGCGCAATCTCATCAAGCTGAAAGAGGATCAGAAGCAGAACGGATATTTTCACCAGAACCAGAAATGCCGCCAGCGACAGGATGCGGGTGGTGACTTTGATAGACCTGAGGTTGATCATTGAATTTGCCCTTCGCTTTTATTCTTATTAAGCGGCAAATGTAGACTTAGGTAGGAGAAAGCAAAAGATAATGTGCAAAAAGACTATTTTGTTCATTTTGTTCATGGGGTTGCAGGCACAGATCCCGTTATAGGCTTTCCCTATCAGTCAGATCGAAACTGACAATTTCACCCATAAAGGCTCGATGCCTATAGTGAAGCTATCAGGCAGAGGGAGCTTGGTCTCACCCGAAAAGCTCTTAACCTGTCGGTGATCTTAGCCTTGTATTTTTGGCCGGTAGATCCGGTATGGGGGAAGACTATGTCAGAACGTATTAAGAAAATTCAACAGCAGAAAGCCAAGCCGATGCAGGATAAAGTTGCCGAGTCTCAGAAACTGGAATGCAACTACAAGGATGATTACTACGGGGATAAAACCTGTGTTCCTTGCGGTAAGTAACCTGTTGTTTGCTTTTTGATGGTGAGATGCCCTCTGCCTGTGCAGGGGGCATTTTTGTGCCTGCTTTGCGCAGGCCGGTCAGGAGGGTATGATAGCCAACTTTCACTAGCAGTGAGGTTAAACCGATGTCTCTGGAAACTGCGCCGGATCATATAAAACTGGCGGTGGATCTGATTGAACTTCTGGAAACCAATAAGATCGATAACCGGGTCGCTGAACAGGCTCTTGAGATTGTTCTGAAGGATATCAGAGCTAAAATGGCATCAGAAACGGCGTCGGATTCTGAATAAATCTGACCAATTGTTACATCAGGAAGGTGTCCGGTATCAACCCGCATAAGAGCGCGTTAGACTCCGGCTGACTAACATGGATCTTCTTATATGAGAAGCAAGGTTACACATGCCCGTAAAACAACGTTTTGACCGTCTGTTAAATTTTCTTCTGGGCGACAAGCGCTTACCTTATCAGTACAGCCATCATGCGGTGCTCCTTGTGGGTGGCTTTGGCTACCTCGCCTGCAGTATTTTTAATTACGTCTTTCAAACGTCTGATATTGTCCTGGCCTATGCTCAGTTGGTGATCTTTTTTGTCGTAATTGGGCTCTGGTACCGCTCGCGTTTCCGTGGTGAATTCCGCTGGATGGCGATTGGGTTTATGTTTCTGTTGCTTCTGGTGTCCCTTCCGCTTAACTGGGTTTATAACTCGGGGCTGTCGGGGCCTACCTATTTTCTCTATATGACCGTTCTGGCGTATATCAATGTTGCATTTCGGGACTTTGGTTATTTCCGTCTTGTAGGGAGCGCTTTAGCCTTTATTACCCCGCTATTTCTGGTTCTGATTGATCTTTATTATCCGGAGCTTATTTATCAATACCCGGATGACGCTGTTCGGGCGTTGGATCTTAGTTTCAGTTTCATTGTAACGATCATTCTGTTGATGATCATGATGGGGGTTTACTCCAAGCGCTATCAGCTGGAGCGTGATAAGGCGGAGCATCTGGCGGAACAGCTGCGTATTCTCTCGGAGCAGGATCCCCTGACCGGTTTGCATAACCGTCGGGCGATGGATCGTTATCTGGAGAGCCTGAATCATTCCGGTACCGTATTTTCTCTGGCGATTCTCGATCTTGATCATTTTAAAAAGCTGAATGATCGCCATGGCCACAGTTATGGCGATGAGGTGCTCTGCCTGTACGCCAAGCAACTGAATCGCGTCGCTCTGGCCTGTAAAGGTCTTGCGGTCAGGTTGGGCGGTGAGGAGTTTGTACTGCTGATGCCGATGGAAGAAGAGGCCGCGAATGAACTGATCTCTGAACTGGCGTCGCGCCTGAAACAGCTCCCGCTTGAGCATGGTGAGGTGACCTTCAGTGGTGGTCTTGCCCAACGCATTGACGGAGAGTCGCGGGATCATCTGTTGGCCCGGGCGGATCAGCTTCTTTATGCTGCTAAAGATGCGGGAAGAAACCGGATCTATGCTTCTCAAGCTTATGACGGAGAGCAAGCTGAGCTGGTTTTAACGGAATCTGAATCCTAGACCGCCGACTTACCACTTTCACCCAATGGGGCTATCAGCCCCAATCTGTTAGCCTGATGCTCTTAAGATATGATCTTCCTCGCTTTGAGGCTTCTTTCAGGTGAACCTTTCTTGATATCTCGATTACCTAAGTGGGTTGAAGCCGGTGCTTTTGTGCTGGCGTTTACAGCCGGTTCCGTCAATGCCGTTGGTTTGCTGGGCTTTAAGCATCAGGCGGTTTCCCATGTCTCCGGGACAGCGACCTTGCTGGGCACTCAATGGGCGGATTCTCCCCTGGATGCCCTGCATCTGGCAGGCGTTATCGTCAGCTTCTTACTGGGGGCGGTGATTTCGGGGCTTCTGCTGAACGGGAACTCCCTCAAGCTGGGTCGGCACTATGACTCTCTGTTGCTGATTGAAGCGCTACTGTTGCTGGCAACGCTTTGGTCTCTGAATGAAGGCATGCTTTACGGGCATTATCTGGCCTCGGCCGCCTGTGGCTTACAGAATGCGTTGGCGACGACCTACAGCGGTGCGGTCGTCAGAACAACTCATATGTCCGGTATTGTGACTGATCTTGGCATTATGCTGGGGCAGGCGCTGAAAGGGCGGGGGTTCGATCAGCGTAAAGCGATACTGTTTCTGTTGCTGATTTCCGGTTTTGTCTCCGGTGGTACGGCAGGTGGCCTGCTGTTTGAGCACGTCCAGTTTTTTGCCTTGTGGCTGCCCGTACTGCTCTGTCTGATTATGGCGCTGATCTATCGGTTGTATCGGCTAAACCGGCGGATAAAACTCAACCATCATCGCCAGAACTGAAACAGCCCCCGGAGATGGAGGCTGTTCGGTGGTAACTCGTTGAAGCGCTGGGTTATCAGTTATTACCCGCAACAACGTATTTTAAAACCTCAACCACCTGCTGAGGTGTTTTAGCCCACCCCATCGCTGCAGCATCAACTTCTTTTAGTGGGTGAATGATGCTCTCGTCGTGCAGCGTGATATAAGGCTTGCCCAGTGCGGCCAGGAAACCGGCATCAAAAGCGGCGTTCCACTGTTTGTACTTATCCCCGAAACGTACCACCGCGATATCACATTTCTCGATCAGGTTTTTGGTACGGATCGCATTCACCTTGGATGACTGGTGGTCGCGCCAGAAACTGTCACTCTGATCACCCAGCACATCACCGGCGGCATCACTGGCTTCGTGGTTGGTGCAGGCGGAGGTAAAGGTAACCGGCAGACCCAGCTCCCGGGCACCGGCTTCAATCTGGTCACGCCAGTCGGTGTGAATCTCGCCGGAAAGATAAACGTTCCAGTTCATTAGGTTTCGCTCCTTTTCGTTATTTGGTTTTTATATGTTTGTAATAGCTTACTTACCCCGGAAGGGCGTATAGAAGGCTTTGATCTCTTTCAGGTCTTTTTCGTAGTCACCGGAGGTCTGGAATACCGGGCCGATGCCACCGTGTTTGTTGGGGTAATCGATAAAGCCCAGTACCAGAGGGATTTCGGCGCCGTGGGCGATATGGTAGAAGCCGCTTTTCCACTCGCTGACACTTTTTCGGGTGCCTTCCGGTGCGATCACGATCAGTAGTTTATCTTCCGAGCGGAACCGCTGAACCATCGCGTCCACCAGATTGGTTGAGCGGCTGCGTTCTACCGGAATACCCCCCAGCCAGCGCATCAGGCCACCAAAGGGAAATTTAAAGATGGAGGTTTTACCCATCCAGAAAATCGGCAGTTTGAGTTTAAAGGCCAACATTAAGGCGTAGGGGAGATCCCAGTTGGTGGTATGGGGAGCAGCAACAAACATCGCTTTATCCGGAATTTTTTGGGCATCGCCGGTCACTTTCCAGCCGGTGAGCTTCAGAGTCAGTACTGAAAGCCAGTAGAAAAGATGTGAGATGACGGGGGTGGTGAATATCGTTTTCGGCATAGGGCTATGAGAATCCGGTTAAAGGTATCACTTGCTGAGTATAGACGGAGGCTATTATAGCCACTTACCCTTCTGTTTTAACCTGCGGCCTTGTTGAAAGGGGGATAAGTGGCGGATGTTGTCGGGGGTGAAAAAAACATCATCCAGAATGGATCGTTTATTGCGACTAAAGTTCAGTTTTTGATTGCTTTTTACCTTCTCAAGCAGGATGGTATGGCAGTGACTTTAGTCGGACACTAAAGACCGATGCGTTACTCCCTGTATTGATGACATGGGACTAAATGGCCTGAGGATGTTTCAGGGTTTAGTCCCATATCATTAGTAAGGAAAACACCATGGAACAGATAGTTATTATAGGAGGCGGAGCAGGCGGTCTTGAACTGGCCACTCAACTGGGACGTCGTTTTGGCCGCAAGGGCAAAGCGAATATTACGCTGGTTGATAAAAACCGAACCCATATCTGGAAGCCGCTGTTGCACGAAGTTGCTACCGGTTCACTGGATACGAGTACCGACGGAGTGGTTTATCATGCCCATGCCGCTAAGCATGGCTATACCTTTCAGCTGGGTGAATTCTGCGATCTGGATACTGAGCAGAAAACCATCACTCTGGCTCCTTCATTTGACAGTGAAGGCGATCAGGTTCTGCCTGAACGTCAGCTCTCTTACGACAAACTGGTTCTGGCGATCGGAAGTGTCAGCAATGATTTTGGCACCCCCGGTGTGGCCGAGCATTGCTACTTTCTGGACTCTCACGCACAGGCCGAGCGTTTCCACCACGGTTTGATCAATAACTTCCTACGTATCAACCAGAAGGCGTCATCTGACAATCTGGAAATTGCCATTGTCGGTGGTGGTGCGACCGGCGTTGAGCTTTCTGCAGAGCTGTATCATGTGGCTGACCTGCTGAAATCCTATGGCTTGCCACAAATGACGGCACAGCAGCTGAAAATCAGTCTGATTGAAGCGGGGTCGCGTATTCTGCCGGCTCTGCCGGAGCGTATCTCCCTGTCGGCACGCAAAGAGCTGGTTCGCCTTGGGGTTAATGTTCGTGAGTCGGTTCGTGTTGCTTCCGCCACAGAGGAAGGTTTCCTTACCGCCGACGATGAAGTGATCAGAGCTGATATGATGATCTGGGCGGCAGGGGTTAAAGCGCCGGATTTTGTCAGCCGTTTGGGTGTTTTTGAGACCAGCCGCAATAATCAGGTGCTGGTACAACCCACTCTGCAGGCGAAAGGCTTTGACGATATTTGGGTGATCGGCGACTGCTGTGCCTGTGAGCAACCGGATGGTTCCTGGGTGCCGCCTCGGGCGCAGTCTGCACACCAGATGGCAGAGTGTGTGTTGAATAACCTGATTGCACTAACCAAGGGTGACCCTCAAAAACCTTATATCTATAAAGACCATGGTTCTCTGGTCAATCTGAGCCGTTACAGCACGGTGGGCAGCCTGATGGGCAATCTGACCGGTAATAGTATGTTTATTGAGGGACGTATTGCGCGTTTTGTTTATATCTCACTATACCGGATGCATCAGATCGCTATTCATGGCTGGCCGAAAGCGATGTTGGTTATTCTGGCTGAGAAGCTGGGTAAGGTTGTACGGCCAAAGATGAAGTTGCACTAATAACGTCAGGCATCTTCTTTAAAATGCACTAAAAGCCGGGCGTTATGTCCGGCTTTTTGTATTCCCAGAGCTATTTGTAACAGCATTCGACACTATTGATGCCGGTTAGGGATTCTGAACTTTGTGAAATCCTGTTGCATAAAAACACTGTTGGCGCGCGAGTGCTTCTGTCACTATAAATTCAGAAGCTCATAGTACCCACCATCAGATCAGGAGCAGGGATGAGGTTTCAGCGTAGCGTTTTGTTTGTCATCGCTCTGGCCGTGACAGAGCTGCAGGCAGGAAGCCTGGATGATAAAAGCGGTCTTCTGTGTCAGCGTATTGAACAGTGTGCCTGGACACGACTGGATGCTGACAACATGCCTAAGGACAGTCAGCAACAACTGAAGGCGAGCCTGAATGCGGTGTGCGATTCGATCCGTAAGGATATGGCTCCGGCCCGATCCCGTCATTTTGAACAGAGTGCCGAGGCCTGCATTGATAGTATGCTGGCGCAAAGTTGTGATGAGTTAGTGACAACATCCTCCCCAACTCAGGCCTGCCAGCAACTGGCGGAAGAGCAGGCCAATCGCTGACAGGTTTTATCACCGAAACCTGCTCAGAAGTGATAACGGATGCTAACCTCAGTCAGGTTTGACTGCTCAGTCTCTTTATAGGCATCGGTATTATCGACAGAGATATGACGGGTGGCGGCATTCAGTTCCAGTTGTTCTGATATATCCATTCCGCCTCCCAACGTCACCACCTGAGTATTGTTTTCATTGCTGTAATTGGCGTCAGAATATTCCGTCTTATACTGATCAACAGCGGCAAACAGACTGACGACTCCCAGCTCTGCCTCAGCCTTAAGTTTGAACCCTGACAGGTCCTCTTTTTCTTCGTATCGGGTGGTATTGATATAGTAAGGACTGATTGACTCACCGCCTACCAGACTCGCCGTTCCGGCAATTATCGGTGTGACTTGATAACGGCCACCGATTTCCAGCAGATTCAGTTCTTTTTCGTTGCGGTTATGACTGACCGTTGAGCCATCATAGCTATAGAGTTCATCCCAGCGCAGGGTTGAAGTATGGAGCTGTGCAAACAGTTCCAGCGTTGGAATCATCCGGAAATCCAGTCGGGCGACCAGCTGATCGGTCTCATAGCCTGATTCGGGCAGCAGATAGGTTTCGGTCAGGTCCAGATCTTCACCGTTGGCTGACTCTGCCAGATGGTGGCGGAAGCGGGCTGAAAGTGTGAAGGCTTCTCCCAGCTCCAGGATGCCCCCCATGCGGATCGCGATATGATTAATGTCCTGATCCTCATCGGCGTAGCGTTTACCCAATAACCCTCCGATATAAAGCTCGGTGTTATCAAAGGGCTTGTAATGCATGCTGCCCTGTACGCTGGTGCCAAGATAAATGGACTCCGGGTTTTGGCGAAGGCCGTCAATCTGTTCACGAGCCCGCCCCATAAGCGGCAGGGTTGTGGTACTGAGTTCCTGATCATTCAGGTCAACATTAAAATACTGACGGGCCTGAGCCAGGCTGGCTGATGCTGAGCTCTTAAAGGAGATAGGCCAGGGTTTATCCTCTTCCTGAATTTCCTCCTCGGTGATGTTTTTACCGGGGATCGGTTCTTCGTAGGTTTCTTCTTCAAAGACGACAGGTGCTTTTTCTTCCGCTTCCTCGACGGTCAGAAAAACCGGGGCAACCGTTGGGCTTGCTGTATAGGCGATCTCCTGAGGCTTAACCGGTTGCTCGAAGGCTTCTGTTTTCAGGACGGCTTCACCGGATTTAACTTTCAGATAACTACCGGCTTCTGTGGCTTTGCCGGTTTTTTCTGCAAGGCTGACAGCATCCTGTTCGGACAGATAGTAGATCTCAAGGTCGGTGCCGCGGATACCGATGGTGGCGACAGGAGTGCGCAGAGAGAAGTTCTTTTTATTGGTTTGCCCGATGGCTCCGGTAATAGAGCGCAAGCCGCCTCTTAAAAGTGTGGCCTGTACTTTGTCCGTGTTTTTTTGCTGATAAACATAATCGTTAATTTCAACCTTACTGTCAGGTCGTACAGCAAAATAACCGCCGTCGATCATATCCAGCTGCAGACTACTGGCTGTCGCGGTTGTGATGACATCGCCCTGATAAACTTTGCCGCCTTTAACTGTTCTGCGATAGAGGCCATCCGGAGAGATGAGCTCAACCTTGCCGTGAACAAAAAGCACGGTTCCCACCGCTTTTTCCCGTGTCAGACGACCGTCGATCGGAACCAGGCTGTTTGGGCGGATACTGAAGGTGCTGCCATCACGGATCTTTAAGGATACCTTACCATCACTGCCGGTTTGTACACGTTGTCCGGAATACAGCTCCTGGCCATTTTTTGCCGGCTGCTTTGTATTATCCGCGGTAATAACCTGAACATCGCCGGTTGCACTGTATATTGATGCAATGGGGGCTTTTTCATCAGCATGCGCCTGAGCCATAGTGAGAAACAGGGCGCTAAACAGTATCCATAACAGATAGGTCTGATGGCGATAAGTCGTAAGGTTTGATCGCATTATCACTTGTCCAATTCGGGCTGTGTGGTTACGGGTAATAATTTCAAGCAATTCAGATGCCAGAAGAGAGGATGATCTGATGTGTCCTTACAATGATAAAGGATTATCCGGATAAAAGGAGTCTTTTATGAATTTTTACAGTTTCAGAGTGTCGGCGGGCAGAGCTGTCCGTCAGGCACATCCTCAAGCTGTTGTTCGATCAGATCGGTTAATGCCTCGCTGGTGTGGGTCGCGCTTTGTACCAGTATCGCAACACCCTCATGACAGCCCTTTTGATCAGTGGTGCCAAGGGAGAAAGGCATCACCTGCACGATATAACCGATACGCAGCTGAATTCTGAGCTTCTGGTAAAAATGCGGATATAACATGCGGCTAAGGTCGTCGCTTGTTCGGGGTAAGCCGTTGTCATCCGGTGGCCAAGCAGAGCAGGGCACCCACACCAGAGCGGCATGGTTGAGACGGGTCGAGGCGGATAAGCGGACTTTCTCCTGATCATCCGAACGGTGACGCTGGGTTTCAGATAGCGCCTGAACCACGGCTCGGAATGGCATAGGCGCGGGAGTGTTTGTTCCTGTCAGAGCTGTATTGGAAAGGGCTACATCAAGGGGTGCGGTATCAAGGCGCCCTGTAACAAGCCCATCCCCGGTTAGCTGGCAGGTTGGCAGATAAGCCGTCGGGAAATGCTCAGTACGCAGAAAATCTGACGACAACCCGGAGAAGCCGGGATGGCTGATCAGGGTTAAAGCTGCGGCACCGGTGAGTTGTTGCTGAAAACCCGGCCAATCCCCTTTTAGGCTCTCGCTATTTCTTTGAATCTTATCACGGTAAAACCACTGAATAGCGGTCTCGGTGGCTCTTAACAGTTCCGGCTGTGAAGGGGATTGGGTCTGCGCTTGCTCAGCACTTTCCGTGTTAGGCGCTTTAAGAACGACCTTCTTAATCGCTTGCTGGAACTGCTGCAGTCGTTCTTCTGCCGTGGTCAGTAACGTTTTGAGACTATCAACCGTTTCCGGTATCGGATGGCTGAGCCTGAGAATAGCCTGGTGTTGCCACTGCATCGCCAGAGATAAGGTAAAGCCTGTTGGCTGTTGTAACGCCTTGGTGAGGCTTGTCAGGCTGCCAAACTTTAGGATCAGCTGACTTAAGATGTGATTATCAACTTCCAGAAACCACTGAATAACAGCCTGATCCGTGCCTGCCAGCAGGGTTTGATGATGACAAAAGAGCTTAGAGGTTGGGCTTGGCGGATTTGATGGCGTATCCGGGGTTAATCCGGCGCTGTGATTGTGGGGCGGATTCTGAGGGTTAAACTGCTCTTTTGCCTTTAAGCGACAGCTGGTTGTCCATTGAGCGAATTGTTCTGACTGAACTCCGAATGATTCTGCGTTCGGGTGTTCGATATAAAGGCTTGCGGCCTGGGACAGATAGCCGGTTTCGTAGGCCAGAAGCAGCTGGCGCAGTAGCTCCGGATCGTTATGGCCCAGAGTACTCCGGTTTCCGGCGCTGAATGTGTGGAAGGCGTGCTCCGGATGAACCTGCTGCTGAGCCAGATTCAATAGTTGCTGTTCAGGGTGTTCGCAATAGGCCTGATATTCACCATCAATAATACTGACTTCAGCGATCACCTCCTGCGGATGAAACACTGGCGCGTAGATCAGTTGCAGTAAACGAAGAAAGGCCTCTTCCAGCTGTTCCGGCAGGCATTCCAGCATGTAGCAGCTCTGTTCCAGCCGGGTTGAGGCGTTAATGCGGATTCCCGCCTGTGCCATAATGCCCTGAAGCTCTCCCGCCGCCAGCGGATCCAGCTCTCTGTCTTGTGTGGCCGGGTTTGTCCCTGGCTCCGGTTGCAGTTTATGGCTGCCGAGAAACAAGCAATGCTCCAGCAGATGTGCCAGCCCCGGCCAGTCAGCGGGTTCATGGCCGCTGCCGAAGGGGACGGTCACAACAACGCGACAGAACGCATTATCAGAATGGCTCAGATGGTAGTGTTTCATAGCAGCGCCTGTTGCTGGTAGAAGCTGAGTTCCTGTTGCAGTTGGTCAAGCCGGTTGGTGTACTGCCGAAAGCCGTGGCCTTCCTGTGGGTAGAGGACAAGCTCACAGTAACCCCCTGCGCTTTGATAATCGTTTTTAAACTGCAGGCTTTGCTCGGGTGGTACAACCCGATCCTGTCCGCCCTGAAACATCAGCAGAGCCGGGTAAGTCTGTTGCTGACAGAGGTTAAAGCGGGGAGAGCGCAGCTGATAAAGCATCTGATTCGATCGGGCATCGGCAATCAACCAGTCCGGGTAGTGGGACTCAAACTTGTGGGTGCTGGCGGCCAGTCGTTCCAGATCACTGATACCGTACAGACTGACCACGGCATCAAAATAGCCCAGTGCTGCGGCCCGCATACAGATATAACCGCCGGCGCTGTGGCCCCGAATAGCGACCTTATTGGCGGAGATACCCCGGTGCTGCTGCAGGTAGTGGCTGAATAGCCGGGCATCTTCCAGATCGGCCTCACCCCATTCCCCCTGCAGTAACTCCCGGTATTCTCTGCCGTATCCGGTGCTGCCTCTATGATCCAGCTCCAGCACATTAAACCCCTGCTGGCACCAGAACTGCACCATCAGCTGTAAACCGGGAAAGGCGCAGCTTGTCGGCCCGCCATGGGCGATGATCAGCAGCGGATTGGATGCCGGATTCTGATCTGCTGTCCTGGGGTGATAAATGCCATGGACCGGATGTTCCGGTAGTTTCAGGCAGATTCGCTCCGGTTGCGGGGCTTGCTGAAGGCTCTGGTAGGCGGTGATGGCTTGCTGCCTGCACCCCTGATGTCCCTGATTCGCCTGATGCAGCTCAGCTTCAGGGTGAAGCGATATTTTGGTCAGATGCAGGGTCTGGTTGCTGCCTGCCGTCAGGCAGATCAGGTGCGGTGACTGATCGGGCTGGGGCTGATAGAGAGCCTGATCCTGCGCGATACTGAGATAAGAGAAAAAGCTCGGTTGGCTGTTTTGCTCATCGTTTACCTGATTCAATTCCCGGCTTTGCAGGATGTCGGTTTGGGTTATTGGCGCGATGAGGGACTCAGGCAGGGTTAGCACCACCAGTTGCCAAAGCCCCTGAGTGCACTGGGCGATAATCAGTTTCAGGGTATTATTCTGCTGAAAAAACTGAAAGTGCCGACCGCCAAACTGCCAGGGCGCTGAGCCACAATCAGCGTTTGGTGTGTAAACAGGTTCTGTTTCGGGTTCGGCATCGGTATTAAAAGCATCCCGTGTTTTATCTTTAAATCGATACAGCCCCCAGAAACCGTGCTGATCACTCAGAAAGTAAAGTTGTCCGTTGGGGGCAAATCTTGGCTGTTGCAGGCTGCTTTCTGCGGAAGGCATTTCGCCATTGAGCAGTATCTGATGCCCGGGTGTGGTTGATGCACCCAGTGCTTCACTTAACGGACCGTTCAGCGCTGCCAGTTGGCTGGCGCACCAGGGCTGATGGGGATGATGCCATTGCACCCAAACCAGCTGTTGACCATCCGGACTCAATGTCGGGCTGGTATAAAAGTCTGCGCCCTCCGCCAGCACCTTACGTTCATCCTGAGTCAGATGAAACGCCACCAGTCGGTTGATAACGGCGTCTGGTGCATGTTCCTCTTCAATCGCGATGACCCATGGCAGATAAGCATGGAGAACCGGTTCGCCATAGCGGAAGGAGGAACGGCTATCGGATACCCCGATATGGAACCCGGATAAGCAGGTGCGTTGAGATGTATCGGCAGGTAAGGTGTTCGTCGGATCAAACGGCAGGCAATAAAGCTGCTGGTCTGCTTCCTCAACCCAGATCAGCAGCGGTTTTGAATTTTCATCGGTTGAGAGATCAAGCCCTGAGGCAGAGCAATGCCCAAAGGTATAAGGCATACCGCCGTATTCGTGTACCCGGCTTCTCAGACTGTGGGGCTCCAGCAGCACCGCCTGAGGCTGGCTGACCTTACCTGCGGCGTCAGGCAGCCACCATAGACGGGTGGCGGTACTGGTTTCAGGGTCGTGCAGCAGCCAGAAGTCGCCATAGTTCATGCTCAGGGGAAAACTTACCTGAGCCTGAGAAGCGACCACCTGTTCCGGTGTCAGTTGTTTCAGAGTCTGTACTGCCGGTGCTGCTGCCATTCACTGTCCTCTGTTAAAAAAACAGGTAAAGGATCACCCGACGGATTCTGTTTCCAGTTGCTGAACCGAAATCAGCTGTGCCGAGTTCTTACGGTTACGGTAGATCAGAGGCTCGTTGGCGGGCTGAGCTTTGTCCGCATTGGCCTGAGCATCCGTAATCAGGTGACGGTGCGGTGACTTGCTGCACACCGGATCTGCGTTGTCTGCATCGCCGGTCAGAGCAAAGGCCTGACAGCGGCAGCCGCCAAAATCCTGTTCTTTCTCATCGCAGGAGCGGCAGGGTTCTTTCATCCACTCGTAACCGCGATAGTGATTAAAGCCTTTGGAGCGATACCAGATCTCCTCGACTGAGGTGTTCGTCACATTCGGGAACTCAATCGGCAGTTCACGGGCGCTATGGCAGGGCAGAGCGGTGCCATCCGGTGTGATGGTCAGAAAGAGATTGCCCCAGCCGTTCATGCAGCCCTTGGGACGCTCTTCATAGTAATCCGGCACCACAAAAATCAGCTTGGTACGGTGGGTGTCTTTGATCTGTTCCCGATAGCGGTTGGTGGTGGCTTCGGCGGCTTCCAGCTGTGCCTTGGATGGCAGCAGATGATCGCGGTTTTTCAGCGCCCAGCCATAATACTGGGAGGTTGCCAGCTCAACATAATCCGATTCCAGTTCAACCGACAGCTCGATGATCTTGTCGATCTGGTCGATATTTTCCCGGTGGATCACGCAGTTAAACACCATGGGATAGCCCAGAGCCTTTACGGTACGTGCGACTTCCAGCTTCTCTTCAAAGGAGCGCTTGTTACCGGAAAGGTAGTTGTTCATCTCAGCATTGCTGGCCTGAAAACTGACCTGAATATGATCCAGTCCCGCTTCTTTAAACGCCTGCATGCGCTCGTAGGTCAAGCCCATGCCGGAGGTGATCAGGTTGGTGTAATAACCCAGATCCCGGGCGGCTTTGATCAGCTCTTCCAGGTCGTCACGCAGCAGAGGCTCGCCGCCGGAGAAGCCCAGTTGAGCGGCTCCCAGCTTGCGTGCCTGCTCAAAGACGGAGATCCACTGTTCGGTGGTCAGCTCCTGTTTGCGTTGTTCAAAGTCCAGGGGGTTCGAGCAGTAGGGACATTGCAGGGGGCAGCGATAGGTCAGCTCTGCCAGTAGCCAGAGCGGCTGGCCGGTTTCAGGTGTTGGCGGAACCTCTGTGCGCACGGTTTCCTGTGCATCGGTTGTTGCATCCGCTGCAATCTCAGAGGCTTTCTGTGGGCTGTCAGGCAAACTCGATCCAGTGCAACTCATGGTGCGCCTCGGTAAAAAAGTCGATCACATCCTGAACCAGATCGTCACCGGCTTCGGGAAACTTCGCTTTAAGCTGGTCGATGATCTGAGCGATAGTCCGGTCGCCATCCACATGATTCAGAATGGCTCCGGCAGATTCGTTTAACCGCACCATGCCCTCCGGATAGAGGAGCACATGGCAGTGGGAGGCAGGCTCCCACTGGAAACGAAACAGCCGGTTAATGGCAGGGGTTTGCTGCATCAGGCTGTCCATAGTCATTCCTTACACGATTCTTGAGTGGTGGATGATCTCATCGGTCACTGTGTGGAACGGGCGACGATTGAGTTCATGAGCCATGGAGAGGGAGTCCAGCAGACACCAGAGAATATCCAGTTTGAACTGCAGAATGTTCAGGGCGCGTTCCTGCTGATCGCGGGTGGTGAAATGATCCAGCGTGATCTGAATACCATGTACCACATCGCGACGGGCTTCGCTCAGGCGATTGCGGAAATACTGCAGACCTTCCTGTTCGATCCACGGATAGTTATCCGGCCAGGTGTCGAGGCGGGACTGGTGAATCTTAGGGGCGAACATCTCGGTCAGCGAGGAGCAGGCGGCTTCCTGCCAGGTGGCTTTGCGGGCGAAGTTAACATAGGCATCCACGGCAAAACGTACACCGGGCAGTACATGGCGATGATCCAGCAGCTCCTCCCGTGGAATACCCACCGCTTCACCCAGACGCAGCCAGGCCTCAATACCGCCTTGGGAGCCTTCGCGGCCATCATGGTCGATGATGCGCTGAATCCAGTGGCGGCGAACCTCCTGATCATGGCAGTTCGCCATAATCGCAGCATCTTTAATCGGGATGCTGACCTGATAGTAGAAGCGGTTGGCTACCCAGGCACGGATCTGCTCAGGGGTACATTCGCCGTTATGCATGGCGATATGGTACGGGTGATGAATATGGTAGAGATCACCTTTTGCGCGCAGACGTTGTTCAAACTCTTCGCGGGTCCATGGCAGGGTTTCGGGGGACTGTTGCTGGCTCATAATGGCCTCCGTTTTTATTGTTGTGGGTAGCGCGTTTTATGTATTTCCGGCCGGTTTAGCCGGAACTCAGAGCTTAATATCCATGCCGTCGTAGGAGACTTCGATACCGGCGCTGTCAAGCTGGGCGCGCTGGGGAGAGTCTTCGACCAGAATCGGGTTGGTGTTGTTGATATGAATCAGCACCCGGCGTTTGTCGGGATAGCGGGAGAGAAACTCAATCATGCCGCCTTCACCATTCGGGCCATCGCCCCATTGCGGCAGGTGGCCGATATCGCTGCCGCGTTTGTCGGCACCCATCAGTTCGATCAGTTCATCGTCCTGCCAGAGGGTGCCATCCACCATCAGGCAGTCGGCCTGATCGATTAAGGGCAGCAGATGCTCTTCGATCTCACCCAGACCCGGGGCATAAAAGACTTTGCCGCCGGTGTTGGTGTCGGTGATCAGTACGCCGATGTTGTCGCCGGGATGCGGGTCAAAACGGTGCGGAGAATAAGGTGGCGCTTTACTGCTCAGGTGAACCACCTGCAGGCGAATGCCCGGAACCTCAGAGATGTAGAAGGGCTCTGCGTATAAAGGGATGCCTTTACGCTGCAGGCCACCGTTCCAGGCCTCCAGCATCGGGAAAATCGGGAAGCCACGGCTCAGATCCTGAAACACCATATCGGTGCAGTAAACCGTGTGCGGGCAGCCTTCGCGAAGCATCAGAAGGCCGGTGCTGTGATCGATCTGGCTGTCAATCAGCATGACCGCTGAGATACCGGTATCCCGGATCTTGCGGTTTGGCTGAAGCGGGGCGAAAGATTCCAGTTGAGCGCGGATATCCGGTGACGCGTTAAACAGCAGCCAGTGTTCGCCATCGGCGCTGACCGCGATGGATGACTGGGTGCGTGGGGTCGCTTTGATGGTGCCCTGGCGAACGCCGGTGCAGTTGGGGCAGTTGCAGTTCCACTGGGGGAAGCCTCCGCCGGCTGCGGAACCTAAAACTCGAATATGCATGATGCTGCCCTCTTTACTGATGTTTTTAACGGATATTCGGATTACCGGAGTTCCGATATCCTGGCGCTCAGAGAAGTCATGGGTAAGAGTGATCGGGTGACGCTCAGGTGAAGACGATCGGTTCTCTTATCGGTTGGCTCTGTCGCCAAATCTTGCTGTAAGTGCTGATCGATAACACAGGTGTTTCTGGTAACCTGTATGTTTGACCGATACGAATGGAACAGGGTGGAAGGCGACCGGGAGGGAAAACCCATAGCCGGGTTTTCCCCGGCAACCAGATTGTCAGATAATCTGAGCACTCCGGCAGCCTTTTGGCCTCTGGAGTCTGCAGATGAACCATCCCGATAAGGCCGCATAGCGACTCTGTGGGACAGGATAACTACAGACTCGTCAGCCATAGCGCTTAGCGGTTGCTGAAGTACATAGTGACTTCGAAACCGATGCGCAGGTCCTGATAGCTAGGTTTTTTCCACATGATGCTTACCTCTGTTTGGGTGGTCCGCCTGAACTGTTTTTTAGCCGCAGGCATGGCTGAAACCCGGTTATTGTTGTGGTCTTAACAGAGCCTGAACGCTTTGTTCAGACACCATCAATCTTAGGCAGGGCAAGGTGGCGGGCAATATAGTACTTCGGGACTATATCGAACCCCTTATAGTCGTAGTAAAAAGGTTTATTAAAAAATAGGTGTTTTATTGAACCCTTAGGCGGTGAATCTGAGCCTTAGGACTCATGGTGAGCGGATGTGATAAATACTATAAAAACAGCTCTGTATGGCCATTCTGACGTCTCGGTTGAGGCGTACCGGAATCCGGGAGACGGAGCAACTATGACGGGTATCACCGAACAAATACTGACAGCAGCAGAGACGCCGGATGCGGTGTTGTCTGGTCTGCACCAGCCTGTGGATCTCTCCACGGCCGTTACCGCGGTTTCCCATCAGGATGAGATTGAAGCCAGTGCCCGTGAACTGCAGGAGACGTTTGCTGATCCGTCACTGAAATGGGTGCTTTTTTTCTGTTCTGCCCAGCTGAATGTTGAAGCTCTGGCCACCGAGCTGGAACGTCTGATGCCGGATAAAGCCATTATCGGCTGCACCAGTGCCGGAGAACTTAGCCCTGTTGGTTATTGTCAGGGCAGTGTGACCGCTGTTGCCTTCCCGGAAAGTACCTTTCATATCGAAACCGCCCTGATTGAACACCTGAACCAGTTTGATTTTACCGAAGCCCAGCAACAGGTCAGCCATATGCTGGAACGCTGTCAGCATCATCAGAAAGCACCGGTCAAAGGACACACCTTTCTTCTGACGCTGCTGGATGGCATGTCAGAGCATGAAGAGGTGGTGCTGAACACCCTGAGTGCGGTTCTGGGCAGTATTCCGATGCTGGGCGGTTCTGCCGGGGATGATCTGGATTTCTCCCATACTCAGGTGGTTTATCAGGGCAAGAGCTACCAGAATGCCGCTGTGCTGATGCTGATCAACACCGCCTGTCCTTTTATGGTGTTTTCCCAGAAGCATGTGGAAGATACCGACGAACTGTTTGTGGCCACCAAAGTGGATAGCGAGCACCGCAGGGTTTACGAGCTGAATGCCCAGCCCGCTGCTGAGGTCTATGCCCGTTCGCTGGGGGTTACCACGGACCAGTTAACACCGTCTATCTTTGCCCAGCATACCCTGAGTGTCCGCATCGCCGGTGAAAGTTTTGTCCGCGCGGTACAGAGCGCCAATGAAGATGGCAGTCTCAGCTTTTATTGTGCCGTGGAGCGCGGAATTGTACTGCGCCGGAATAAGCATCTGAATATTCCTGAGGCACTGGATTTCCTGCTGTCACGAATCGATGACGAACTGGGTGATCAACAGCTGATTCTGGGTTTTGACTGTATCTTCCGCCAGCTGGAATTAACCTCCCGCAATGAACTGAATGAGGTCTCCGGTCGTCTCTCCAGTCGGCCGGTTGTGGGCTTTAATACCTATGGCGAGCATGTGAACGGTATCCACCTGAATGCGACCTTTACCGGTGTCGCGATTGGCCGTTGTCCGGGCGAGAAGCGTTCAGGAAACCTCTTATGAGCGATCAGACGATGACAGCGGCGGACCAGCAGGAGTTAGAGGCGTTGCGTCAGCAGGTCAAAGCGCTGACCGCCCAGAAAAACGAACTGGCGGACGAAAACCATCGGCTGCAACAGATGAATCTGGCACTGATCGATCGGGTTGAGGCCGCTCCGGATGTTGGCGGTCGTGCTTATGCCGCCTTTGAAAATTCAGCGCTGCTGGCGGAACAGGTGCGGGAACGCACGGCGGCCCTGAATGCTGCGCTGGCTGATCTGCGGGACAGCAATCAGGCGCTGAAGCAGGCGCATATCGATATTGAAACGCTGCACCTTCGTCTGATGGATGCCATTGAAGGCATGAGCGATGCCTTTGTCTTGTTTGATGGCCAGCGCCGCATGGTGCTTTGTAACAGCCGATACCGTGAGATCTGGCAGCGATATGGTCGTCCCATTGAGCCGGGTACGACCCTGTCTGAGATCAACCGTTATGGTGCTGAAATTCTGCTGGATGATGACACCACTCAGGAGGAGATGCAGCTCTATCAGCAAACCTATGGTCAGGTTATCCGGCTGCGTGATGGCAGCTGGCTACAGGTCAATCAGCGTGAAACCGCTACCGGTGATCTCTCCATTTTGTATACCGATATTACCGAGCTGAAGGCGATAGAAACCGAGCGCCGGGAAGCGGCGTTGGCGGAGAAGTCCCGTATTCTGCAAAGTACGCTGGAGAACCTCTCTCAGGGTGTCGTGCTGGTCAGTGATCAGGGCATTCCTGAGGTCTGGAACAGCCGCCTGACGCAGCTGACCGGTATGACCGCCGACCAGTTGCAGGCTTGCCGGAACTTCGGCGAACTGCTGACCCGGACACTGAGTTTGTCGGAGCAGGCGTCGCACTTCTCTGGGATTTTACCGGTCAATGACAGCGCCCATTATGAGATCACACTGGATGATGACACCGTTCTAGAGGTGCGGCAGCAGCCCCGCGCCGAAGGCGGTCGCGTGATCACCTTTACCGATATTACCGAACGCAGCCTGTTTGCCCGCGCGCTTCAGCAAAGTGAGCAGAAAATGCGTCTGATTACCGATGCCCTTCCTGCGATGATCTGTTACATCAATGCCCGGCAGGAGTACGAGTTTACCAATAAGGCGTATCAGGAATGGCACGGTCTGGGTCGTGATGAGCTGCAGGGAAGACCGCTGCAGGAGGTCTACTCGGAACGCCAGTTGAATCGTCTGGAACACTATGTCGAGAAAGTGATCAATGGCGATTCGGTCAGCTTTGAAGTGGATGAGGCGAATCAGGATGGGGAAAGTCGTTATCTGCACAAAACCTATGTGCCCCACCTGTCCAATTCCGGTGAAACACTGGGCTTCTTTGTACTGACTCAGGATATTACCGAACGTCGCCGAACGGCTCAGGCGCTGCGGGATGCCAATGTCTTGCTGGAGCATCGGGTTGAGGAGCGAACCTCTGAACTTCTGGATGCTAAAAAGCAGGCGGAAGAAGCCAATCTGTCAAAAACAAAATTTCTGGCGGCGATCAGCCATGATCTGCTGCAGCCGATGAACGCAGCGCGCTTGTTTAACAGCGCACTGTCGGAATACCCGTTAGAAGGGGCTGCTCAGAAACTGGTGCGCTCCACGGCATCATCGCTGAGTGATGTGGAAGGGCTAATCGGTGCTCTGGTCGATATCTCCAAGCTGGATGCCGGTGTTGTCGAAGCTCAGATGAATACTTTTTCACTGGATTCCCTGCTGCAGAGCCTGTGTCATGAATATCAGGAGCAGGCCGCCCATAAGCAGCAGCGCTTCCGTTCCCGGGTTGGCAGTTGTCTGGTTTATTCTGATTCCCAGCTACTGGGGCGCATTTTGCGTAATTTCCTCACCAACGCCAGTCGCTATACCGATACGGGTGGCCAGATTCTGCTGGCTACCCGAAAAAAAGGCCGCTGTATCAGTATTGAGGTCTGGGATACCGGTGAAGGGATTGAGCCGGAAAAAATGAGTGAGATTTTCCGCGAGTTCAGTCGTCTCAAGCGCAGTACGTCTGCCAGCGATAAAGGCCTTGGGCTGGGGCTGGCCATTGTCGATAAAATTGCCCGTGTGCTGAATCACACCATCCGGGTTCAGTCTGTGCCGGGTCAGGGATCGGTGTTTGCTGTGGAAGTGCCGTTGGCCGATCCAGAGCAGTTCGGAAGCACAGAGCGAGCCCAGCCGGCATCCCAGATGAATCCTCTGGAGAACCGGCCCGTATTGGTGCTGGATAATGATCCCGCAATCTGTGAAGGCATGGAGTTGCTGCTGGATGGCTGGGGCGTTGATGTAATGACTGCACTGGGGCGTGATGATGCCTGCCAGCTGATTGATGATGGTTTCCGGCCGGATCTTATGCTGGTGGATTACCATCTGGATAATGACGAGATCGGTGTCGATGTCGCGCAGGAGCTGAATCGTCGTATGGGTGACGATGTTCCGGTCATCGTCATTACCGCGAATTATTCAAAAGCCCTGAATGCGGAAATTCAGGCTATTAACTATCAGTTGCTGAACAAACCGGTTAAACCGATGAAACTACGTTTGCTGATGGGGCAGCTGATGAACCCGGCCTGAGAGGATAGATTAGGGTATTCCCTAGTCGATTTAAGACTAAATTAACCGTAAAGTCGTATATTAAATAATCGTTAATAATAGCGGCTTAAGGGTTACAGGTGACGTCATCAGCTAAAAGACTGCACATATTTTCAGCCTTCCGCCGGTTTTTAAGCGCCTGGCTTGCCTTATTAACTATCTTCGCCCTTTCCGGGGCGCTCTCTGTCGCGTTTGCTGCAGATCCTGCTTCATCATCTTCTGCTTCAACACTTTCCTCTGATGCCCAAAAGGCGCTTACTCCGGTTACGCTGCAGCTGCACTGGTTACATCAGTTTGAATTTGCCGGATTTTATGCTGCCATTGAGCAGGGCTATTATCAGCAGGAGGGTCTGGACGTGACCCTTGTCGAGGCGGACTCCGAGATCTCGATTGTCGATGAAGTGGTATCCGGTCGTGCGCACTATGGCCTGGGTAATGCCGATCTATTGGCCCACTGGGGGCGAGGCGAGCCGATTGTTCTGCTGGCCAATCTGTTTAAACATTCACCATTAGTTGTACTCGCCCGACAGGATAGCGGAATCCGCCAACCCCGGGATCTGATTGGCCGGCGGGTGATGACTCAGCAACTTGATCTTAACAGCGCTGAGATAAGTTATATGCTCTATCAGGCTCGTGTTCAGCCTGAGCAGATGGTGCGCATTCCCCATAGCTACCGTATTGACGAGCTGGTTGCCGGTGAAGTTGATGCGATGACCGCTTATATCACCAATCAAACCTATGAACTGCAGGCTGCGGGTGTGCCAACGGTGGTGATTGATCCTGCCAATTACGGTGCGGATTTTTACAGCAATAATATTTTCACCAGTCAGCGCGAGGTTCGTAATCACCCGGAGCGTGTGGCTGCCTTCCGTCGGGCCAGCCTTAAAGGCTGGCGCTATGCACTGGATCACCCCGTTGAAATGGTGGACCTGATCTATCGGGACTACAGTCAGCGAAAAGCCAAGGCGGCCCTGCATTACGAAGCCCGTGAAGTGGCGAAACTGATTTCCGAAAAGGCCTATCCTCTTGGCAGTATCGACCCTCGGCGGCTGCGGCGCTTGCAGGATATTTACCTGTTGAATGGCCAGCTGACCACGGCGAAATCGGACCTTATGGGTTTTATCTGGCAGACCAAAGATGAACCCATGACAAGTCTTAACCTGACCGGTCAGGAGCAGACGTTTATCGGTAATCATCCGGAGCTGCGCCTGTGTAGTTATTCGGGCTGGTTACCTTATGAGGGGCAGCAGAAGGGGCATGCTGTGGGCGTCGGGCCGGATATTATCCGGGAAGCGGCTCAGGGAGTAGGGCTTAGGGTGACCGATGTGGTTTCGGCGAGCTGGAGTGAGACCTTACTGGCGCTGAAGGAGCGGCGGTGCGACCTTATCTCCGCGATTGTTCCCAGTGCTGACCGCCAGCCTCTGATCAACTTTACGGAAAGCTATCTGGATATCAGCAATGCTATCGTGACGCGTCAGAGTCAGGCGTATATCTCAGATATTCGGGAGCTGCAGGGCAAGCAGGTCGGTGTGATTGGTGGCGGTATCCACGAAGAGCTTATCCTGCGCCACTATCCCGACATTCAGCTGAGAAGTTATGCCTCCATGGATCTGGCATTGAACGCCTTGTCGAAAGGCAGTATTGACGGTTTTGTCGATACCGTTGCCACGTCCGGTTACGGTATTCGCCGTTCCGGCCTGCAAAACTTACATATTGCCGGACTTTTCCCCTATAAAACGCCGCTGGCGGTTGGCGTACGTTCCGACTGGCCGGAACTGCAGGGCCTGCTTCAGAAGTCGTTAAACCGCATTCCTGAAGGCCGGATGAATGAGATTATCCGCCATTGGGTACAGTTCACCGCTGAGCCACAAGCGAACATGACCATGCTTTGGCGGGCGGCGGTGATACTGCTGATACTGCTGGCGGTCTTTCTGATTTTTTATAGCCGGTTGCGTCGGGCAAATCGTGCGTTGGCCCGTGAGGTGACCCAGCGTCGTAAGGCGGAAGAGGCCTCGCTACAGCTTAATGATGAATTGCTGGTTAAGAATCAGCAGCTGGAAACTCTGTCCCGAACCGATGCGCTGACCGGTCTGTATAACCGTTATCACATTGAAAGCACCCTTGAAGAACAGGTGGTTCGCAGTCAGGCCCATCAGCAACAGCTCAGTGTTTTGCTGCTGGATCTGGATCATTTTAAGCAGGTCAATGACCGGCACGGTCATCACGTCGGTGACCTGGTTCTGAAAGAGTTTGCGTCTCTGATCCGTGATGTGTGTGATGAAAACCTGATCGCCGGTCGTTGGGGCGGCGAAGAGTTTCTGTTGATCCTGCCGGGAGCGGATCTCAGTAAGGCAACCCGTATTGCGGATCAGTTCCGTCAGCATGTCGTGGCAAAAAACTTTCCTGAAATCGGAGGCTTAACGGTCAGCATTGGTGTGGCAGCTCTGCGGCGGGAAGAAAGCTCGCACGGGCTGGTGAACCGGGCCGATAACATGCTGTATCAGGCTAAGGGCGCCGGAAGGAACTGTGTCCGGGCAGATCATCAGCCCCGTGAGATCAGAAACAGCCTCAATATCTGATGAGGCTGTCACTAACTTGTCAGCAACTCTTCAATGCTTTGTCATCCTGCAGGGGCATGATCGGCTAAAACCTGTCAGCCGGAGCTAACCCCTATGAGTCCTTTTCTGCGTTCCACCGTGATAGTTAACTGGGATCACCCGGAAGTGCTTGCCCTTGCCAGCTATCTGGCGAAGCAGGATGAGGAGCCGTTGGCGCTGATAACCCGCACCTTTAATTGGGTACGGGATCAGATTGAACATAGCTGGGAGTATCAGAAAGAAGCGGTTCCCCTTAAAGCATCCGATGTGCTGATCAATAAGCACGGCTGCTGCTTTGCGAAAAGTCATCTGTTAGCAGCGCTTCTCAGAGCCAATGGCATCTCGGCAGGCTTTGCTTATCAGCAGGTGGATAACGAGTGGGGCACTTCTGCTTTTCGGTTGCATGGGCTGAATACGGTCTATCTGCCCCATTCCGGCTGGTACGATCTGGATGCCCGGGGCAGCCGGCATGGAGCTAAAACAGAGTTTAATCCGCCGGAGATCAGCCTGACGCATCCGGATGCCTACCGGGTGAAAGGGATCTGGCCTAATCCGCTCTCCTGTGTTGTGGAGACACTGGTGAATGCCGATCATGTCCGGGAGTTGTATATGAGTCTGCCGGATCGGGAGCAGATCCGGCAGGATGATCTCTGCTTCGACCCTAACAGGCCCGGGCAAAATCTCAGGCATGTTATGGGGCAGAATGCCTGTCCGGCAGCCTGATCAGGCGGACTTTTCTTCCGATAATTGAGAGCTGCTCAAGGGCGCTACAGGCTGAATACGCTGAAACATGATTACCCTGTTACGGCCGCTGGCTTTTGCCTGATAGAGGGCTTTGTCGGCCTGAGACAGTAGCTTATCGATTTCGTCCGTGGCATCCCGGACAACTTCCACACCGAGGCTTACGGTAATGGCCGGAATTGTACCGCTGTCCATGGAGTTTTTAGCGATCAGCTTACGGATCTGATCGCTGAGTGCGACCGCTTCCTCTTCGGAATGACCCGGTAGAATCAGGGCAAACTCTTCTCCGCCCAGACGTCCGATAAAGGCGTCTTCCGGCAATGCCCCTTTAATCCACTTAGTGGCAAGCTTCAGGGTGTCATCGCCTACAGCATGCCCGTACTGATCGTTTACCTTTTTAAAGTGGTCGACATCGAGCATCGCCAGGGCCAGTGGCGTGCGGTTTCGGTGAGCCGAGGTCAGGGCTTCCTGTGCCAGCTCCATAAAGTAACCACGGTTGACGCAGCCGGTGAGTGAATCCCGGGTGGCCATGGTGTGCAGTTTCTTCATGGTGTCGCCGAGGTTGTTAACGGCGTTGTGAATCGTGTGCAGCTCCTGATAGCGGGCACTGGCCAGTGGCTGATGTCCTTCCTGTTTCTCCAGCGCCGTCAGAGCGGTGCTGGCCTCGGTGACCGGAGTGATCAGGTGCTTGTAGAGGTTGTAACCGATAAAGAAGACGATCAGCAACAGCAGGGAGATACCGCAGCTGGCAACCACCAGCATCAGATTGTTGGTCGCGGTTATCTGACTCATATTCTGAGTCTGAAGAGTTGTGGCGTCACTGATAATTCTGTTCTGCAGCTCAAACAGGTCCTGTTTGTACTCCGCCCAGCGGATCTGAAGCGTGCGTTCCAGCTGACGCAGATTCTCCCGTTCAAGGGAGCTCAGGCGGTCTGCCTGACTGCTTAACAGAGTTTGTCGTGTGCGGCGCACCTCCCGCAGCAGCTCAAAAGCGGCCTGAACGGTTTGCTTGGTTTCGCTGTTGAAATTGAAGGAGGGCTGGTACGCCAGTACCTGAGCCGCCAGTGCATTCTTACGAATCAGCGAAACACTGCCACCGTATACCACCAGATCACCCATGCGTTCCAGTCGTTCAAGGTTTAGCGCCGCCCGCTGATGATCATGGATCGCAGGCAGTAGCTCCTGCTGACTGGTTTCAATCAGCTGCTGGGTATAGTTGTGCATGACCGCGACAACCCCCAGGGTGCTGGCAACAAACAACGCCAACATCGCGATAAGATTTAGCAGGAGTTTGCGGATATAGGGGCGTTTTCGCCCGATACTCTGATTCTGCATATTAATAGACATTGAAAGGGAAGTACTTTTTGATCAGAGCCCGTAGCTCGCCGGAATCCACGAGCTGCTGAATCGCGTCATCGACCTGTCTTTTTAATTTCGGCTCCGCCTTGGTGATTCCCATATGTACGTCGCCGCTGAGGGTTTTGTCCTCAATAGGCAGGCCGACAAAGTCCATATCAAAGTTTTCCGGTTTCTCAAGGAAGTTCAGGGCAAAAAGGGTTGGCAGTAACAGATAATCGGCCTCACCTGACTGGGCCGCAGCTAAAGCCTCCTTAATGGATGCCTTGGCCAGAATACGACTTCTGGCATGTTGGGTGAGATAGCGCCATTGGGTCGAGCCTTCGGTAACGGCGATGGTCATCTCTTTGTTGCCGATAATGGCGGCAGGATTCTGATCCGAGTTGTTATGCTTGCCTACCAGACTGGTAGTTGAACGGTAATACTTGGCGCTGAAGTTGATGCGCCGGGCCCGTTCAGCGGTCCAGAGCAGGTTGCTGGCCGCCAGTTGGATTCTGTTGTCTTCCAGCGCCCCGATGATCTTAGGGAATGGCATCGGAGTAAATTCGCATTTAGCGGCCATTTTCCGGCATACCGCCATGGCGACATCGGCGTTGTAACCTGTGATGTTGCCCTCGCTGTCGAGAAAGTTAAACGGCGGGAATGAAGTGGAGATCCCGATTTTAATAACCTTGTTGTCTGCAGCCATGCTGGTCTGAAAGGTGCCGATGGTCAGTAGCGCTAAAGCCACAAGCTGAAGCGGGCGGTGACCTCTGAATACCGTTATCAGGGATAAAAACGGATTGAGTAATCTTGTTGCCAGCGGAGTAAAAACAGTCATCGCAGAAGACCTAGTAAATATTGAAAGGGAAATATTTGTTGTTGAGCTTGTTGTAGCTGCCATCGGTCAAAAGGCTGCGTATGGCGCGGTCAACATCCGCTTTGAGCGTCGGTTTTTTAGGTGAAATGGCTACGGCTACATCACCTGCAAGTTTCGGGTTGTCTATCGGACCGCCAATCAGATCAAAAAGTCCGCTGGTATCGTTATAAAGGAAGCCCAGCTGAATAATCGCCGGTAACAGCACCTGATCGATCTCTTTCGCTTTAAGGGCGGCATAGACCTCATCAATGTTGGGGTAGGTTTGGGTTTCTATGGTGGCACTGTGGTTTTGCTGCAGATAAAACTGCTGAACGGAACCGCTGACGACACCGACTCTGGCCGGGCGATATTTAGGCTGACGGTCGGGATTACCGATATAGCTGGAAACTGAACGCATATAACGCTCAGAAAAAATAAGGTATTGCTTGCGGGCTTCGGTCACCAGAATGCTGGAAAGAGCCATGTCCAGTTGTCCGCTTTTGACCCCATCGAGATTGCTGCTGAAGGGTTGTAGCGTCAGATCGCACTGGCGTTGCATGCGATCACATATCTGTTGTGCCAGCTCTGCTTCAAAGCCGGTCAGCTGATTGCTCTGATCACGAAAGCCCATCATCCGGGAGTCCAGAATCCCCACCTGCAGCGCATCGGCCCGGGCAGAAAGACCGGTCAGAAGCATCGCTGATGTCAGGCAGGCTAAAATCAAGCCTGAGAGGTGTCGCTTAGCCATCCGTTCGCTACTCCCATCGTTAACTCATCCCTTGGCAAAAAAAACGGCTGCATTGATCATGCAGCCGTCCCTGAGCTTTGTAACAATTTGTATTCTAATGGGGGAAGCCCTAAAAAGGTAGGGGTTTCTACCAGTATTAGCCTATTTGACTAAAATATACTACTTTTTTACATGTTCTTCAGTAGCCACTGCAGCGGATGCGGGATCTGCTGGCTGTCGATGCGTTTCACCTGACTGCGGCAGGAGTAACCCGTGGCGACCAGTTTGCCCTGTTTGCTGCTGTCCGCCACGATACCGGCCCAGCTCTGGCTGTAGATGGTTTTCGAGGTTTCCAGATTGGCGGTTTCATGACCGAACGTACCGGACATACCGCAGCAGCCGCTGGCCTGAAGCGTCAGCTTGTAACCCAGTGCTGCATAAACCTGCTGCCACATCTTGATGGTGGCTGCAGCGTTGGTTTTCTCGGTGCAGTGAGCCATAAGGAAGACTTCTTTGTCTTCTGATGCTTCGGTGTCAGCCGCTTCCTTTTCAGCCACTTTGCAGGTTTCCAGATGAGCGGTCTGGTTGCCCAGCCACTCCTGCAGCAGTAACACCTCTGGGGCGTCACCTTCCGGCAGCGCCTTGGTGTACTCCTGACGGTAGGTCAGGGTCATGGACGGGTCGATACCCACCAGCGGAATTCCGGTCTGGTTCAGCGCCCGCAGCATCTCGGCGTTATCGGCAGCGGCGCGGCCAAACTGCTTCATCATGCCGTGAACATGCAGGGGTTTACCGTTCGGTTTGAACGGGGCAATAAAGACGCGGAAGCCCAGTCGGGTCAGCAGGTCGAAAATATCCAGCACCAGACGGGTTTCAAAGAAGCTGGTGAAGGCGTCCTGCACGATAACGACTGTCTTGTCTTTCTGATCCGCAGGAACACGGTTCAGGGCCTGTGGCGTGGCCCAGGCGACTCCGTAGTGCGCCAGTTCTTTGGCGATGTTCTCTTTGCAGATCAGTGGGCTGTCGACCATGCCGGCGGTATTTTTCAGCAGGCTCTTAACCGGGCCAAACTTCATCGGCAGGTTATACAGCAGTGGTATCTTAGCGAAGTAAGGGATCACGTATTCCAGCGTACCGACAAAATAATCTTTCAGCGGGCGCAGGTAGCGGCCGTGATACAGCTCCAGGAACTTGGAGCGGAACTCCGGCACGTTAACCTTGATCGGGCACTGACCGACACAGGATTTACAGGCCAGACAGCCCGCCATGGCGTCATACACCTCGTGGCTGAAGTCTTCGTTCTCTTTGCCGCCTTTGCGCTTGGCCAGCGTGTTTTTCAGCCGTGGAATAAAGCTGCCGACAAAACTTGCCCGACGCACATCACGCACTTCCTGCTGCAGATCGGCACCGGCGGCTTCCTGCAGACGCAGCCATTCACGGATCAGTGAAGAACGGCCTTTTGGCGACTGGGTGCGTTCACGGGTCGCTTTCCAGGACGGGCACATGGCATCGTTCGGATCGTAGTTATAGCAGGCACCGTTACCGTTACAGTACATGGCGGCACTGAACTCGTTACGGGTGGCTTCGGTGATCTCGCGGTCATGCTGACCACGGGTCGCTACACCATCGATTTTTAACAGTTCGGCTCCCGATTGCGCCGGAGTCGCAATTTTGCCCGGGTTCAGCTGGTTGCGCGGGTCAAAGGCGGCCTTCACTTCCTGAATAAAAGGATACAGCTCACCAAAGAACTCAGGTGCGTATTCAGAGCGCACCCCTTTGCCGTGTTCACCCCAGAGCAAACCCTTGTATTTCTGGGTCAGCGCCACCACGCCATCGGTGATGGTGCGGATCATGCCTTCCTGGGCTGGATCTTTCATATCGATAGCGGGACGTACGTGCAGTACACCGGCATCGACGTGACCGAACATACCGTAGGCCAGATCATGGCTGTCCAGCAACTCGCGGAACTCCATAATAAAGTCCGCCAGATTTTCCGGTGGTACAGCGGTGTCTTCCACAAACGGGATCGGACGTTTTTCGCCTTCGGCGTTACCCAGCAGACCTACGGCTTTTTTACGCATGCCCCAGATCTTACCGATCTCACCAGCTCCCCGGGCGATGGTGTAGGCAAAGCTCTTGCCGTTACCGGCCAGCTCAGAACCTGCGATCTGATCGAGGTGAGCGGTGAGTTTGTCCAGTTTGGCGTTCAGCTCCGCTTCATCGTCACCGGTGTATTCCACCAGATTGATACCGGCGATCTGTCGTTCTTTGCCTTCAGGGCCCGTGGTTTTAGGATAGTAATCGCGCACGGTATCCCAGACGATATCGCCCATGGCCAGATTCAGTACCTTGGAATCCACGGTCTCGATGGAGGTGGGATTCCAGTCCATCAGGTCTTTGGCGTCTTTCAGGGCATCGTTGAAGCTGGCGTACTGAATATTCACCAGAGCCGAGTATTTCGGAATCTTCAGCACATTCAGTTTGGCTTCGGTAATAAAGGCCAGACTGCCTTCGGCACCGCACAGCAGGGCGTTCAGGTTAAACCGGCCATTATCATCACGGATGTGCGCCAGATCGTAACCGGTCAGGCAGCGATTCAGTTTCGGGAACTTGGCTTCGATCAGGTCGGCTTGCTCACTGAAGATCTGATCCGCTAAGCGGTGCACGTCACCGACACGGTCGTCGCGCTGTTTGATCTCTGCCAGTTCTTCGTCAGAGATGGGGCCGGAGGTCCACTCGGTACCGTCCAGCATGACAGAAGTCAGTTCCAGCACGTGGTCGCGGGTTTTGCCGTACAGCACGGAACCCTGACCGCTGGCGTCAGTATTGATCATGCCGCCAATGGTGGCGCGGTTACTGGTGGAGAGTTCCGGCGCAAAAAACAGGCCGTGTTCTTTCAGGGCTTTGTTCAGCTGGTCTTTCACCACACCGGTCTGTACCCGCACCCAGCCCTCTTCGGCATTGATCTCCAGAATCCGGTTCATGTGTTTGGAGATATCGACGACTAAACCATCGGTCAGAGACTGGCCATTCGTGCCGGTACCGCCGCCACGGGGGCTTAACACCACCTGCTCAAAACCGGGCTGGTTGCTCAGGCGGGCGATCAGCTGCAGATCTTTATGGTTTTTCGGATAGAGCACCGCCTGCGGCAGTACCTGATAGATGGAGTTATCCGTGGACAGCACCACGCGGTTGGCGTAGTCCGGGTTCAGGTCGCCCTGAAAGCCTTCTGCTTTTAACGCTTCAATAAAGTTCAGATATTCCTGACGAATGGGTGCCGGTGCATGTTGTTTAAGATTCGCGGCAGCGTCGGTATATAAAGCGGTGTCAGCCAGTTGCTTAATCATCGGGATCGGGTGCCTTCCTGAGGAAACGGTTCTGAGTGCGGATCTTTGCCCGGCAGGCTAAAAGACTGCCATCGGGTATTCAGCAATCACCTTCTGAAAGAAGTTGCCGGGGTGTGGGCAAAGCTCTGCATTAAAAGGCCGATGATTTTAGCTTAGTCGGGGAGATTAGTCAGTAAATGACAGGGTTGGTCGCCAAGTGATGTATTCGACTTTGGTATGAGGTTTATGCAGGATTTCAATCGCTTAGCGCGCGGAGATCGTCGGGTGGTCAAAAAATAAACAATTTAACTCTGTGTGCCATTTTTTGTCCGCTTCAGCTGGATTTCCTCAACTTATCCAAAGAGTTATTCACAGCTTTTGTGGGTAACTGAATTTTTTAAACAGGTTTGGCCTTTCTGGCGTTAAGGTGGTCTGTTATGAAATAAATCTTTATAAAACAGTGTGTTATATATTTTGTGTCTGATATCAATACCTGAGTGGGAGATCTAAAGCAAGAGGCTTTTGTCGTGTTTTTACGGAGTGTCATAAAAAAATAGTGGAAATGTCATCAAAAAGGGAAGTCAAGCTGTTTTCTGGGGATAAACTACTTTTTTTACGATTTATCAGGTCTGTCGTTGTGAACCATGAAAAAGTGGTTTGCCAGGAGGGCCGTCATAATTTTTTTTAGTATCGGACGAACTTTTATCCCGCTGAATACTCTTAATTTGTGCCAATCTTGCGCAAAGCAAGTTGATCTGATGACTATCGTCACACTCATCAACCTTTTGGGAGCCTTATGGCTCCCTTTTTTTATTCTGCGAATCCTTCGCTCTGTCTTTGCCGAGTGTTCCGATGTTTCGGCATGGCGGGATCAGATCCTCTACTGGTGCTGAAAAAGCTCGTGGTAGATTTTCTGATAGAGTTGCCATTCTGCTTCAAATTTTTCATCGTCCCATTTCAGATAGCGCTGACATAATTCAGCCAGCTCCTCTTTCATACTGGCTCCGCCGTCAGCATAAAAAAGTCCGATACGGGTACGCCGCAGAAGCAGGTCGTCCAGATGCTGAACGGCCAGATGCGCCAGAGCCCAGTGAAGCTCGGCTTTATAATAGGGGGTGGCGGCGACCTTTACCTTGGCAGGCTTGAGCTTGTTCAGGGTGATGACCGCAGTACCGTACATCTGATGCAGGCTTTCCGGTATCAGCAGAAAATCCCCCTGATTGTGGCTGTTTGCTCCCAGGTCCGGCCATGGCTTGGCAACCGGTGCCTGAGGGCGGAAGGTCAGCTGATCGATGGCATCTTCTGCCATCTTCTGAAAAGTGGTGAGTTTGCCGCCGCAGAGATAAAGCTGGCCATCCTGCCACCACACCTTATGTTCCCGACGTTCTTCCGACGGAGATGTTTTATTCGGATCGCTGCCGGGTTCTGACAGAACCGGTCTTACACCGGACCAGACACTCAGGCAGTCTGCGGGGGTGAGTTTGCTGGCCGGAAAGTAGTGTTTAAGAGCCTTGAACAGATAGTCCTGCTCATGCTGCTGCATTCTGATCGGTTCATCCATGTGGTCTTTATGATCCAGATCGGTGGTACCGACCAGTGTGTGTCCCAGCCAGGGAAGGGCGAACATCAGGCGGCTGTCGTCGGGATGGATCAGGCAAACACCTTTCTCAAGAGGAAGTTTTTTGTGTGAAAACAAAAGGTGACTTCCTCTAAGAGGTCTGACTTTAACCGGATCATCATGGGGATCAGAGGGATGCGCCCGTGGCGATTCTGTCCACGCACCTGTTGCATGAATGACCTGTCGGGCAGAGAGGCTGATTTTGCTCTGATCTTCAGGGGTGATATCGACCTGGAATCCCGCCGACTGGTTGCCGGAATCCAGCAGCTGGATATGATCTACACGACAGTAATTGATCGCTTTACCACCATACTGAGCCGCTTCTAACAGCACTCTCAGGGTTAGGCGGGCATCATCGGTAATCGCATCTTCAAACTGTGTTGCGCCGTAACATTGCTGGCTTCTGAGACTGGGGGCGGCCTTTTGAATATCCGCTGCGCTCAGGCCTTTATGGTATTTTTTACCCGCCAGCAGATCGTAGAGCCACATAAGTGCCCGGAATTTAAAACGCCCCGGCAGTTGATTACGGTAGTGGGGCATCACCAGAGGCAGATGCTCAACCAGCCCGGGCAGTTGTTTGCAGAGATGCTCTCTTGCCTGCACCGCGCTTCGGGTGAGGCTGAGTTGTCCGGTTGCAAGATAGCGGATGCCGCCATGGACTAACTTGCTGGACTGACTTGATGAGCCGGAAGCGAAGTCATTTTTCTCCAGCAGGAGTGCGCGGTAACCCCGGCGACTGGCTTCAAAGAGCAGGCCTGCGCCACTGATGCCGCCGCCAATAATAATGATGTCCCACTCTTCTTCGGCCAGATGGTCAAACGTTTCTTGTCGGCCTTTGACAGACCAGTGATCTGGTAACATACAGTTAACTCCTTTTATTCAGACAGTTAGCCGATCGCTTGGCTATGTTTCTGCTGTATAACAGGATGGCACAGCCGGCCTGATCAGGATAGGGGGTGATGACGGGGATGAGACGTATCACCTGACCGGAAATAAAAAAACGCCTGCAGGTGCGAGGCGTTTTCGGATCGTTATGGATACGGCTGCAGGTTAGTGGCAGTCGCAATCATCGCCACAGTCTGTGGTGGCAACGGATTCTGTTTCTATGCTGATATCCAGAATATTGCTGGCTCCGGGGCGCAGGGTGATCACGCCGTATTCGGTCAGGCTGTCATCTTCGTCTTCGGCACTGCCCACTTCCAGTGTCATTGAAGGCCCTTCAAGGTGCTCAGGTGACAGCAGCAGCGTTGCCGGTAAGCCCTGATCCCATTCCAGCTGGAGTTCACTGATGTTGTTCAGCTCAATGGTTTCGCCGTCAGCAGTGACCGCTTTAATACGTGGGAGTTGATTATCAGACACTGGTGAGACTCCTGTTCAGCTTTATCTGTCTTTGTTTGTCTAGCGTTAAATCTGTCTTGGTTTATCGGGCGCTAAAAAGTCAGGCGAGAATAACAGATTTTCCGGTCTTCGGTGAAAGGATCGATCAGCCGGAACCTGAAGCGGCGCTTATTTAACGGGCTTATACACCTTTAAGGGGCTTATACACCAAGGTTGTAGGGATATTTTTCAGCCCTGTCTTTGAACCGGCAGGTATTCAGATTATAATGAAAAATCAGTTTGCTGCGACTAAAGTCGTATCCTGCCTTGATAACGAATCAAACCGACAATAAAAACGAGATAATTGATGCAAGCGCCCGAGCAATTCGCCGAACCGCCTGAAACCACACCTCAGGATTCAGCTGAACAGACGATCAGTACTTCATTGCAGCTTGAGCAGTACCTGCCGTATCGGTTTAACCAGCTGGCGGATCAGATCAGCAGTAATCTGACCACGATCTACTCAACAGAATTCGGTGTGAGTTTATCGGAGTGGCGGGTTTTAGCCTTGTTGGGTCAGCAGGCGACGATGATCTCTACGGATATCAGCCAGCGTACTAAGATGGATAAGGCTAAGGTTTCCCGGGCGGTACATAAGCTGGATAAAGAAGGCTATCTGCGCCGTGAACGTGATGAGCAGGATCACAGGGTCAGCCATCTGAGTCTGACCCAGACCGGTATTAAGCTATACAACTCAATCATTCCTAAGGCGCTTGAGTGGGAGGGTAGTCTGGTGGGGACTTTGTCGGAAGAGGAGCGTGCTCTTTTGCATCGTCTGATGAATAAGCTGGACAGTCAGATGAAGGTCATTACGATCGATTGATCTCAACGCTTTAAGCCTTGCATCAAACAAAGACCCCGCGACAGATGACTCTGCGCGGGGTTTTCTGTTTCCGGCACACTGCGGGTATGTGCTCCGAACCGTATTTAATCGTACTCAACATTCATGCGGACCTGGGCAAACCGGCGAATTAATGAGACTTTCAGTACCACCTTCTGTTTGCCAAAGCGTGCGATGACCTCTTCATTATGGTCTGAGCCGGATTTGCTGAGATCCCTTTTTAATGTGACTTCGCCGGTTAGGGGCGCTATCGCTTGTGGCGATTCCGGTTTTATCATCCAGCTGATCTGATGAATGGCCTGGCCATCCACCTGCTGGCTGGTTACTGTCAGACTCGCCCGGGTGGCGTATTCCTGTAATAGGCCATCCTTGTTAACGGCCTGGTATTGCCAGAGCTCGCTTTTTTCACTCTTTTGAGTCGCCGCTTCTGCAGGCTGGCGGATATAAAATGCGGGCAGGTTGTAGTTGTTATAACCCGGCGTCAGCAGATTATCTCCCCGCTCAAGCTTGACGGAGCTGTAGCGAACCCCGCTTTCTGAAATGAGGTAGAAGAGAGGGTACTCGCCCTCGGAAAATTCGTAGGCTGCCCGTCTTTCCGGGTCGCTGGCATTGCCTTCAAGGGGCACAGGTTGCCAGTTCTGGGTATAAAGATTGTCCGGATAGGGCGCTTTAAGGCGAAGTTCTGTCGCTTTGAAGGCGTTCAGAGCGAGTGTTGCAGCGATGCCCAGCAGTACCGCAGCGGCAAGATAAAGTTTGCGGGGCGTGCTCTTAATCGCTTTGGCGTTGCGTGGGGGCGCTGGTTTTCGCAGGGTTTTGTCCCAGACTTCAAACAGCTCAACGGGTTCGCTGATCCCTTTCAGGCGGAAATAGCCATGGGACTGCCAGCCATAATCGGTGTGATGGCTTAGCCAGCTGCGGGCGCTGTCAAAGACGGTGTAACTCATGTAAACCTGACCGCCATCGGCCAGACCTTCAATTCGGGCTGCCCGGTTGACGTGACGACCGAAAATATCAAAGGTGACTTCGCCTTCAACGGTTACCTGCCCCATGTGCAGGCCGATACGCACCTCAATGTCATCCCACTGCGTGTTTTCTTTATTAAAGCTGACCAGCTGCTGCTGAATTTCTATGGCGCGATGTACCGCTCGGCTGGGCTCGGCGAATACCGCCATCACGGAGTCACCAATATGCTTCAGGATCAGGCCGGAGTTATCCGCTTCAATAATGCCGGAAAGCAGGACATCGTGAGCTCTTCGGATCTCCTCGACGTAAGTTTCACCTTTTTGCTCTGTGAGTTCGGTGTAACCTTTTATATCGGTAAACATCACGGTTAATACCGTTGTATGATGACTCGATATATAATCCCGCAGGGAGTTGCTTTCCTGACCTGAAAGCTCGACTGGTTGGCTCGGTTGCTGGCTCATTGAAATCTCTTCCTTTGTCGTGAGTTTTAACATACCTGCAAATGGTTTGAATGCAAGAGATCTGCTTGCAATCTGTGACAGAGGTTGAAAGACTCTCGCTCGGTAATCTGGAATAAAATTAGGGAATCCATGTTCACATCTGCAATGCGTAACCTTTCATCCGGTGTGATGTTAGGCCTGATCGGAACGGTACTGTCGTTATCGTTTGCGTCGTTACTTTTTGGTGGTGGCACTTATAGCCAGTTTCAGTCGGGTATTACCACGCTGTTAATGACAGCGGTAATTGCCACACTGGTTATAGGTTTATTCAGTTCCCGAGTCGGGATGGCAGCGATCCCTTTGCCCAGTGCTGTCGCAATGACGGCAGCTCTGATTGCAGAGCAGACGATTGCTCAGCAGGATATCCGCCTGGTCATGATCTGCGGCACTCTTTTAGCGGCACTGGTTATGATCCTGTTGGGGCAGGCACGTCTGGGGCGTGTGATCCGTTACCTTCCTTTGCCGGTTCTGGCGGGCTTTCTTGCCGGTGTAGGCTGGCTGTTTTTCAGCGGTGGTTTGCGTCTGGTTCAGCCTGAGCTTCTCAGTCTTGATCTGGTCATGAATCCCTCGGTATGGCTGGTATTGCTCTTTGGTGGTTTGCTGTTTTTTGCCCAGAAAAAGTTGGGCGGTTCTATGGTTCTGCCTACCGGTTTTCTGGTTCTGGTTTTTCTCTTTAACCTGTTGGGTGCGGGTTTTCCTGAGTGGTCGGGGAGCTGGTTCTTTGATGGCCGTACGGTGTCCTTCTTTTCCATGAACTGGCTACCACAATACGACCGGATTTCGGTGTCTGATGCGATTGATCTGCCCTGGGGCGGTATTCTGACGCTGGCGCTGATTAGTGTCTTTTCCATGTTGCTGCAGGCCACCTCGCTTGAGCTTGCTGTCGGTGAAACTGTCGATCTGGATCACGAGCTTAAAGTGGCTTCCGGTGCCAACCTGCTGACCGGTCTGTTGGGTGGCTCGGTGGCGTCTCTTTCTCTTAGCCAAACCTCGCTGAATCAGCAGATGGGCGGTGAAGGTAAAGCACCGGTGATCATTGCAGCACTCGTGCTGATGCTGTTCTGTCTGGCAGGTAGCTCCGTATGGGCATATCTGCCGCTGCCAGCGGTTGCCGTGGTGCTGGTTTATCAGGGGCTGGTCTTTATGGATCAGTGGTTGTATCAGTCCCGTACACGCTTTGGCGCAATGGATTATCAGATTATCGCCCTGATTTTTGCGGTGATTATTCTGAGCGGTTTCCTGCCAGCGGTGCTTCTGGGTACGCTGATTACCATCCTGATGTTTGTGCGTCAGTACAGTCGTCTGCGGGTTATTCACCATAATACCGATGCGTCCACACTGCGCAGCCGTGTTGAGCGTCCGTTACGTCATAAGAAAGCGCTGGAAAAATACGGTGATCGGGTTCGGGTTGTGCGTCTGAAAGGCTTCCTCTTCTTCGGTACGGCTTATACCCTGCTTGAAGAACTGAAAACCATGCTTCAGCCGCCCTGTGTCTTCATGATTCTGGATTTCTCCAGAGTCAGCGGTACAGACTCCTCAACGGCAAATGCTCTTCTGCGTCTGCATCAGGCTTGTGTGCAGAAGAAGATTATTCTGATTCTGACCGCCGTGCCTTATGAGCTGAAACAACTGCTGGACGCTTCAGATCTGCAGATGATTGAAGATGGTGAAGAGACCCGTCTGACAACCCGCGGTCTGATGGATACCGCTGCGTTGTTCGTCAATTGGGATCGGGCTCTTGAATGGTGCGAAAACGAGCTGATCAGCCGTCTGCCGACAACTGAATCCGGCGAATATACTCTGGAGTCGGTGCTTAAGGAGCGACTGGATCTGCTGCCGTACGAGGTGGTTCATCTGGTGCGTTACTTTGAGCCGGTTGAGGCCAAAGCCGGTGAGACCTTTATAAAGCAGGGTGATAAAGCCGATTCTCTGTACCTGATTACCAAAGGTAAGGTCGATATTGAACTGGAGATCGGTGAAGAGAACCGTCAGCGTCTCAAAACCATGATGCCGGGTACAATCATCGGCGAGATGGGGGTTTATACCGGTGGTATCCGAACCGCATCGGCAACCGCCGTTGTGGATACTCAGTTGATGCGGCTGAGCGCCAAATCACTGCAGGAGATGGAAAGCCATAACCAGCTGATGGCAGTACGTCTGCACCGTTTTGTGGTGATGCTGCTGACCCAGCGACTGAGTGACTCGAACAAGGTTCTGGAAGAGTTGTTCGATTAACCATCGTCGATTGCTGGATAAAAAACGGGTCGGTTACTGATCAGTAACCGGCCCGTTTTGCTTATAAGCCTTTACGCCTTCCTGCTTGTTTCCGGGTTAACCCATGTGGATTCGCTTACCGTCTACCTGCACATCTTTTCGGGCCTTGATGATCGTGTGTTCGGCACGAAGAGAGGCAGTTTTGTCGACCTGTTGAATAAGCGTGCCAGCCTGTTGCATATCTTGTTGTTCTACTTTTCGGTCGCTGCGGGTGAAACGCTGGCGGAAGCTATTCGCTTTTTGCTCTGCCCAGTCGCTCACCCAGGACAGTTTAGTAAACCGCCCTTTGAATTCTGAGATTTGTGCGACAAAATCAAGAATCCGAACCCTGCTTTTAAGGGCTGCGATGCTCAGATCTGCTGTTGTCACAGATGTTTTGCCTGCGCTATTTATGGATAGCTCTGTTTGACTTTCCAGCGATATTTTCTCGGGACTATTTAGCTCAACACCCTGAGGGAAGTTCTGTTTTGCAGGGCTTTGACCTGGACGTGTCAGGATATCAGTCACAAAATAGCCAGCTTCGGAATCTGCCAGCAAAATGGTGTCGCCCTGCTCGGGTTGTGTGTGACAGCTGAAGGCGACCTGGGCTTTGATCATCCCTATCGAAGATTTCAACATTAACTGAGACACGTCCGAAGAGACTGAAACCACCTCGGCGGTCATCAGTTTATTACCCCGTAATAATGCTGCTGGTATTTGATTGGTTGAACGTTTTTCTGTGTTTGTGGACATGTTGATTAACCCATTAGCATTACTTTTGATTGCGCTGGTTTGATCGTTGTTCCCGGAGGGCCATTCTGAGGTGCGCCATTCTGACCGGTCATAGCGCTGAGTTTAGTGGCGGGTTGTCCCTGTACCATCACTTTCATGCTGCCCATCATGTGTCGGCATTCGCTCATGATTTTGCTTGATATCAGCCCCCCGGCAACTCCCGGAGTATCACCCATGCTTAAAGGCACCAACGTTTTCAGTGAGTGTGCCGGCATGTTCATCATCATGACCTTGGTTGACGCTGTGCCGGGATTCGCCATCATGCTGTTGGCCTGATTCGGGAAGGGCATCGGTATAGGTGGTGCTGGTGGTGCCGGAACTTTACATACATCCGGCATCATCATGCTCATTGCGCCTTGTTGGTTATTGGCAAACATTATATTACCCCTCAAAACAATGGGTTATCCGGGTTCGATAGAGCAAGGGTTATGGTCGTGGCGGTGGTTTAGACCAAATCTCAGCTTTTAAACGTTTTTCATCAGTGGGTAAGGCATCATTTCTGTTACTGCCTTGCCAGTCGGTGTCTTCTTCCTGGATATTGTGCAGATTACAGCGGGTCATCTCGCAGCCTGAGATAATTGCTTGCTGTAGCTGCGCATGGCTTAGGTCAGCATAGCTTAACCTGGAGCCAGCTAAATTGGCTTTTACCAATTCTGTATTGGGTAGCTGGCTCATCTCAAGATTGCATTTTTTAAGGCTACTGCTGTTCAGTTGAGCTCCCTGGAAACTAGCCTGATCCAATAGTGCCTGATTAATCTCGCTATTGTTCAGCTCGCAATTGGCGGCCAGCAAACCTGTTCCCTGAATGCGATTGAGTTGGCTGTTATTCATTTGGCAGCCTGAAAAGTTCGTCTGCAGGCAATGAGCGTCATTGGCTATGAGGTTGTTCAGTGGGCAGCCCATAAACTGGGTCATCGACAAGTCCCGCCCTGAAAGATCCAGCCCGGTTAAATCTGTTTCCGCAATGAGGAGTTTAGACAACACCTGTTCTGAAAAGGGAAACGGATTAAGCGTGCATTGATAAATGTTCAGTCGTTCTGTATGCCCGTTCTGACTGAAGCATTGATCCCATGTGCAGCTAAAGAAAGTACTGTGTTCATACCGGCAGGTATCAAATCGACAACTCTGCAGAGTATTGTGCTCAAAGTTTGTGTGCAGCAGGTTTATTTGGCTAAAGACGCAGTTTTGCCATGTGCATTCCAAAAACTGGTTTTGGCTGAAGTCCGAGTCGGATATTGAACACGCCTCAAATGAGCAACTTTGCCATTGACTGGATTCGGTGTCGACGAAGCTAAAGCGGCAGTTATTGAATCGACAATGATAAAAAACCGACTGCCTGAAGTCTGTTTTCTCAAACGAGCAGTTTTCAAATGTGCAGTCGCTAAAACGACCTACAGCAAGGTCAATCTCTTTAAAGACCGTTTCTTTGAAATTCTGCTGATTAATCTCTTCGTCGGACTTAATCTGATATTGCAGGGCATCTGGCGAGGGCTGGTTGGCTGCGGCAGATTGATTAGAGTCGGAGGGGGTCATGATGGTTGCCACTCTTCGATCTGGGTCTGTTCAAGGTTTGATTTTTTAAAATGGGTTTCGCCAAAGGTTGCCAGGTAAAAATCAGCACTGTAGAGGTTGCAGGCTTCAAAATCAGCCTTCCTGAGGTCTGCTTCTAGCCAAAGGCTATAGATCAGCTGGCTGCCATAGAAATCTGCTTCAGCACAATTCGCCCTGACCCAGACTGTTCTTTCCCCGTTAACCCGGTTGAGCAGTGCTTTCTGTAGATTGGCCCCGGAGAAATTGGCATTACTTAACTCGGTCTCATTCAGGCTGGCTTGGGCCAGGTTTGCTTCTGCAAAGCTGGCGTTGGCAAGGTAAGCCTGATCAAATGCGGCGGATGTCAGTTGTGATCCGGCTAAAAAACGGGCGTTATCAAGGTTTGCTTTTACGCAGTTCAGCTCAGTCATTTGGCAGTCAAGCCAGCTGCTGCGAGGGGCTTCAAGATTTTGATGGCTGCATTGTTCAAAAAGACATTCCATTGATGTTGTATCGGAAAAGTCAGATGAATAACTCTGCCATTTTCGGGTTGTCATTTGGCTGAAGTTGGCACTTTTGAAGCTGTCTTCAGTACAGCTGAATTCTTCTATCGTGCCATTCATCCATTCTGTGGCGTCCCACTGATTTTGCTCACTTTGACAGTGCTTCAGCGTTGTTTCTATAAACAGGCTGTCATTGAACAGGCTGTTTTTAAAATCGCAATTAAGGAGCTGGCACTGGCTCCATTGGCTGCCAGGCAGTTGGCAGTTTTCAAATGTGCACTGATCAAACGTGCAGTTAAAGAAACTCCAGCCCGATAAGTCGAGACTATCAAAGTTAATTTGTTTGCCTGGGGCGTCTTCAAGGATGCCTTCCTGCGGCAGGGTTCCGCTTTGGGCGTGTTCAATAAAACTGTTCAGATTCATGATTACCCGGAGATCCCTTTCAATAACTGTATGATCGCTTTTGATCCAATGTCGCTGGGTTGGTCCAGCTCGCTTTTATCACCTGGGTAAACTTCGTATAGCTTGGCCAGTTCTTCTGTTACCCGGTTGAGCTGATCTTCAACCAGAGGCTCCAGTATATTGAAATCTGCAGTTTGTCCGGGTTTTGCCAATGTCCGGGCAACTTCTCCATCAATAGCGGGGTTCCCACTTTTGGGCATATTTTTACTGGCTGTATCAGCCTCCTGTCCGGCGCGATCAAGCTGTTCTTTTATTACCGGGTCAGTCTCAATATTATCAGGGTCAGCCTGTGGCTGATCGGGGAATAGCTGAGCCAACATTTGATTGATGAGAATGGGGACTTGCTCAGGTGGTGCCTGCATCAGGTCGTTGAGTTGTTGGTCGGTAAAGCCCATCGCTTCAAGTTGTGTTTTTAATGCATTAGCAGCTTGCTCTGCCTGAGCGGTAGTGATCTCGGGAGTTGAAGAGGAGCTGGGGCTTGAACTGTCAGCTCCGCTGTCTGTTGCCGTTGCTGAAGTGCTTTCATTATCGGCTGATTTTGCAGCGGCGGCTGCCATCTTCGCAGCAAGCCCCCCAGCCGCAGCCAAAGCCGCGAGTGTTGCAGGTCCTGGCGGGGCAATATCTGGCTTTCCTTCTACCGGTAGCGTTAGCGCAGATAAAGGCTCTTTAACACTCGATGGTCGCATAGGCGCATAATTCAGGATGTCATCATCAGAGATGTCATCGCTCTGGCGAAGCGCCAGATGCTGCTGATAATGATCGGTTTTTTTCGACTCACGAGGGTTTTCGTAAGCACCCAAAAGCACTTCAACTTCACCGCCATCGATTGAATTTATGGGGAGTTCGGTTCGCGCAATAATCACCTGCATATTGATATCGGGCAGTAAAATAAGTGTATCCGGTTGGCAATTATGAAGCTCTGTTTGTCCGTTGATAACTGAGAGTAATTGAAATTGATACTCCGGCACGGTTCCGATAATTGTGCGCTTGGTGGGGTGCATGTTTTCCAGAAGAATAGCTTCTCCACCCTGAATATAAGATTCAAACCACTGATCATCAGCTGCTTGCATAAAGAAATCTGGGTTAAGGTCTCGGGCCAGGAAAGGTGCATCGTTTTCCTGCCAGAGTTCATCGTAAGTGCCCCAAAGTTTTTTTCGGGGCATCCAATCAACTGATGAGGCATTTAAACCTGCAGGCTTAGGCTTTTGCCTTTTCTTTGTCAGAAGTTGTTCCGGGTATTCCAGTTGTGGCATAGGCTCATCAGGCTTCAGGTTAAAACCTTTGCCAATAGGGTTTCTGTCGTCCTCTTCACCTCCAAAACCATGCTCGTAAGTAAGAGGGAGCTTGCTGAAAGGTTCTGGAGTTGTGGGTGTCAGTAAATTTCTCCAGAGCCGTTCACCGGTTACCACGAGTTGTTTGTCGATGTTACCGGCTTTTAAGCGCACTCTATCAGCAGTAATTGCATAGCCATCCGGTGCATAATAGCTGCCGTATACGAGGACTTCGCCGCGAGGTTTGAGGTAGCCAAGATCAAAGCATTCAGCCTTGGGGATGACGTCCATGATGCCATTCCATGCATCCTGGGTTGAATATGGCAGGTGACTGTCGATCGGGGTTGCCAGAATCAGGCTGACCGCAAGGCGTTGTTGTCCTTTCCAGCCGTAGGGGAGGGTCTGAATCGTTATTTCCGGTGGTGCGATCAGTTGCGTCATAATTAGCCCAGTTGTACCACGCCGCTGGCAGATACTTTAAGCATGCCACCAGCATTGATCTGCCCCATAGCGTTAGCCTGCATTTTTATAGTGGCACCTTGGAGGTTTAGTGCTCCTGTTGCTTGCGTATTAATCGCACCACCGGAGATGTTCGTTGTGGTATTCCCGTTAAGATTAACCGTGGCTGAGCTTATAGTTGTTGCGCCTGTTCCTGTGACAGTGATTGCGGACCCTTTGATGCTTACCGCGGCAGCTGCTGTTATATTAGCTGCTGCTGCAGACGTTACCGTAAGCTTAGGGGTGTTTATATTTGTCCCGGCAGGCGTAAGCTTAATGGTGTTTGCTGGTGTGCAGGCTACTTGCGCAATCTCGGCTTTTAGCTGGATCCATGCTGTCTTGGCATTTTTTGCAGCGGTGGCTTGGGCGGTAATTGTGGCTTCAGATGCTACCGCATTGCTGACAGCACTTGCCCAGTCAGCCCCTACTAAGGATGGGGTAATAAGTGGTGAGCTATAGAGTAAAATATCTCCCGTTGTTCCTGTGCCAAGAGTTACTCCATTTGGCCCATTGAAGGTATGTGAGTCATCGGCAACAGAAATTTGGGGGCCTTTGGTTACTTCGAATGATGCGCCTACGCAAACGTCCATCTTAATCCCGGCTTCAAAACTGAAATTTAATGCTGCAAGCGAAACCGACGTATTTACGCCAGTGGCTTTTACTTCAGTTGTAGCTAGTGTGGCTCCTCTACTGACTTCATCAAGCCCGAAATAAACTTCTTCTTTATTCCCTGTTTGGTAGTCATAAACATCACCGATGGTTTTGCTAATTAAAAGTTTATCGGGGTCATATCCCGGGATCGAGAAGTAGTCCAGTTCAAAACTACCATCCCATTTGGTCCGGCCTTCAGTTTCCACATAACTGACTTCGTAACCATTACCATAGTTAAAGTCTTTCGAGCCGCCAAAGGTGTAGGTATTGCCGTCAGTCCAGGTGTATTGCTCGCCCGTTCTGCGTAAAAAATGATATTCACCGGTTCGTTCATCTTCAATTTTGTCACCAAGCGTTCCGTTATCGTCGCCTTTCAGAAAGATGTCTCCGTCCAGTGTGCTTTCATCGATCAGATCAGTTGCTTGATCAGAGCTGTTCAACAGGTCTTCGGGAATATCATCAGTTTTCTTACGGGTCGTTATCGTGACTTGAGAACCACTGACAACCTCCTGATAAAAGCCTCCTTCGGTCATCATCATGATGCCATTGGCCTTTACCGGGTTGGCAGCACCCAAGTGCAAGTACGAGTTGCTATTGGGCGAGAACAGCTTAATACGCTCGGAACCAGCTTCATCCTCCATCTCAATGATGTTGTTGGCGGCTGTTTTGATCTTATTCTGTGTGTGGTTGTCTTCCCGAACAACGCTTGGCTTGGATGCATTGGGTACCGCGCCGGTAATCACTGGGCGGTCAGGGTCGCCACCGATAAAACTCAGCAGCACTTCAGCGCCTTTCAGAAGGGGGAAGTGCATACCACTGTTATCACCGGCGTTGGGCTGAGACATAGGAATCCACCAGGAAGCCTGGGCACCATCCCGACCTTTACGATCAAAAGGCAGGACGACTTTATAGCGACCCCGACTATCCAGGTGAGCATACTGACCATCACCTTCAGAATCGACGATGGCATTCAGGACACCATAGAAGCGGGGCTTCTCAGTACGTTGTTCAGGGCGAAACTGAATGTCAGCATTAATGGCCTGAATCGTGTTGCTGTAGGGCTGTTCGTTGATCTGATGGATCTGGCTAAGATCTGGTGCGTACCCGCTATGGCTGACTGAAATGGGTGTGTATTCGGTGTTGAGCTTGCCTAGTGGATGGCCGCTAAGGTTAAGCGGATAGGCGGGTGCGATTTCTACATCCAATGAGCTGCCAAAAAAACGGGTTTTCTGCATAAGCAGTTCTTCGGCCCGAATATCAGCCAGTTCCTTGGCTTCATCCAGATCCAGCAGGTTGTCGCAGTAACGGAAGACTTCGCCGAGGCCTGAACTGTCAATAAGGGCTTTTGCGGCAAGATCAACTGATGGTTGGTCGTTATTGTAGTCTTTTACTATTACTTCTTTTGGAACCCGTTGATTATTCTGAGTCCACTGAAATATGACTGGTGCGCCTTCGGAATAGGAGTTGCCGGTAATTGGTGAGTACAAAGCATCAAGACTTTCAGCAGGGTGCTGATTATTTTTATTACAAAAGATAGCTTTATCTTTTTGGTTGCTTTGATCAAAAAAGAAGTAAACACCTTCCCGTTCAGTAATCCTTTTTAAGAAATTGTAGTGACTTTCACCAAACTGACAGCGGTAGTCCCAGGGACGATAGCTACTGATCAGGCTCAGATCGTATTCGTCTGATGTCAGACCTGCTTCATCAAAAAGCAGGGTTAGGGTTTCTGACAGACTAAGGCCGAGATAGACCTCATTGGTGGTGAATTGTGTCAGTAGCCAGAGACGAGGAACCAGGGTGGCTTCGAAGAGGTAGCCATTTTCTGTGGTCTTCAGGTAGTTAAAGTTGGATAAAATGCCATTAAATGCTCTCTTCTTACCGTAACTGTCGATAGTTAAAGTGCAGTTTCCTTCCAGAAGGGCATCGGTGTCGAGGGTGTCGGAGTAACTGATCAGCTGAATATCAAACTGATAAAGGTCCCCCAGAGTCTCGGTGCCAGAGAACTGAAGAACGTGGAATTCGTCCTCCGAAATACTATCGCACTGAAATGAGAAAGAGACATCTGATGAGAGGCTCATAGTTACACCTGTATATTTCTAATTTACTAATTAATGAGCAAAAAGGAATTTTCCGACTATTTTTAGATTGTTAACTCAAAAACAAAATAGAGTAAAAATTCTTGTTTTATTCTACTTGGAGATAGGTGTTTTTGCCCAATTATGGGGCGTTTTATTGAACTGATTCAAAAAAACATAAGAAATGTTTATTTTGTAATTTACATTGTTTTTACTTTATCTTACAAAAGGTAAATGAAAAATAGCCCTAAGTATTTCGCACTGCATTGGGTCGTCTGACGGTTTTGGAGTGGTGCAGGGGCTTTAACATAATAAACCCGGAGTAGTGACGGATGGCTAGCAAAAATTCAGGGTCGGTGGCGCCGAAGGAAAGAATCAATATTTCCTATCGCCCGGCTACTGGCGGCGCGAAAGAGCGTGTTGAACTCCCTTTCAAGGTTTTGGTTACGGGGCAGTTTACCCCAGCCCCGGATGAGGTGGTTCTTGAAGAGCGCGCAACCAAAAATATTGATCGGGCTAACTTCGATGAAGTGATGTCAGGCATGAACCTCAAGCTGGATTTCACTGTGCCTAACAAGTTGAGTGCTGATGGCGATGATATCGCTGTGAGTCTTGACCCGAACAGCCTGAAGGATTTCGAACCGGACAGCATTGTTCAGGCGGTGCCTGAACTGCAGAAAGTGCTGGAGCTTCGGGAAGCCCTGAAAGCCCTGAAAGGGCCTCTGGGCAACACCCCCAAAATGCGTAAAACGATTCAATTGATGCTGGAAGATAAAGATTCCCGCAAAAAACTGATGCAAGAACTTGGCCTGAAGAAGTAGGGGCACTGAGATGAGCGAAGAGACCCAAGTACAAGATCAGCCGCAATCTCAGCCTCTGGTAGGCGAGATTCTGGAGTTTACCCGTCTGGGTGAACAGGATGAAGGTTATGAGCTGGCACGCCAGGGTGTTGAGGCGATGCTGTCTGAGTTGCTGACTCAGTCTGAACCTGTTGAACGTGTCGACAAGTCATTGGTCGATCAGATGATCAACGAGCTGGACCAGCGGTTGGGACAGCAGCTGGATGCCATCCTGCACAATGAAGAGTTCCAGAAGCTGGAATCGGCATGGCGCGGTCTGGCGTTTCTGGTTAACCGAACTGACTTTAACGAGAACATTCGTGTTGAGATGCTGAATGTTGATAAAGACGAGCTGCTGGAAGACTTTGAAGATGCACCGGAACTGAACCAGACGGCGATGTTCCAGAAAGTGTATACCGAAGAGTATGGCCAGTTCGGTGGCGAACCCTATGGTGTACTGGTAGGTGGTTACGAGTTTGGCCCCGGTGCCCAGGATATTAAGTTGCTTGAAAGCCTGTCCGGTTTGGCTGCGGTTACCCATGCCCCTTTCATCGCATCGGCAGGCCCATCTTTCTTCGGCCTGAGCGAATTTGATGAACTGCCGGATCTTAAAGAGCTGGATTCACTGTTCGAAGGTCCTCAGTACCTGAAATGGCGCGGTCTGCGCGACACCGAAGATTCCCGCAATATCGGTCTGACACTGCCACGCTTTATGGGGCGTCTGACATACGGTGAGAATAAACCGGTTAAAAGCTTTACCTATACCGAGCAAGTGGATAGCAAGTCCGATTACCTGTGGGTTAACGCGGCATACGCTTATGCCACCCGTCTGGTGGACAGCTTTGCCCAGTATCGCTGGTGTCCGAATATTATCGGCCCTCAATCCGGCGGTGCGGTAACAGACCTTGCTGTTCATGTGGTCGATAAAGAGGGTGCCAGCTCTCTGAATGGCCCGGTTGAGACCTTTATCTCCGACCGTAAAGAATATGAGCTGTCTGAGCTTGGCTTTATCCCGCTAACTCAGCGTAAGAATGCTGATAACGCAACATTCTTCTCCTCAAGTTCGGTTCAGCGTCCTAAGCAGTTTGGCACTGAACCTGAAGCCCGTCAGGCAGAGCTGAACTATCGTCTGGGTACTCAGCTGCCTTACCTTTTCATTGTTAACCGTCTGGCGCACTACATCAAAGTGCTGCAGCGTGAGAATCTGGGTAGCTGGAAAAGCCGTGCAGATCTTGAAGCTGAGCTGAATCGCTGGATTCGTCAGTATGTGGCCGATCAGGAGAGTCCTTCGCCGGCGACCCGCAGCCAACGTCCTCTGCGTAAAGCTCAGGTCAATGTTGTGGAAGTTGATGGTGAAGCAGGCTGGTATCAGGTTGGTCTGGAAGTTACGCCTCACTTCAAGTTCATGGGAGCGAACTTCACCCTGTCATTAACCGGTCTTCTGGACCGCGTTTAACGCATCTTTTTGAGGAGTTCTTACCATGCCAAGCGAAATTTATCTGACGATTGAAACGGAAGAAGGCGAGTCATTAACTGAAGGCGCCTCCGGTACCGAAAGTATTGGTGCGTTTTTCAAAACCGCTCACGAAGACGAGATCTTTGTTACCGCTTTTGATCATAAAGTGGTTATCCCAACAGACCGTCTGACCGGCCAGGTGATGGGCAATCGTAAGCACGAGTATCTTGAGATCCGTAAGCTGATCGACAAGAGTTCTCCGTTGCTGTTTCAGGCGATTGCAGAGCCTAAAGCGCTGACCTGTACCCTGAACTTCTTCCGTCCTGCGGATACCGGAAGTGATGGCCAGCCGGTTCACTACTACACCATTGAGCTGGAAGGCGCGAAGATCGTTTCGATCCGTACCTGCTCACCGAATATGCTGGATCCTGATAACGACGGCTTCCCGGCATTTGAAGAAGTACGTTTCACCTATAACAGCATTACCTGGAGTCATGAGATCGCCTCCAGTACCGCTATCGATAACTGGGCTGGTGCAGAGTAGTTATTGTGAGTGACGCTGTTACACATCATCCCCTGAATACTCAAACCGTTGCGCCGCAATCTTCTGATGCGGTCGCGACCGGTTTGGTGTCATGGGGAACAAAAGCAGCAAAATGGCTTATGCCATTTTGTCTGCTTTTTTTGTCTGCCTGCACAATTTGTCCCCCATCAAATGACCGCTGGAGTGGCGACATCCCTGCTAAACCGGAAGCTCAGAAGCTGAGTGAAAACGCTGGGGATGATGAAAACAGCAAGGCAGGAATCTGGTCCTGGCAGGATGGCCCCGGACGCTGGACATACAGTGCCCGTAAAAAGCCAGCAGCACCGGGCAATCAGTGGGTTTATGAACCCCGTTCAATCGTTTTAAGAGTTAATGCTGCTGACCAGCTGAACCTCTACATGGGGCAGCCGCATACATTAAGTTTAAAAGTGATTCAGTTGACCAATCCCGCGATTGTTTCTGAGTTACGCCAAAGCCCTTTTGGCTTGTCTGATCTGATGGCAGCGAAAGGCAAAGAGTTATCCGCCAGTATCGTGCGCGAAGATACGCTGGCGGTTGCACCGGGCAGTAATAAGACTCTGGTGTTGGCTCGTGAACAGGGTGTTCGTTATGTTGCTCTGATCGCGGGTTATTTTGAGATGGAAAGTAAGAAAAGTGTCAGGATTATCCCTGTGCCCTCCGTGCAGGCCCGGATTTTACCCTGTTATGACTCGACACCCTGGCCGTTTGGTGATCCACCACCACCGGAGCCGGATGATGTCCCGGCACGCCTGAAGTTATGGCTGGATATGGCGCCTGCAGAGATTAAGACGCTCCAGGTTCAGGCTTATTAGAAGAAAAGATTTTGAGTTAGAAGAAAAGATTTTGAGATAGTGCGCCCGTATTTTGGTTCTTTACCCGCGCAGTATCGGTAAACATGATTGTAAAACTGCAACTGATCAACGCTCTGCTCATCGGAGATGGCGCTTACGAGATGCCTCATCGGTAGCCAAGACGGATATGAAAGGATATAGGCAGGATTCACTTTGAATACGAATAAACCACTGTACTGGCACCAGGGGCTGTTTCTGCAGCCAAACCACTTTCAGTATCAGGATGCATATAACGAGTTTATCCAGTCGGTGATCCGCCGCACGGTAGCGCCATTAGCCTGGGGTGTTGCCTCTGCAAAGGTCGATGCCGGGAATCTGGAGGCAGGGCAGGTTGGTTTTACCCAGCTGAGAGTCCTGTTTCAGGATGGCACGCTGTTCTCATTCCCTGAAAATGCCCGTCTGGTGGGCCGGATTTTTGATAGCCCGGCCTGGGAAGACCGCAATAAGCCACTGAGAATCTATCTTGGGGTGAAGAAGCGCAACGAGGAACCTCTGGTTCAGCGTGAGTTGCCCAATGGCGGCGATGACAGCCTGAACAGTCGTTTTGTTATTGATGCTCAAAGTGCGACCTTAACGAATCGTTATGAGCAGGCTGAGCGTGTAGAGGCTCAGGTGCTTTCTCTGGAAGGTAAGCTCTGGTTTGAATCTGAGCTGGATCAGGCAACGGGTTACGACCTGATGCCTGTGGCTCAGTTGATTCGTACCGGTGACCAGATAAAACTGGATACTTCCTTTATCGCGCCCTGTATCACCATGCGTGGCGATCAGAATCTGGTTGAGCTGCTTCGGGGGATTCGTGAAGAAGTGCTGTCCCGTACCCGTCAGCTGGAAGAGTACAAACAGCCTGCGACCAGTTATACCGTTTCGGAATTTAATCCCCGTCAGATGCGCTACCGTCTGGCACTGCAGGTGATGGCGCGGTATGTGCAGTCTCTGACACATCTGCTTGAGATTCCTGATCTGACGCCGGAGCGCGCTTATACCTGTCTGCGTGAACTGATTGCAGAGCTTTCAGTGTTTACGCCTTTGTCCAGTGCGACCTGCGAGATTGCACCGGAAAATATCGTGCTTCCGGCATACAACCACCTCAACCTGAGTGATTGCTTCTCTGTCGCCCACACTCTGATCCATCGGTTACTGAACGAGATTACCGTGTCCTCTGAGGCGATGGTCAGTTTTGAACGTCTGGATGCGACATCTTTCCGGGGTGCGCTGGATAGCGACATGCTGGAACGTAAGGGCACTTACTTCCTGATTCTGCGTACCGAGCAATCTCAGGATGCCTGGCTGGAAGATTTCCGCCGTTACTCCAAGCTGGGGGCAGAAAGTCAGGTGGCGCTCTATCAGGCCCGTGCGCTTCCGGGTATCGGTAAGCGTCTTCTCAACAGCCGCCCTGAAGGGTTGCCAAGTCGTCCGAATTCACACTATTTCAGTCTGGATGTTGCATCCGGACTCTGGCAGAGCGTCGAAAGCGATGGCTGCCTGAGCCTGATCTGGCCCGGAGCGCCGGAAGATCTGAAAGTCGAGCTGGTTTCACTTAGGGGATAACCATGCACCTTATAGATAGTTTTGTAGATGTGCTGGTTTACGTCCAGCAGCAGAAGGCACTGATCCGAGATGGTCAGCAACCTGCATTTGAAGAGGTTCGGCTGAATGTTGAGCGCCTTCTGACGGAAAAATCCACTCTGCATCTGGAGGGTGGCTACCAATCGGAACATTATGATGAGGCGCGTTTCGCTGTTGTTGCCTTCATTGATGAGTCTTTGCTGGATACGGCCTGGAAAGAGTCGGGCCGCTGGGCTGCAGATCTGTTGCAGCGTAATTACTACCACACGGCATCTGCGGGTATCGAGTTTTTCGATCGACTGGCAGGCCTGAACATGATTGATCCTGCTCACCGGGATATTCGTGAAGTCTATTACTACTGCCTCGCGCTCGGTTTCAGTGGTCGCTATTTTGAGCGTTCTGAGCGTGCCAGCCTTGAACGGATACGTCTGGACACTTATCAGTTGCTGATGGCGGGGCAAACGGCCCGACTGAAAGATGATGGTGAACGTCTTTCTCCCGAAGCTTATCCGGAATCCGGTGAGCAGAAACCTGAAGTTAAATCCGGTCGCTGGACACCTTTTATTTTCGGTGCTCCGGTTCTGGTTCTGGTTATCACCTACGTGGCGATGAAACTTGACGTCGTAGGTATGGCTAATCAACTGGTTTCCCTGATCTGATCAGGGTTGTTGCGGACTTAGAATAAGAAGACGGATCGTGAAAACATTTCTTCGAGTGCTTTTTTATCTGCTGATCTGGTTGGTTATCTTTGCGGTAACCATCGGCTTAGCTCTGTTCCTCGGTTTTACGCCGCAGGAAGGTGTTTTGGCTGCGGTAGGTATATTCCTGCTATGGCTCACGTACAGGCTGATAAAGCGCCTGCTCATTCGCCTGCATGCCAAAGGACGAATCAAGCAATTGATTCGGCTGGGTCGTAAAGATGAAGCGGAAGAACAGCTCAAGGCGGATACGTCCGGTCTTGAACGCCGTTTCACATACGCCATGCGCTTCCTGAAGCGAAGCCCTAATACCCATGCCTCTGATCCGATTTATCAGTTGCCCTGGTCGGTAATGCTGCCCGCCAAAAGTGATGATGCCGGTCGGTTGGTTAATGCCGGTCAGCTGGTTCTGCCATCAGGCCATAAAGATATCTTCACCGGTGATGACTGCCAGACCGAATGGTGGTTACACAATGAAGGGGTTGTCCTGCAGACACCTGCCGGTATCTGTGCCAGTGGCGGCGCACTGAACCCGGAGTGGGGGCGTTTGCTGGAGCTTCTGGCTTCCCGTCGTCCGGCAGAGCCGATCAGCCATATTTTGCTCACCGTTTCACTGGCTGAACTTGCCGCTAAAAATGATGATGAACTCTATCAGCAGGGGATGATCCTGCGCGAGCGTCTGGATCAGGTGATTCAGACTCTTAAAGTGAACGCACCGGTGTATCTGGTCTTTAACGATCTGGAGCATTTCAGTGGCGGTCGCTCACTGCTGAAACATCTGCCGGAGCAGATGCGTGATCAGGCTCTTGGCCGACACTTCCCTCAGGAAGGTGATCAGCTTGAGACTGAAACCCGCGTTAACACCGCTTTGGATGGACTGGCAGAGCAGCTTAAACAGCTGAATCTGGAGCTGATGGGTCGTGGCATTGTTGATGATGCCATCATGATGCTGCCGTCTGAGCTTGAGCAGCTGCGTTCCGGGATTCGCGCCTTCACAAAAGGTGTTTTCCAGAACAGCGTCTTCCAGGCGTCACCTCACCTTCGCGGTGTTTACTGGATGGGGGCAGAAGCCTCAGATCCTGACAGTGATAACTCAGCGGGTGCCGGTCTTTTTGTTAAAGAGTTCTTCACCGAAGTTCTGCCCCGTGACCGTGGTCTGGTTAATAAAATTCCTGCGGCAGTCAGAGCAGAGCGTTGGATGCGTAACCTCTGGTTTACCGGTTTTGCATCGATTATGGCGCTACTTTGGGTCGCCATGATCTACACCTATACCGGTGATAAAGGCTTTGTCGAGTCTCTGGAGCAGAAGTTTGCCGGACAGATTGTTCAGCGTAGTGATCTGGCTGGAAATATCACAAATGGCGAGCAGCTGGTTGATCTGATTCAGTCTCTTGAACAGCACAGCTTTTTCCCATGGATCGATGACACAACCTCAGAACCTCTGTTTGTCAGCAAGCTGAAGGCGATCTTCGTTGAGCGGGTCTGGAATGATCTGGTAATGCCGGTTGATCGCCGCATCGAGCGTTCTCTGAATAAAGCGCTGTTCGATAACAAGCTGCCACCGGATGAGGCGGCACAGGAGATCGCCCGATACGTGGGGATTCTGGTGCGGGAGATCAATATCCTGCAGGATTTTCTGGCGGGTAAAGATCTGGAAACCCTGTCAGCCCTGCCTGCACTTTATCAGGCGGATGATCAGCTGCTGCATGAAGAACTGGCTGAGTCTGAGTTTGACAGCCTGAACAGCCTTTATCTGCGTATGCTGTTCTGGTCGCCATCTACCGATAACTATGAGGCAACTCTGCAGCGTAAGCAGCGTTTACTGAAGCGTATTCTCGCTGATCACCCGGATAACCTGAACTGGCTGGTTAATTGGGGGAATACCGCGGGAAAGTCCAATGAGGTCAGGCTAGCAGACTTTTGGCAAGGAAGTGTGCCCCTGGACCGTTCTATTCAGGTTGCCCCTGCATATACTCTGGCAGGCAAGGCGATGATCGATGATTTTATTGAGCAGATTCTGGCAACAGATCAGGCTGCAGAACAGATCAATGCTTTGATTCCCGGCTTTCAGGAGAGTTATCGCAAACGGTATCTCGATGCGTGGCAGCAGTTCGCCCTCAATTTCTATAAAGGTACCGATGCTTTGCTCGGGCATCTGGACTGGCAGGGAGCTGTAGATACTCAGGCAACGGGTCGTAATCCTTTTTTCAATCTTCTGGATCGCATGGCGGTAGAGCTTGAGCCTTATGAGAAGATGGAAGAAAAACCGGACTGGCTGTTTATGGTTTTCTACTATAAACAGATGGCGGCATACGCTCCTGCGGATAAGACCGATGCCGGTGGCAATGGCGCTCTGGCTAAGCTGGCGCTGAAAGTTGTCGGTAAAGCGGGGGCTGCCGGTAAGGCTGTCGCCAAGGCGGGTAAGTCCGCTATGAAAACCCAAAAGAAGCTTAATAAGGGCAAAAAGGGTGGCGGTGGTTCACCTTCCGATGAAGAGCGTCTGGCGGTGCTGGAGCAGGCGGGAGCCCTGTATGGCGAGTATAAGCAGCTGATCGAATCGATTGTCTTTAACTCGGGTATTCGCTCTACGTCTTTCACGTCCGTTTCGGGTCTTTATGCTAATCCGGATAACCCGGCAAAGGGTGAAACCGCGCTGGCACAGAGTTATGCCCGTATGAAAACCCTGCAGGGGATGTTGGGTAAGCGCAGTCGCCAGAATGAAGCGTTCTGGGCTGTGTTTTCCGGCCCTGTCCGACTGTTCCGTGAGTACATGACCAAGGAAGCAGCCTGTGAGCTTCAGGAGCGTTGGGAAAATGGCTTCCTTGCCGGCATGCAGGGTGTACCAGCCTATAAACGTACCGGTTTTCTTTACGGTGAAGGCGGACATCTATGGACATTCAAAGAGGCGCAGCTGAATCCTTATGTGAAACCTAAGTTTGGTGCGGGCTTTGTGCCGGTGCTGGCTTCCGGCAAAGCCTTCCCGCTGAAAACTGATCTGCTGGAATATCTGGCCAGAGGCGATGACTTCCGTAAACAGCAGCAGAGTCGCTATACCGTGATTGTGAAATCACGCCCGACGTCAGCCAATCCGGAGGCGCAGTATCTGCCGCGCAGAACATTGCTTGAGATGCAGTGTGAGTTAGGCCCCACTCAGCTTGAGAACCTTAACTTTGCTCAGGACCGGGCGTTTGTCTGGGATCAGACCTGTGCCGATACCACGCTTCTGATCAATATTGGTCGCTATACACTGGAAAAACGCTATCCGGGACCTCAGGGTTTTGCCCGTTTCCTCAAGGACTTCCAGAGTGGTCAGCGCCGGTTTGTACCGGATGACTTTCCTATCATGCGTGACCGTCTGATCGACTATAAAGTGTCTTATATCGACGTGCGTTATGAGTTCCGGGGACATAAACCTGTCATCAGAACCCTGGCCGCATCGGACCTTGAGCCACCGCGTCATATTGCTGCCTGCTGGAGTTCATGATGATGGATTCCCGTAATGATCTGATCGCGTCCTTAATGATTAAACCGAAGGAGCATGAGGCTCAGCTGCCTTGCCGCGTGCTTCTTGCGGCAAGTTTCAGTGGAAACTCTGATCCGGGGTTGGATAACCGCCCGGATAACGGAAACCGACTTTTCCGCCAGATAATGCTTAACCGGGAACGTCCCGAGCAGGCGATGGCGGAATTAAAGTGCGCGGTGGATTTTTCGGCGGTGATGCCGGAGTGGCAGGAGACTTATCAGATTCGCCAGCTGGATGATTTTCATCCCAGTGTGCTGATCCGCCGTTCACCGGTGCTCAGTCAGGGCGTTAAGCTCAGAGACCGCCTGTTGGCAGATACTCAGCCATCTGAGCAGCTGCTTTCGGAATCCCGGGATTTTCTGGACCGATACTCGGCCCTAGAGCGTGAGCAGCTTGCTGATGACTTTCTCTATGCCGATCTGGAAGTGTGTCTGAGTGATCTGCTGAGTCAGCTATTACATTTCCCTCCCTTTACTCAGCTTGAGTCTCTGTGGCGTCAGTTATACGCCTTGTGTGAGTCAGTGCGTTATCACAACGCCAGTGAGATTGTTCTGCTGGACTGCACTAAAGAGGATCTGGCTGAAGACCTGTCCGGTGAGATGATCCAAAGTGAGCTATACGAACGGGTCTACACCGATGAGTTTGGTCAGTTCGGCGGTCAGCCTTTCAATGTGCTGGTGGTTGATTTTTACGTTGAGCAAACTGAGCAGGATCTGAACCTGCTTGAGGCGTTGTCAGATATTGGTCGCAGTGCCCACCTGCCGGTCGTACTACCTGTTTCACCGGGTTTTATCGGTTTTAACCGCTACGAGCAGTTATTTGGTCAGTCACTGGACGAATGGTTTGAAACGCCAAGATTTATGCCTCTGCACCGGCTTGCCGCACGTCCTCAGAGTCGATACCTCTTTCTTGTTATGCCGGATCAGGTGGTCCGCGCGCCCTACAAGGGAGATTTTTCGGGGCTGTTCTTTCAGGAGCAGCTGGATGCAGAAGGGCTCTCCCTGCTCTGGGGCAGCAGCTGTTACTCTCTGGCAGCCACGGTGCTGAATACCTTTAATTCACAAACCTCCTTCAGCCAGATGACAGGTAGTTTTTATGGCCGGGAGCTGCTGCATAAGGCCTGGCAGGACCCTCAGGCGGATCTTGAATTATCGCCTTTGAAGGTGGAGCTGCCGGCATCTCTGATAACGGATCTGTCCCGCCACGGTTTCTGCGTGCTGTCCCCTTTGCCGGAAGAGGGCTCAAGCTATTTCGCTCAGCTGAACAGTTTTCATCAGTTGTCGTTGGATGACGGTCAGGTGGTTCCGGATGCCCAGCTACCGTTTTTGCTGACCGTTTGCCGCATCGCGCACATGATGAAGCGGGTATTCCGTGAACAGATCGGCTCTATTGATGAGCCGGAACAGTTGCGTCAGAAGCTGGAGCAGTGGTTGAAAAGTTTTGTGGTGGATCTGGAAGCCCCCGCTTTGGATGTGATGATGAAAAAGCCCTTCCGCCAGGCAGATGTGATTCTTCGTCAGGCGGAGGGTTGCCTGATGGAAGTCCGGTTGCAGCCGCATCTGCGTTATATGGATGAGCGCTTTCAGCTCTCCCTTGATCTGATTCTGCAGGAGACAGTCTGATGGCGCGTCCCGGCTTTATCAGTTTTACCAGCTCAGCACAGGGCACTCTGGCAGGGCCTGAGAAGCAGTTGGCCCGTGATGGCCTCAGTCATGTGCTCAGTTTCAGTCATGGTGTCGACCTGCCAAGTGCCGATGACAGTCGTGTCCTCGGTGGACAGCCGATGCATCGCCCTGTTGAGGTGATTAAACCGTTGGATCGGGTATCACCACAGCTTTATCAGGCGTTGTGTGAGCGGGAAGTACTGACCAAGGTTGTGCTGTTCTGGTGTCAGTTTAATGCGGCCGGAACGCTGGAGCTTCTCTACGAGATTGAGTTGAAAAATGCCCGTGTGGTTTCGTTGCAACCGGTCATGCCGGATCTGCTGGTTCGGGGGCAGGAGGATCATCCGTACTGTGAGAAAGTGAACCTGCTCTACGAGTCGATCAGTTGGCGTTATGGCCCATCGGCTGAAGTTGAGTTTGAAGCCCGGAATGAAGCGGGTAAGGCATGAGCAGAGAGCAACGAGCGCAATGAAAGCAGGACTACTGAAACGACTTAATGGTGACAGTGCGCTACAGGGCGATATTCCGGCTCTGGCAGCGTATATCGCCTTACAGCTGCAGGATCTGTTCAATGTCAGAGCAGGCTCCTGTCCGTCACGTCATGACCTGGGCCTGCCCGCGATTTCTCCGGTTCAGCTGCAGGGGGATGAGGTGCAGGCTCAACGGCTGGCACAGGTGATTCAGCTGCAGGTTGAGCATTTTGAGCCACGCCTGCAGCAGCCTAAGGTCTCCACTGCCGGAGATCAGCAGGGTGCTTTGCTGTTTAATCTGCAGGCTCTGATGGAGCAGGGCTATGAGCGCTGGCAGGTACGTTTCCGGATCAGAATCGATAGTGATAGTCGGGTGAGTTTAGCGGTTTTGGGTTTGCAATCTGATGGTGCGGTTCGTCGCTGATATCCGTCAGGCCGGGTTCCGGGATTCGTGGGTCAATTAAATTTAAGTGGCGTGTTGTTTTAAAGCTGCGCCTGGCTCGTTGGTAGGGTAGCCGTGTTGAGGTTGCCAAATGAATAATGGGTCTGAATAAGAAGAGTATTTATGGCAAAAATCGATCGCCATTATCAGGATGAATTAAACCGCTTGCATGAGATGGCTGCGGAGTATGCCGAGCTGAATCCATCGCAGGCAGGCTATCTGGCGGGTGCCAGCCATGACCCTGATGCTGAACGTATTCTGGAAGGTGTTGCCTTTCTGACGGCGGGTCTTCGCAGTGAGCTGGAAAAAGACCAGACTCAGCTTCTGCAGAACGTGCTTCAGGTGGCTTCGCCGGATCTGTTACGCCCCTTGCCATCCATTACCCTTATGCAGTTTAAAGGTCGCCCGGCTCTTAAGGAGCAACTGGCTTTGCCTGTGGGTACACCGGTCGCCGGTACCGTGGAGGCCAGTCAGAATCGTTGTGAATTCCGTACCCTGATGCCGGCTGAGGTATTGCCATTAGAGATTAAAGAGGCGGTGTACCGCAAAAGCCATGAACAGGAACCCGGTGTCCATTGCCTGAGTCTTCGCTTTCATTGTCTTTTTGGCGACAGTTCAGAGCTTGCCGGTAAAACCATCCCTCTGTATCTGGGTACCACTCAATCATTGGCCGCTAAAATGCTGGATGCTTTGCTGCAGCATTGTGCGGGGGCTGAAGTGGTTTGGAGTGGGCAATCCCGGCAATCGATTGATCCGCCTCGCTGGAATACAGATCTGATGCAATGGGCCTTTTTGAAGGATGACCAACCGGAACTTCCGGCTCAGCGTATCGCCCGTCGCTATTTTTCTGCTCCGGAGTTGGCCCAGGGGCTTTGTTTTGAGCTGCCGGAAGCGGGCACCGGAGCGACAGCCTCTGAGTTTAGCGTGCATTTTTACCTGAACCGTCAGGCGGACTGGCCGAAAGTGGATCTGAGCAAGGTGCTGCGTCTTAATGTTGTTCCGGCCGCTAACCTGTTCACCCGGGATGCGCCACCGCGGGTTCGTGATCTGCGCCAGACTTACATGCCCCTTAGCCCTCGCCAGCGTGATGATGAGCAGCTTAGTGTTTATGGCATTGATCAGGTGTCCGGTCAGTATCGCAGTCAGTCTGAAAGCCATGATTATCAGCCGTTCTGGCAGCAGACATCACTGGATGCCTTTCATTATCAGGAGCAGCTGACGGCTCATCCGGTTACGGATGAACTGGAACTTTCGGTAGCTTTGGGTGGCGATGCCCGTGATGAGCAGGAGGTGATCAAAGCCCGCCTGTTCTGCACTAACGGTTCCGATGCGGCCACGATTCCTCCCGGAAAGATAAATCAGTATGTATCCGGTTCTCCTGAGCTGGTTCAGTTTGAGAACCTGACAACACCGACCCCCTATCGCAAAGCGCTTCCCTCTGAGCAACAGTACTGGCAGGCGGTTCGTCAGCTCAGTGGTAATCTGATGGGGCATCTGAGTACCGAGCGACTCCAGGCCGCCTTAAAAGAGCTGGTGTTGCAGGCGAGTCCGGATCGGGCGCGTCAGCAGATCAATATGAAAATGGTGGCGGCGATTCAGTCGGTATCTCTCGATATGGGAGACCGCCTTGTTTCCGCGATGTCCGTGCGGGGCTATGAAGTTGCTTTAGTTCTGGCGGGGGATCATTTCCCCGGCAAAGCGGAGATGCATCTGTTTGCCCGTCTTCTGCAGCAGTTTTTTATCAGTCTGGTACCGGTTAACTATTTCTGTTTGCTGAAAGTAACGGATCAGCAGACTGGCGAGATGCTGGAGTGGCCACCGATGCTGGGAAGGAAGCCGCTGTTGTGATTCTGGAAGATCTGTTAAGCCACGGTCACCGCTATAGTCTGCTGCAGGCCTACCGTCTTCTGCTGCAGGTTGTCGGGCCTCAGGTTCGTATCGAGCTGGAACCGGCTCTGGGTCTTGATAGTGCCCGCAGCGTGATTGAAAAGGTTGAGCAGGTAACTGCTGAGCATTTCAGAATCGAGCTGAATATTTTCAACCTGTACGGCAGAAATGGCGTTTTGCCCTCTTATATGACCGATTATCTCCTGCAGTCTGAACAGCAGGAAAAGGGGCAGGCCAGAGCCTTTCTGAACCTGCTGAATCAGCGTATTTATCAGATGCTGATTCAGGCGCAGCAGCGCTCAATGCAGGTGTTTCAGTCCCGGGAAGCCCTGAACGATGGTTATTACGAACGTCTGCGTGCCCTGGCGGGTTTAGCGGATGCAGATCAGGAACCTACCGGAGGTTTGCTGCGCTATTTTCGTTTGCTGTCGTCACCCTTTCGTTCCGCCGCCGGTCTGGAAGTGCTGCTGGAGGATTTCTTGGGCGGTGTAACCGTTGAGGCCCGGCAGTGTGAATTGCGACAGGTCTCGCTGCCGCGCCAGACACAGCTTAAATTAGGCCAGCAGTCGGCTGGCTTAGGGGAAGGTTCGCTGTTAGGCAGCCGTTTACCGGAAGCGACCGGCAGTTTTGTACTGCGTATCGGCCCGTTTCCTTATGAACATTTTGATCGTCTGCTCAGTGAACCTGAGCAGTGGCAACAACTGCGGGATCTGATTCGCCTCTATCTGCGACAGCCCCTGCGTTGTGAACTTGAATTTTTACTGGATTGTACCGGCATGGATCAGAGTAACAGCGGCCAATCCCCCGGAAATAATGGCCTGAATGGCTGGGGACGTCTGGGGAAAAATGCCTGGTTACTGAAACCTGATTTTACTGCTGTTGATGGTTCGTCTTATCAGTTACAAGCCCGAATAGCGCTGGATTAATTTGGAGCATCCTATGTTGAGCTATCGTATGAAAAATATGATCAGTTGGTTTCTTCTGGCAATCGCCGGAATACTGATCCTTTATTGGGGCTATCAGAAAAGCCATGAGTCCAAGATGATCCGTATCGCTACGGCATCCAAGGGCGGTTATTACTACCAGTATGGCACCCTGCTGAAGCGCTATATCGAGAAGAAAACCGACTATCAGGTACAGCTGCTGGTGACCCGTGGCTCGGTGGATAACCGGGGCAAGCTGCTGAGTGGCGAAGCGGATTTCGCTATCGTCGGAACCAATTCAGTTTCTCTGCAAAACCTGTATATGGTGGCTCCGCTGTGGCGTGACTATATGCATCTGGTGGTGCGTAAAGACAGCAACATCAGCTCGCTGTCGGATATGGCCGGTAAGAGTATCGCGCTGGGTAAGCCGGGGTCAGGCTATCGGGCACAGTCGATGAAGGTGCTGGATCATTTTGCTCTGGAAGCCGATCAGTTCCAAAGTAATGATGTGTATTTCACTCAGTTGCTCAGTGATGCCTCCCTTGAAGGCGCTATTGTGACCACCGGTCTTTTGAATCCGGACCTGCGTCAGGTGATGTCCAGTGGACAGTTCAAGCTGGTATCGCTGGAAGGGGCTGAAGGTTACGCCCTGAACCACTCCCAGCTGACAACAGCCAAAATTCCGGCCGGTGTCTACAGCACGGTGGCGGGTCCTGCGCCTGCGGAGTCGGTTGAGACGATTGTGACTTATGCCGTTATGGCGGCTCGTCCGGGTCTGCCGGAGAAGATGGTACAGGCGGTGCTTGATCAGCTGAACAGTGATCAGATTCGTGCTGAAGCTCCTGTGATGCTCGATATTAACCCGACAGAAGATCAGGTGCTGCGCTATCTGCCGCTGCATTCCCTGAGTAACCGTTACTACAATCCGTTCGTGGGTCTGGATAACTTCTCCCGCTTCCTGGGGCAGGTGGCAGAGCACAAGGTGCTGATTATTGAAGCCCTGATTATTCTGATTGTGGTGGTGGTGCAGTTAAGTCAGCTGCGTCGGCGCCGGATTGAACAGGTTCGGGTTAATCTGGCGGCAGAGCTGGAAGCTGTGTTCCGTCAGACCGTTGAGATCGAGCGTAATCAGAAAGATGCCCGTGACTGGCGCTTGCTGAAACAGTATCTGGTTGAAGTGATGCGTCTTAAGCAGCAGGCGGTGACGCTGGTTCAGGGTTCTGAACTGGCGGAATCGATGTTGTTCCTGAGTACGATCCAGCAGTGCGCTGATGTGATGCGTCAGCTGGAGTGGCGTTTGTCTGCCATGCAGCTAAGTGAAGCAGCCCGTCAGGAAGTGGATGCTGCCCGATCCTTGGTTACGGAATAGTCCCAGTTTAATGAATCGGGAGATCCCATGGGTTCAGAGATAACCGAAGCGCGTCAGCCGGTTGCTGATTCAGAAGCCCGTACAGCTCCGGCCAAAGGCAGTTCCCTGATGGGGCGTCTTGGGCTGACGCTGGTCTTTGTGCTGCTTTTTAGTGTCAGTCTGAGTGCGTTGCTCGCTTACTTCAATTTCGAAAAGCGCCATCGTGAGCTGATCAGTTCGCGATTGCAGGTGATGCTGGATGAAGTTCGCTTAGGTATCGATTATGGCACGGGGCTGGGACTGCCGATCAGCAGCCTGTCAGAAACCGGCGAGCAGCTGCAGGCTTTGGTCAGCGCAGATCCGGCGATTGAGAAGGCGGTGGTCTATTCGACGCTGAAGCAGCCCTTGTTTCAGGCCGGGGATGGCTCTCTTTCAGAGCTGATTCCTGATATCTGGCTGAAACAGAATCCGGCAGCGTCTCCTGCGGATCAGAGCCATCTTCTGATCCAGGAGACTGATCGTTATCTGTTGGTGGCCGAACCCTTGTTTAACACGTTTGATGTTCAGTCCGGCATTGTGGTTCTGGCTTATAGCCGGGCGTTTTATCAGGCGGAAAATGCTCAGTTACTGAAACAGCAGGCATGGCGCTCCGGGTTGGGTGTTTTTGTCAGTGCTCTGATCGGCCTGAGTCTGTTGTGGCTGATGATGCGCCGTTTGAGACGGCAGATTTTGCGCCTGAGCGGCAATCTTGATCGGCAGCTCAAAGGGGAGTCACTTCCCGATGAAGGCTCATCTTCGGATGTTCCTGTACAGCCGGATGAATTGGAATCCCGGTTTCAGCTTTTACATGACCGCGTGCAGGAGGCACATAAAGCGTCATCCAACTCAGGTTCTTCTTCGCAATAACTGACCCATTGCAGAAGCAGAGCCGACGATATGAGAAGTCAGGCGATCTATGAAGCGTATCTCTCTATCCGGCAGTGTGGTGTTTATCGCCGTTCTGATTATTGTGTTGGGCACTGCGGTCAGTGCCGGTATCTCTCTTGGTCTTATTAAAGACTCTCTCCAGCCTGCACAGCAGGAAAAAGCTGCTGTGGTGGCCCAGTCGACCGATCGACTGGTTTTGCACCTGCTGGATCAGGGGGTGCCGCTTGATCGTTTCGGGCGTATGGATCAGGTGCTGGCAAACCGTCTGCAAGGGCATATGGATCTTGAGTTTCTGGCGATTTATCAGCCGGAACAGCAGCAGCTTTTATATCAGGCTGTCGTTGATGAATCTGAAATAGGTGAGTCAGTGCCGCAAACCTCTGCGTTACGCATCGCCTCTCTGGCAGAAGCCGAAAAACAGTTTGCCTTGTATCGCTATCCGCTGATCTCAGAGGGCGTGCAGATCGCTGAGGTATGGGTTGGTTTTGATCCGGGTTTTATGGCCCAGGTGTTTGAAGAGATTGGCTACGATATCGCAACGATTCTGGTGGTGACCTTGCTGCTCGCTATGGAGCTGCTGATGTTTATCACTACCTATCACATTAAGACCCCGATGACGGGCATTGAAGCGATGCTGGATAAGGTCGCGGACAAAGATCTGCGTGAGGTGGTTTATTTCCCCGGAAAGGATGAGTTGTCTCAGCTGGGGAACCGTGTCGCAGCGGCCATGGGCAGCATGACGGAAAAGCTGAAAAATGCTGCGACCGGAAGCGCAGGTGGTCATGGCTATCAGCTACCTGATGGCGACCCGAAGAAGGTCGGTCTGACGCGCTTATCTTTTGTTCGTCCGCCACTTTTTCTGGTGATTTTCTCCGAGTCGATGTCGCTCTCTTTCTTCCCGGCCTATGTGAATGCTCTTTATGAGCCGATCCCAGGCCTGTCCCCCAGTATGGTGATAGGCCTGCCTATCTCGGTCTTTATGCTGGTTTGGGCTTTATCGCTACCGGTGGCGGGGCAGTGGTCAGACAGTGTTGGCCGCAAGAAGGCCTTTATGGTGGGGGCGAGCCTGACAGCGGTTGGCCTGTTGCTGACCGCCTGGTGCGACAACCTCTGGCAGCTGCTGATTGTCCGTTCCATTACAGCTGTGGGTTATGGTGTTGTCTTTATTACTGCTCAGGGTTATGTCACGGATAATACGACTACCGAGAACCGAACCCGGGGCATGGCGATGTTTCTGTCCGGCTTTTTCTCCGGTTCTTTGTGTGGTGCTGCCATTGGTGGGATCTTGTCGGATCGTATCGGTTTTGAAGCGACCTTTATGTTGTCAGCCACCCTGTCGCTGGTTTCGGCTCTCTTTGTGATGCAGTTCTTTGAGGCTAAGGTGAACGATCCTGATGCACCACCTCCGGCGGTGCTCTCGTTCCGGGACTTTACTACCTTGCTGACGGATAAGTATTTCCTGCTGATCACCTTCCTGTCAGCGATTCCGGCGAAGTTACTGCTGACCGGCTTCCTCTATTACACAGGCCCCGTTTATCTGAACGAGTTGGGGGCGAACCAGTCCTCCGTCGGGCGTATTCTGATGGCTTATGGCTTGGCTATTGTGCTTATTTCGCCACTCAGTGCCTGGCTGGGCGACAGACTGAAGAATAAGACCGCATTTATTATCTTCGGCGGTGGCTTGTCCGCGCTGGCGTTGTTTGCGGTTTATCTGATCCCGGGTGTTTACGGCATGTTTACCGGCGTCCTTTTACTTGGGGTTGCTCATGCGGTTGGGGTCTCACCGCAGCTGTCGCTGTTAACTGAGAAGGTGAAACTGAAAAATGGCCTGACGCTGGGTAAAACCATCGGTATTTTCCGACTGACGGAGCGAATCGGCAATATTGCCGGGCCTTTGGTTGCGGCGACCCTGATCAGTTTGCTGGGCTTCCAGAACTCGTTCCTCTGGCTTTCAACCGGTGTGGCGGCCAGCTTAATTCTGCTTGTGATTCTTTATCTGATGTTCCGCTCTATGGACCAGCGCCAGTTACAGGAGGCTTAACCGGTGGCAAGATTTCGTTTTTTGAGTCAATTGATGTTTGGGGCGGTTATCGCCCCGGTTGCGACCCTGGCTTTAGTTTCGGCCCTTGCTCTGACGGGGGTGTCATCCGCTTTTGCCAGGGATGCGGCTGAGGCGCCGGTCAAAAAGGTTTATATGGTGCTATGGCGGGGCGTGACAGAGGCGGAGCGCGGCTTTATGGATTCGATGATGAACCAGCCTCAGCCGGTGGAGTTTATTATTCGCAATGCGGGTAAAAGCCGTGAACAGGTTGCCCGCATCCGCCAGGATATCCTGCAGCGTCAGCCTGATCTTGTTTACAGCTTTGGTACAACGGTGACTTCAACCCTCGTTGGTACAGAAGCCGGTAGTAAGGAAGGAGAACATATTCGGGCCATCCCTCTGGTGTTTAATATTGTCGCAGACCCTAAAGGCGCAGGGATCGTATCCGATTATCAGAATCCCGGCCGTAATGTGACGGGCACATCTCACCTTGTCCCCATGAGCACGCAGGTTGCCGCGATTCAGGAGCTGGAAGGCATCCATCGTGTGGCGGTGATTTTTAACCCGAAAGAGAAAAACTCGACCTTGCAGGTTGAGGCTCTGCAGCAGGCTTGTGATAAAGCGGGACTGGATCTGGTTCGTTTTCCGCTTCCGGATGCTGAAGATGGTAACGCGGCTCAGCATTTTGCCGCCTACGCCCGTTTTGTCAGCGAACAGAAAGCGGATATCAGCTATCTGCCCTCGGATTCTTTTCTGATCTCGAATGCTAAAGCCTTGGTATCGGCCAGCCACGGTGCCGGAGTGCCTGTGTTCTCCGCGACCGAAGGGCCTATCCGTAAAGCCGGCGCTTATATGGGACTGGTCAGTCGCTATTATAATGTTGGTCAGTTTGCGGCCTATAAAGCGCAGCAAATCCTGTTTGAAGGTAAGCCGGTAGCGGATGTGCCGGTGGAAACTCTTAAGCGTTTTACCTTTATTGTGAACATGGGATCGGCTAAAGCACTGGATCGCTACCCGCCGGTTACCATTATGCAGACCGCAGAAGTGGTCAAAGAGTAAGTTGCCGTCAGATCAGTTGGTGATTGAGGCCTAAGAAAAAGGCTTGCGACTGCCGATCCATACCGGAACTTCTGCTAGAATAGCCCGCCTTGAGCGGGCTTTTTTGTCCGCCGATTTTTTTATCCCATGTCTATCCGGTAAAAATACCCTATAACCAGCTGGAGTAAGGTTTTGACTCAGTTTCGTCCGTGTATCGATCTGCATCAGGGGCAGGTTAAACAGATTGTAGGTGGCAGCTTAAACGATCAGGGGGCTGATACTAATTTTGTCAGTGAATACAGCAGCCGTTATTACGCTGAGCTTTATCGCAAACATCAGCTGACCGGTGGTCATGTGATCGCATTGGGTCCCGGTAATCAGGAGGCGGCTCTGGAAGCCCTTGCGGCATGGCCGGATGGTTTGCAGTTTGGTGGCGGAGTGAACGCTGACAATGCGGCCTCTTATCTCGACTCCGGAGCTTCTCATGTCATTGTGACCTCTTATCTTTTTGAGGGTGGCGAGTTCAGCTGGGAGCGTCTGGAAGCCGTTAAAGCGGTGACCGGAAAAGAGCGTCTGATTCTGGATCTGAGCTGCCGTCGTACTGAATCGGGCTGGAATATCGCCACAGATCGCTGGCAAACTGTGACCGGGCTGGCGGTGAATGAGCAGACACTTCAGGAACTCAGCAGCCATTGCGCCGAGTTTCTGATTCACGCAGCTGATGTGGAAGGTTTGCAGGCAGGCATTGATGAAGATCTGGTGCGTTTGCTGGGAGAAGCCTGTCCGATTCCGGTGACCTATGCCGGTGGCGCCCGCTCTCTGGAGGATCTGAAGCGAGTTGATGAGCTTTCAGGCGGTAAGGTGGATCTGACGATCGGTAGTGCGCTGGATATCTTCGGTGGCAGCGGCGTTACTCTGGAAGAGTGTATTGAGTGGAACAATCAGCAGCGCTGATTTTCTCTGTCGCTGAGCATTAAAAAGGCCCTGACAGCATCGCTGTCAGGGCCTTTTTTCTTTCTGTCGTCCGGTGTCGGGCGATTAACGACGCTCAGGCAGTACCGGGCGCAGTTTCTCCGCCATTTTCAGCAGGGTTTCTTCTGTGGTATCCCAGTCGATACAGGCATCGGTAATGGATACGCCGTATTGCATCTCGTCACGATTTGCAGAGATTTTCTGGTTACCCCAGCCGATGTTACTTTCAATCATCAGGCCCACGATGGACTTGTTACCTTCCAGAATCTGGTTGGTCACATTTTCCATCACCAGAGGCTGCAGGCCCGGATCTTTATTGGAGTTGGCGTGGCTGCAGTCGATCATGATGTTCTTAGGCAGCTTGGCTTTATCCAGATCTTTTTCACACAGAGCAACGCTAACAGAATCGTAGTTCGGCTTGCCGTTACCACCGCGCAGTACTACGTGGCCGTACTGGTTACCCTTGGTACGAATCACAGAAACCTGACCTGCCTGGTTGATACCCAGGAAGCTGTGTGGGTGAGAGGCAGACTCCAGTGCGTTGGTTGCAACTTCCAGACCACCATCGGTACCGTTTTTGAAGCCGATCGGCATAGACAGACCACTGGTCATTTCACGGTGGGTCTGAGATTCCGTGGTACGGGCACCAATCGCAGACCATGCGATCGCATCCTGCAGATACTGAGGTGAGATAGGGTCCAGAGCTTCTGTTGCCAGAGGCAGTCCCATCTCCGCCAGATCAACCAGCAGCTGACGACCGATGTGCAGGCCTTCTTCCAGCTCGAACGTGTCATCCAGATGCGGATCATTGATCAGGCCTTTCCAGCCTACCGTGGTACGTGGTTTTTCAAAGTAAACACGCATGACGATATACAGGGTGTCGCTGACCTTGTCAGAAAGCGCTTTCAGACGTTTGGCATAGTCTTTAGCAGCTTCTACATCATGGATAGAGCAGGGGCCAACAACAACAAACAGGCGCTGGTCTTTGCCATCCAGAATATTTTGAATAGTTTCACGACCCTCAACCACAGATGCACGGGCGGGATCCGTTAACGGAATCTCTTTTTTAAGTTCTTCCGGAGTGATCAGGACATCCTGAGACACTACATTGACATTGGTCAGACGAGTTTTAGGCATCTGAAATCGTATCCTATGTTAGCTGTATGAATCGTTTAGGGTTTTATTCTTAAGTTATTGTTCTTAGTAGAATATTGTTTTTACCGTCCAAGTGATAGGGGCTAACTCTATACTTTGGGTGATAAATTGAATATCCGGCACTGTTATGCGCCTGCATCGGCCTGATTGCGCTCCGGGCTCCAGACCGATGTCGGTTTTACAGGCAGTTGGTTGGCTTAGGCAGTCCGGCCAGCTTACTGGCCATTTTCGCCGGACTCTCGCCAAACAGCTGCATCAGGTAGATGCTTTTTGCCTTGTCTTTATCAAGGTTGATACCGATATATTTCACCAGAGGGCGCATGGCCGGTGACAGCTCAAACTCCTGATAAAACTGACGCAGCAGGTTCAGGATCTCCCAATGAGCCTCTGTCAGCTCCAGTCCTTCCTCTCTGGCGATCTGTTCCGCTACTTCCGGCTGCCAGTCTGCAAGATTTTCCAGGTAACCTTCGTCATCAACCTGAATCTGTTTGTTGTCGATGGTCAGCATGGGCTTAAAACCAGCTGCAGACAGAGTCTGCGGTTTCAGTCAGAGCAACGAAACCGGCGTAATCCACCGTCTGCCAGTGCTCGCTGGTCAGTGTTGCGTTAAGTCCGCGTGCGGCCATGTCTTCCTGCAGAACGTAATAGCTTAAATCGTCGCGTAACAGGTTGCTGAAAGCGTTTGTTGCAGCGTAGACGCCATCTTCGATCAGTAGCACCTGATCACCGGCACTGGCGCTGAACAGGCACTCTTTGAAGGTGCTGTTGGCCGACGGAGATTTATTAACGGTATGTAGAATCATATTTTTATTCGCAATGTCTGAAGCACAAAGTCGGTTAATGCTTAGAAATTAAATACTTGCTTATGCGACCGGATCAATGCCTGCAGCTCTGGCTGAGCAAGGGTTTCACAGTCAAAGCCCAGTTGGCTCTTATCCAGCCCGCGTTCTTCAAGGCTCTCTTTCGCAACGTAAACCTGATCAATATCATACATCGGCAGGGCCTTCATCATCGCCTGGCTGCCTTTTTGCTCAACCTGATCCGGTTGCTGATCGTCTAAAAGCTGATACACGCCGTCACCCATAAAGAGCAGGGTGGCCTGTTGGCCGAAAGCAGCACCGACTAAAGCCAGATCGATCGCTTCCCGTGCCCAGGAGGTGCCAACAGGCGGTTTGCGGAAAATGATAAGCAGGTCAGACATGGTCAGGCTCCGAACGTGATCAGTTTATCGCAGGTCATACCCGCATCAATCAGCTGGCCAAGGCCGGAAAGGGTATAGCCCTCTGCCAGGTTGTGGCTGGCTTTGCTGTAGCGCTTCGCTTCTTTCTCATCCAGCAGGCCCCGGCGTACAGCGGCTGCAATGCAAACCACCAGCTCGATATCATGCTCTTTAGCCAGTTCCTGCCACTGCGCGGGAACATTAACCTCGTCCTGAGGCGGGCTGATCAGAGACGAGCTGTTATAGACGCCATCATGATAAAAGAAAACGCGCTGGATGCTGTGGTCGCGCTTTAATACCGCTCGGGCAAAATGCAGAGCACTATGAGCCGCCTGATTGCTGTAGGGGCCACCATAAATGGCAATACTGTAGTTCATCACGTCATAACTCTTATTACGCTGATGGGGTTATAGACCGCAGATAATCTGAACGCTTAAGACGTAAACGAATAACGCTGTTTAATGGTTACTTAAGCGCGGCAGAATTAAAAACGCCCTGCAGTGCAGGGCGCTTAGTATAACTTAGCAGAGCTGTTTTAGTCGTCTATGCGATCTAATCGTCTCCACTAAGCGCGCCGGTCAGGTGGAGCAGGCTCATAAACAGGTTATAGATGGATACATACAACCCGATGGTCGCCATGATGTAGTTTTGCTCGCCGCCATTAACCAGTCGGCTGGTTTCAAACAGGATCATGGCCGATGCAAACAGGGCAAAGCCCGCAGAGATCATCAGGCTAAGACCCGGGATGTCAAAGAAGAAGCCTGCGATCATCGCGCCAACAAGAATCAGGAATCCAGCAAACAGGAAGCCGCTCAGAAAACTGAAGTCTTTCTTCGTAGTCAGCACATAGCCTGACAGGGCTAAGAAGATTACTGCTGTGCTGCCCATTGCGGTGGTCACGATCTGGCCGCCATTAGGCAGAGACAGGTACATAGAAACAACCGGGCCGATGGTGAAACCCATGAAGCCGGTGAAAGCAAAAACGCTGACAAGACCCCAGATGCTGTTTTGGGTTTTGTGCGTCAGAAACATAAGGCCATAGGCGCCGATCAGGAACACGAAGATGTTCATGCGGCCGAGACCCATTGCGGCAGAAACAAATGCCGTCAGGGCGCTGAATGCCAGCGTCATGCTTAATAGCATAAAGGTATTGCGAACAACCTTATCGACAGGAACGGCTGGTGCCGAACTGTAGGTTTTATATTCTTCGATAGCCATTGATGAGCTCCTCTATCCTTCGTAGTCCATATTAAGACCCATTTTGTCTGTTTCCGTTCCAAAGTTAAAGGGTTAGATAAACTGATAAAAAACAATAAATTACTGTTGACGAAAAAAATTATATGCGTATCATACGCACCTGCTGGAGGGATGGCTGAGCGGCTGAAAGCACCGGTCTTGAAAACCGGCAAGGGTTAATAGCCCTTCCAGGGTTCAAATCCCTGTCCCTCCGCCACTATTCTGAAAAGGCGCAACATTTTATGTTGCGCCTTTTTTTATGCCTGTTGTTTTATGCTCATGGGTGTTGGTTTATCAGGCCTTCTTGTTGAGCTGGCTTTCAGGAGGTGAGGGTGGTTGTTTTTCGGCCATCTCTTTGAATCTAAAGATTTTTTTACAATAGGCTATTGACCGCAAATTTGATATCCGTATAATGCGGTCTTGCTGGAGGGATGGCTGAGCGGCTGAAAGCACCGGTCTTGAAAACCGGCAAGGGTTAATAGCCCTTCCAGGGTTCAAATCCCTGTCCCTCCGCCACTATTCGAAAAACCTGCTCTTACTGAGCAGGTTTTTTTTTGTCTGTTGTTTGGTTTCTGTTTATATTTAGCCTGTATTGGCCGACAAGGAGTTTGTCGGGTGGTATTGGCGGGAATAACTCGGGTTCATCCTAGTTATTCTCTCGGGATTGATTGTCTAAAATTGATCTGAAGCAAAAACGCATTTTTCAAAAGGAGTTGCAGTTATGCGTGATGAATCTCTACGTTTTCCTCTCTGGGTTAAATTACTTTGGGTTGTCGCAAGTAGCGCTCTGGCTTATCGCCTTGCGGTAGCTGCGGGCTGGTTTTAAGCCCCGAATGCTTACGATAGCTCTGACTTTTCCCCATGATACGCTTGTATCCTTATCCTGTTTCATTCCTGCGGAGCAATTTGCTATAAATTGCTGTATAAATGAACAAGAGACTTTCTTTTGTCGTGCAAAGCAGCTAATTTATTCCCCATGATGGATTTCATAAGGTAAGTCATTGAAATATGGCTGATTTTCAAGCTTCACAGCTATCGTTAAGCATTGGTCTTCGGGACGATGCGACTTTCGCCAATTTTTTTCCGGGAGATAATAATTATCTTCTGGATGCTCTTCGTGCCCTTATTGAAGGTCAGGGAGAGTCCTTTCAGTACGTCTATGGTCCTCAGGATTCCGGTAAAAGCCACCTTTTGCAGGCGTTATGTCATCAGGCTGATGCCATAGGTTTGCGTTCTGTTTATCTGCCTTTGGATGAGCTGGCGCTGTTGTCGCCGGATCTTCTGGATGGACTGGAAGCGCTGGATCTTGTCTGCATTGATGATCTTAATCTTGTGGCGGGTCGGGCAAAGTGGGAAACCGCTCTGTTTCACTGCTTCAATCGATTGCGTGACGCCGGAAAGATTCTGGTGATCTCGGCGGATGCCCCACCGGCGAAACTGGGAGTTAAGCTGCCTGACTTATCATCGCGTTTGGCGTGGGGGATAACGTCTGCGCTGCACAAACTTGATGATGAGCAAAAAATAGCGGCATTTAAGCTCAGAGCCCATGAGCGTGGACTAGAATTAACAGATGATGTGGCGCGTTATATTTTGCATCGGAGTCCCAGAACTCTTCGGGAATTGTTCGATATGCTGGCGGTGTTGGATCACGCATCGCTGATGGCTCAGCGGAAGCTGACTATCCCCTTTGTCAAAGAGACGCTTCGCTGGTAGTGCAGGTTCTTGTCACGGAAGGAATGCAGAGGCATCCTGAGCCAATATCTGCAGGTTTAGACAAAGCGTTACCTTTTGGTGCTTTTCTTGTGAGGGTGTTGCGGTTATTTTCAATAGCTTCCTGATAAGAATAAAAGGTTTAGGTTTAAGGAGAGTGCGATGATGGCTGTTTCAAACCAACTGATCGGGGCTGCAATTGCTCAGTCCCGGGAGTTGTTGTTATTACTTGACCCTAAAATCCTCAGTTTCGTTTACAGTAACTCTGCCGCAGAAACCGCTTTAGGCTACGCCGATGGTGAAATCTGTGCGCTCTCTCCTCATGATCTTTTTCCGGAATTTTCAGAGCCTGAACTAACGGCTATTCTGGACAATCTCTCCTCGTCTGCCCATCAGCACTTAGCAATGAATACTGTTCTGGTATCCAAGCTTGCCGGTATGCGTGATTACTCGCTGCAGTTGCAATCTGTTGAAATTGATAAGCAGGATATGATTCTGATCTCAGGTCACGATGTGACCGAGCGTATGGCTGAGACGGATCAGATGCACGAGATGCTGGCCGAGGCTCAGATGGATTCGATGCTGGATCCTGTGACTGGTCTGATGCAGCGCGTCTATTTCCTGCCGTATTTACATAGTGTGATGAATAAAGCGCAGGATACGAAAAAGCCCTTTGGCCTGATGGTATTGGATCTGGCGAATATGCCGGAGATTAACGAGCAGTATGGTCAGCCTGCGGGAGAGCGTGTGCTGCTGCATGTTGGCCAGATTGTGAAGCGTGTGGTGGAGGTGCCTGAGTACGCCGCTCGTTTTTCAGGTAAAAAACTCTGCTTGCTGTTGCCGTTAGCGACCAAGAAGTCGGTTCAGGATCTTGTTTCCCACCTGTTGCGGGCTATTGCGCGTCTCTCATATCCTGAGTGGCCGGAGCTGAAGGTTCAGGCGCGAATGGGGATCTATTTTGGTCACCCTGAGGTTGATCCTGAGGTGCTCCTGGAGCGTGTCGGGGCAGACTACCGTACGAAACGGCTTAATGGGGATGATGTTCTGACCTTGCTGAATCCAAGTCTGGATCCTTAGTTCGGATACCTGTCCGGGGCTGACAGAGAAAAAGCGGATCGCTGAGTGGCGATCCGCTTTTTTTTTCGTCTGGGGAAAAGAGGTGCCATGCTTTTGCATGGTTATCCTATCCTGAGCACGGTCTTTCTGTCTTGGGTAAGGGCATACCCCATACCCTGAGAGGTGTCTCTGGTAGAAGTTGTGTTTATAGCAGACGAAAAAAAGCCCCGGCACCTTCCTGTTCAGGTGAGTGCCGGGGCTATCCGTCTGTTAGTACAGACTCATCGTTTCTTGGTACGTTATTAGCCTGCGATAGACTTGTACATCACGATGATAACCGCCAGAGGAGTAACGTAGCGGGTTACGTTCCAGAACAGAGACATCGCGCCCTGAGACATATTCAGCTCAGCAGCAACATCTTCTTTCTTCATTACCCAGCCTACGTACAGTGCAGCCAGCAGACCAGCCAGAGGCAGCATGATGTTAGCCGTGATGTAGTCCAGCAGGTCAAAGATCGTCTTACCTTCAAATGCTGCGAACATGCCCAGTGGGTGTACATCAGACCATACGTTCAGGGACAGTACGGTTGCGATACCCAGGAACCATACCGCGCCGCCAGCAACCAGTGTTGCCGTCATACGGTTGAAGCCGCTGCGCTCTTCCAGCCACTCTACAGAAGGCTCCAGCAGAGAGATTGCAGAAGTCAGTGCCGCAAATACCAGCAGAACGAAGAACAGCGTACCGATCAGGGTACCCATGGACATGCTACCGAAAGCCATTGGCAGGGATACGAAGATCAGACCCGGGCCAGCACTTGGCTCCATGCCGTTAGAGAATACGATCGGGAAGATCGCCATACCGGCTACCAGAGCAACAACCGTATCCATAACACCAACGGTGATGGAGGTTTTTGCGATGGATACATCCTGATCCAGGTAAGAGCCGTACGCCATCATAACGCCGGTACCCAGACTCAGGGTGAAGAAGGCGTGACCCAGTGCTTTCAGAACACCTTCAGAGCTCAGTTTTGAGAAATCCGGGTTGAACAGGAAGTCTACACCCTGAGCGAAACCGTCAGTTGTCATCGCATAGCCCACCATAACAACCATCAGTACAAACAGAGCTGGCATCAGGTAGGTTACGGCTTTTTCCAGACCGCCTTTTACACCCCGCGCCACAATGAAGAGTACGCACACCATGAAGACACTGTGCCAGAAGAGCAGTGTTGCAGGATCGCCCAGCATAGCGCCGAAGATACCGCCAACAGCATCGCTGGTCTGGCCTACGAAATCACCACTAATGGTGTAGCCCACGTAGTTGATGGCCCAGCCGCCAATTACGCTGTAGAAGGAGAGAATCAGGAATGCTGCAATCGTACCCAGAGTACCGATAGAGACCCAGCCTGATTTGGCGTTATGTTGACGAATCAGATCACGCATACTGGCAATCGGACTCTTCTGACCTTTACGACCCAGAAGTACTTCTGCCATCAGAATAGGCAGACCAACAACGGCGATACATGCCAGATAGACCAGTACGAAAGCACCACCACCATTTTCACCGGTGATGTAAGGGAATTTCCAGATGTTACCCAGGCCGACTGCAGAACCGGTTGCAGCCATAATAAATGCCCAGCGGGAGGACCAATGCAGGCCCTGGTGCCCGGTGGCGTTTGTTGTAGTTGTTTTAGACACGAGTTTCTCCTCGGTTTTCTTTAAGCAATAGCTCAGTACACCTCGCCCTTAAATAAGGGTAGGCCGAACTGATCGGGGGTATGAAATTAAGCGCTCTGAGTTATCTTTTCCGGATGACTGAAGCGTTCCCGGGCAACCTGATCCGCAATAACATGGGTAGGTTGTTCCTCGCTGTCAGCTCGGGTGAAGATCTCCATCAGAGTGCTGTGAATAGATTCGATATGGTCATTAACGGCTTTCGGGTCAAAATTTCCCATCCGCTCATAACATACATCGATGATGCCACCGGAATTGATAGCGTAGTCCGGGGCGTACAGGATGCCTCGCTCACGAAGCTGGTTGCCATGAAGGGGTGATTCAAGCTGATTGTTTGCAGCACCGGCCACAACTTTGGCTTTCAGCTGATCCACTGTCTGGCTGTTTAAAATGCCACCCATTGCGCAGGGGGCAAATACATCAACGTCCAGTCCGTAGATCTCATCGGAGGAAACGGCTTTAGCGCCCAGTTCTGTAACGCAGCGCTGAACCATGTCGTCGTAAATGTCGGTTACCCAGAGTTCGGCACCGGCTTCATGCAGATGACGAGCCAGGCGGAAACCTACATTGCCAACACCCTGAATGGCCACTTTAAGGCCGGAAAGGTCGGTACGTCCCAGTCGAAACTCAACCGCCGACATCAGACCGCGATAAACGCCATAAGCGGTGGAAGGTGATGGATCGCCACTTCTCAGATGGCCATCAGCACAAGGTTTTTCCATTACGCCAGCAACGTAAGAAGTTTCTTCCGTCATGATTTTAAGATCCGGAACACTGGTACCGGAATCTTCGGCCGTAATGTAATTACCGTTTGCGGATTCGATAAAACGTCCCATAGCGCGAAGCAGCTCGGGAGTTTTGTGCTGGCGGGGATCGCCAAGAATAACGGCTTTACCGCCACCCAGAGGGAGATTTGCCAAAGCAGATTTGTAAGTCATGCCCTTGGATAAGCGCAGCACATCTTTCAGTGCTTCGGCTTCTGAGGCATAAGGCCACATGCGGCAGCCGCCCAGTGCAGGGCCGCGATTGGTGTTGTGGATGGCAATAATAGCTTTGAGGCCGGACTTGGGGTCGTGACCAAACAGGACGCGTTCGTGTCCGTCAAAATCGGGATGGCTAAATACGTTCATGGCGTACTCCGTTCTTATTTTTAGGCTTATGGCCTTATCAGAGCTGAAGCGCTTATGACGTCTTCAGCTCTCTGCGCTGTGATAGATCGTTGCGTCTTAATTTCAGATGGATCCGTCATCTGAATATAGGCCAAACCAGGGTGTCGTTTGGCGTCGCGTGATATATACAACTGTCAGATTGAGACATATTGTATGCCAACAATCTATTAATCATTCTAAAACAACAGGTTATCTATGTCAGCAGTGAGCGTGCCAGCTTCTTTATAGACTTTGGTGTTACCGGAATACACGTCTTTGTTACCAAAGGTTTTGTGGTTTAAATACCTGTTGATTTTTAAATGAGGAGTAGATTCAACTGGATGTGGCGATAAAAAAAGTTTGCCTGATTTTATGCGTTTTTTTGCTGCAGGCCACGTATTTCGGGGGGTGAAGTGATCAGAATGGGCATATACTCATCTTTATAAGTATGATGACTATATATTTTGGTTCTGTAATAAGGATGATGTTCAGATGAAGGCATACTCAAACAGGTTGAGCTATATCACTCTGGCCTTTGGTTTTATGGTTTCAGCACTGATCGCCTGGAATATCGGTGAACTGAGGCAGGAATCGATCAAGGTGCAGCTGAAAGGCGAGATGAAAGAGCTTTCGTATCAGGTATCCCGTGAGCTTTTTATCAACTTTGAAGCGCTTTATGTGATTCAGGGGTTGTTTACCGGTTCATCAGCGGTGTCTGCCAACGAATTCGGTCGCGTTGCGGAGCAGACTCTGTCACGTCATCCTGAGTTGCATTACCTTCAGTGGGCGCCTTTAGTGCGTTCTTCTGACCGTGACCGTTTTGAACAGGAACAAAAGCAAAACGACAGTCGTTATGCGATCCAGGAACTCTCCGGCAAAGGAAAATGGGTTCCTGCGGCCCCCCGGGGTAATTACTACCCTGTGGTGTATCAGGCTGATAAAGGGATGGCGACAACCCGGGTTGGTTTTGATCTGGCTTCGGACCCTGTGCTTTTGTCTGCAGTGAATCGGGCTATTGAAAAGGGATCGCTGGCGGCAACCGAGCCGATGGATCAGTTGGCTGGCGGATTGCCCGGTAAGCGTATTTTGGCGGTGTTGCCGGTTATGGCGGATGGTGCTGTGCGGGGCATAGTGGCTGCGCAATTTTCTCTGAATCGTCTGGTACAGGAAGCCCTGATGGGTGGTCGTGCATCGGGCTTGCATATTGCGCTGATCGACATGAAGACACTGCAGGAGAAAAGCAGCGAGCAGGCGATACTGTTTTCCCGCCAGCCCGTGACGCGGCCGGTTATGGATATGCAGCAGCGCTATATGATTAACGATGTCGGTGGTCGTAACCTTCAGCTGGTGGTCGCACCGTCGGAAGGCTATATGAACGAGCGTAAGAGCGAGCTGGCCTACGTCGTTATGATGGCAGGTCTGATGATTACCGGTCTTGTGGCGGCGTATCTGAGAATGTTGTCCAAGCGCAGTTTTGAGATTGAAACGGTTGCTGAGCAGCGTAACCATGCGTTGCAGGAAGCCAATAAACAGTTGGCGCACCTGTCACAAACGGATGGTCTGACCCAAATTGCCAACCGACGGTTTTTCGATGATAGCTTTGTGCAGGAATGGAAGCGGACGAAACGTGAGAAACAGCCGATTTCTTTGGTGCTGTTCGATCTGGACTTCTTCAAGCAGTACAACGATCAATACGGCCATCTGCAGGGTGATGAATGCCTCAGAAGTATTGCTGAACTGGTCGCATCGGTGATTAATCGCCCCGGTGACCTCTTTGCCCGCTTCGGCGGAGAGGAGTTTATTCTGTTGCTGCCTAACACTCCTGAGGCTGGCGCGCTGAAAATTGCGGATCAATGCCGGGAGCTGGTTGAGTCACTGTCTATTCCTCACCACAAGTCATCCATCTCTGAGGTGGTGACAATCAGTGTCGGTGTTTGCAGTATGATTCCTGAGTCCGGTACCACAGAGCACGATATGCTGGATCTGACTGATCAGGCGCTTTATTGTGCGAAAGATCGCGGTCGTAACCGTGTGGTGAGTGCTAATCAGGAGAGTTTCTCTCCCCGTAAGGATTTGAATCGTAAAATCTGATGGGACTTTTTGAACATCAATAAGTCATAGTGTTGGCACCAAAAAGAAAGGCAAGCAGGTTATCTGCTTGCCTTTCTTTGTATCTGCCCTGTGCGCCTCTTAAAGCGACCGTGGTGAATTATGACTTATCGTCATCTTCACCGGATGCTTCCGGGCTGTTTTGGGAGCGAAGACGTAAACTCTCCCAGCGGGAAAACATCATCGCGGACATAAAGAGCACAATCGAAGAGATCGACAGACCCAGACCAACCACCTGATGCCCCGGCAGGAACGCCTGATCAACCCCGTACATAAAGTACAGCAGGCTGACAAAGCAAAGCCAGGCGTGAGAGCGGGGGTTGCGCAGCCAGATGCCGGGTACGAACAGCAGCAGTGGCAGGGTTGGCAGCAGAGCCCAGAGCGCAATCACATAAAGTGGCGCACCCTCTTTAGTGATCAGGAAGCTATTCAGGATCAGGAAGCCAATTATGGACAGGTAGCTGAGCAGCGCCCAAAAGCGACCTTTGTTAGCCATGCCTGAAATATCTTTGCCTGCTTCCAGGCGGTTCATCATCTTTCTCACAGTATCTCCTGTGAATGTAGGTAAGTGAGCGTCTGACTTAATTCAGTCGCAAAGCCAGTTCGGCTACACGTTTGCCCTGAGCAACACAAAGCTCCAGCTCCGTTGGGTCTACCGGGTTATCACCGGATTTTCCGGCAACATGACTGGCACCATAAGGTGTTCCCCCGGTACGGGTTTCCAGTAAACCAGTCTGGCTGTATGGAATACCTGCGAGAATCATTCCGTGGTGGAGCAGGGGGACCATCATCGACAGCAGCGTTGCTTCCTGACCGCCATGAAGGCTGGCGGTCGAGGTAAATGCTGCCGCTGGTTTATCGATCAGCGCACCATTCATCCAAAGATTGCTGGTCGTTTCCAGATAGTATTTCAGCGGTGCTGCCATGGTGCCGAAGCGGGTCGGACTGCCCAGGATCAGACCTGAACACTGGCGCAGATCTTCCTCGCTACAGTAGAGATCGCCGTCCGAAGGAATCACATCGGCAACGGCTTCACACTCGGCGGAAATGTCCGGCACGGTGCGTAATCGGGCCTCAATGCCGGACACTGACTCTACGCCCCGGGCGATAGCCTCCGCCATCTGGCGCGTTGCGCCATGGCGGGAGTAGTACAGCACCAGAACAAAAGGCTGGCTCATGCCAGCAGCTCCAGAACATTTTCCGGAGGACGGCCAATGGCAGCCGCCGCTTCGGTTTCGGCAATCGGGCGTTCCATCAGCTTAGGTGTGTTAACCATTGCAGCGATCAGCGTTTCGTCGTCGCTGTCTTTGCTGAGTCCCTGTTCTTTAAATTCAGCTTCCTTGGTGCGCATCATGTCGATAGGCGATACATCAAGTTTCTTCAGCAGGGTACGGATCTCGGCATCAGACAAAGGCTCGTCAAGATAACGGCGAACACTGGGCTCAACACCGTTTTCCTGCAGCAGTTCCAGAGTAGCGCGGGATTTAGAGCAACGTGGGTTGTGATAAAGAGTTACAGCAGGCATGAGATATCCTTGATCCTGATCAAATAGGGTAGAATGGCGCATATTCTAACGATATGTCCTGCCAACGAAAAGGAGCGGCTGTAATGGGATCGATTTTAAGAAAAGACTGGCCCGGCCTGATTCGTTTTGTCATCAAGCGCTTTATTGGTCAGGAGTGCCAGAAAACAGCGGCTGCTATGACGTACACCACGCTGTTTGCACTGGTTCCCCTGATGACGGTGGCCTATGGGATTCTGTCGGCTCTGCCCAGCACAGAAGAGGCCGGATCAGGTATTCAGGACCTGTTATTCAGCAACTTATTGCCGGAGAGCAGTCAGGTTGTCAGTAATTATCTGGCTGATTTCGCGCAACAGGCCCGCAACCTGACCTTTGTCGGTGTTGTGTTTCTGGTGGTTACGGCCATTCTGATGATGAAGGCGATTGAGCGTGCCTTTAACGGTATCTGGTCGATAGCGGAAGATCGCAAGGGAGCCAGCAGTTTTCTGCTCTACTGGTCGGTGCTGACTCTGGGACCTTTGCTGATGGGTTCCGGTATGGCGGTTACCTCATTTGTGGTCTCCCATAAGTTGTTTCTGGATGCGACCGACACATTAGGTATTACGGCGGTACTACTTCAGTTTCTGCCTCTTTTGACATCCTCCATGGCCTTTATGATGTTGTTTCATTTCGTGCCGAAAACCCACGTACCTCTGAAACATGCCTGGTTAGGTGGTTTATTTACCGCGGTTTGCTTTGAGCTGGCTAAATGGGTGTTTACCCAGTTTGTCAGTGAATCACCTTCTTATCAGGTGGTTTATGGTGCTTTTGCGGCTGTGCCGCTCTTCCTGCTCTGGATCTATATCAGCTGGAATATTCTGCTCTTAGGGGCAACCATGGTGATGGCATTGCAGCGTTATCAACCGGAATGGAGCAAGGTGAATCAAAAGCCGTTTATTGTGGCCCTGCAGGTTATTCAGGAGCTGTTTCAGCGCTGGAAAGCCAACAAGCCGCTAACACGGGATGAGCTTCAGGAGATGCTGTCGGCGCTGCCAACCCGTCAGCAACGGGAGCTGGTGCAGGTGCTGCAGGATAATGGCCTTATGATTCAGGTTAAAAATGAAACATCGATCAAAGGCATGCCTTCTTCATACTGGCAATTGGGACGTGATCTGACCGGTATGACCCAGTGGCAGCTGCTGAAGCTATTACCCTGGCCGGTGCCTGCTGAGTTGTCGCAGGTTTCTGCGAAATCCCTGGCGGAACCGGATATTTCCTCAGTACCGGCTAAGGGGGAATTTGCCCTTTTGTCACCATCTGTTATAAAAGTTCTGCAGGATTATCTGCAGCAGGGTGAGGATCAGTTGTCACAGCCTGCACAATCTTTATTTGAAAGCCGTTAACCGTTTAATTAATGCGGAATCCGGGGCAGTCTTCCCTGAACCGGTTCCGTATCTGAACTCTTAAATCCGGTGATTTTTAATGCAGAAAGGTATCGCAACCGACTTTACGCCTTCTGAACCTGCTTTGGTTAAAGCGATCAATGTTTCCGGTCGGGTGCAGGGGGTTTGGTTTCGTAAAAATACCCTGCAGCAGGCGCAGAAACGTCAGCTGGAAGGCTGGGTTATGAATCTTGAGGATGGCTCTGTACAGGTGCATCTGCAGGGGCCTGAAAGTCAGGTACAGGATATGATCGACTGGCTGTGGAAAGGCTCGCCACTCTCCCGGGTGGATCATCTGGATATTGTCGATGCAGATCCTATCGTGATGGCGGGATTTGAGATTCGCTGATTTATCATCACTTGATGATCTAATGCCCTTATTGACTTAAGCCAAGTAAAATACTCAGGTATTCGCTAGAATGGCCTCAGAATTTTTCGGAGGCTTTATGGCGTCATCTCATCTTTCCTATCGTTCAGATCTCAGATTCTCGTTTCAGGCATTTTTCTCACTGGGCTTTCGTCCTTTCTTCCTTTTCGGGGCACTCTTTTCTGTCATTCTGATGTTGGGCTGGACGTTTCAGCTCAGGGGTATCCCTTTCCCTCACGCGTCAGTGGTGAACTATTATCCCGGCGTGCTATGGCACAGTCATGAGCTGATCTTTGGCTTTGCAACCGCCATTATCAGCGGCTTTTTATTGACGGCCGTAGGTAACTGGACCGGGCAAAAAATGCTGAACGGCACATGGCTGGCGGCACTGGTCTTACTCTGGATCTCGGGTCGGATTGTGCCTTTTTTGCCACTGGAACCTCTGGTTGTGGCACTGGTTGATCTGGCATTTTATCCGCTGCTGACGCTGGCTATCGCGGTGCCGATTCTGAAGAGTGCAAACCTGCGTAATATGGTGTTTATCGCCTTCTGTGGTTTGCTTTTTCTGATGAATCTGCTGGTACATTTTGATCGTCTGGGCATCGCTCCGGGCATGTCCCATCTGGGGATCTATGGTGCACTGAATATTATCGTGCTGGTGATGCTGATTATCGGTGGTCGGGTCATTCCTTTTTTTACCGAGCGGGCAACCCATGATTATCAGGGGCGACAGATCCCTTGGGTTGAAAAGCTGATTTTGCCGGTGGCTGTGGTGACATTTCTCAATGATCTCTGGCAGCCTCTGGCGATCTGGGCGAACGCTCTTTCCGGATTGCTGGCGCTGCTGTTGCTGATGCGGGTCGGAGGCTGGTTTGACCGCAGGATTCTGTCCAATCCTCTGCTATGGATTCTGCATGCCGGTTATCTTATGCTGGGACTGGGCTTTTTGTTGCGGGCAACATTGCCCTGGTCAGGCCTGTCGCCTTTTATCTATATCCATGCGCTGACAGTGGGCGGTATCGGCCTGCTGACGCTGGGCATGATGTCCCGTGTGTCCCTTGGCCATACAGGACGACCACTGCAATTACCCACGCCGATAAAGGTCGCTTTCTATAGCCTGTTGGTCGCCGTGATTGCCCGTGTTTTTGCCATGGCAGCGGTTCAGAAACCTTTTCTGTATGACCTGTCTGCCACCGCCTGGATGCTGGCCTTTGGTTTGTTTGCCGTGGTCTACTTGCCCGCACTGGTTTCGCCCAGAGCCGACGGTAAAGGCTGACAGCCTTTTATCAGCTGGCCGAGATGAATCATCGCCTGTCGGTATTCCGGCTGATCCTGATACAGGGCGAAGTTGATGCGTATATAGCGCTTGTTACTTTGATCACTGCCAAACAGCGGGCCGGGGGTGATATTGATTTTGGCCACTTGAGCCTGCTGGTACAGTGTCATCGCATCGCACCCTTCGGGTAGTCGTATCCAGGCCAGAAAACCGCCTTCCGCCGGTTCGTAGTGTACCGAATCCGGCCAATATTCATTTAGTATCTGCCGGAACAGTTTTTGCCGTTGCAGGTAGCGACGTCGAATCAGGCGCAGATGGCGCTGCATATAACCCGCTTCCAGCCAGCTTCCCAGTGCGTTCTGGGTATGGGCTGGCAGTCCCATCTTACTGACAAACTGCAGATGCTGGCAGCGCTCCTGCCAACGACCCGCAATCAGCCAGCCGAGCCGTAATTTGGGGGTGATGGTTTTGGATACCGAACTGCAGTAAAGCACCCGGTTCTCGGTATCCAATGCCTTAAGCGGGCTGGGGGCGTCTCCCCGGTAATCCAGGTCGGCAAAGATATCATCTTCAATAATGGCAACATCATGTTGGTTCGCCAACCGGATCAATTGCTGACGCCCGGCTAATCCCATGCTTTTCCCCGTTGGGTTGTTCAGCGTGGGCTGAACAATAATCGCCCTGACCGGCCACTGTTCCAGTGCAGCGGTTAACAGGTTGAGATCCGGCCCGCCGCTCTCGGCCTGAGGGATTTCAACCACCTTGCGTTCAAAGGCCTCCAGGCACTGCAGGATGCCATAGAAACAGGGTGATTCGATCAGAACAATATCGCCCTCGCGGGTGGTGGCCTGCAGAGCAAGGCTCACGGCGGATTGAGCGCCATTGGTGATGATGATCTCGTCAGGATCGCAGTTCAGTTCACGCCGGGTTAGCAGCAAACTGAGCTGTTGCCGAAGTTTTTCCACGCCGGGTGGCGTCTGATAATGGGAGATAAAGCCGTTACTCAGAGACTGTTCTTCATAGCCGACCTCTTTTTTCAGAATCTGGTAGAGGCGCTTAACCCCGGGAAAGCTGACACAGGGATTGGCCGTACCCAGAGGTATCTGATCGGTTTTACCCGCAGAGCGAACAATTTCAAGACCCAGGCTTTTGTTATCCAGTCGCTTCGGACGAATCGCTTCCAGAATCTCCTGACTGGGCTTCTGGCCTGATGTTGGAGGCTTCTGCTGATGTTCCAGTGCTTTTCTTCCCGGGAAAAAGCCGGATTTTTCCCGGGCTTCAACCCAGTTGTTATCTTCCAGATATTCATAGCACCGAATAACAGTGCCTTTACTGGCATTGAGTTCGAGACTGAGCTGACGGATAGAGGGCAGCTTCTCATCGATAGCATACAGGCCGGAACTCAGCTGTTTGATCAGATGCTCTGCAATGGCCTTATAACGAAATCTGGTCATCTGTACCCTTTTTTATCCGGCTATTCTGTCTGTTTTTTTAGCTTTTGCTGAGCTTTATAGTACAGATAAGTTTGTTTTGACAGTACTGCGCCCCTGGCAGGTGCTGTAGATCTTTTTGCAGAACGGGAATCCGGGATTATTGCGATGACAACACTGGCACTTAAATTTGAACGCCATAAAACCTTATTGATAGCACTGCTGCCCTGGGTCTTTGTCCTGCTATGGAGCACCGGTTTTATCGGGGCCCGCTATGCTTTGCCCTATAGTGAGCCTTATACCTTTCTGAGTTGGCGCATGGCAGGAAACCTGCTGGTGTTTCTGCTGTTGATGCGGATCTTTAAGGTGGGCTTCCCCAGACGTATCGCGCTGTGGAAGCAGCAGATGATTACCGGCGCTTTGGTTCATACCGCTTATCTGGGGGGCGTATTCTCGGCCATTGAGTTAGGTATGCCAGCGGGGTTGGCGGCGCTTCTGGTTGGCCTGCAGCCGATGCTGACGGCTGTCATTATGGCGTTGGTTTATCGAAGTGCGCCAAGCGTTAAGCAGTGGCTGGGTTTAACACTGGGCATTGTAGGCGTTGCGCTGGTGCTGAGTAACGGTCGGGCAGACTTTCTGCAAAACGGTGATGTCAGTGGTGAACAGTTGCTATGGGTTCTGTTGGCGCTGACCGGCATCACGTTGGGTACTCTTTATCAGAAAAACTATTGTGAGCAACAACCCTTGCTGGCAGCGACTTTTATTCAGTACTTCTCCGGATTTGTCGTGATGTTGCCGCTGGCGCTGCTGACGGAAAATACCCAGGTTCAGTGGCATCCTGAGTTCACCGGTGCGCTGATCTGGTCGGTGCTGGTGCTTTCCGTTGGTGCGATTCTTTTGCTGATGCTGATGATTCAGATGGGCGAGGCGACCCGTACCGCCAGTTACTTTTATCTGGTGCCGCCGGTTACGGCGTTGCAGGCCTGGCTATTGTTTGATGAGCAGCTAACCGGCGTTGCGCTGGTGGGTATGGCGGTGACGGTGCTTGGGGTCTATTGGGTGAACAGGAAATAGCGTGTCATATTATTCGATTTATTCGGAGATAACCTGTCACAAATAGCAATATTCTATCGCTTTTATCGGGTATATAGTCGTTATCAAGAGTAGATTATTCCGATATCAAGGAGCCGACCATGGCTGAGTTTAAAGTATTGAATCGCGTAAAAGGAATGCCGACATCTGATGGTGCCGGCGTTCGCCTGAACCGCGTTATCGGCACCCCCCAGTTACGGAATCTGGACCCGTTTCTGATGCTGGATGAGTTCCGGTCTGATCAGGCGGATGACTATATTGCAGGCTTTCCGCCGCACCCGCATCGCGGTTTTGAGACGATTACCTACATGCTGCATGGCGCGATGAAACACGAAGATCATCTGGGCAATGTCGGTATGTTGACCTCTGGTGGTGTTCAGTGGATGACCGCAGGAGAGGGGATTATTCACTCCGAAATGCCGATGCAGGAAGATGGCCTGCTATGGGGCTTCCAGTTCTGGCTGAACCTGCCTGCTGAGGAGAAGATGAAGGCTCCTTTCTATCAGGATCTGGCACCGGAAGAGATCCCGGAAGTGCAGGATGATAATGGTGTACTGCGCCGCGTGGTTGCCGGTACTTCCAAAGGGACAGAAGGCCCGATTCAAAGAGAGGCCACCCAGCCTTTGATGGTGGATTTCCGGATTCAGCAGGCCACTGAACTGTCCCATGATCTTCCGGAAGGGCATCAGGGTTTTATCTATGTCTATGACGGAAGTGTTGAGGTGCCTGATGCCGGATTAACCCTCAGTCGGGGCGAGCTGCTGGCCTTTACCGGCGATGAGCTACGACTGAAGAGCGCAGACCAGGCCGGTGTCCTTATGGTGGCCGGTAAGCCTCTGAAAGAGCCGATTGTTCAGTATGGCCCTTTTGTGATGAACACCGCTGAAGAGATCCAGCAGGCGATGGTGGATTATCAGAATGGTGTCTTGGCGAAGGTTGCTGAAAAAGTCTGAGTCAGTACACGGACATTTCAGTCTTCACTGAGCCATCTCCACAATGACAACCCCACCTGCTGGTTATCCGGCAGGTGGGGTTTTCTTTTTGGCGAGGGACGTGGAGATTAAACCGGAATTGAACTCTGCAGACGATGGCGTAGTCAGTGTCTTAAAAATAGAGTAATAACGTTTCGATTTAACATCCGTTTTGTTAACGGAAAGCGCAAAAGAATTGTAAAAAAATGTAGTTGTCAGATTAGCTTTAAATACAGATGTTTGTTATTAACTTGATGAAAATTAAGGGTTTTCTGCTGTTTTTGCTGCTTGAGACTGTCTTCTGGCATGAAAGGTAGAGGGGGTAAAAAATGCCACTGAATTTCAGAGGGGTTTTGCCTGCTGGTTCAATCCATTATCATCCCGCTCCCCTTATCCCGGAATCTAAGCTGCGGTCCGGCTCGGGATAAGTACAGGACAATCAAGAAATTACGACTAAACTGATCAGTTAAAGATCTGCCCGGTTAGGTCAACCTGCATGTTAATTCCCGGCTGTTACGCTTTAGTGACTGAACGATGACAGCCAAGTGGTAACGAGGTAGAACAATGAAGCGGAATCTTCCTGTTTCCGGTAAAGAACGGTTAATGGATAAAGACCGTTGTATTATTTCCACTACGGATAAAAAAGGGAAGATTACCAACTGCAACGATTACTTCGTTGAGATCGCGGGCTTCAGTGAAGAAGAGTTGCTGGGGACAGCCCACAACATTATCCGTCATCCGGACATGCCGCCAGCCGCCTTTCAGGATCTCTGGGATGTGATAAAACAGGGCAAGCCGTGGATCGGCGTGGTAAAAAACCGCTCCAAGAATGGCGACCACTATTGGGTTGATGCCTACGTTACTCCTATCTTCGATAAAGGTGAGATCACCGGCTACCAGTCTGTTCGTCACTGTCCTGACCGGAAAGTGGTTGAGCGTGCTGAGAAGCTCTATCAGGCGATCAATAAAGGACAGCACGTCAGCCTCTGGTCCCGCTTTAAAGCCTTCTTCTCAACCAGTTATGTGCGCAGAACCTGGGCGGTTATCTGGTTGACGACGCTGCCGATGCTGGCGCTGGTGTCTTTTCTGTTTGACAGTGTCAGCCCCTGGAAACTTCTGGCGCTTTTCGCGGGTGCCGGTGTGGTCAGTGCCATTGCGGCGAACTGGTTAGCGGCTCCTGTTACCCGTCTTGCCAAAGAGAGTGAGAAAATCTTTTCCAATGCGGTGGCTCAGCGGGTTTTCACCGGACGCTATGATGAGTTGGGCCAGCTTGAGCTGACTCAGAAGTTTCTCAGCCTGACCATGAAAACCGTGGTGAACCGACTGGAAAATGCCTCGGAGCATATTCATGCTCATACCAGTGAAGTGGCTGAGAAAGCCCGTGATGTGAGCGATAAAACCCTGAGTCAGCTGGACGATATTGGTCATGCAGCCGGTACCATGCAGCAGATGACCGTTGCCACAGAGCAGGTAGCTCAGAGCTGTGCTGAAGCAGCGACAGTCGCGCAGCAAACCGATGAGGTCAGCCAGAAAGGTCGGGCGATTGTTGAACGCACCGAGCACTCTATCGGTAAAATGGCGGATGATATTCGTGCGTCGATGCAGGTGATTACGGCTCTGGAGCAGAGCAGTCGCAATATTGAAACCATTCTGGATGTGATTAACGGTATCGCCGAGAAAACCAATCTGCTGGCACTGAACGCTGCGATTGAAGCGGCCCGTGCCGGTGAGCAGGGACGAGGTTTTGCGGTGGTTGCCGATGAAGTACGTAATCTGGCGCAGAGTTCTCAGTCTTCGACCGCTGAGATTCAGGCGTTGCTGCAAACCTTCCAGCAGGAAACTCAGGATGTGTGTCGTCTGATGACCGCCTGTGAAGAGCAGGCCGGTGGTACGGTCGCCGAGATCAAGGAAGCGGAACTGATTCTGGTGGAACTGAGCGACACTATCCGTCGTCTCGGGGATATGAACCAGCAGATCGCTACGGCAACGGTACAGCAAAGCAGTGCTGCCGGAGAGATGAATCAGCGTCTGGTACAGATTCATGATATGGCAAATGGTGTAACCTCATCCAATGAGGATATGGTGTCCGATAGTATCGCGCTGAAAGGTGAGGCGAAGGATCTGTCCGGCCTGATCAAGCGCTTTGGCTTGCGTACCTGATCGTTCAATCTGCTTTATCTGATCAGCAGAGACAAAAACGCCCATCCTTGTGATGGGCGTTTTTTCTTTCCGGTTTTCTTTGTACGGCTTATTTATTAGGTCGGCCTATTGCTCAGCGGTCTGATTTGTCCAGCCACTTGTTCAACTGGCGGTTAAAGTCAGGAATGTTCAGCGGTTTGGTCAGGTAAGCGTCAAAGCCAGCGGCTTCCGCTTGTTTAAAGTCATCTGGCATGGCATTCGCTGACAGGGCGATAAGATGCCGGCTCCTGTCCAGACCTTCACTTCGGATATGTCGCAGCAGATCATAACCGGACATTCCCGGCAGGTTGATATCCAGAATGATCAGATCCGGCGAATTGTGGCGCAGTAACTCCAGCCCCTCTTCCGGTGTTGAGGCGGTGATCAGAGAGTCGCCGGGGCGCTTATCAAATATCTTTTCTACCAGCATACGGTTAGTGGCGTTATCTTCCACATAGAGTGTTGAGGTTTTCTCACCCCCCGTGCTGATAATCTCGGCGACGCTTGGTTCAGCCGGTTTGCTGGGTTTCACGTCCGGGGAGCCTTTTGCCATCGGTAAAACCAGCGTGAAGGTGCTGCCTTCTCCCGGAGCGCTGCTCACCTCAATGGAGCCGTGCATCGCTTCGGCGAGCTTCTGGCTGATGACCAGACCGATTCCCGTTCCCTGTCGTGCGGATGACTCCATACCCAAACGTTCAAAGGGCTGGAACAGACGGCTCATCTGATCCGGTGTCAGGCCGTAGCCGGTATCGGTAATATGGATCCGGAACTGTTTGTCCGCCTGATCCATGCTGATTTTGATCTGGCCGTTGTCGTGGTTGTACTTGATCGCATTGCTGATCAGGTTGAGCAGAATCTGCTTAACACGACGGCTGTCCCCCATAACGGAGAAGTTCAGGTTATCCGGGAAGATGGTCTTAATCCCGATACCAAAGCGCTCGGCCATGTGTTTGTTCAGTGTCAGGGCTTCCTGAATCACCGGAATAGGGTTGGTTGGCTCCAGTTTCAGGTCGATGCGTCCGGCTTCGATCTTAGACAGATCCAGAATCTCGTCAATCAGCTGCAGCAGGTGATTACTTGCTTTGCGGATCTCCTTCAGGCTTTCGATATGCTCATCGCTCAGGTCATCTTCGTCCATCTCCATGAGCTGGGTGTAACCCTGAATCGCATTCAGCGGAGTACGCAGCTCATGGCTCATGCTGGCCAGAAAAGAGCTTTTCGCCCGGTTCGCCTGTTCTGCGTTTTCCTTGGCGTGGAGCAGCTCTTCCATCATCAGCTTGCGACCGGTGATATCCCGATAGGTGCCTAACAGACCGGTGATGTTCTGCTTGTCATCTTTGATCGGGACTTTGTTCAGTTCTACCCAGAGATAGCTGTCATCGCTGCGATGCAGGTAGTAGTTTTTGTTCTGGATCTCATGACCTTCTTCGATGACCAGGCTGTCATCCTGCTGCAACTGCTCCAGGTTGATCAGATTGTGCATCTGGTGAAGGCCATCCGTTTCGGCCGTTGATTCCTGTGACTGTTGTGCCAGATCGTGAAGCAGCCAGCGGTTAACCCCCTGAATATTGCCCTTAATATCCTGCCAGTAAACTCCGGCCGGAATATGGTCGAGAACCAGCTTGAGCATATTCTCTGTGCGCTGGCGCTCATCAATTTCTGCCTGCAGTTTCTCGGTAAAACGCGCGTTGCTGCGGCAGAGTTCCAGGGTTTTGGCGAAATTAGCCATAATGGGGGTGAAAAGCTGATCGGGCAGGGGTTGCTCTGTACAGGCTGAAAACAGAATAAAGGCGTCGTGTTTACCCACCGGCAGCAGCAGTGCAGACTGATAGTCTTCAAAAACCGGATGCAGGCTATGGACCTTGTCCTGAACAGAGCAAAAGGTGCTCTCAGGGGGCAGTGTGCAGTTAAGCGTGACCCTTTTGTCAGGATCAGGGGTAAATGCCTTATCAGCGATACTCTGCAGCACATTAAAGCTGAAGCTGTTCTCCTGACGGTCGATGTTACCGATAAACAGACCTGTAGGCATACCGGTGTGGTAGAGCAGGCGCTGCAGCAGCTTGTTCACCAGAGGTTGCTCGCTGGTTTCAGACCCCATCAGGAGTGCCATTTCGTAGAGAATGGCCAGATTCTGATCGCTCATTGTATTCCTCTTTAGAGTCTTTTAGGCCCAGGGGCAGCAGATGATGGCTGCGTTGTGAAATAACGGATAACCCTGTCCTTCATCATTACAGATCTCGCCTAAGGATAGCGCACCGCTGATTCCGGATTGCGGTAACCGAAGGGCGAGTTGTTCCAGTTCTGCGTTGGTCTGCGCTCCCAGGTGCATGCGACGTCCCGCACAGTAAAAGACCTGATACTCGGGAGCGTGCTGGTTCAGTTGTCGGGTGAGCAGATCCAGTGTTTCGGTCTCGTTGGCTTCAACACCCTGCAGCAGGCTGATAACGGTATGTTCGGGAATATCACCGACGCATGCCAGTGTGCCATCGGCTTCAACCGCGACCGGAATACGAACTAACGGTTGTCCCTTCATTCTGATGATGCCAAAGGGAAAGTGGCTGGCAAAGTCGTAAAAGTTTTCAGCGGTGACCTGCTGCCCGTAGCGTTTGGCGATCTCCTCCTGATAGACCTCAAAGGCGTTTCGCCAGTTGATGCTGTGAATGCGGTTGCCGGTCGTGGAGGTTGCGGTGATCGTCTCAAAGTTCTTATAGCCGTGTGCTAAGGCATTACTGAAAGCGGTGTCATACAGAATGGCCCAGAAGCCGTAACCGATCTGCTGATCACGATCAAACAGGCAGGGCATCGGCTGAAAGGTTTCGCTTCCGGCATTGGTGCCGCTATAGCGAACACTGTTATGCAGCTTAAGATAGGTCTGGTCGAGAATATCGCTGATATTCGGTTGCTGGGCATCGAATATCAGAAAAAGGTTGGGCTTCGATGATTCCGGTATGGTGAACTGATCCAGCGTTGCGGTGATCGTATCAACAGATTGGTTGGCGCAGGATACCAATAGTGTCTGGCAGGATGACGGCAGAGGTCGGATAAGGCAGCCGGTATCTTTCAGGCAAGCCTGATCGATCAGCGCCGGAAAGATAGCGCCAACCAGCTCAAGATTCAGCTGACGACTCTGTTGCTGAATAACCGGAACCAGATCGGCATTGGACTCCGCCAGCCAGCAGCTGATCCCGGTTACCCCGGACTGGCTCAGGTTCTGAAGCGCATTAGCGATTCGCGTGCCCTGTTCTTCAGTGGGCAGTCCGCCGACTTCTATAAAGCCGCTGTCACTCAATTGCATGACGTTTCCTTAATCCTCTCGAAGGGCTGAACCGGTTACCAGTATCACCGGGAGACTAACGGCAAACAAAATATGTGTATTTTTCAATCATCTATTAGTATCTGAGTATATTGAACAAATGATGGAATATCATCTTTCTTGGCAGATTAGTTGTCTTCAGCACCATCCTGCAGGCAAAAAAAAACCCGCTCCGTTTGGAGCGGGTTTTTAGCAGAGATCAACCTGAGGGCGTCAGGTTTACGGTCTGATTATTGTGCGTTCTTAGCGAAAGCGTCTTTCAGGTGTTCCATGACAGTCGCCTGATCGATCATAGTGTTTTCGCTGTCACGACGGCCACGGTATTCCAGCTGACCCTCTTTCAGACCGCGCTCACCGATCACGATGCGGTGCGGTACACCCAGCAGTTCCAGATCGGCAAACTTGAAGCCCGGACGGCTGTCGCGGTCATCCATCAGCACATCGTAACCGGCGGCTTTCAGCTCGGCGTACAGCTTCTCGCTGGCCTCGCGAACCATCTCAGATTTATGTGCGTTCATCGGTACGATAGCTACTTCAAACGGTGCAATCGCTTCCGGCCAGATGATACCGTTTTCGTCATGGTTCTGTTCGATCGCAGACGCCACCACACGGGTGACACCGATACCGTAGCAACCCATGGTCATCGGGATCGGCTTGCCGTTTTCGCCCAGTACCGTAGCGTTCATCGCTTCGCTGTATTTTGTACCCAGCTGGAAGATATGACCCACTTCAATACCACGCTTGATCGACAGGGTGCCTTTTCCATCCGGGCTGGCATCGCCTTCAACAACATTACGCAGATCAGCAACTTCCGGCAGGGCAAGATCGCGACCCCAGTTGATACCGAAGTAGTGTTTGCCATCAATGTTAGCACCGGCACCAAAGTCAGAAGCAACCGCTACTGCACGGTCGACAACGCAAGGGATGCTCAGGTTAACTGGACCCAGAGAACCCGGGCCAGCACCGATCACGGCTTTGATCTCTTCGTCAGTGGCGAAGGTCAGAGGTGCGGCAACCATTGGCAGGTTTTCGGCTTTAATCTCGTTCAGGGTGTGGTCGCCACGAACGATCAGAGCGACGAAGTCTGCTTCCGCTTCTTCATCCGCTTTAACGATCAGGGTTTTAACGGTTTTCTCAATCGCCAGATCAAACTGCTCAACCAGTTGGTCGATGGTTTTGGCGTTTGGCGTATCAACCAGCGTCATCTCCTGAGTCGGTGCATCGGCTTCAGCCTGAGGTGCTACCGCTTCTGCTTTTTCGATGTTCGCCGCGTAGGTGCCTTCGGTGTTGAATACGATATCGTCTTCACCGGAGTCCGCCAGTACGTGGAACTCGTGGGAGCCTTCACCACCGATCGAGCCGTTATCCGCCAGTACCGGACGATAGTTCAGACCCAGACGATCAAAGATGTTGCAGTAGGTCTGGTACATCACATCGTAAGTCTCCTGCAGAGACTCAGGGGTGCTGTGGAAGGAGTACGCATCCTTCATGATAAATTCGCGGGAACGCATCACGCCGAAACGCGGGCGGATCTCATCACGGAACTTGGTCTGTACCTGATAGAAGTTAACCGGCAGCTGCTTGTAGCTTTTGATCTCTTTGCGGGCCATATCGGTGATCACTTCTTCGTGGGTCGGGCCCACGCAGAAATCACGCTGATGACGGTCTTTGAAACGCAGCAGTTCAGGGCCGTACTGTTCCCAGCGACCGGACTCTTCCCACAGCTCAGCAGGCTGTGCGGCCGGCATCAGAACTTCCTGTGAAACCTTGTCCATCTCTTCGCGGACAATGCGCTCAACTTTACGCAGGGTACGCAGACCCAGCGGCAGCCAGGTGTACAGACCAGACGCCAGACGACGGATCATACCGGCACGTAACATCAGCTGATGGCTGATCACTTCAGCATCAGCAGGGGTTTCTTTTAAGGTGGAGATAAGAATTTGACTGGCGCGCATAGATACGGTCTCTGACTTAATTCATGTTTTGAAATGCGGGTAATTGTATGCCCTAAGCCGGTTCGGGTACAGAGGGGCAAGGCTTCTTTAAAGCGTTAAGAGAGTGTTGAGCCTTGTTTTTACAGAACTTTCTCTGTTTGAAACGCTATCAGCCGGTTTTATTAGCCATAGACACTATTGGTGTCTGCTCCTTTAGCCCATAAACTGGAACCCATAACTCAGGATAACAATAAAAATAATATCGATAAGGACAGGGTATGGCGCTTTCAGCGATACACACGCGAAATATCAAAGGTGATCTTTACGGTGGCGTTACCGCTGCGGTTGTGGCGCTTCCCTTAGCATTGGCTTTTGGGGTGTCTTCCGGCGCGGGGGCGATAGCCGGTCTTTATGGCGCTATCTTTGTCGGGCTTTTTGCGGCGCTGTTTGGCGGCACATCATCTCAGGTGTCGGGGCCCACGGGGCCGATGACGGTTGTGATGGCGGCGGTTTATACCCAGTACGTTGCGCTGGATCCGGTTACCGGCCCGGCTATCGCGTTTACCGTGGTGATGCTCAGCGGGCTTTTCCAGATTCTCTTTGGTGTGTTGCGCTTGGGGCAGTACATCACTCAGGTGCCTTTTCCTGTGATTTCGGGCTTTATGACCGGGATCGGCATTATCATTATCTGCATCGAGCTGGGGCCTGTGTTCGGCCATGATTCTGCCAAAAGCGTGGCCACGGCACTGAATCAGTTGCCGGATCAGATTCAGAACCTACACTTTCCTGCACTGCTGATAGCTGTCGGCACACTCCTGTTAAATATCTTCTGGCCAAAAAACTGGGGGCGGATTATTCCGGCTCCTCTGATGGCGCTTCTGCTGGGCACGGCGGCGGCTCTGAGTCTGCCGGAATCTTTGGCAGTAGAAACCATCGGCCATATTCCTACGGGGCTGCCGGACTGGCATCTACCGGTGTTCTCATCCGCGCTGATTGCAGAGATGCTGGTATCCGCTCTGATGTTAGCCGCTTTGGGCTCGATCGATTCTCTGCTGACCTCACTGGTGGCGGACAATATGACCCGCAGTCAGCATCATTCCAATAAAGAACTGATCGGGCAGGGTGTCGGTAATCTGGTCGCAGGTTTCTTCGGTGGCTTACCGGGAGCGGGTGCCACGATGCGAACGGTGGTGAATATCCGTGCCGGAGGGCAAACGCCGTTATCCGGTACGGTACACGCGCTGATCCTCCTGGTGGCTGTTTTGGGGGCCGGTGGTGCGGCTGAACATATCCCTTTGGCGGTTCTGGCGGGGATTCTGCTCAAAGTCGGCTGGGATATTATCGACTGGGGCTTTCTGAAACGGATTCATAGCGCACCACCTTTTGTCAGCTTTCTGATGTTATTGGTACTGGGGCTGACGCTGTTTGTCGATCTGATTACCGCCGTGGGTGTGGGCGTTTTTATCGCCAATGCCTACACAGTAAAACGCCTGTCGGAGATCCAGCTGGAAAACCTCACTATCTATCAGGGGCATGAATCCGAACAGGAACTCAGCGAGCAGGAGCGCAGCCTTCTGGCGGCTTCCGGTGGTAAAACCCTGCTATATGTACTGCGAGGCCCGATTAGTTTTGCTGCCGCAAAGGGGGTTAGCCAGAAACTGATGGCCTATCAGAATTATGAGCATCTGATTCTGGATATGAGCGATGTTCCCTTTATCGGCTCATCTACCGCTATGGTGATTGAAGAGTTGCTGGCACAAAGCAAGGAGGCGGGGTGTCGGGTGAGTGTGGTCGGGTTACAAAACCCGGTGGCTTACACCCTTGAGAAGTTAAAAGTGCTGCATCAGATTCCGGAGCAGGAAAGGTTTGAAACCCGCAGGGATGCCATGGACAATCTTCGCCAGCCTGTCTCCTGATGGAAGCCTTAACGATGACCCGGTCTGTTTTAAATTTTTTAACGCGCTTTGCCGCAACCTTCCTGCTGATGATCAGTGCTTTATTGGTTGCGATGCCTGTCATGGCGGGTTCTCTTGATGACTTTGAAAGCAGCATCCCGAATAAAACCGAATCATCATCCGGTCATGCATCTGGCAGTGATTCCGACTGCGAGGGTATGAATGCGGATTTTGGCTGTTTCTTCTCTGAACTTGTCGGCGAACTTATGATGGGCATGGTGGTTTACGGCGGCCAGCATAGTTTTGAGCGCATTGATGGTGCAGAGGATCGTTTCTCTTTTGACGGGTCTTTTGATGGGGCTATGCCTCTCAGGCAGCCCGGTGAAGCAACGATCCCTTTTGCCCGTGTGGATCTGAGTTATCACCCCATCTCTACCGATGTTTCAGCGACCAGTTACCGGCTGGAGGGTGGCTATGCCGCCTGGGCTTTGGTGCTGGAAAATACCGCGTTTACCGAAACGAACCCCAAAGACAGTCTGGATCTGAACCGGATCTATGGACTTTATCGCATGTCGTTGGGGGATTTGGTTGAGCTGGATTTTGGCCTTGGATCGATGGAAGTGAAGGGTAATGCATCCAACTCTTATCTGTATCTGAGTACACCGATTCTGGTGCATCCTGATCCGCTATGGGGTGTTGAATTTCGTCCCGCATGGGCAGGTGGTGTATCTGATTACGACACAGCCTTTTTGCTCAAACATGAGTTCGTGGGTGTGAAACTGGGGTATCGGTCCATTAGTACCCGCTCGGAATCGCTGGCCGGTTTTTATCTTGGTGTAACGGCGCAGTATTAACGCCTCAAAATTAACGCCTCAAAAAAATAGCAGGTGGCAACCATGACAACAGGTTCAGGCGGTGCATCAAAAACGTGCTCATATATAACGTCCGGGGGAGAACCGTGCCCGGGAGATGCTGTTCATGGTGGCTTTTGTTACTGGCATGACGCCAGTCGCATCAAAACTGAGTCGGATCTTAAAACCCGTCTTGAGCAGCGTGCTCATACCGAAGTTCCTATGCAGGGTTTTGCTCTTAAGAGTGCCGCGCTTGAGGGCGTGAATCTGGTGCATGATGGCAGTAAGCAGGGCTATGACCTGCGTTACTCGGACTTTTATCGCGCCGATCTGCAGAATGCCCATCTGTTTCATGCGGATCTGCGCCACAGCTCTCTGATGAAAGCTGACCTTCGGGAAGCTAACCTGCATTGTTCAAACCTTGAAGGTGCCAATCTGCTGGGGGCGCGTTTTGATGATGCCCGACTGGAGAATGTGCATTGGGGGCATTACCTGTTACAGGAACAGGAGGCCTATCAGGCTAAAGACCGCGCCACTCGACTGGATTATTTTGAACAGGCGGAAGATATCTATCGTCACCTGCGACGTGTACTGGAAAATCAGGGTTTGTTTGAGCAGGCGGGGTACTTCTTTCGCCGCGAAATGGTGATGCGTCGCTATCAGATGCCGTTCCTTTCAGTACCCCGCGTCGTTTCGCGCGTGGTCGATCTGTTCTGCGGCTATGGTGAGCGACCACTTCGGGTGATTCTTTTCTCTCTGTTTCTGATTCTCAGCTTCGCGGTGATCTTCTTTTTGAATGGCGTTAATGATGGTGGCCAGCTGTTGCAGCTGGATACCGGCAAAGGCTTCGCTGATAATTTTTATAGTTTTATCAATGCTGTCTATTTCAGCGTTGTTACCTTCACCACCCTTGGTTATGGGGATATCACTCCGATAGGGTTGAGCCGCTTTTTTGCGGCGACTGAAGCCTTTATGGGGAGCTTTACGCTGGCGCTGTTTGTCGTGGTGTTTGTGAAGAAGATGACGCGGTGATGTCAGGTTTCACAGGTTGCTGGTCTGAGGATGAAAGGTATTCACTCTGACCTATTCCTTAAACGGCAACATCCCGCAGGCATGTTCTGCATACTGCTGAACATGCTCGGCCTCTTCTTCGACAAAGTCTCTTATTGCATCATCAAAGCCCGGTTCAGCCAACCAGTGGTTTGACCAGGTGAGAATCGGGTGGAAACCCCGACTGATCTTGTGTTCACCCTGAGTACCGGGGTCAAAATGGTTCAGGCCGCGTTCCAGACAGTATTCGATACCCTGATAGTAACAGGCTTCAAAATGCAGGCTGTCAGCCTCAACCTTGCTGCCCCAGTAGCGTCCATACAGACTGGCGTTGTCATGGAAAAACAGCGCTGCAGCCACGGGAGCATCTTCCGCGTTATAGGCGATTACCAGCATGATCTGCTCAGGCATGGTTTCAACCAGTTGCTGAAAGAAGGCGCGGTTGAGATAGCCCTGACGCCCGCGCTGCAGGTAGGTGATGTGGTAGCAGTGATAGAAGTGTTCCAGCTGCTCTGGCGTGATCTCGGTGCCTTCAACCCGCGCTAAGCTAAAGCCCTGATCAGCGACTTTACGTCTTTCCTGTCTGACATTTTTACGCTTTTTCGAGCTGAAACTGCCCAGAAACTGATCGAAATCCTGCCAGTTGTCGGTGTTAAACCAATGGAACTGGCAGGTGAGACGAGTGTGCAGGTTCTGATCGGCCAGCAGCTGATGTTCGTCTTCCTGCGGGAACAGCAGATGCCAGCCGGAAGCGCCTAATCGCATCGCTTCCGCTTTTATCGCTTCGACAATGGCCGGAACCAGATCAGATTTCTGTATCGACGCTTTAACCAGTAGACGCTCTCCCTGACTTGGGGTGTAGGGGATTGCTGTCACCAGTTTGGGGTAATAGGCCAGCCCGTAACGCTGATAGGCATCCGCCCATGACCAGTCGAACACGTACTCGCCGTAAGAATGGGTTTTGAGATAAAGCGGCATAAAGGCGATCAGGCCATCATCGGATTCCGCCACCAGATGGTGAGGTTTCCAGCCTCCTTTTTCGCTGGCGGCCCCGGAGCTTTCCAGTGCCTGCAGAAAGGCTTTACTGATAAAAGGGTTGTTGTCCGCATTGTGGAGCTGTTGCCAATCGGCATCATCAATCTGGGCGATGTTTTCGATAAAACGTATCTTCATCAGCGCGGACTTCCCCTCGGGTTTTACAAAATATTCAGCGGCTTAGGTCTGGGTATGTGCTTATACGTCTGTTATGGGAATCAGCGCAGCAACTCTTTCAGGCTTTTTATCATACGGAATGGCTGCCCCTTGTGTTCAGCCAAACCACTTTGATCTGTCAGCCATACGGCTTTTAGCCCAGCCTCCAGTGCGGGCGCGATATCTTTGTCAAAATGATCCCCGACCATGGTGCACTGCTCGGGGATAACGCCCAGCTGCCGGATAATAGCCCGGTAGAAATCTGCTGTGCCTTTGCCTATTCCCAGATTGCTCTGGCAGAAATAGCCTTCAAGATAAGGGCATAAACCCACCCGATCAAAAGCAGCACGGATATCGCTTTCAGCGGAATCAGCCGCGCCTGTAGCGACAAAAAGTCGGGTTCTTTGGCTGAGTTCAGCCAATACCTTGTCAGCTTCAGGCTGCATCTGAACCTTCGGCCAATCCTTCATCTTGCCGGTCATATCAGGGAAATCCACCATTAAGGTGTCCCCCCAGTCGAACAGAAAGATGGGTTGCTGTGTTGTGCTATCAGGCATTTCGGATTGACTCCCGATTAAACCAACTGTGTCTATTCCCTTAAACCAGCTGAAGCTCTTTATTCAGACCAGCTGAAGCTCTGGCATCGCTTTCTGCAGGTGGGGAATCAGCTGTTGGATTCTGGACTGAGCTTCTTCCTCGCTCATCGCTTCCGGTGAGCCTACACCCCAGATCGGGGCGGGCCAGGCGGCATCATCTTCCTGACGAACCACATGGTGCATGTGCAGTTGTGGTACGACATTGCCGAGGGCGGCGACATTCATTTTATGGCCGTGAAAAGCGGTCATCAGGGCTTCGGCCAGAATGCAGGATTCATCCATCAGGTGCTGACGATCCGGTTTGTCCAGCTGGTGGATCTCGGTAATGCCGCCAATGCGGGGAATCAGAATAAACCAGGGAAAGCGGCTGTCATTCATCATTACCAGACGGCTCAGCGGAAAATCAGCAACCGGGATGGTGTCCTGCTCAAGACGGGAGTGCAAAGTAAACATAGGGTGCTCCTGAAAACAGTAGGCCGTTTAAATATTGGATGAAAAGGCCAGTGATTTCAGAAGCATAGCAGAGAAGATTGCGGGGCGTCATCGCTGGAGTAGCGCTTAGGCCACCTGTCTAAACCCGGTCGCAATCAGTTTCACAATCAGGAGGAAGGGAAGTGCGCCGTGCATCAAGAGGTCGAACCAGTCCAGTGGGGCTTTCAGTTCACCGTTACCCAGCATACGCAGTTTTTCCACCAGATGGGGTTCCGGAAAGAAGGGGGCGAGGCCCAGTGTCAGTGAACCAATAATCAGGATGGCCCAAGGGAGGGAGTCGAGCCAGTTCAGCAGTGTGCTCATGGGGAAACCTTTTATCCTAGTGATAGCTGTAAATTAAAAGATTCTAATTTTAGGCTATCCTAATGGATTTTTGGTTTTCATCCCAGTGTTAGCGTTGGCTAATAAACGGTTAGCGCTGATTCTCCCGCAGAAATTCGCGCCACTCTTCCAGAAGATACGCAAAGTCATCCAGTCCGCACTCTGCTTTAGCATCGCCTTCGTCAGCCTGAAGGTCCTGCTCTTCAAGGCTGGCGCGATCATAACCGCCTTCGCGTACTTCATGTTCAAGGCTTTCATCAAACAGCAGCCAGTTAGCGATGATGGCGCATTCGTCTGTGGTCAGAGTGATCTGAAACTCAGGGTCGCTGCCGATATATTCCCGTTTGTTGCCCTGCTTGATATCCGAAATGACTTCCAACAGGTCATCCAGTGCGCAGATCGACTGGCGCTCTTTAGCGTTGAACCAGCGTTCCAGAGCGGTTTGTTCGCCGTTAAGCTCAAGGCTGCACTGACCGTCACGGTCGCGGATAAAATCAAATTCCATTAGGGGTATTCTCTGAAAAGGGTGGCTTATACAAAAACTGAATCAGGCTGATGCATCCGGTTTCTTTTTCGTGCATAACAGCTATTCACGATGGCTATGAACGATGAATCGGGCGCGATATTAGGCAAGCAATGGGCTTTCGGCAAGCGGATAAAGGCTGTTTAAGTGCTTCCGGTGATAAAAAATGATGTGGCCGAAAGAAAAACAACGGTTTTTTTGATGGGGCGGGTTAGCGGAATAAGGCAAAATTATGGTGTTTTTGCACTTTAAAGGCGCTTGTCTAGGAAATTACGCTGTTTTAATGCGCGATTTTAGGGAGATTTTTAGGTGCTATACGGATCTTGTATGGCATCTTTCGTTATTCAAATTGGTAGTCCCCGAAGCATCTATTAGACTTTTTTTCGATGACAGTTGTGTGAATTTGCTCACAACTAACGTTCAGAAGCACTTTCCGACTGAACAACGATCGCTAAAAAAGATAATAACTAACGGGAATCCAAGATGAAAAAATCCGTATCCCTGCTGGCCGGTGCAATCTTAAGCCTTGGGCTTATGAGCGGCGCTAACGCAGCAACTTTGAAGATGGCATACGATGCTGACCCTGTGTCTCTTGATCCGCACGAGCAGCTTTCCGGCGGCACATTACAGCTGTCCCATATGACGTTTGATCCTCTGGTACGCTGGGACAAGAAGCTGGGCTTCGAAGCGCGTCTGGCAGAGAAGTGGGAGCGTGTCGATGATCTGACCATGCGTTTCCATCTGCGTAAGGGTGTAAAATTCCACTCCGGTAATACCTTCACCGCTAAAGACGTTGAGTTCACCTTCAACCGTCTGCGTGAATCTGCTGACTTTAAAGGCGTTTTCGCTCCTTTCTCTGAGCTGAAAGTGATCGATGATTACACCATCGAACTGAAAACTGAAAAGCCTTTCCCGCTGATTCTGAACAACGTGACCTACCTGTTCCCGATGGACAGCAAGTTCTACTCAGGTACTGACGCCAACGGCGAGCCTAAAGACAAGCTGGTTAAACACGGCAACTCTTTCGCATCCCGTCAGCTGTCCGGTACCGGTCCTTACACTGTTGGCTACCGTCAGCAGGGTGTAAAAGTTGAGTTCGATCGTAACGACAACTATTGGGATACCCAGTCTCCTGGCAACGTTGATAAGATCGTTCTGACGCCGATTAAAGAAGCACCGACCCGTGTTGCAGCGCTGCTGTCCGGCGACGTTGACTTTATCGCGCCTGTTCCTCCAACCGACCACAAGCGCATCAAATCCAACAAGAAAGTGGATCTGGTGACAATGGGCGGTACCCGTATCATTACGTTCCAGATGAACCAGGAACGTGTCGAAGCCTTTAAAGATGCCCGTGTACGTCAGGCTGTTGCATACGCAATTAACCAGCAGGGTATCGTGAAGAAAATTATGCGTGGTTTCGCAACACCTGCTGCCCAGATGAGCCCTTGGGGTTATCTGGGTCACAACGAAGCACTGACGCCTCGTTATGATCTGAAAAAAGCGAAGCAGCTGATGAAAGAAGCGGGCTACGAAGACGGTTTCACCGTGACCATGATGGCGCCTAACAACCGTTATGTGAACGATGAGAAGATCGCTCAGGCGGTTGCGTCTATGCTGGCTAAAATCAAGATCAAAGTGGATCTGAAAACCCTGCCTAAAGCACAGTACTGGGGTGAGTTCGATGCTCGTGCTGCAGACATGATGATGATCGGCTGGCACGCAGATACCGAAGATTCCAACAACTTCTTCGAGTTCCTGACCGCTTGTCCTGATACTGAAACCGGTCTGGGCCAGTACAACAGTGGTAACTATTGCAACCCAGAAGCTGACAAGCTGATGGCGCAGGCGAACACTGAAACCAGTCCTAAGAAACGTGCACAGATCATGCAGAAAATCGAACAGATGCTGTACGACGACGCTGCGTTTATCCCTCTGCACTGGCAGAACCTGGCATGGGCCGCTCGTAAGGGCGTGAACATTGAGCCTGTTCTGAACGTAATGAACTTCCCTTACCTGGGCGATCTGGTTGTTGAAGAATAATCACCGCTGACCCGTAAGATGAAGTTAAGCCGGTCTGATTCTCCTGGGGATAGCTCTCCCCATGACGTCAGGCCGGCTCTGTGTTCCTTCGTGAATACTCCCTCATGAAATAAAGAATAAAACGACGCAGGGACCCGCGACGTCATAAAGGCAGAATAACCATGATTGCTTTTTTTATAAAACGACTGGCTCAGGCGGTAGTAGTGATGTTCGTCATCAGTATTATCAGCTTTTCCATTCAGGATAATTTGGGTGACCCGTTACGTGAGATGGTCGGTCAATCGGTATCAGAAGCCGAGCGTCAGGAACTCCGAAACGAATTAGGTCTGAATGATCCCTTCTTTGTACAGTACGGCCGCTTTGTAAAAAATGCGCTGCAAGGTGATTTGGGTACCTCATACTTCTTCAAAGAACCGGCACTGGATGTGATTCTGGGTAAACTCCCGGCGACACTGGAGCTGGTATTTGGTGCGTCACTGATTATTGTTTTTCTATCGGTTCCTTTGGGTGTTTACTCTGCCATTAACCCTCAGAGCTGGTTCTCCAAGGCTGTTATGGGCTTCAGTATTATCGGTATTTCGGTGCCGGTTTTCCTGACCGCCATTGGCCTGATCTACTTCTTCTCGATTGAGTTGGGCTGGATGCCTTCTTTCGGTCGTGGTGAAACGCAGCCTATGTTCTGGGGCTGGGAATCCGGTTTCTTCACCTGGGATGGTCTGGCGCATCTGGTGCTGCCGTGTGTCTCCCTGGCTTCTATTATGCTGCCGCTGTTTATCCGTCTGATCCGTGCGGAGATGATGGAAGTGCTGCAGTCTGAATATGTTAAATTTGCCTGGGCGAAGGGTCTGAATCCTCGCCGTATCTACTTCCTGCACGCGCTGAAAAACACCATGCTGCCGGTGATTACCGTAGGTGGTGTTCAGATCGGTACTATGGTGGCTTACACCATTCTGACCGAGACCGTCTTTCAATGGCCAGGAATGGGCTTCCTGTTCCTGGAAGCGATCAACCGTGTGGATACTCCGCTGATTGTGGCTTACCTGATTGTGGTCGGCGCGATCTTTGTCATCACCAACACCATCGTCGATCTGATTTACGGTCTCGTGAATCCTACGGTGAATCTGGCGGGTAAGAAATAAGGCGGAATGACCATGACAACTCAAAATCAGACACCAGCCAGCAAGATGCCTGCACCGGAGAAAGCTCCTTCAGCATGGCAGCGTTTTAAAGATACGCATGTCTGGCACAGTTTTATTAAAGACCGCGTGGCTCAGATCAGTCTGACCATCTTTATGGGTTATGTGATTATGGCCCTGTTTGCGCCTGCCATCGCGCCTTTTGATCCCTACGACCCGACTCAGATCGACATCATGAACTCCGAGCTGCCACCCAGCTGGGATGAAGAGATGGGCGAAGAGCAGTTCTGGCTGGGTACCGATGCTCAGGGTCGTGACCTCTGGTCGACGATTCTGTACGGCACCCGTATCTCCCTGACCATCGGTATCTGTGCGGTACTGCTGCAGGCAACCATCGGTATTATCGTTGGTCTGATCGCCGGTTACCGTGGTGGCCGAGTGGACAGCATCCTGATGCGCTTTGCGGATGTTCAGTTGTCCTTCTCCACCATGATGGTAGCGATTGTGGTGCTGGCGATTTTTCAGGCCAGTTTTGGCACTGAGCTGTATCAGGATCTGGCGATGGTGATGCTGATTCTGGTGATCGGTATTGCTGAATGGCCGCAGTACGCCCGTACGATCCGTGCATCAGTACTGGCGGAGAAAAAGAAAGAATATGTCGACGCGGCCCGTGTGATGGGGCTGGGGCAGATCCGCATTATGTTCCGTCATATTCTGCCGAACACCTTAAGTCCGATTCTGGTGATCTCCACCGTACAGGTGGCTAACGCGATTATCTCGGAAGCGTCTCTGTCCTTCCTGGGTCTGGGTATGCCGGTCTCTCAGCCATCTCTGGGTTCTCTGATCTCAAGCGGCTTTGAATATATTTTCTCCGGTGCCTGGTGGATCACCGTGATTCCGGGGATTGTGCTGGTGGTACTGGTTCTAGTGATGAACCTGCTGGGCGACTGGCTGCGTGATGTACTCAACCCGAAACTGTATAAGGGGTAAGACGATGGCGTTATTAGAAGTTAAAAACCTTGAAGTCAGTTTCGGTCTGCGCAGCGGCGATGTAAAAGCGCTGCGCAACATCAACTTCACGCTGGATCGCGGCGAGCGTCTGGGCCTTGTGGGTGAGTCCGGTGCCGGTAAATCCGTGCTGGGTTTCTCCATTCTGAACCTGATCTCCAAGCCGGGCCGTATCTCAGACGGACAGATTCTGTTTGAAGGTAAAGATCTGGCGGATATGTCAGCGGAAGAGCTGCGTAATGTTCGTGGTAACCGCATCTCGATGATCTTTCAGGATCCGATGATGACGCTGAATCCGGTACTGACCATCGGTCAGCAGATGATCGAATGTCTGCAGGCACACCGCAAAATCAGCAAAGAAGATGCTCGCACCATTGCAATTCAGAAGCTGCAGCAGGTACAGATTCCGTCACCGGAAACCCGTATCGATCAGTATCCGCACGAGCTGTCCGGTGGTATGCGTCAGCGTGTGGTGATCGCCGTAGGCCTGCTGATGGACCCGGATATTATCATTGCCGATGAGCCGACTACCGCGCTGGATGTGACCATTCAGGCGGAGATCATGGAGCTGATGGTTGAGCTGTGTGAGCGCAACAACGTTGCCCTGATTCTGATCACCCATGATCTGGGTGTTGTCTCTCAGGTAACTCAGAAAGCGATCGTGATGTACGCCGGTCGTATTATTGAGCAGGGGCCAACCCGCGAGATCATCAACGATGCTCAGCATCCCTACACTCAGGGGCTGATGAATGCACTGCCGCAGATGGCGATTCCGGGACAGCGTCTGAATCAGATTCGCGGTTCTATGCCATCCCTGCAGAAAATTCCAACCGGTTGTGCCTTTAACCCGCGTTGCGATTACCTGCGTGATGCCTGTACCAAGCAGCTGCCGGGATACACCGTATCCGGCAACTGTAAGGTGGCCTGCCATATGGTGGCGGAGTTGAAACAAGCGGAACAGGCATCTGAGGGCGCATAACATGACCGATAGCAAAATCACTGAACAAGCGGATCAGCAGCCTGAATCTCTGGTGCAGATCCGTGGTTTGTACAAAAAATTTAATATCTCCGGTGACTTTCTTGATCAGCTGAAATTTAAAGGCGGCAAGATTGTCCGTGAACAGGAGTTTGTTCATGCCATCAATGGTGTGAATCTGGATATCCAGAAGGGTGAAGCCCTGTGTGTTGTAGGTGAATCCGGTTGCGGTAAATCTACCGTGGCCCGAACTGTGATGGGGCTTTTGACGCCGTCTCAGGGCACCATCAGCTACCGTGGTGAGCGCATTGATGATCTGGATGATAAGCAGCTTCTGCCGTACCGCAAGAAGATGCAGATGATCTTCCAGAACCCGTACGCATCGCTTAACCCGCGTATGACCATTGGTCAGACACTGGAAGAGCCGGTACGCCTGCACAACCCTGACTGGACGCCTCAGCAGGTGCGTGACAAGGTGCATGAGGTGATGTTCTCGGTGGGTATCGACCCAAGCTGGGGCGAGCGTTTTGCCCATGAGTTCTCCGGTGGTCAGCGTCAGCGTATCAGTATCGCCCGTGCCTTGGCGGTTGATCCCGAGTTTATCGTAGCGGATGAGCCAATCTCGGCGCTGGACGTATCGATTCAGGCACAGGTACTGAATCTGCTGATGGATGCTCAGGAAAAACGCAACCTGACCTATCTGTTTATCACCCATGATCTCTCGGTGGTGGAACACTTCGGCACCCGTGTCGCGGTGATGTATCTGGGTTCTCTGTGTGAACTGGCTCCGACTAAAACCCTGTTCGCCAAGCCGCGCCACCCGTACACTCAGGCGCTGATGTCTGCGATTCCGCGTCTGGAAGATGATCGTCCGCCGCATATCAAGCTGCAGGGTGAAGTACCAACACCGGTTAACCTGCCAAGTGGTTGTGTCTTCCACGGTCGTTGTCCGTATGCGAACGAACGCTGTAAGAAAGAGATTCCACAGCTGATCACCACTGATGAAGGCGGTCAGGTGGCCTGTCACGGTGTTGAGGAAGGTCGTCTGTAAGCGATCATGGAGAAGATAATGAGTTTAACGATTCCGTCCGCAATCAAGATCAGCAGTCAGTTTGATGCCGGTAATATCGAGGTGCTGGATCTGGCCCGTCCGCAGGATATTCAGCTGAGTATCCGTAAAGACAACCAGTCAGACTTTTTCCAGTGGTTCCATTTTCGTGTTCAGGGTGCTGAGAATCAGCCCCTGAATCTGCGTATCGTTAATGCAGGTCAGGCCGCTTATGTTGATGGCTGGCCTGATTACCGTGCTGTGGCCTCCTACGACCGCGAAACCTGGTTCCGTGTGGACACCACCTATGAAGCCGACACCTGTGAACTGGTGATTCAGCACACGCCGGCGCAGAACAGCATCTACTTTGCGTATTTTGCCCCTTACAGCTGGGAGCAGCATCTGGATCTGATCGGTCAGGCGCAGCAATCTGCCCTGTGTGAAGTCCATGATATCGGCACCACGCTGGATGGCCATGATCTGAACCTGCTGAAAATCAGTAAGGCTTCAGACGCGACCAGAACAAAGAAACAGATCTGGGTGACGGCTCGTCAGCATCCCGGTGAAAGCATGGCCGAATGGTGTGCTGAGGGCTTTATCGCCCGACTGCTGGATGAAGATGATGCGCTGGCGCAATCGGTGCTGGAGCAGGCTGATTTTTATGTTGTGCCGAATATGAATCCCGATGGTTCTATTCGCGGTCACCTGCGCACTAACGCCTGTGGTGCTAACCTTAACCGTGAGTGGGAAACCCCTACGGCTGAGCGCAGCCCTGAAGTTCTGGCGGTGCGAACCCTGATGCAGCAAAGCGGTGTGGATCTGTTTCTGGATCTGCACGGTGATGAAGCGCTGCCGTGCAACTTTATCGCCGGTCAGGAGGGTGCTCCTCATCTGGCGGCAAGCGTGCTGGAACAGGAAAACCGCTTTAAGCAGGATCTGGCGCAGATCAATCCAGACTTTCAGACGGAGCGTGGCTATCCGCCCGGCAAATTTGGCCCGGAGACGTATACCATCGCCGCCTTCTGGGTCGGTCGGGAGTTTAACTGCCCCTCCATGACTCTGGAGATGCCTTTCAAGGATTATGACAACCGCCCGGATGCGGACTTCGGCTGGTCACCGGAACGCTCCATCAAACTGGGTGAATCCATGCTCTATCCGATTCACCAGTGGCTGCAGACTGATCTGTAAGCCCCGGATGGTTGTTTTGATAACCGGTCTGATCATGCAGGGGACGCTCCCCGAAATGGTCAAGCCGGTTTATTCGTTTAAGGTACGCTATGGAAGTTAGATGGCTTGATGACTTTATCGCTTTGGCACGCACCCGACATTTTTCCCGGGCAGCCGATGAGCGAAACGTCACCCAACCCACCCTCAGTCGCCGTATTAAACTGTTAGAGGAAGAGATGGGCACGACCCTGATCGACCGCAACAGTCTTCCGTTGTCTCTGACTGCGGCGGGTGAAGTGTTTCTGGCGGGGGCAGAACAGATGTCCCGTATCGCCCGTGAAACCAAGGTGCGCTGCAATGAGATCCGGGAGCAGCAGAGCAACCGCCTGACCTTTGCCACCACCCAGACCTTATATCTGACCCTCTATCATTCGGTGCTGATGCCTTTCTCGCAGCAGCATAATCTGCCTGTTGATCTGAACCTGAAATCCACCTCCTGGGTCGGTGCTGACTTTGTGAATGCCCTGTCTCAGGGAGAGTGCGATCTGGTGCTCTGCTTCTGGCACCCCACCATGAAGGTGGCCCGTGATCTGGATGATGAACGTTTTGAAAGCCTTACCGTTGCCCGTGAAAAACTGGTACCGGTGACCGCCAATGATGAAGACGGCCGCCCAATGCACTATCTGCCGGGGCAGAAGAGCAAACCGCTGCCCTATATCGGTTACTACGAGAACTCCTTTATGCGTTCGGTGCTGGATCACTTTGTTCAGCAGCAACCGGAACCACCACGGCTGGTGACCATGAATGAGAATGTTCATTCCGTGAGCGTTAAGGCGATGATCAAAGAAGGCTTTGGCTTTGGTTGGGTGCCTAAACGGCTGGTTAAAAGCAGTCTGGAACATGGCAGCCTGAGTCTGGCGGGCGGTGAGGAGTGGCATGTGCCCTTAGAGGTGCGTCTGTACCGTAACCGTCAGAATGTTCAGCCGAATATCAAACAGCTCTGGACACTGCTGGAAGAAGCGCTGGCCAGCCAGACCCTGAAGGTCTGACCTGCGCATCGACACCTGCTTTGACTCTGATGATCTGCGTTTCATTTTCAATGTTACAACCTGCTTTCGGGCAGGTTCGTTAAAAAGGTTTTGTTATGTCTGCACTTTATTTTGCTCATCTGTCCCAACTGCAGTCCCGTATTGAACCCCTGCTGCAGACGCACCAGTTTGATCAGCTGCTGATCGGTTCCGGCAGTCTGCACAAGCATTTTCTGGATGATACCCGTTACCCGTTCCGCCCGAATCCTCACTTTGTTCACTGGTCTCCGTTTCTGACTCAGCACCCGGATTGCTGGTTGCTGGTACGTCCTGGACTTAAGCCGCTGATGTTCTACTACACGCCGAAAGACTTCTGGCACCTGACCCCGGACCTGCCGTCAGCAGACTGGGCGCTGGGCTTCGAGTGGATCGCCTATGATGATCCGGCAGTTATGCTGGCTACCGTCGGTCAGGCGCGCACTGCTCTGATCAGCGAACAGGATCTGGCCGTTGATAACCTGATCCACAATCCCGAGGCTCTGATTCACGGTATTAACTTTGGCCGTGCCATCAAGACGGAGTGGGAGCAGCACTGTCTGCGGGAAGCTAACTACCTGGCGGTTAAAGGCCATCGTGCGGCTCAGCGTGGTTTTGAGTCCGGTCTGAGCGAATATGCGATTCATCAGGCTTACCTGAGTGCCATTTCCCACAACGAGCGGGATATGCCCTATGACAATATTGTTGGCCTGAACGAGCATGCCGCTGTGCTGCATTACCAGTTCCAGCAGCGTTCCGCTCCCGGTGAGCACCGCACTTTGCTGATCGATGCCGGTGCCAGCTTTAATGGTTACGCAGCGGATATCACCCGTACCTTTACTCAGGAAGGCACCCTGTTCTCTGATCTGGTAAAAGGTCTGGATGATCTGCAGCTGCAACTGTGTCACCAGATCAGCGCCGGTAGCGATTTTGTGGCGCTGCACGAGCAGATGCATCTGATGATTGCTGATCTGCTGAACCGCTTTGGCATTGCGCATGCGAATCCGGAAGAGCAGCTGGAGCAGGGGATCACCCGCACCTTTTATCCTCACGGGCTGGGTCATCTTTTGGGTCTGCAGGTGCATGATGTGGGTGGCTGGCAGCAGGACGCAGCAGGCACCATGAAAGAACCACCCGCCGAGCATCCTTTCCTGCGCCTGACCCGCAAGCTGGAAGCCGGTTACGTGATCACGGTAGAGCCGGGGGTTTACTTTATCCCGCAACTGCTGGAAGAGCTGAAAGCGTCTAAGGCGTCCGATCAGATCAACTGGGCGATGGTTGAGAAGCTGCTGCCGTTCGGTGGTATCCGTATCGAAGACAACCTGTGTGTCACAGCAGACGGTAGTGAAAATTACACCCGTGATGGCTTCGCCAAATTAGTTTAATCTGCTAGCTTAAGCAGTAACCACTTGTCAGGGGTGGTTACTGTTTCTGGGCAAGGGATGCCGGAAACCGATTCAGAAGGACGAAAATAATTTCATTTCTGGCGTTTGTTTATGGCATTTCAAAACCACTGGTCTGAGCATCATCTTGTTTGCCGCTACTATGGTCATCTGGTGACCAAAGATCTGATTGAGGCCAACAGCTCTACAATCGGCTCTGAGCACTATGAGCAGCTTGAAAGCATTCTGATAACCTTCGACGAGGTCGAAAGTTATGATGTCAGCGAAAAAGATGTGCTGGTGGCGGTAGGTTTTGCCCAGCGCAATAATCGCTACAATCCGGTGATTCCCGTGGCGATTGTCTCCTCTGATCCCGTGCTGCGCCCCCTAATCGAGCAGTATATTCACTGTACTGAGCTGGAAATTCCCCACGCCCGTCAGGCGCTTTTTGCGGATAACGCTGAGGCGGAACAGTGGTTAAATGCTCAGCTGGCCTGATCCGGGCTGAGCTTTATCTGATACTCATTTCTCCTGCCCTTTTACATCTCAGGTCTTAACGGTTTCCTCTGATACCAGCACTCAAGTGGTATCGTGTTATTGCTCCGGAGACGCTATAAAACGCGTTCAACTAAAGGAGCTAACGCATGCCGGGTCGTGTTTTATTACTGTTATCCCTTTTCTGTCTTGAGAGCCTGTTCAGCCCTCTGGCCTTTGCCCATGGGGTAGACAGTCAGGACGGCATCTTTATTGAGCAGACCCAAGGGGCTGCGATTCTGCCGTTTATCTATCTCGGCGCGAAACATATGGTGACCGGTTACGACCATCTGCTGTTTCTGCTCGGCGTCATTTTCCTGCTGTATCGGAGTCGTGACGTTGCCATCGCCGTCTCTCTGTTTGGCCTTGGTCACAGTATTACTCTGGTTATGGGTGTCCTTGCCGAGTGGCAGGTTAATCCCTGGCTGATTGATGCCCTGATCGGTTTATCCGTGGTCTACAAGGGGCTGGATAATCTGGGGGCTTATAACGTGTGGTTCCGGGTACAGCCGGATATTCGCTGGGCTGTCTTTCTCTTCGGTCTGGTTCATGGGCTGGGGCTTGCCACCAAATTGCAGGAATACTCACTGAACAGTGACGGCCTTTTGGCCAACCTGATCGCCTTTAATATTGGGGTCGAGCTGGGACAGGCGTTGGCGCTGATCCTTATGCTGGCCTTTGTGAATCTCTGGCGCAGTTTCTCTGTCTTTAACCGACAGTCGGTGTATCTCAATCTCGGTCTGATTTGTCTTGGTTTTTTGCTGGCCGGTTATCAGTTAAGCGGTTTTGTTATTGAAGGAGGTGTGTGACATGACGATGCAACAGCAGGATAGGCTGCCGATGCCTGCAAAGGCTCAGCTGGTAAAACAAACACTGGCTGCTTTACTGGTGGCAGGCATCGTACTAGTTGTGGTCGTGCTGCCCGTAGAGTTTCAGCGTGATCCAACCGGCCTGGGCAAGGTTTTAGGTTTAACCGGCCTGACAAGTCCGAAAGATCAGGCGGTAGCGCAACTTCAGGCTCAGGGCGAAGCTCAGTCTCAAGCAAGTACATCTGCTTCCGGTGAGATCATTTCAATATCTTCGGCAGACGGCGGGCACTGGCAAACCAATACCATTCCCCAAAGTAATCAGATGAGCCTGACGCTACAGCCCCGGAAAGGGCTGGAAGTGAAAGCCATGATGCAGCAGGGGCAGCGCTTTATTTATCACTGGAAAGCAGAAGGCGGTGTGCTTGATTTTGATATGCACGGCGAAGAGCTGCTGGCAGTTGAGGATTTCACCAGTTTCTGGGAAGCCAAAGGCTATGCCTCCGCACAAGGCGGTTTTACGGCACCTTTTGAAGGTAGTCACGGCTGGTACTGGTATAACCCGGGACATGAAACCGTCACCCTGACACTGAATATTCAGGGTTTTTATCAGGGAGTATATCTGCCCTGATCGATCGGCTTTACATAATGTAATGGTTTCTCGGTTGGTGGCTTGTCAGAATGATGGCTTAACTCAGGTGTCGGGTATTTCTGTCCCCGCACCTGTTCACACTGTCAGTCAAAGCCTTATGCCGATAAGCGTTTCTGACTGATCCGACCGAAGGATCGATCATGATAAAAATAACCCGCAAACTTTCCCGGGCACTTGTCGCTCTTGGCGCCCTGATGATGTTGAGCTCAGGTGTGGCGGCGGCAACCCCTTCCGATAAAACCGTTGCCGAGCTTATGGAGCTATCCGGTATCTCTAAGCAGATTGCTGAGTTTCCCGGTGCCATGAAGCAGGGTTTTGCTCAGGCAGGGCAGCAGGGGCAGATTCCCCCTGAACTGGCAGCCCAGCTGCAACAACAGATCGATATTAGTCTGAATGAAGGCCGTATGCTGGCGGGAATTTCACAATCGGTTCAGCAGAAAATGAGTGCCGCAGAAGTGAGCCAACTGCTGAGTTGGTATCGTTCTGACAAAGGTCGCATAATCACGGCGGAAGAGGCAAAAGCCTCAGAGCCGGAAGCGCAGCAGGAGATGATGAATCAGGCTCGTCAGCTGATGCAGGACACGGTAAGAGTGAAGCAGGCGCAGCGTATCAATCAGGCAGCCGGAGTTACCGATATCACTGTTGAGATGCAAAAGCAGGTTTCTGTCGCGATTTTTGCCACCCTGAGCCGGGCCATGCAGCCGGAGCAGGAACCGAATCTGGCAGGCTTTAAGAGTCAGCTGAATCAGATTGAGCCTCAGTTGCGTCAGCAGTTGGATCAGGTCGTAACGCTGGCGCTGGTCTACACCTACCGGAATCTGAAACCGGAAACGGTGCAGGCCTACGAAGCCTTCCTGATCAAACCTGCCACTAAGAAGTTTAACCGCACCGTGATGATCAGCATCAGCGAGAGTATTGAGAAAGTTGTGCTGCAATGGGCGGCGAATATGACCGTGGCAGCGCGTTAATCCCCCTCTTTACTTATGAGCGTCTGATGGAAAAGGCTCCCACGCAGAGCATGGGAGCCAGCTTTTCTTACGGTGTAAGACTACTAAGCCTCGTTCCCATGCTCCGCGTGGGAATGCCTGCAACCCTGCCAGCATCCTGCGAACTTAACTCTCCAAACGTACTTAGCCCTCCAAGCGTACCGCCGGTTGTCGCTTAAACCAGCTTTGCTGCCACTGCCCGATCAGAAAGCCCACCAGAATCAGCGCACAGGCTAATAGCTTGGTGTTGTCGATCACTTCGCCGTGAAAGATCATGCTGCCCAGAAGGCCAAACACCGGTGTCAGCATCGTCAGCGGTGCTACCGTAGAAAGTGGGTATTGGGTAATCAGGCGATTCCACAACCAATAGCCTAAAAGGGTGGTCGGGTAAGCCTGAAACAGAACCGAGAACCAGACACTGCCATTCATCTGCCCCGGCAGGGCGATAAATACCTCTGGCCCGTAAGTGATCAGCGCCAGAGTCGCCAGTGGCAGAGGTGCAAACAGCATGCCCCAGACACTGAAGGCAAACACCTGCTGGGTATTGGCAAGTTTTACAATCAGACCGATCACCGCCCAGCTTAAAGCACCGATCAGAATCAACAGCAGCCCCGCCAAAGGCACTGATCCATCTTCAAGACTCAGACTGACCACCGCACCCAGCAGAATCAGACCCGCGCCCAGTGTCTGCCGGGGTGAGATCTTCTCTTTCAGCACCAGCCAGCCGATTAAGAGACTCGCAATCAGGCTCAGATCCATCAGCACCCCTGCCATTCCGGCGCTGACCCCCAGAGTGATCGCTGACGTCATCATGCCCCAGACACCTACGCCAAAGGTGATGCCGTATCCCATCAGATAACGCAGTTTCACCTGCGGACGTTTGATAAAGAAGATCACCGGCAGCACGGCAAAGGTAAAGCGCAGGGTGGTCAGCAGAATAGGGTTGATCTGATCCGCCCCCAGCTTAATCACGGAAAAGTTAAAGCCCCATAAACACATAATACTTAAACCCAGTAGCAGGTCTTTCAGGCGCATTGTTTTGTCCTCCGAAGAATAGATGAGCGCTGAAGATGTTCGCTCTTGAGGAGGCAGTGTCGGACTTTGCTGAAAAAGATAACAGAATCAATTTTTTAAAATAAAAAGTATACAGTTTGACGGTGCGGCGCTAATCTGACTTAACAGATCAGGATGGGCGAGGGACAAAGGTGCGTTATCAGGGGATTGCTGAACAGATTATTGATGATATTCAGGCGGACAAACTCGTCCATGGCAGTCGTATGCCTTCCCTCAGAAAGCTGGCGCAGCAGTTTAATGTCAGTATGACCACGGCGATCAACACCTATCACCATCTGGAAGAGCTGGGCTGGATTATCGCCAAGCCTCAGTCCGGTTTTTATGTCTCCCGACCTCTGCTTGCCAGCAAAACACCAGAGCTGCCACAGTTTCGCAGCCAGCTGAAAAGCATCTCCTTTCAGGAATCCGGTATTAACTATCAACCCGGCATTTATGAACCGGGCCCGCTGGGTATCTCTCAGTTATCACCGGATCTGATGCCTACTGAAGCCCTGCAGCGCAGTCTGAAACGGGGGCTGAAACGTCTTTCGTCCCAGCTGCATGCGTATCCTGACCGACAGGGAGACCCGGCGTTGCGTCTGGCGCTGGAAGAACACTTCTCGGCCTATGGCTTTCCGCTGTCCGCCAAAGATCTGGTGATCACCAGCGGCTGTATCGATGCGGTGCGTATCGCGCTGGAAACCGTATCCGATCCCGGTGATGCCATCGCCATCAGTTCACCCTGTTTCAGCGGCTTGCTGGAATTGTTGGCGGGGCTGAACCGTAAAGTGGTGGAGATTCCTTCTACCCCGGACGGTATCGATCTGGATCAGTTTGAGGCGCTGCTTAAAGCGAAAACCGTCAAAGCGGGGCTGTTCAGTACCTCGCATATGAACCCGCAGGGGATCAGCATGACCGCGGATCAGAAGCAGCGGCTGGCGGAGCTGGCGAATCGCTATCAGACCCCGGTGATTGAAGATGATATCTATATCGAACTGGGGCAGAGCAAAACCCTGCCGTTACCGGCGAAATACTGGGATAAGGGCGGTTATCTGCTCTGGTGTGGTTCGGTATCGAAAACCCTGAGTGCCGGATTCCGCGTCGGCTGGTGTCTGCCGGGACGTTTTTTTACTGCCTATGAACGCCGTCATGGGGTCAATCATTTTGGTGTCAGTACGCCGGTGCAGGCGGGGCTGGCGGACTTTATCAATACCGGTCAGTACCTCAGTCATCTCAACCGTATCCGTACCCGGCTGCAACAGAACCTGAAAAACTACCGGCAATTTCTGCTGGATCATCTGCCGGAAGACTGTGCGGTCAGCCAGCCCACCGGTGGCATGGTGCTCTGGTTGCAGATTCCGGGGCTGGACAGTAAACAGCTCTGGCAAGAAGCGATAGCCGAAGAGCTGGATCTGCGTATCGGCCCTGCCTTTACCACGCTGGAGCTTTATCAGGACTATGTTCGTATCAATACCGGCTGGCCGCTGGACGAGAAAATTGAGGTCATGCTGGCGCGTTTTGTCGAACTGGTGAAAAAGCAGTTAGTTGATAAGCGTTTATTTGATAAGCAGTTGATTGATCAGTAGATGGCGGGGCAATCTGATGAGCAGGCGCAACTAACCGCTTCCGGCAGAGCATGATATTCTTGCTAATAGTTTTATAACCCCTTATTCCTGTTGAGGTTTTCTATGGATATTCATCGTATCAATCCCTGTAAACGCTGGTCAGACGCGACAGTTTTTAACGGCATCGCTAACTTTGTCGAAGTACCGGAATCGGATCTGACGGCTGATATTAAAGGTCAGGTGGCGCAGATTTTTGAGCAGGCAGAAGCTTCTCTAGCAACGGTGGATAGTGATAAAAGCCGGGTTCTGTCGGTGACGATCTACATTACCGATTTTGCCAATCTGCCCGCGCTGAATGAGGTGTGGGATGAATGGTTCCCGGAGAACTGCGCCCCAAGCCGTGCCTGTGTCAAAGCCGAGCTGGCTGATCCCCGTTATCTGGTAGAGATGGCCTTTACCGCCGCAGCAGGCGAGAAGTTTCTCTGATCGGGAGCGGTTGTAAGCACTAATAGCTCTGCAAATAAAAAACGGGATGCCCGCAGAGGCATCCCGTTTTTTGTTTTGGTGGCAATTCTGTTTGAATCTCAGACCTACGGAGCCAGCATCAGATAATCCATCGGCAGATATTTCACCCAGTCGCCTTCGCGGACCTTCTGTCCAGGTTCCACAATGGCCAGTGCATCCGCCCATTGGCAGGAGGTCAGCACACCGGAGTTCTGGGACGGTGCCAGCTCAATGCGCATCGGCTGGCTGGGCAGATCACCCGGACGAAGGGGCACGCGGCGAACCCGCAGGTATTCACGGCGCTGACCGGCGTCGATGTTGAATTCAGCTTCTGCATGGCGGTAGACCGGTGCCGCCACTTCACCACGTCCCTGAAGCAGACCGAGTGCCGGACGCACCACCACCAGACAGGTCAGCAATGAGGAAACCGGATTACCCGGCAGGCCGACGAAGGGCGTTTTGCCTTTTGCGGTATCGATCTGGCCAAAGGCCAGCGGTTTACCGGGTTTCATCGCCATACGCCACAGATTCAGCGTGCCCTGTTCCTCAATAGCGGGTTTTACGTGATCCTCTTCACCGACGGAAACACCGCCGCTGCTGATCACCAGATCTGCTTTGCAGGCGGCTTCCTGCAGGGCTTTGACCGTGGCTTCCCGGTTATCGGGAATAATACCGCTGTCGATCACTTCACATCCCAGGTTGGTCAGCAGTGACAGCAGCATGTAACGGTTGGAGTTAAAGATCTGACCCGCCTGCAGAGGCGAACCCGGTTCAACCAGTTCATCACCGGTACTGAGCAGCGCGACCTTTGGCTTTTTGTAGACCACAACTTCCGCCTGACCGACGGAGGCGACCAGGCCCAGCGCTACAGCATCCAGACGACTGCCTGCGGCTAACAGAGCGTGACCCTGTTGAATATCCTGTCCCGCCTTGCGGACAAAATCTCCCTGACGCGGGACGTCGATATGGGTGTGGAAGCTGACCCTATCGCCATCCACTTTGACTTTTTCCTGCATCACGATGGTGTCGGCACCCGCTGGCAGCGGTGCACCGGTAAAGATACGGGCACAGGTGCCCGGCTCAAGGGGTTCCGGCTGCTGACCTGCTGGAATACGCTGGCTGATGCGCAGCGGGCTTTTTTTTAGATCCTGAATATTCAGGGCGTAACCGTCCATGGCGCTGTTGTCCATGCCCGGTACATTAACTTTGGAAACCACAGGTTCCGCCAGCACACAGCCCAGTGCCTGAGAAAGCGGTTTCACTTCTGTAGCAACCGGTTGGATCTCAGCGCAGATACGGCTGATCGCTTCATCCACTGGCATCAGGCCGGGTTGATCGCAGGCGTCTTTTCTCGATTTAAGCAACATAACTTCCGATTTCCGTTGTCTTGGGCTGTGAGGTCATTCTATAAATTTTGAGGGCTAAGATAGCACAAACCGGTCTCTGCCTAATTGATAACGACGCAATGATAACGACTTAAGGGTAGAGACCATTTAAGCAGAGGCCGGTTTCATTTTGTGCAGAATTAAACGCGTTGCACAGAATTAAACGTGTTGCGCAGAATTAAACGTGCTGCGCGTTGCCTTTGGTCAGCAGTGCTACGTAGTTGCAAGGACGGTGACGGCTGTCCAGCTGATCCTGAATCACCTTATACCAACCGGTACGGCAGGCACCGGTAGAACCCGGCAGGCAGAAGATCAGCGTGTTGTTAGCAAGGCCGCCCAAAGCACGGGACTGAATGGTAGAGGTTTTGATCTCTTCGTAAGACAGCATACGGAAAACTTCACCGAAACCATCGATCACTTTATCCAGCAGAGGAGCAACCGCTTCCGGTGTGCTGTCGCGACCCGAGAAACCGGTACCGCCGGTGCTGATGATGCAGTGGATGTTCTCGTCGGCAATCCAGTTGGAGATGGTCGCACGCAGCTTGTACACATCATCCGGCACGATAGCGCGGTCGCCCAGTTTGTGGCCGGCTTCTTCCAGACATTTAATCAGGGTGTCGCCGCTTTTGTCCGTTTCCAGTGTGCGGGTATCAGAAACCGTCAGAACCGCAATGTTCAGAGGTACTTCTACGGGTTCTGCTGGTTTGTTATCCATAATTTGTGACATGGGATTACCTTATTCTTCTGATGACTTAAGAGATAAATGTTCTGGCGAGCAGCCTTTCTGACGATTAATAAAGCACAGCTTATGCCATTGCGTCAGGGAAAAAAGCCGGAAATGCTCTGTTATCTTCCAAAAAGCCCTGTTCAGGCAGGCTGAACAGGGCTTTAGCGGGTCGGTTTATCGGTCGGAGCTTAAGATATTAAGTCCCGGCTTCTGGTGCCAGCTTACGGTTAAGGCGTTGATGCAGCCAGGCCAGAGCCAGCAGCACCAGACCCAGCCCCATAAAGGAGGCTACACGCCAGAGTCCGGTCAGATCCGACATATCGATCAGGAAGAGTTTCGCCACAACCACCAGCAGAAGCCCCATACCCGCTTTATAGAGCGAGGTTTTCTGCAGCCAGCTGCCCAGTAGCAGAGCCGCAGATGCCATCAGCAACCAGACCACAGAGTAGGTGTACAGCTCGCCATTCGAGGTGCTGTTACGCAGCAGCATATCTCCGGCCTGACCGATATCGCCCGCCTGCCAGAGATGGCGAATCTCCATAGAGACAAACAGCAGCAGATTGGCCCCGGCAAACATGATGGCGAACCTTGCGAAACGCTGTGGCAGCAAGCGCCAGAGCGCCACGCCGATCAGGGTTGGTACGCCATAGCTCAACAGCAGCAGGTTAAAGATAGGCGTTGCGCCCAATACGACTTCGTAACTCCACAGTGGGTTGCCGTCCAGCAGGACAAACACACCATAGTTGATAGCGGCAGCCGCCAGATGCACCGTTGCCAGAATTTCATAGAAGCGTTTCAGGTGATCACTGAGTTGCGCGCGATAGAGATACACCGCAGCCGCACCGCCCCAGATCAAGGTATTCAGGCTGGCTTCAAGGAAGCTGTATTGTGCAATAAAGATATCGCCATCGTAGAGCCAGTAACGCAGTTCCGCCGCGACGGTCAGGATCAGCAGGTGAGCGGTTGCTCCCTGCAGCCAGGCGCGCATCTTAAGATCTGATTGCATCAGCCATGCCGCAAGAGCTGCGAACAGGGTGGAGCCACCGTAGGTCCAGAGTGACCAGTGGCTGCCGTTGTCGTAAGTCAGCAGCCACGGGTTCAGTGTCAGGCGCAGCACCACCACCGAAAGCACGGCACGAATCACCCAGGGCATAAAGGCCAGCTGATAGTGGCGCTGCAGCCATGAGAGGCTCACCAGTTGAGCCGCCAGAGCAACGGTCAGGGTGGCATCTGCTAACCAGATCACCGCTAACAGCGCCAGACTCAGATGTGCCGACGCGGTAATCACCACTTTAAAGGCGTCGCTGTAATCATCTGAGCTTCTGCCCAGCGCCCAGCGCATCAGCAGCAGATAAGCGATGCTGACGGCAACGGCGACAGAACCCCAGGTCCACTCTTCGGTAAAGCTGTTCAGAGCGTAATAAGCGGTGGTCAGCAGTACAATCGGCGTCAGTGCGCCGAGGGTCGCCCAATAAGCCGGTAACGGATAACGCTGACGGATCAGCCAGACAGCCGTGCCGCTAAAGAGCAGGCTGATCAGAATAAAGCGAACGATCAGACCGTACTGTATGGCGTAGCTTGTGGCTTCCAGCAGGATCTGATCATGGCTTTCAGTCAGCCGCGGCAATATCGCGGCAACCAGAGTGGTCACCAGAGCGATAACCGGCAGCAGGGTAAACAGCGGGCGGCGCGCCGCCACCAGAATCAAGAGTGCCGGAAGCAGCAACAGGCTGATTGGACTGGCATCATCAACCCCTTCAATCAGCAGACTCCAGGCTTGTGCCAGAGTGACCAGTAACAGTAGGATTCCCTGGAACCAGCTGGTGCTTTGTCTTAGCTCATCGATCTGGTTTTTGCGTAGTTCAGCATCTTTCAGGTTTTTCAGCCATTGCCACAGGCTTTTGATGGTGCCCTGATGATCTTCCGGCCAATCGATCTGTTTTAGTGTCCAGTCAAAACGTGGTACTGCAAGGAAGAGATAAGCCACGGCCAGCAGGTAAAGCGAGCGTGCACCCTCCATGGGGGAGGTGGCCAAAGACGCCAGCCACCAGAACAGACTACCGACAATCACCCCAATCCAGAGCCAGCGGCGCTCAACATAGCTGATCAGCCAGAGGCTGAAGAAGGTCAGAATGGCGCTGTAGACCAGTGCCAGTTCGATCTCGCCGGAACCGGTATTGACCAGAATCGGTACGATATATCCGCCCAGCATACCCAGTGCAGCCAGAATCGGCCCCTGCCGAAGTGCCAGTGCCATCGTCCCGAAGGAGACCAGCGCCATGGCGGCAAACAGCAGCATCGGCGAAAATTCCGGGAAGAGTTTGAAGGTGGCAAAAAGCGCCGAGTAGAGAATGATACTGGCACCGCCTGCCAGCGAGGCAAAGACATTGTTCTGGCCTTTGGTGCGGTGCAGATATTCCGCCAGACCATGCAGACCAAGACCTGCCAGCAGAGACAGAATAATGCGGGCTTCCGGCCCCAGAATGCCATGCTCGATGGAGTAACCCACCATAAAGACACCGGCAAGGCCCACGCAGATACCGCCCAGCCAGATCATCCAGTTCTGTTGGGCGTTTTCTTTCAGACGATCCAGCCAGCCGGTGCGGCTTTCTTCCGGCTGATGATTCGGTTGAGACGCTTCTCTGGTTTCATTCCAGTCATCCTGTGATGGCTGGCTTTGCTCCGTCTTAGCGGCGAGAGGCTGATCAACGGGGACAGATTCAACAGGATCGGCAGCGTCGTTTGCAGAGTTCTCAGCAGGCAGAGGTTGAATCCCATCCGGTTGGGCACTTTGCGGGATGACGGTTTCTTGTGGCGACTCTTCCGGTATATCTTCCGGCATCTCGTCTGAAGCGCCTGCCAAATCCTCCGTTGACGACCGAGGCGGCAAGCCTTTACTCAGTTGATCGAGCTGCTGTTTTAGCTCCTGCTGGCTGAGTTGCTGATTTTTCAGCACATCATCAAAGTGTTTCAGTACCGAGCGGTATTCCTGCAGCTCGTTTTGCAGCTGTTTCAGCTCATCCTGTTGGCGGTTAGTACGGAAAAAGGCCGCCATTCCCAGTGCTGCCATAATCAGCAGCCCAATGGGTACGATAAAGAGGAGGGCGATTAAAAAATCTTCATCCATGAGTTGATGATCCTAAAGTAAAAGTGCCGTCACCCGGACTAGCCGCTGGCGGTGGACTCCGATGAGGTTAGAGTCATTAGTCAAAAAGAAGGAGCATACTAGCAGATTCATCCTTGATCGCCACAAGGCATGATGATGGAAATGTGAGCGGTGTCAGATTTAAATATCGGCTTTTCATCTGACTGAAACGCTCTGGAATCAGGATGGAAAGGTGTTTTTAATCAAGGCTGTGGCGGTTTTTGCTCGCCATTTTCCGGAAATGCTTTTATCTTCATACATTCAGGCGATCTCTGGTTTTAACCCGCACCCTGCTTCTGTGAGAAGGTCATGTCAGCTCAAACGTCCGATAAGTACAGTCATCTGCCGGTTTTTGAGAATCATCAGCAGATCTCCATTCTGGAACACGTCCCGGATATTATCTGGATTTTCGATCTGGATGTGCACGGTTTCTGGTGGGGTAACAGTAAAGCTCTGGAGTTCTGGGGACTGGAAAAGGTCGAAGATCTGATCGCCAAAGACCTCTCTGCCGATACCGAGGGCGCGCGCAAACGCACCGAACAAACCTTCTACAAAGCTGCCGCCGAAGGCATGACCACCGATCCCTGGACCACCTATCCCAATGGTAAGCCCCGTATGTTGCTGATGCGACATAAAGCGGTGTTATTGGGGCCGGATCGCCATAAGGGCATCGTCGCTTATATCTCCGAAAACGTGAATCTGGGGGAACAGCCGGAACAGCTGCTGTTTGCCGAAGCGGTGCGTTATACCTCTGTTGCCGTAACCAGTTTTTCCATGGCGGGGGAGCCGCTGTTTGAAAACCCGGCTGCGGCCAAACTCTACGGTTACCAGCCGAAAGATGAAACCCTGTCGACCTTCGTCTCCCGTTTTCTGAACCCGGATGAAGGCCTTAAACGGCTTCAGCAGGGACAGGCGAAAGAGGATGGCTGTCAGGAGCATCTGATGGTGACCCGAAACGGGGTTCGTCGTCACAATGTTGATATGCGTACCAGCCGTCACCCGATCACCGGTGATTATGTTCTGCTGGTCAGTGAGTACGATGTCACCGAGCTGCACGATGCGATCAGTGCTGCTGAAGCCGCTCAGGAAGAGCTGAAAAAGCTGGCGCACTACGATTCCCTCACCGGCCTGCCGGTGATCCGTCTCTGTAAAGAGCGTCTGACGGAAGCGATGGCTGAGGCTGACCGCAGAGAGAGCAAGATCGCGCTGCTGTTTGTGGATCTGGATGGTTTTAAAGCCGTTAATGATGATTATGGCCACTCTTGTGGTGATCAGGTACTGATTGAAGTGGGGCATCGTTTAAAAGCCCTGGTTCGTGATACAGATACTGTGGGCCGGATCGGCGGTGATGAGTTCCTGATCCTGCTGCATGATATTCACCGGAGCGAAGATGCGGAGCAACTGGCACAGCGGGTACTGGAAGCTCTGTCGCCGGAGTTTGATGTGGAAACCGATGCCGGAAGTCAGGCCGCTGTTAACGTCGGGGCGAGTATTGGTATTGCCCTCTACCCCGAGCCGAATTGCTGTTCAGAAGAGATGATAAAACGGGCTGACCGTGCCATGTATAAGGTGAAAAAAGCCGGTAAAAACGGATTCAGCTGCGCCCATAAAAGCTAATGCGCAGGCTTAAGGATTAACTGGCCTTAAGGGTTAAACGAGAGAATCATCTTACTGGCTTTCAGCATCGCCTGTAGTCGCGGCCCGGCAATGCCATTGGCGGTGTAGGTGGCCAGCTGTTGGGCGTGTTCAAGGTTTGCATCGCTCATCTGTTGCCCCAGAGTTTGATAACGCTGTCTGGCGATCTCAGATTCGGAGCACACCGCTGCCACATAAGCCCACTGGTAGGCTTGCGTCAGATTATCCTGTGCGGCAAACATTATAGACAAACGGTATTGTGCCGCCGTCAGCCCTTTACTGGCGGCCATCAGATAAAACTTCATCGCCCGCTTCTCATCTGCAGTTGTGCCCAATCCCTGCTCAAGACAATACGCGAGATTCAGCATCGCAATGGGATCGTGCCATGCGCTGGCCTGTTCAAACAGCGCAAAGGCTTCCCGCTGGGATTTCTGCGGGTCTGCCGGATCGGTTAAGGCGGCATTGCTGCCTTCCCGCAGCAACATCACCCCCTGAGCGGTAATCGCATTAATAATGTTGCCCTGTTCTGCCCGCTTGAACCATTCCAGCGCTTCGTCTGCATTTTCCTCTGTTCCCAGACCTGTCAGCGACAATATACCCAGCTGATAGGCCGATGCCGGTTCCTGCGTTTTTTGCCAGTGTTTCAGAAACCAGCGTCGTGCCGATCTTGCATTGGGGGAGGTAATGGTGAAGCCGATCTGGCTGAGCATATAGCGATACCAGATCTCGGCATCGCTCAGGTCCTGCCAGTCGCTGATCAGGCGTGAGGCATGGGGATGATGACATGCGCTGTCCGGATCCCAGCGACAAAACAGCCGCTCGTCATGGCGCAAGCCCTCAAAGCCGGAAAATACCTGTGGCGTGCGGTGGCGCTCGATCAGGGCTATCGCCAGCACCGTCACTGTGATCAGGGTGATAATAAACAGTGTGGGTGCGAGATTTTCCGGGCTGAACAGTGATGACATCGGGTGACTTATCCGTAATCTGAAGCGCTAACGCAGGGTAAAGTGGTCGAACAGGCCATGACGAATCTCCAGAACGTTCTGTTTTCTATCGTCCTTATTCGTCTTTTCCGGATCTCTCAGATAGCTGTCCGGCAGCGGCATATCAGGGAAGGAGTACTCAAAGCCGTTCAGGATGAGTTCCAGCTGGCAGCTCCAGACGGGATCGCCCTTCACGCCATGTTTATTCACCGGTCGTTCTGACTTGCAGCCACTGAGGGTGTATTGCTCCGGGCTGATCTGAGTGGTGGAAAAACCGATAGCGCCTTCCCAGTAGAGCAGTGCCATTACCAGTACCAGCGCCGGAGAGCTCCAGCGGGCGTGGGGCAGCAGCTTGTCTTTATAGCGGAAATAAATCCAGGGAAAGCCGATAAACAGCGGCAGGAACAGAAAGAAGAAACCGTTATCACCCATAATCAGCATCAGGCGGGTATCGCTCATCACCACCGTGATGACAGGTGCCAGTATCATAGTGCTGAATAACAGGGTGAAGCCTAAACGGGTGATAGGGTTGCGGGCAAAAAAGGTAAGCAGCAGAAAGGTTGGCAGCAGATAGGCCGCCATCAGCCAGAGCGGAACGAATAATGGCGACATCACCACCAGTATTGAGGTATCCGATGGAATATCCAGCATCGGAATATTGATCACCACAATCCCTGCCAGATAACTGAAACCCAGCAGGGTCAGCGTCAGCCAACGAAAGCGCCACATCAGTCGAATGCTTGCCAGTAACGCCCTGTTAAAAGGGCGGGTGAGATAACAAAAAGGCGGCAGTAAACTCAGATCAGCGTTGATCATGGTTTGACCGGATTTCTGGTCTGCAAGGTTTTGCATACAACATCCCTGTTGGCTGGCGCGTCTGATCTGTTCGTGGATGTGGCTGGGCTGGCCGCTCGCCTGGATTAGCCCGGCTTGGACTAGCCCCGTTTTGGCTTGGCGTTCTGCCAGATGCTGCTGGCAGCACTGGAGGCTTTATTCGCCGGTTGGCGACGTTCAGAGCTACCTGCAGCCGCGGGTTTCTTGCCGTAAGGGGATGCGTTACCGGCCTGTTCGCGGGCGGCGGCTTCACGCAGTTTGTCTTTTTTGCTCTTACGCTTGCCTTTAACCGGTGGCTGGCCTTTGGTCGGGATCACGGCCTCCGGTGGTGGCGTTGCGGTGCGCTCAAAGCCCGGAACCTGCTCGCGGGTCACATCCAGATTGTTACGCTTGGCGATCAGCTTAAAGTGAGCGTCGCTTTCGTGGTCGATAAAGCTGAACGCGGTACCCACTTCACCGGCACGGGCGGTACGGCCAATACGGTGAATGTAATCCGCCGGAGAGCGCGGCAGGTCGTAATTGACGACAAAAGGCAGCAGAGGAATATCGATACCACGAGCCGCCAGATCGGTGGCGATCAGCACCTGAATCTCGCCTTTTTTAAAGGCGGCCAGTGCCTGCTGGCGCTCTTTCTGAGCCTTATCACCGTGCAGGGTTTCGGCGCTGAAACCGTATTTTTTCAGCTTGCCGGTGACGTTATCGGCAGTGCGCTTGCTGGCAACAAAGATCAGAAACTGAGCGCCGTTCATCTCGCCCAGCAGGTGACGCAGCAGGGCAGTGCGCTGTTCTTTATCCACTTCAATAGGGCGTTGAATCAGGGTATCCGGCAGCTTGTTTTCCCGCTCGATCTCGATATTGACCGGATTAAACAGCAGGCGATTGATCAGAGCGTCCACTTCTTCCGGGAAGGTGGCAGAGAAGAGCAGATTCTGACGCTGTACCGGCAGTTTGCTCAGCACCTGCTGCAGCTCGTCCGCAAAGCCCAGATCCAGCATACGGTCGGCTTCATCCAGCACCAGATACTGTACCTTATCCAGCGTGATGGCGTTTTTCTCCATCAGATCCAGCAGACGACCGGGGGTCGCCACCATCAGATCACAACCGCCTTTCATCGCCTGCATCTGGGTGTTAATAGACACACCACCGTACACGGCAAGGGATTTGATCCGGCGCGGGTAATAGGCGGTGTACGCCTTTACCGCTTCTTCTACCTGTACCGCCAGCTCACGGGTAGGCACCAGCACCAGCGTCGCTACCTGATTACTGCGTAGCCCCTCATGGTCCAGCAGCTTTTCCAGCAGCGGCAGAACAAACGCCGCCGTCTTACCGGAACCGGTTTCCGCCGCCGCCAGCAGATCACGACTTTCCAGCACCGCAGGAATCGCCTGCGCCTGAATAGCAGTTGGGGTGTCGTAACCCAGTTCATCTAACGCGCGTTGGAAAAAGCCCGACAGGCCAAGGGAGATAAAAGACATAGAGTGCAGAGTACCAGTGTGAGCCGAGAGAAATAAAAGGGGCGATTCTAGCAGGTTTTGGCACTGCGCGTGCGACTTTAGGTGCGGGTGGGTTTTGTCAGATTCTGATAAAGGATAAGCTGATATGATGAGTGATATTTAAAAAAAGTTTTGATCTTCTAGTTTGACAGGGTATGCAGCTAGCTTAGATCCTGAATTTTTTTATTTTTTGTACTATGTCTTGATTTTTGTTTTAAGGGAGTTGGTTAAGGTGGAGCCTGAAAAAGCTTTTGATGGAGTTATAAAAAATTCAACTTTATCTGTTTTTGATACCATAAATAAAAAAGCAGAAGCACTAGATGTTTTCAGTAAGTATGAAAATGCTAATCGGAGTTACGTAAAAGCTCAGGTTGAAAATGTACAAATACTCGGCATGTATGAACCTGTAAAGTTGGCTGATGTCTATTCTACGACAATGATCTCAACATCAATCCATAGACGGCTATATAGTACAGAGTGGGCTGAACTAGATGCTCAAAAATGGCATGAGAAAAATGGAAGGCATAAGTCAACCGTTAGAGCCGATGATTTTATAGAGAAAGAAAATCGAATAGTTGTTTTAGCTGGCCCTGGAGCTGGTAAGACAACTCTTATGAAGTACACTGCACTATCTTATATAGATGGTGAAATATTTGAAAAGTCAAATCTAAAAACGCCAAAGACACCTTTTTTTATTTCACTGCCAGAACTTGTTGATACTGATCTTACAGTAATAGAATTTATAGCTGAAAGAATAAAGGTTAAAACGCATGAATATGCTGTTGAGTATGTGAAGAGGAAGCTTCTGAAAGGTGATGCTGCAGTTCTTTTTGACTCTCTTGATGAAGTTTCAAACGTACAGAAGGACAAGGCATTTAAAGTAATTGAAGATTTTTCAAAAATTTATGTTGATTCTAAAATTATAGTTACCTGTCGGGTTGCTGATTATGATAGAACTATAGAAGGCTTTTTTGAAATAGAAATTTCCCGTCTGACAGAGAAAGCTATTAATAAAATAATTAGAGCGTGGTTTAAGAAAAGCCCAAAAAAGGCAAGGGAGTTGATCGGCCATTTATCCGTAGATAAAGATGTCTACTCTTTAACTGAGACGCCATTGCTACTTAGTCTTCTATATATACAGTATGCTAATGATCTTAATATACCAAATAGAAAGACTGAACTATATAGCCGCTGTGTTGATGCACTTTTAAGATCATGGGATACAAGTCGTGGGTTTCGACGAGATAGTGCTTTCTCAGCGTTGACGGATGATCGTAAAGAAAAGCTTTTTGCTGATGTTGCTTATAAATTTCTTTGTAAAAAAGAGGGTAAATATATTTTTCCTGAGAATGAACTCACAAAAGTAATTTCCGATTTTATTCAGAAGTATGCAATGGATAGTAATCTAGCAAAGGAAATTATAAATGAGATTGAGTCACATCATGGTATTCTTGAAAAATTTAGTGCTGAATCCTACTCCTTTAGTCATGTCTCATTTCAGGAATATTTTGTTGCCATGGCTATTGTGGCTAAACGTAAAGAACTTGACTTTGTTAAGAATAATTTAACAAATGTTAAGGCGGCCTCAATAATAATATTTATGGTTTCTCTAATGGATGATCCTTCAGCGATTCTTAGGTTGCTAATTCAGCGGTCAGATCTTGTAGGGATAAAGACATATCCAGCTATGAGTAAAAGAACGGAGTTGCTAAGTCTGCTTTACAGGTGTATGAATTCTGGCGTTTGCATTGATCCTGATCTCCGACTTCATGTATATGAACATTTAGCTAATTCACAAATAGAGATAACAAAGATTTATAGTACTGCTACGACATATCCGATTGCGAAGCTTGAGGGTGATGGTATTAGGCATATGTTCTTCTATAAAGGTAAAACAAGGAAGACTTTGAGTGCTGCTTTGTTGTCCTATAGAAAGTTATCAAATGAAATACTCTTGTCTCCGAATATTACATATAGTGATGTTGCACTTAAAATTATTGGTCAGTATGAGTCTGGTGATGATCCTGATTCAAAAATTATTGAAACATCGGTGAAAAGCTGTGTTCTTGTGCCTCTGGTTGGTGCTGTACCAGAGAAGGCTCTTGAAAAACTAGAGGAATTAAATGACCTGAATAAAGGTGATTCTCTGTTGGCTAAGATTGGAAAGGAAAATACTGACACTGTTGTTAAAAGCTATTTGGAAGGCGCATGATATTTAAGTAGATAGTAAAAGCTGACTTCCCCGTGTCCCTCATAGTCAGCTTTTATCCATTTCTTCCTGATTTTAAATTTTCGATATAACCTAATCTCGATAAGAGCTTTTACTCGACTTTTCCCGTAACCTGTCACAAAACTGTGAAACCCCTCTGGTTTTAAAAGCCCATCTGCATTATTTTCTCTAATTAAATCAAACAGTTTGTGGCTTTTTTATGGATGACATCAGGTACATTTTTTTTCATCAGTCGTTGGTGCTGCCTAAGGCGGATTTTCAGCTTGTTGAGCAGTCAGGTGATCAAATCACCCTGCAATACCGTGACGGGCAGGAGTGCGAACCCTACGTCTATTTTCGGCCGCTGAATGCAGAACCGGATGCCGATAAGCTGCACCGATACAGCGAGTATCATTTTTCTGAGCTGTTGTTTGAGTGTTACGAAGGTCATACGCCGATTATCTCCCGTGAGGTGACGGAAACCGACGAGCAGATCATCATCAACACCTGTTACGGCCTGTCTCATGAAGATGAGTGCGGTAAAATCGAAGGACTTAACTTCAGTTATAACCAGGTGATTAATGACGACGAGGCCGATCCCGTCTATCACTATCGGGTAGAAAACGCGCTCGGTAAGCCGCTTTACACCAGTATTCCCAACCGCCCGCTGGATATTCCGGTAACCGGAACCCTGACCGCAGAAGTGCGGGATGTGCCTTTTAATGAGGTGATGGCTTTTCTCTGAACCCATCACCTATCAAGAGCTTTTTAAAGCAACGCCTCACCCAAGCGCTCGCAGGCGACTTTCAGTTCCTCTTCGCCATACCAGGCGAAGCAAAGCCGCATGTTGTTACTGAACTGGCCGTTGGCGGAGCAAAGACTGCCCGGCAGGTAGTTTACGCCCGCTTTTTGTGCCGATTCTCTCAGCGCGGTAACGTCCCAGCCATCCTTAAAGCTGACCCATAAGAAATAGCCGCCCTCTGGCTGTTGAATCTGTATCGTATCGCCAAATACCGAGATCAAACCCTGATAAAGTGCGTCTGCCCGAGCCTGATAGGTCTGGCGCAGATAGCTCAGATTCTGCTGGAAAGCGCCACTGGCCAGCAGGTTGCCCACAAGGGCGGAGGTCAGGGGTGCCAGTCCTCCGCCACTTTGTAACAGGGCGGAGCTTCTCAGCTGATCGAACAATTCACCATTGCCCTGAATCCAACCCAGTCGCAGCCCCGGTGCCAGAATCTTAGAGAAAGACCCGATAGAGATCACGGGTGCCAAGTGATCGTAGCAAGCCATCGGTGCTGGTGGCTTATCGGCAAAATAGAGTGACTGATACACCTCGTCAGCGATCAGCGGGCAGTTATGTTGCTTCGCCAGTTGAACCAGTTCCTGCCGACGCTGTTGAGTCTGTGTGATGCCGGTGGGGTTATGAAACACGGGAATTGTGTAGATAAAGGCCGGACGATGTTCTCTGATCGCCTGTTCCAGCGCCGCCAGCTTAATACCTTCCTCATCCATCGGCAGGGCGACCACCTCAAAGCCCCGGGCTTTAAACAGCTTAAGGGCTATGAAATAGCTGGGATCTTCCACCAGAACTGTTGGGTTTGCGTCAGAGTTTGAAATCAGCTGCGAGCAGATCATATCCAGCGCGTTGGATGAGCCGTTAGTCACCAGTAACTCATCGGCGCTGATTGTCTGTCCGTAATCTTCTGTCAGCCAGTTTGCGAGTTGCTGTCGAAAACCGGCGCTACCGGCCTGTTCACCGTAGGTGAGGTTCTCTGTTTTAACGGCAAGGGGGCGGAGCAGATCGACGGGCAAAAGATCCGGCTCAGGATGGCCAACAGCCAGATCGATCAGATGGGTAGGTCGTGTAACCTGAACAGACATTGAAGACTCGCTTGGTATAACGGAAAGATGGCTAACGGGTGAATAGAGTTTCAATCTAACGTATTGATTTCTAAACAGCAAACCAGGGCCTGTTCCGATAACAAAGTTGTCTATTTTCCGCTCGTTTACCCTTTAAAAACACTGGGCTACACTGATTTTCAGCGATACCCCTAACAAGAAAAAATGGAAAAGCGTCAGGAGGATGCGATGACACCGATTGAAAGGACAGGTGCCCGGCTGGTGATGTTTCTTCACAAACCGGATGGTAGTGAAGGCAAGCCCGACGAGCTGTTAAGGGTTGGGAAAACTATTGCGGCGGAAGCAGCAAAAAGCTGGCATAAGGCGCGCTTTGCCAAGCTGGATCGGGATCTGGAGCGGTATGTTGAAGCGTTTGAAGCCAGCACCCGTGATATCGACGCCTTTTTACACGGGCCGCCACTGCGAACCAGTGAGCATCTTCGGGAAGAGCTGGATGAGTTAGCACCGATTGCCACCCGCTGCATCAAAAAGCTGAAACAGGATCTGCTCTATATTCCCTGCTGCATGTCGCCGGACACCATCTGTTAAATCCCATATCTGATATTCAAAGCAAAAGACCCGCACATACAGCTGCGGGTTTTTTGCGTTAAGGGCACAGTTCTTCTCTGACCGGTCAGGAATTAATAGGCAGATCAGCGCGTTAAGCTACACTGAAAATTAAGCACATTTAAACCGATCAGTTTTCTAAAGCGGGTGAACTGCTGTGAAATTAAAAGATCTGGATCCTACTGTCCTTTTGGAAGGATTGCGTGAAGGGGTGGTTGTGCACAGTGCAACCACAGAGATCCTTTATGCCAACTCAAGAGCCCTGGAGTTACTGCGGCTGACGGAGGCGCAAATACAGGGTAAGGATGCCCTTGATCCCAGCTGGCGCTTTATTGATAGTCAGAACCGATTGATGGCGCATCAGGATTTTCCGGTGAACCGGGTGTTGGCTGAGGGGCAGCATCTGACCAACTTAGAGGTGGGTGTTTGCGACAGCTCAACGGCGGAGATTACCTGGGTGCTCTGCAATGGTACGCCTCATTTCTCATCCACCGGCAGCATAGAGCATGTGGTGGTCAGCTTTATTGATATCACCGAGCGTCGTAAAGAGATCTCCTTTGAATCTGTGGTCGCCAACTCTGATGATGTGGTGCTGATCACAGAAGCAGACCCTATCGATGATACCGGTCCTAAAATTGTCTATGTGAATAACGCCTTCTCGGAACTGACGGGTTACAGCGCTGAAGAGGTAATTGGTAAGACGCCGCGTATCCTGCAGGGTGGCGGAACATCAGAAGAAACCCGCCAAAGGATTCGTGAGGGGTTGGCAAATAAAAGCTGGATTCACGAGCGAATTCAGAACTATTCCAAAAGTGGTAAGCCCTATTGGCTGGATCTGAAAATCTTCCCCCTGAAAAATGCCCGAGGTGAAGTCTCTCACTTTGCCGCCATTGAACGGGAAGTGACCAAACAGGTCGAGAAGGAGGAGCAGCTCAAGGAGCTGGCTGACAGAGATCCGCTGACTAACCTGCTAAACCGGCGGGGTTTCAGCCGTGATGTTGAGCTTTATCTGTCCCAGCGTCATGCCGATCGCAAGGGGGTTGTGGCACTGATCGATATCGACTTCTTTAAGCGGATTAATGACTCCTTTGGTCATGAATGCGGTGATCATGCCCTGATCTCGCTGGCTGAAAAACTGATCAATACCTTTGGTAATGAAGTCTCCCTGTGTCGTTTTGGTGGTGAGGAGTTTGCGGTCTTTTTCCCTGCGGGAGAGCTGAAAAGCAGTCTGGAAAAACTGGATGCCTTCAGAGAGCGGGTTGCCCGAAGTCCTCTGCAAATTGGCGAAGGCCGAACCTTGACCCTTACGGTGAGTATCGGCATTGCACAGGTCAAAAACGGCTCCTGTTTAGAGCTGGCGCTGAAGTCTGCCGATGATGCCTTATATATTGCTAAGCGAGGGGGCAGAAACCGGGTGGAGCTGCAGATAGGGACGCCTCAACGGTAGTTCTTATAGCGGTGATTTGCCGGAAGCGAGTGATGGATGTTCCGGTAATCGTGCTTTCAGATCACAGCTTTTCAACCCGTGACTTATCCGTTTTAATGTTTCGTTGAAAACCGAAGCAATTGTGTACCCAGAGGAAAGAACGTGATTATCAGGACGATGACCCAGAGGGATCTGAATGGTGTGAGTGCGGTATGTTTGCGCTCGTTTAAGCAGTGTGTAGCGGATAGTCTGCCACCTAAGGGCGCTAAAACCTTCAGTAGCGTGGTTAGCCCGAAAGCGCTCTCGGAGCGACTGCAGAAAGACAATCTGATGTTTGTTGCTGAAGACGGCGGTCAGCCGGTCGGTATGATCGAACTGAAAGAGGGACGGCATATCGCGATGTTTTTTATCGAGCCTTCCTACCAGAAACAGGGCATTGGTCGTCAGCTGCTGCGGGAGGCCTTTGAGCATGTCCGGCGGGAAACCGTTACCGTTAATGCCTCCCTCTCATCGGTACCTGCCTATGAACGATTCGGCTTTGAACTCAATGGTGAAGTCGGTGAATCTGGTGGCCTGATCTATCAGCCGATGGCACTGGAAATCGGTTAGGTAATCTATCAGGCGATCTAGCTAGCCGGGGCATTAGCAAACGTCTGCAGAGTAAAAGCTGAATACAAAAAAGAGGAGCACGGGGCTCCTCTTTTTTGTTTTAGCGATGGGCTTAAATCCGCTTATTGCGCCGTATTAAAAATATCCAGCTCAGGATTATAAGCATCACTTTCCAGATCAAAAGCATTCAGGATGCTGTGAAAAACCTGGCTCTGGGAGTGGGATTCACCGGTTTTGATCGCTTCAATATCAAGTCCCTGTTCCTCGATAAAGCGTTCAGATGGCCAGATAATAAAGGGAATATCCTTCTGTACATCCGGTGCCAGAGAATAGGGCGCACCGTGAAGATAAAGGCCAAATTCCCCAAGGGATTCACCGTGGTCGGACAGGTACATCATCAGTGTCGCGGAATCCTGAACCTCCTTCAGCGTATCAATGATGTCGGCCAGTAACTGGTCGGTGTAGAGCAGGGTGTTATCGTAGGCATTAACGATCTCGCTGTTCTGGCACTTATCCAGCTCCACTGACCGGCATACCGGAGTGTACTGTTCAAACTGAGGCGTGTATCGGGTGTAGTAGCTGGGGCCATGGCTGCCTTTCTGATGCAGAACGACCAGCACCTTGTCTTTGTCGGATTGCTCAATGCGTTCTTTCAGTCCTGTCAGCATTACGCCATCAAGGTTGCAGTCATCACGGGTGCAGTTTGCACGCAATTCACCCGCTTTCTGATACTCGGTCACATCAATGTTGGGCTCGCCCCAGTTATTGGCGCGCCAGATAACATCAACACCATGGCGCTTCAGATAGGTCGGTAGCGGCTCATAGAAGGTTGAGGTCTGATTGTCGTGAGACAGGATGCACTTCACGGATGCTGTGGTATAGGTCGAACAGGCTGTCGGGTTTGCCAGAGCGATCACTTCCCTTTCTTTCAGCTGCGGGTTTGTTTCCCGCTCATAACCGTAAAGTGAGAAATTCGCTGAACGGGCTGTTTCGCCGATGACCAGTACCACAACCGTTTTTTTGTTGGCGCTGAATGTCCCATCCGGCAGCATTTCCGGTACAGCATTGGCTTTAGCCGCCTCCTGCTGGAAACGAATGGTGTTGGCAACATAAGACCAGGGCAGTATCAGGGCTCCCAGATATTTAGCGTGCTTATCGATCCACAGCCAGGAGCCGGATGCGGAGTAGATTAGTCCGATACATACTGCGGCAATGATACCGCCATCTCTGAGCTGTTTCAGACGCGTCAGGGGTCTGATCCGGGTTCTGATAATGACGATGGCGGGCAGAACGCCAAGCAGCACGATAAAGAGAATCAGTTTGAAGCTGAATAGCTCGGTGGATTCCTCTGTGTTGGTGTTCAGGATATTGCCGATCATATCCTTGGTCAGAAACACCTGATAGGTGCTGATAAAGTAGATGGCGGCGGAGTTTGTTACCACAATCAGCGCGGAGATCGCCTTAAGCAGCCGACGTGAGATGATCGCCGCGAAAAAGAGCAGAAGACTGCTAAGCAGTATATTCAGGGCGGTTAGCGTCATCAGCGCACTGATATTGGCCAGGGTCAGTGCGTCAAAGTTATCCAGACTGTAGCTATAGAGCGGAATATTAAAGAGCAGAATATTGATCAGGCTGAAGATCAGAATAAAGCCTGTAATTCCTGTTTCCGGTTTTCCCTGGAGCAGTTTTTTCATGTTATTGGCAGCTTTTGGCATGTCAGGTGGATTCGTTTTCAGATTGAGAATGCTTAGTCTTCTGAAACCGCTTTTTTGTTCAATAGCGGGCGCATCAGCCAGGCGGTGGTGATCAGCCCGCACAGAGCTGCCAGCCAGATCACAAGATCACGGGGGGGATGGTCCAGACCACGAATCGCCATGCCGATGCTCCACGCCAGCAGAATAAGCCCCAGGATATAGCGGCTGATTCCTGTGGCATGCCATTTCTGCCACCAGCCGGTCTGCTTACTGGCCCAGAATGCACCGGTCAGGCCTGCGATCCAGCCCAAAGCACCGCCGATCAGGGTATCGATGGGCCAATGAGCGCCTACTGCAACACGGGACAGACACATCAGTGTGGCCAGTACGATAGCGCCAATCAGAATGATCAGGTCATTTCGGGTTTTTGGAATCAGAACCAGCGTTGCAATCACCGCAATGGCAACGGCAAAAGAAGAAATAGAATGTCCTGACGGAAAGCTGGAGTGCCCTGTAACTGCAGAACCGATGATATTGAAATCAGCATGATCCAGAACGGAGCCGGGGCGCGGCATGCTGGCGAGCTTTTTGCCAACATTAGAAAAGATGCCGGCAGCAGGTACAGAGCAAACCAGCGCAGCCCACGCCTGAGGGCGCCAGATAATCAGTAACGAGAGAATAAGAACGGAAATGGCGGCATCGCCTAACAGCGTCAGGTTGGACCAGATAATATCCGGAAGCACCTGAAAGTCGCTGTTCAGGTTGATAAACAGTTGCTGCTGAACCTGCCAGTAATTGTCTTTCTCAAAAACATCAACTTGGGAAAAGATATAGAAATTGCCCGCCAGTATGGCTATTACGGGAAGGAGGAGCCACAGCCCCCAGCTTTTCGCGCTCCAGGATGACATGACGGCAGTACGTGCTGACAATGAGTCTGCTTGTGGTGAAGCGGGGGATTCAGATTGTGGTGAAGAGATAGACATGTGGATGTACTCAGATTCTCGCAGACCCCGGGCTGTTAACAGGTTGTTGAGTCAGCCGAGAGTAAATTCAGGACAAATAATCGGCGCTAAGAGTACCTTATTTGCCCCTTGGCTGTCATAACTTCGTCGGTGAGTTTATGTTGCCGGGCAGATAAAAAAAGAGGAGCACAGGGCTCCTCTTTTCAGTGATCAGAGATGATCGGTTTAATGAAATCCGTACTTAGCGTACTTCCTTCTCATCTACCGCCTGATCTTTAACCTCTTCGTACCAGAGATCATGGTGTTGTTTAGCCCAGGTCTCATCCACGTAGCCGGTCTTCATACCTTCCAGTGCGCCTTCAGAGCCGATCGTACCGATATAGATATGACCGAAAGAGGCTGCCAGCAGAAGCAGGGAAGAAACGCCGTGGATCAGGTTAGCCCACTGCATGGTGTCACGCAGCTGACCGAAGATCGGGAAGTCCAGTACCAGACCGGAACCCACCACCGTCAGGCCACCAAAGAACAGCAACCAGTACCAGCCTTTTTCACCACCGTTCAGGAAGCCTGCGCTTGGGTGTTTATTGCCGATAATGCCGCCGCCCTGCAGGAACCATTTCAGGTCAACCTTATTGAAGAAGTTGTGCTTCATCCAGCTGATCAGCATCACAATCAGACCCAACGAGAAAATCGGGCCAACGTAGTTGTGTGCCAGCTTGCAGAAGGCGATCAGGTTCTTCCAGAAGGTGTAACCGAACAGATCCGGCACGAAGTGCTTGCCGTACATGATCAGGAAACCACTGAAGCCGAGAATCAGGAAGGTAATCGCCACAAACCAGTGCATGGCACGGTCGAAACGCTTCCAGCGCTCAACCACACGGCCGGTGCGGGGCTTATCCAGTTTCAGCTTGCCGATCAGCAGATATACCAGCGTCAGCAGACCCAGGCTGCCGCCAATAGCGATCAGACCGCCGGGGCTGACCCAGCGATTGCGCCATTCACGCCAGGTTTCACCACTGATATTGATCAGCTGGCCATGCTCGCGGCCTTTTGAGGTGGTGTAGCCTTCTGTTCCGTCAGAGACTTCACGCCAGTATCCGGCACCGGCAAAGTTACCTTTAACGCGGTTTTCTGCGTCTGAGGTTTCCGATGCCCAGAGACCGCTGCTCAGTGTCAGGCAGAGCAGAGCCAGCAGGCTGATGGCGACCATCTTCAGGCGCTGAACAGGAGAGCTTCCCGTTGAGCTGTCACCGGTAAGGGTGGAGCCTGTGTGTGTCGAATGTGTGTTCATAAGATCCAACTCTTGAGTCAAATACCGATCCTTTGGAGTTAACAGCTATCAGCGGGCTGACAGCTGTTTTATTCCGGGATCAGGCTTTAGCGATGATGCCGTTGGTGTTGTTGCTGGCAAGGGCAGCGTCTGTAGCAAACGCTTCGGCGCGTGCTGCCATCTCTTCCTGGCTCATTTCGCCGGGAGCCGCTGCACCGCCTTCCAGTGAAGACCAGGCACCATCTTTATGACCACGGTAAACCACACGCTCACGGAAGATGTCAGAAACAACCTGAGCATCACCGGCCAGCAGGGCTTTGGTGGAACACATTTCAGCACACAGAGGCAGTTTGCCTTCTGCGATACGGTTAGCACCGTACTTCTCTTTCTCAACAATCGGATCGTCTTCCGGGCCGCCGGCACAGAAGGTACATTTGTCCATCTTGCCACGCTCACCGAACGCTTCCTCCTGAGGGAACTGAGGTGCGCCGAACGGGCAGGCAAACAGGCAGTAACCACAACCGATACACAGATCTTTATCATGCAGAACGATGCCATCATCGGTCTGATAGAAACAATCTGTCGGACAAACCGCCATACAAGGCGCGTCAGTACAGTGCATGCAGGCAACGGAGATTGAGGTCTCTGTTGGTTCACCATCGTCCAGTGTTACAACACGACGGCGCTGGATGCCCCATTCGGTTTCGTTTGCGTTTTTACAAGCAGTGACACAGCCGTTGCACTCAATGCAGCGCTCGGAGTCACATAGGAATTTCATTTTAGCCATGATTCTTTTCCTTACGGAGGCGATGCCTCTCAGGTGGTTCCAGCGGAGTGACCCTTAGGGCCATTCCGCCGCGCTACAGGGTTTAAGCCGGTGTCACTTTACACAGGGTCACTTTCGTTTCCTGCATTTGTGTCACGCTGTCGTAACCGTAGGTAGTGGCGGTGTTCGCCGCTTCACCCACCACATACGGTGCGGAACCCTGAGGGTACTTGTCGGTCAGGTCTTTACCCTGGAACTTACCGCCGAAGTGGAACGGAATGAATACCACTCCGCGATCCACACGACGGGTTACCATGGCTTTCACCTTGATACGACCACCTTCAGCACCTTCTACCCAGATGTCTGCGCCATCGCGTACATTCAGGTTGTTGGCATCGTAAGGGTTGATCTCTGCAAACATCTCCTGCTGCAGTTCTGCCAGCCAAGGGTTAGAACGGGTTTCTTCACCGCCACCCTCGTATTCCACCAGACGACCGGAAGTCAGAATGATCGGATACTCTTTCGAGAAGTCCTGCTTCTGAATGGACTCGTACAGGGTCGGCAGACGGTAGTGAGATTCAACGTCTTTCCAGGTTGCGTACTTGCTCAGCAGGTCACGACGTGGGGTGTACAGAGGCTCACGGTGCAGCGGTACTTTATCCGGGAAGGTCCAGACCACAGCACGGGCTTTTGCGTTACCGAACGGTGCACAACCGTGCTTGATCGCAACACGCTGGATACCGCCGGAAAGATCGGTTTTCCAGTTTTTGCCTTCCGCTGCTTTTTTCTCTTCAGCGGTCAGCTCATCCCACCAGCCCAGCTGTTTCAGCAGCTTGTCGCTGAATTCCGGGTGACCATCGCCGATCTCGTTACCCACAGGGGCAGAATCTTCGGCCAGCAGGTTAACGCCATCACGCTCCACACCGAAACGGGCACGGAAGTTCAGACCACCTTCAGCCACCGGCTTGCTGGTGTCATACAGCAGAGGCGTACCCGGGTGTTTCATCTCCGGTGTACCCCAGCACGGCCAAGGCATACCGTAGAAGTCGCCGTCAGCAACGCCGCCATCAGCCTTAAGGGTGGTGAAGTCGAAGGTGTGCCAGTTCTGCTGGTGCGCTTTCAGACGTTCAGGGCTCTGTGCGGTGTAACCGATGGTCCACATACCGCTGTTAAATTCGCGGGTGATATCCTCGATAACCGGAATGTTGCCGTTAACGGTGATGTTCTTGAACAGCTGATCGGCGAAGCCCAGCTTCTTAGCGAAACGGTACATGATTTCGTGGTCAGTTTTTGATTCGAACAGAGGCTCGATCACCTGATCACGCCACTGGATAGAACGGTTAGATGCGGTTACCGAACCGTAAGTCTCAAACTGAGTACAGGCCGGCAGCAGGTAAACGCCATCTTTACGATCATGCATAACAGCAGCGTGGGTTGGGTATGGGTCAACGATGACCATCATATCCAGTTTTTCCATCGCTTCTTTCATCTCAACACCACGGGTTTGGGAGTTCACGGCGTGACCCCAGTAAACCATCGCGCGGATGTTGTCTTTCTGATCGATCTTGTCTTTGTTTTCCAGTACACCGTCAACCCAACGGGAAACAGGAATACCGGCGTTGTTCATCGGCTGCTTGCCACGGTATTTCGCCTGATCGAAACGACCTTTCAGCCATTCCAGATCAACGCCCCAAACACCGGCCCAGTGTTTCCAGGCACCGCCGGACAGACCGTAGTAGCCAGGCAGAGTGTGAGACAGTACGCCCAGGTCGGTTGCACCCTGTACGTTATCGTGACCACGGAAGATGTTAGCACCGCCGCCGCTCACGCCCATGTTGCCCAGAGCCAGCATCAGAATGCAGTAAGCACGGGTGTTGTTGTTACCTGTGGTGTGCTGAGTACCACCCATACACCAGACAACAGAACCCGGACGGTTGGTAGCCAGCATCTTGGCCACTTTACGCATCTGCGCTTCGCCAACACCGGTGACGTTCTCAACTTCTGCCGGTGTCCACTTGGCCACTTCCTGACGGACTTCATCCATGCCGTAAACGCGCTGACGGATAAACTCTTCGTCTTCCCAGCCGTTTTCAAAGATGTGCCACAGCAGGCCCCAAACGTAAGCAACGTCAGTACCCGGACGGATACGTACGTACTCGTTGGCTTTAGCGGCGGTACGGGTGAAACGTGGGTCAACCACGATAATCTGAGCTTTGTTACGCTCCTTCGCCAGCAGGATGTGCTGCATCGCAACCGGGTGGGCTTCTGACGGGTTAGAACCGATCAGGATCACCGACTTACAGTTGTGCATGTCGTTGAAGGAGTTGGTCATTGCACCATAGCCCCAGGTGTTCGCAACACCGGCTACTGTGGTGGAGTGACAGATACGGGCCTGGTGGTCAACGTTGTTGGTACCCCAGTGTGCCGCAAATTTACGGAACAGATATGCCTGTTCGTTGTTGTGCTTGGCGGAACCCAGCCAGTAAACAGAATCAGGGCCGGACTCAGCGCGGATCTGCTGCATTTTGTCGCCGATCTCGTCGATGGCGGTTTCCCAGCTGACTTTCTGCCATTTGCCGTTAACCAGCTTCATCGGGTATTTCAGACGACGTTCACCATGGCCGTGCTCACGCAGGGACGCACCCTTCGCACAGTGAGCACCACGGTTGAACGGGTGGTCAAAAGCCGGTTCCTGGTAGGTCCAGACACCGTTCTGTACTTCTGCGTAAACACCGCAACCTACGGAGCAGTGGGAGCAGATGGTACGTTTCACTTCTTTAGGCGCGTTTGGCGAGATCGCTTCAGTCTTCGCTTCCGCCTTGCGGATCATGCCGTTGCCCATAAAGCCTGCAGCGGCCAGACCACCGGTGGTAATACCCGTGTTCTTCAGGAAGGTACGACGGCTCAGGCCCAGTCCTTTACTGTCGGTCTTGCCTGCGCCATTGGCGGTTTTCTTGGTCAGTTTCATTGGATGCTCTCCGGTCCGTTAGCGCAGGGTGTCGTAGAAAGTACGGATATGGTCGGTTTCCCGGTAGCCGCTTTTCTCATCCGGAGCTGGTTTTTCACCAACTTCAGGGGAGGTGGCTGCCATCGCCTGAGAAGCCGTTACTGCTGCAATACCTGCTACCGCACCGCCAGTGGCCAGAGTTCTTAAAAACTGACGACGGCCCGCATGCTGCAGGCCCTCTGTCTGATCAGGTGGTGATGTGACCTTATTATTGTTTTCACTCATTTGCGTTCTCCTCGTTGCCTTATCCAGGTTCAGGCTTGCACTGACCTGTTGCTCCTTTTGAGAGCTTATTTTTCACGGTTGCAGGATTTGTCATCCTGTCTGTATTTCATGAGTCTGAGGACTTAGCCCCTCAGACCCTGTTAAACAATTTCGCCGGTTACACGTGCTCACCGGTTAAACAATCTCACCGGTTAAACAATCTCACCGGTTAAACAATCTCACCGGTTAAACAATCTCACCGGTTAAACAATCTCGCCGGCTAAAGAATCTCGACAGCCTGCTCTTTGATAGCGGCCATGTTGTCGGTCTCAAAGTCGGTAAATGCCCGCCCCAGAGTCGCGACACCGCTGTAGAACACTGCGGAATCGGCCTTTTGCAGATCCCGGAAGAAGCGACCGATCCACTCCGCCAGATGGCGTTCGTAGAAGCTTTTCTGGGTGGTGCTGCCCGCGCCACTCATAATCAGAAATGCCATCACTTCAAACAGTGCTGCAGCATGATCTTCAGGTTCTTTAACGCTTTCCTGACGCTCAAAACCCAGCAGTTTCAGATCCTGACGCAGAATCGCCAGTGGGGTTTCCATCAGGGAACCGGTCAGATACCAGGAGCCATAGGGCACCAGCTCACCACGGCCCAGGCCGATAAAGAGCTGCTGGTATTCGTCTTCCAGCTGATTCTGTTGTGCATGACGTGCTGCCAGTTGCAGACCGCTCCAGGCTTTGCCCATGTCAGAGCCGTCGTGTTCGTCGGTTTCCAGTTCATTCAGCCACTGAATCATCTCTTCAGTGGGTACGCCGCGCAGCAGTGCTGCCAGCAGGCTGTAAATATCCGCCCGCAGCAGATCGTGTTCGCTGATTGCGGGCTGGGCGAGGGACATATTTTGTTCAGTCGTCATCTTTATTCTCCCTCGATTACAGGTTCAGCTGAGCTTGTGGATCGGCAGCCAGACCGCGATAAATATCTTTCACGCGGCAGTCTTCGCACAGCTCAAGACGACGCAGTGCTTCGCCGGCGAACATGCTGTGATCTTTCAGTTTGTCTTTCATCTTGTTGACGGTGCTGGTCGGGGCGAATGGCTTGCCGCAATCCAGACAGCAGAAGGCTTCATCTTTATGCAGGGGGCGCGGGTTATCACGAACTTCTCTGTTGAAGATAAAGCGCTGATCACGGCTGATGGCGTTCTCCGGGCAGGCGCTTTCACACAGGCCGCACTGCACGCAATCCATCTCGGTAAACAGAATAGCGGGCGCGTCTTTAGCGGTTTGCAGTGCCTGAGTCGGACAGATACTGGCGCAGGAGAAGCAAAGGGTGCAGGCATCGCCATCAATGCGGATCTCGCCGAATGGCGCACTGGCTGCCAGTGGGATTAGTTCAGGTGTTTTGGCATCGGCCGGAGCTAGCTGCTGCAGGCGGTTAATATTGCTGATCAGGCGCTGACGTTTCGAGGGTGCTTCACCGAAGTTCTGAACCGGACTTGCCGTAACAGAGGCCGGTGCAACCTGAATGCCGTTTGTTTCAGCTTTAGACTGACTATTCTCAGAAAGCAGGGTGATATCAGCGCACAGGCTAAGGCTGTTATCGGCGTAACCCATAGCGGTCAGAATCTGATTGCCCAGTTTGGTTTCCCGCTCCAGCAGTTGAATCAGGCTGGTCGGGGTGCGGTGATCGTCTTTATTGGAAGTCAGGAAGATGATGCGTGAAGCGCCTTCATTTAAGGCGTGCAGCCAAAGTTCCATACCGACAGTGGCGATCTCCTCCAGTGCTATCGGCAGCATGTTGGAGGCCAGTTGTTCGGTTGCAACCGCCTGCTCATCGGCATGGAAGACGAGTACAGCATCCTGTCCGCCCTGATCTCGGTAGTGAGCCAGCAGGCGGGTCAGGTAATCGGCCATCATCTCAGCCTTTGGCATGCCATAGCTGATCGCGCCGGTGGGGCAGGCGGTAGAACAGCTGCCGGCGCCGTGGCAGAGATAGGAGTCGACTTCGATCTGATTATTGATACTGGAGATCGCATCCGCAGGACAAACATCCAGACAGCGGGTGCAGCCGGTTTTACCACGACCGGCATGGGCGCAGATATCGTTGTTGATACGGAAATAAAGTGGCTTCTCGAACTCGCCATCAAAATCAGGCAGTTGTTCCAGTACGGATGCCAGAGAATCAGCGGACTCACCGTTGATTGCGAAATAGCCCGGAGGGGAGAGTTCCTGAGCCAGTGCCGGCTCACGACCCAGATCCAGAACAAGATCAAAGTGGCTGCGGTGGATCAGTGCAGGAGCCAGATCCATCGCTTCAATGCTGTCGGCATTGGCGCTGTCCGTAGAGGTTGGTTTGATCAGGGCCTGAAATTCGCCCAGATAACCTTTCAGCTCGTTCAGATTGCCGTAAGCAACCGGCAGTTTTTCAGTTTGGATCAATGCCTGCTCAAGGGCATCGTTTCCGGGATTCTGTACCGCATCGGTAATCAGCAGGCTGATGGATTTCACACCGGCGTCTGCTTTGATGCTGATGGTGCCCTCTTCAGACTGGGTCAGAAGTTCGCAGGCCGCTAAACGGGTCAGGTCATCCGCACCAATAATTAACAGATGGCCGCCCGCTTCATAGGTGACCGATGGGGCAGCTAAATTCTGTGGACGCGACAAAGCACCAAGTGCGCGGGTGCGAGCCTGGTGGTTGCTTGCTTGTTGTTGGCGCTGCTGTTCAGTGAACTGAGCTGTCATTAGTTTTCCTCATCCGCTGTTATCTCTGTAAGAGCTTTTCTGTAACGCCGTTAAGTGGGCGTGTCTCTTAAAGAGCTGAGCAAAGCGGAGACCTTATCTCGGCTGTTGTTTTCTTATTGTTGGAATGACCGGTTTTATTCGAGTGCCGCTCAGGCATTCTTTTTTCAGGTTTGTCGTCTCTTGCTACAGCAAGTGCCAGACCCGGAATTCCGAAAACAAAAAGCGCTTGGTTCTGCTTTGCTCTGTTTCGCTATGTTGTTTTGTATCGCTATGGGACATTTTGTCCGGACTAAATGGGTGGTTTTGGAAAACGCCCCATTTTGTCCCTCTTTTTATTCGGGTTATCGTGAGTCTTTTGCTTCCCCTAAAAGCCCTGCTGGTGGCTTATCAGCTTGTTTTGTAATGATTTTTATACTTTGGTCTAAGGTTTTGCTTGCCAGGTTGACGTTCGCGTCAATCTGGCGCGTGTTGATTTCCGGCGTTCAGCTCCGTTGTTCTGCCGGAGCAGAATCCACAGATGTCGCCTTACCTGACGCAAGGTCAGTTTTATTTTGATCTGGCGCAGGGTTTTCTGAGGCGGTCTGCTCGCCAGCGCCTTCGTTAACGGCCTGGGATGCGCTACTTTGTGTCTCATCTGACGCCATCTGTTCAGCACCGGATTCCGGTGACGCGGCGTTATTGTCGCCGTCATTTTCACCCGTATTCTCACTCTCGCCCGGCTGCTGAGTAGCTGCACCAGCGGCGGCTTCAGCGCCTGTTTCAACCTGATTTGCAGAAGCAGAGCCATCGGAAGATGCGCTCTCAAGATCAAGCGGATCTTTGTTTTTGAACCATTTGCGCAGGCCGGCAGCAACGTCGCTGGACAGCTCTTTGACATCGGTATAGTCCAGATCGTAATCATCCATGCCGTCACGCACGTTGAACTCAGGCTTCAGGAACATCGCTTTCAGCGCCTGTTTGCGCAGTTTTTCACTGACGCCTTCGCTGAAAAAAGCACTGACGTTGCTGTTGCCGTCGATGGCTTCAACATCCTGCATATCTTCATCTGAAAGCGGTTTATCGGATGGTGTGTTTTCAGTTTCGCCTGCTGCCAGCGGTTGATGCTCTGCGGTCTGCAGGCCTCGCCCTGCTACCTTGTCAGATGAGCTGATCGTCTGGCTGTTTTGAGGGTTTGCCTCAGAACCTGTTACTTCGACCTGTTCAGCGCTTTTCAGGTTGTCAGCGGTCTGCTGGCTTTCAAGCGCCTGTTGTTTTTCCAGCGCTTGCTGCTGCTCAAGGGCTTCCTGCTCCTGTACCTGTTGTTTGCGCTGTGCCCAGCGTGAAAATAGGCCTTTTTCGCTCACGAATGACCTCCTCTTTCTACTGATGTGTTGTCGCTCTGGCAGCTGTTTTCACTGTTCGGTGACTCCCTGCCTTTGTCCTTTTTTTCACCGGCGTAGCGTTTCTTTCTTTTTACTTCGATCAGTTCGCCATGCTCCGTAATAAAGGCTTCCATCCAGCACTGAAGGGCTTCCGGCATCGGGTATTCCAGAACCTTCTGTTCGCCGTCCAGCCAGGAGGCGGCAAGATCCTGACAGGCGGTAATCTGCATCGGCAGCCACTCATCGCCTTCGGTGTCATCACAGAGAACAAACAGATGGGGCACAACGGAATTAAGATTAAAGCGGTAAGCGCTGCGCTCATCCCGATGCAGCTCCAGCGGCAGCCAGGTGAGGGGGTTGCCGTCAGGGCTCTGCTCTTTAAGGCCTTCCTGTTTTTGATTCTCAGGTGCACTGTTATCGGGTGCCGTATCGGGAGCCGGCCAAAGCTGATCGATCTGCCACTCCTGCAGTACCCAGCGACCGGATCTCAGTTCCAGAGGTGAAAGTTCGATGCCTAAAAGACGGATATTTTTTTGCTCAGTCATAGTGAAATCCTTTTCGGTTGCTGTGCATGTTCAGCGCGCCTTGTTGTAACAGTGGTAAGTTTCAGCAGTCGTAAATGCTTCACGGTCATAAACTCTTCGATAGCGTTCATTCAGATTAGACGCTCATTCAGCGTTCGGGGAATTTGCAGCCGAAAAAAAGAGACCTGTTCTGGCTCCCCTGATCCGAGTGTTAACGCAAGGAGTGAGCCATAGCGAGAGGGGAATGAAGGGGGAAAAAGGGAGGAAAATTCTGAATCGTTGAAGCAGATAGGGTTGCTGACCGAGGTGGTACTGCCACAGGCATTTTAGGAATCGGAGGCTGTATATATGATAGGAGGAGCTATCAGTCGAGGTGCAAAGGAAGGGTGCGCCGCAATATTAGACTGAAGTTTACGCTAATAAATTCACCGATCTGGCCTTTAGGTAGGTATAATACCGGCAAGTTGGTTTTGTATTTTGGATACTGTATCCGAAAGTATTGTGGTTTAACGCTGAAGCTGCTTACACGTTTGATAATCATCATTTAATGATGATGCGTGCTGTAAGAGGCTTCCATTGAGTGTAAGAGGGGGAGTGACGTGGCTCAAAAGAGGGCTGTTGTTCGCCAGAGTTTACCAGATGTTATCGTCGCTGATTTGCGCAAGCGCATTCTTTCAGGTGATCTGGTTGAAGGGGAGTTGATCCGTCAGGAGTTGCTCGCTGATGAATATGATGTGTCCCGTATGCCGATCCGGGAGGCGCTCAAGCGTCTGGATGCGGAAGGCCTGGTGGTCTTCCAGAACAACCGGGGTGCGACGGTTACCAAGCATACGCTGGAGGAGATCGCCGAGATCTTTGATGTGCGCATGCTGCTGGAAGTGGATCTTTTCCGACGCTCCATTCCGAATATGACTGAGCAGGACTTCGCGGAGTGTGAGGAAATTCTGGAAGCGATGAAAAAATCCTATGCTTCCGGTCAGGTAGCTGAGTGGGGGCCTCTGAATGAGGAATACCATAATAAGCTGTACGAGGCCTCCGGCCGTGAGTTGACTAAAGCTCTCTTGGAACGGGCTAGTGTGCAGTCCAACCGTTACGTTGGTATGCATATTGATGAGCTGAATAAATCAGACAATGCTCAGAAAGATCACCAGTCGTTACTGGATCTGGCGCGGAGTGGTGATGTGGATGCTGCCTGTGAAATGCTGCGTTCTCATATCGAGAACACTAAGCTGCAGATGCTGGAGCTGATCTCTGCCAAAAGGGCTGCTGAGGAAGAGGCATCCTGAGTTCGTCCTGAATCTCAAAGTCGGTAGCCAGAAAACACCGCCCGGATCTCCCGTGAGATGCCGGGCGGTTGCGTATCAGGCTATTGGCTTTTATCAGCCTTCTTTTATTGCCGATGACTGTCAGCTCATTGCGATCAGGCGATCCAGTACCGGGCGCAGGGCTTCATCTTTATTGGTGCCGGATTCGTAGCACTGTTGCATATTACTCATGGATTGGTGGATCAGACTCAGAAGCTGCTTCTCCTGAGACTCCATCAGTCCCCAGTCGTCAAAGGCGGTATGGATATCGCTCAGCAGATGATCAAAAAGGTCCTGCCCCTGTTTCTCGATCCGTTCCTGCTCGGTATTGACGTCCAGCAGGGCGTTCTGCATTTTGGACATCAATCCGGCCAGTTCGGTGTGGTGTTCGATCTGTTGGAGAAAATGCCCGGTTTCCCCGATCAGGGTTTCCAGATGATTTCTGAAGCGTTGAGCGATCTCCCGATCTTCCGGAATATCCCGGATCAGAACGGCGACCTGATCGCAGGCGATCATCAGGCGGCCCTCATCTTCCAGTACCCGGTGGGAGCCAATGATCTGTGCCAGCAGATCGGTTTCCAGTGGGGTCACGCGATCAGTGGCCCGGACAATCTCACCCTTGGAAAAGTTGATATAGCAGCAGGCAGAGAGTCTGAGACTTTTAATCGCGCTTAGCAGGTAATCGCCCAGTTCAGAGGCGGAACCGGTACGACTGGCGGATTTGAGGTAGTTCACCAGAATGGATTGTTCTTCTGTGGTGCTCAGCCACTCGGTGGGCTGGTGTGCCTGAATATAGTGTTCCCGCTGGCGTTTGTGTTCGACGGCGATGCGAACTTTTTGTTGCAGCTCATCCGGGATCACCGGCTTGCCGACATAATCCGAACCACCGGCGTCGTAGCCTTTTATCTTCTCTTCCACACTGCTGTGAGCCGAGACAAAAATCACCTCGATATGCTGGGTGCTTTCCATCTGTTTCAGTTGACGGCAGCACTCATAGCCATCCAGTCCCGGCATGGAAACATCCATCAGAATAACATCCGGCTGACGCTCCTGAGCTAGTTCCAGTGCCATCTGACCGTTATTGGCGACAATAATGGCAAAGTTGTCCGTCAGCCCACTGACCAGAAAGCTGATATCGATGGGGGAATCATCAACGATCAGAACAGTTGCCTGAGAAGAGGTATTCATAGATTGGTTTCCTGACTGGATGAAAGGACAAGCTGGTGCAGTGCTTTGCGGGCGCTGATGATATTAAAGCGCTTCATCAGCTCTGATAGCTGATGGATCTCAGGATGTTTCGCTTCGGGGCACTGTGCTGCCAGCTGTTCGATAAGTTTTAACGCCTTGCCGTAATCGGTATCAAACCAGGATTTGGCCTCGGCAAGCTGCTCTTTAATCTCATTGGCAGAGAGATGGCCGTCGATGTTCATGCTGTTTGCTTCGGTCAGCAGGCGATCGGCATTCTCCTGCAGTACGGCGAAGGTTGGAGGCAGGAGTTCCAGTAGTGTCGTAAGGGCTGTCGCCTGCTGATGCTCTTTCAGCTCGGTTTCCAGTGTAGTGGCGCAGGCGGCCAGTTGCTCAGCGCCCACATTTAAGGCGATGCCTTTGAGCCGGTGAGTGGCTTCTGACGCTTCATGCCATGCCTGATGATCAATCAGAGCCTGCAGCTCAACAGCAAAGCCTTCGTAGAGGCGGATAAATTCCTGAAAGAGTTGGCCGCAGAGCTTTTTGTCGCCTCCCAGGCGGTCGAGGGTGTCGTTGGTGTTCAGCAGTGGGGCACTGATCATGCTTTTTCATACTCCGAGAGCGACCATGGGTCTGGAGTTGATAAGGTATCTAAAAGTTAGATCTTTATAAACCACAAAGATACTTTTTTTATGTCTTTTATTGTTGGTGCCAGTGGATTTCCCTCGTCAACGTGGTGCTAGCTCCGCCATATCATGTTTTCTCTGATGTTCACCCCTTCTTAATCTGATGCCACAAATAGGATATTGGATACATTATCCTATTTGTGGCAGTATAGTACGACTGACGGATTTTCAGAACGATAGAATAAAAACCAACAACAGGAGCATGTATCCATGTCTTTTCAGCCCCACGGTAAACATTTGATCGCTGGTCAATGGATGGCCGGTGAAGAAACCTTTCAGTCCTCACCGGCTTATGGAGAGGCATTCGTCTTCTCCAAGGGCAGCCCTGATCACGTTAATGCAGCGGTAGACGCTGCTGAGGCAGCCTTTATCGAGTTTGGCTACAGTAGCCGCGAAACTCGCTCTGCTTTTCTGAACACTATTGCTGATGAGATTGAGGCCCGTGCTGATGCTATTACCGAGATCGGTTGTTCTGAAACGGGTCTGCCGGAAGCACGCCTGATGGGGGAGCGGGGGCGCACAGTGGGACAGTTACGCCTTTTTGCTCAGCACATTGAGCAGGGGGATTATCTGGATAAGCGTCACGATGAGGCCTTGCCGGAGCGTCAACCGCTGCCTCGTGCGGATCTCAAAATGATCCAGCGTCCGATTGGCCCTGTGGCGGTGTTTGGTGCTTCTAACTTCCCGCTTGCGTTTTCTACAGCTGGTGGTGATACCGCAGCAGCGCTGGCCGCGGGTTGCCCTGTGGTGGTCAAAGGTCACAGTGCTCACCCGGGAACCGGTGAGATCGTTGCGGAAGCGATTGCTGCAGCCGTTGAGAAATGCGGTATTCATCCCGGTGTTTTCAGTCTGATTCAGGGTGGTGATCGTACGGTGGGTTCTGCTCTGGTTCAGCATCCTTTGATCAAAGCGGTTGGCTTTACGGGATCTTTGGCCGGTGGTCGTGCGCTGTTTGATCAATGTGCTGCACGTCCTGAGCCGATCCCTTTCTTTGGTGAGCTGGGTTCAGTGAACCCTATGTTCCTGTTGCCTGCGGCGGTTGCCAATCGTGGTGATGCACTGGCAAAAGGCTGGGTTCAGTCGCTGACCATGGGGGCCGGTCAGTTCTGTACCAATCCGGGGATTGCGGTACTGAAAAAAGGGGCAGAAGCGGATCTGTTTCTGGAAACTGCCCGTTCCGTACTGGCAGACGTTCCTGCACAAACCATGCTGACCGATGGTATTGCAGAAGCTTATCGTTCAGGTCAGAAGCGCATCTCAGCCACCTCCGGTGTACGTGAAGTACTGACTACCACCTGCGATCTGCGGGATGCCACGCCTTACCTGTTCTCAACTACCGGTAGCAACTGGCTGGAGAATGAGATTCTGGCGGAAGAGGTCTTCGGCCCGCTAGGTGTGGTGGTAACCGTAGATTCTGAAGAAGAGATGCTGGCGATTGCCAACAGCCTGCAGGGGCAGCTGACCTGTACTCTGCATCTGGATGAAACCGCTGACAGTGATACCCAGCTGGGTCGTCAGCTGATGCCGGTTCTGGAGCGTAAAGCGGGTCGTGTTCTGGCCAACGGCTTCCCGACCGGTGTTGAAGTGTGTGACAGCATGGTGCACGGTGGTCCTTACCCAGCATCCACTAACTTTGGCGCAACCTCGGTTGGTACGCTGTCGATCCGCCGTTTCCTGCGTCCGGTGTGCTATCAGGATATTCCTGCGGCCTTGTTGCCAGCTGATCTTCAACTATAAGTCATATAATCAAAGGCTAAGGAAACAGTTTTGTCGGACGGGGTTGTGCGACCCCGAGAGAAGGAAAGCCGACAAAAAGCGCCCCTTGCGAATCACTTCGCAAGGGGCGTTTCTTTTGCCGATAAAAAAGCGGGCTGTTAATAATGAGAAGAAAAAGAAGGGGCTTAGCCCTTCAGTTTGAGAATATCCTGATACAGCTGTGCAGGAATCTCCAGCGCATTTCGTTCCAGATTACGCGCCCGAGCCTGATAGCGGCGCTGTGACGGCAGGCGCGCACCCTGATCGATAATATCCGCGAACAGACGTTCTGCCCGTTCATCATTTTGTGCCACTTTCCCGCCGCTCAGCATTTCAGGGTTCATCGCAATAATAATCTCACCGTGGTAGGGCGCGCCGGTATTCCCATCCGCCGCAGCCATACTTTCCAGACTGGTCAGATCATCAATTAAAGGGCCTGCTATCAGTTCGATCATGATGGACAGAGCCGAGCCTTTATAACCGCCGAAGGTCAGCATAGCGCCTTCCATCGCAGCCTCAGGATCTGTTGTTGGCTCACCGTTTTTATCAATGGCGACGCCCTCAGGCAGGGGCTTACCGGCACGGCGGTAAAGCTCGATCTCGCCACGGGCAAACTGGCTGGTGGCAAAGTCAAAGGTGAAGGGATCTTTTTCCAGACGTGGCCAGCTGAAGGCCAGAGGGTTAGTACCCAGTGTGCCTCGTGTGCCGCCAGCCGGTGCGACCCAGGCGTGGCTTGGCACCATGGCGATCCCGGCTAAGCCCTGAGCCGACAGCATCTCAACTTCCGGCCAGAGGGCAGAGAAGTGGAAGCAGTTATTGATGGCAAGGGCGGCAATGCCATTGGTTATGGCTTTCTCCACCAGCAGGGGCATCGCCTCGTTCAGAGCCAGAAGGGAGATTCCTTTGTTGGCATCAGCTTTAACCACCGCGGGACCGGGTTCGGTAATCGTGGGAAGGGCATGACCATCGACCTGACCGCCACGCATGGTTTCAGCGCACATAAAGAGTCGAAACAGACCATGAGAGTGGCAATCATCCAGCTGGCAGGCGTAGATCACATCGGTAATGGCTGAGGCATGTGCTTCGCTGTAGCCGTTTTGGGTCAGTACCGACAGGCTCAGTGTTTTTACGTCTTCAAGTGACAAGGTGATGTTGTTCGGCATAGGACGCTCTACTTAGTGATTTTGTTGATGTTTGTTTGTCGTTATTTATTAGGCGTTATTTATTCGTCGCAGTTCTTTTCAATGCTCGGTTGGTCAGAATGAAAAGGGCATAAATAAAAAAGCTAAAGAACCCAACAAGCAGTGGGATTCTTTAGCAAAACTACACAGGTAAGGAAGGGACGCGCACAGTAGTTCCTGATGTGTAGTGGGTCTTAACACAGTCTTGAGTCTTAACAAGGTCGTGGCTCTTAACAGAGGCGAGAGTCTTAACGGATCAGGCTCCCCAGGTATCGCTTAACCGGTAGCCTTCCTGCCAGGGATCATCCGGATCCAGCATATGCTGATGGGTACCGGTAATCCAACCCCGACCACTAATTTGGGGGGTAATGGCGGGGTGGCCGCTTTCAAGTTTTGTATGCTTCAGAATCTTGCCGGTAAAGGTCGAGCCGATAATGGATTCCGCCTTAAATTCATCGCCTTCCTGCATCATGCCTTTGGCGGCCATCAGCGCCATACGGGCTGATACCGCCGTACCTGTGGGCGAGCGGTCGATCTTGCCCGGTTGAATCGCTACCGCAGAACGGCCTTTAAAGCCGGTTTCGGTTTTGGTCAGCGGCCCGCAGAACGCGCAGAAGGAGATATGATCCCAGTCCGGATTATCCGGGTGGCTGAAGCCCAGTTGTTCGTTGGCGGCGTTGGTGACTTTTACCCCCAGCTGCGCCAGTTTTTTGGCGTTAGCTTCGTTAATCTCGAGATCCAGCTGTTCGGTATCCACCACCACAAAGCTGTCACCACCGTAGGCGGTATCTACGGTGAGGGTTCCGATACCTTCAACCTCAAGGCTGACACCTATCTTGTCAGCGAAGCTGGCAACGTTCTGCACAAAGATACGCTCGGCCTTACCGTTTCGGCAGGCGGCGCGAACCTTAACCAGACCGCCGGGGGCTTCCAGTGTCAGATCGGTAAAAGGTTCCTGCATGGGAATCAGGCCGCCATCTAACAGCACGGTAGACACACAGATCGAATTCGAGCCGGACATTGGTGGGGTGTCTTCCGGTTCCATAATAATAAAGGCGGCGTCTGCATCCGGATGCTTGGGTGGCACCAGAAGATTAACGTGGCGGAAGACGCCGCCACGGGGTTCATTCAGAACAAAATTTCGCAGGGTTTCGTCTTTGGCGATAAAGGCGCGTTGCTCCCAAAGGGTATCCCCCGGTGGAGGCAGAACGCCGCCAACAATCACATCGCCCACTTCGCCTTCGGCGTGGGCGGAGATCACATGCAGTGTTTTACAACTTCGCATTGCTTAGCTCCTGTCGCTGGTAAAACACCAGCGTTCTGGCGGTGGTTTTGCACTGAATGGTTGAATCCAACGCTAACCGCCGCTTCTTATTGTTTTTTGGTGTTGTGTATTCTGTTGAGGCTTTAGAAGCGATTTGCCGAGAAGGGCGCAACCGAAATCGGTGGCTCTTCATCGCTTACCAGAGCGGCTACCAGTTCTGCCGTACCTGCTGATTGAGTTAGCCCCAGATGGCCGTGGCCAAAGGCGTAGATCACGCGATCTGTTTTGGCTGAATAGCTCACCACTGGCAGGCTGTCCGGTATGGAGGGACGAAAGCCCATCCACTGTTTGCCATCCTCTTTATTGAAGTCCTTGAGGAAGCGGGCTGCTTTATCCAGCAGCACCCTAGAGCGCTGATAGTTGGGTTTCAGATGCAGGCCGCCCAGTTCCACTGCACCACCAACCCGGATCTGATCGCCGATCTTGCTGACCACAAAGCCGTGATTGCTGAAGGTGACATGGGTGTTCAGCTCAAAATCACCTTTCGGCAAAGTGGTGTTGTAGCCCCGTTCGGTTTCCAGCGGAATCTTTTCCCCAAGGCTTGCGGCAAGGGTTTTTGACCAGGCTCCGGCAGCGACTACAACTCGCTTGGCACTGTAGCTTTTGCTTTGCTGATCGCTATCGTCAGATAGCTGCAGCAGCACGCCATCCCCCTGAGGGATCAGACGGCTGACGCTGGCATTTTCATAGCGGCCACCTTTATTGGTGAACGCCTGATAAAGGTGCAGTGTCCAGGCTTCCGGATCTGTGGTGTTGATCCATTCCGGCGTGAAGCCACCGTGGGTGAAACGAGGATCGATACCGGGCTGGATTTTGGCGATCGCCTCCGGTGACTCCAGCAGTTCACACACTACGCCATGTTCCATGCGGGTTTTCCAGCCGGGCAGACTGGCGTTGAATTCCGCTTCACCTTCATAGAGTTGCAGCTGACCTTCGCGGCGCATCATGGCTTCGCCGTTTACCGCTTTGATCTGGCGCTCCAGCGCCGCTTTCGACAAAGCCATCAGACTGGCCTGAGCCGTCATTGCCGCCTGATATTTGTCCTGCCAGCTGGCGCGCCAGAATTTAAGCATCCAGGGAATAATCTTCAGGGCGTAAGCCGGTTTAATGCTCAGCGGCCCCAGTGGGTCCAGCAGCCATTTTGGCGCTTTACGCATAATGCCTGGGGTTGCCAGTGGCACGATATCGGCAAAGGCGAACGCCCCTGCGTTACCGAAAGAGGTTTCTTTGGCAACACCGCTGCGGTCCAGCACCAGAACCCGGTGGCCCTCGGACTGGAGTTTCAGCGCGCTGCTGATGCCGATTATGCCGGCACCGATCACAATCACATCGTAAGAGGTTTCGCTTTGATTCATGGAAACGGTGATCCCTGAAGTTATTCTTATTAAACAGATGCGTTAAACGCCCAGATCGATCCCGTTTCTCAGCGGGTCCTGCTCGTTAAAGATCAGGGTGGCATCCCGGGTGACAAAGGCCTGACCGGTAATGGTCGGGCTGATTTTGCCCTCAGGTGCTGGCTGATAACGGATGCGATAACTACTGCCGATCACGCTTTCCTGCAGAATTTCCTGATCCGGCGGCAGCAGATCATCTGCGGCTAAACAGGCCAGTCGAGCGGAACAGCCGGTGCCGCAAGGAGAGCGGTCATAGGCGTTATCCGGGCAGAGGACAAAGTTACGGCTGTGTCCTTGTTCTGTCAGTGCATCGCCAAAGAGCACAATATGGTCGATAATGCCGCCATCACCTCCGGTAATGCCCTCTTTTTCCAGTGTTTTGCGAATCGCAACCGCCGTCTGAGTCAGCGCCATCAGGTTATCAGGACGAACTGCAGCAGGGCTGTCGTTGACCATAAAGAACCAGTTGCCGCCCCAGGCGATATCGCCTTTGACTTCTATTGATCCACCGTTAGGGCCTATGCCTTCCACCTGAATCGTGCGGTCTTTCTCCAGACGGTAGCTGTCCACGTTAGTGACAGAAACGGTATTGCTGTCGGTCAGTTCTATCTCGACTACGCCCACCGGGGTTTCCAGCTTGTGAACACCGATACCTATTTTGCCGATATGGGCGAGAGTCGCGGCGACACCTATGGTGCCGTGACCACACATGCCGATCACTGCTGCGGCATCGAAATAGATCACGCCGGCAACGCATTCCGGATCAACCGGTTCAACCAGCAACGCGCCTACCATGGCTTCCTGGCCGTAGGGTTCTTTCACCAGTGAGCGGTAAAGGTCCTGATGTTCTGTGGCGAGACGTTTGGCGCGTTCGGCCAGAGGCCCCGATCCAAGATCGGGCCCCCCGGACAGAATGACGCGGGTCGGTTCGCCTTCGGTATGGCTGTCTACGACATGCATTCTGCGATTACTCCACCTTGTTTGCTCCAGTTAGCAAACCATGATTTGAACAGGTTGTACTGGTCTTCACAGTAGCGGCGCTGAGCGGCGTTCAGCTCGTCTGTCTCGTTGAAGTGCAGGCGGTATTCCTCTTCACCGTTCAGTACCAGCAGGTATTTAAAGAAGAGTACCAGTTCTGGGCCTTCATCAAAGCTTGCCAGTACGTTAAAGGCGGCTTCCAGTTCCAGCGCACGCTGGCGCGCTTCGGCATCACCGGCTGCAGCTTTTTTGGACAGGGCGCACAGTAGTAGCACTTCCTTCGGCAGAGCCGTACCGATACCGGTAATGGCACCGGTGGCACCGCAATTCACAAACCCGTGGAATACAGCGGTGTCCACACCCACCATCAGGGTGACGTTTTCATCCTGAGAGGTGATGTTTTCTGCGGCGTAGCGCATCGCTTCATCACCGCCAAACTCTTTAAAGCCAACCAGGTTAGGGTGCTCGGCGCGCAGGGCGAAGAAGAGATCCGCGCGGGTGGAGAAGCCGTAAACCGGGCTGTTGTAGATGATGGCAGGGATACTGGGAGAAGCTTCCAGAATCGCTTTAAAGTGTTCTTTCTGTGCGGCAATCACAGGGCCACGGGACAGTACACGGGGAATAACCATCAGACCCGCCGCACCCACTTTTTCTGCGTGGGCGGCGTGAGCCACCGCAGATTTGGTATTGATCGCACCTGTACCCACAATGACCGGGATACCTGCGTTGACCAGACGCTCAACACCTTCCATGCGTTGTTCATCGCTTAGCAGTGGCCAATCTCCCATAGAGCCGCAGTAAACGACTGCAGACATGCCGGCTTCGATCATCTCATGACCCTTTTTTACCAATGCATCAAAGTCTGGTGTACGGTCAGCTTTGCAGGGGGTCATCAGGGCAGGCATCGTTCCGGTGAAGATATTATTGTTCATTATTTTTTTACCTTATGGTCAGTTGTTCTTTTGGTTTTAATGTCAGTGGTTGGCTAAAAGGCTGGTGATCAGCGCACATTGGCCAGGAATTTTTGTGTGTGTTCTGAAATCGGCGCGTCAAAAATCTGTTCCGGTGGGCCGATCTCTTCCATCACTCCCTGATGGAAATAAGCCACTCTGTCAGAGACATCACGGGCGAAGCCCATCTCATGGGTCACACAGATCATGGTCATGCCTTCTTCTGCGAGAAGGCGCATGGTGTCCAGAACCTCGCCGACCTTTTCAGGGTCAAGGGCGGAGGTGGCTTCATCAAACAGCATGTATTCCGGTTCCATCGCTAAAGCGCGGGCGATTGCCAGACGCTGTTGCTGACCACCGGAGAGGGCAGAGGGATAGTTTTTAAGCTTGTCTCCAAGGCCAACATGTTTTAGTTGCGTTTCCGCAATATGCAGAGCTTCCTCTTTGGATTTGCCTTTAACGATGCGGGGTGCCAATGCTACGTTTTCCATCGCTGTCAGATGCGGGAAGCTGTTCCACTGCTGGAACACCATGCCCAGCTTCTGGCGCAGCTGGTTAACATCCGTATTTTTTGCGTGTACATCGATACCATCGATTTTTACTGAGCCCTTCTGAATTTTTTCCAGACTGTTGATGCAGTAAAGCAGTGTGGATTTACCGGAACCGGAAGAGCCGATTACCGACAGCACTTCGCCTTTTTTAACGTCCAGATCGATTCCTTTCAGAACGTGCAGATCGCCGAAGTGTTTATGAAGATCACGAATCTCAATCATTGTGCCCACCGTTGTTCAAACTTGGCCGCGTAGCGGGAAATTGGATAAGACAGGGCGAAGTAGAAGGCGCCTGCCAGTGCCAGAATCAGGAAGGGTTCCTGGGTACGGGTGATCAGAATCTGACTGGCTTTCAGTAGCTCGACATAACCGAGAACCGATACCAGTGCACTGTCTTTCATGACGCCCAGTACCACCCCGATCCAGGCTGGAAAAACCGCGCGTCCGCCAATGGGCAGAACGATATGAAACAGATCCTGCCAGTAGCTCATACCCAGAGAGCGTGATGCCTTACGCATGGAGACCGGCACGGCCTCAATCCCACCTCGTGCGACGTTGGAAACCAGTGCGGCAGTGTAGATCGTTAAGATCACAACCCCGGAGCCGAAAGGGTCAAGACTTAGCCCCACGATGGGTGCAAAGTTGTAAAAAAGCACCAGCTGAATGATCAGAGGCACGGAGCGGAAAATATCCAGAATCGAGCCTATGGTCGCTGCAGCCATCCATTTGCCTTCGTGCAGCATCCAGCCAAAGATCATGCCCAGCACCGTACCGATGCTGATGGACAGGAGGGAGATCCACAGTGTTTTTAAGGCGGCATCTGCCAGAAACCAAAGGTCTGGAGCTCCGAAGCCGCTGAAAAAAGTTATTGTTTCTTGCATGGTTTCAGTCTCATTAGTACCGGAACAGGCGCGCCGATAGCAGTCGGGATGAGCCAAGAATCAGTTTGACGATCACGTAATAAACCACCGCGGTTACCGCGAAATACTCAAAGATGCGGAAGGTGCGGCTGGCAAAGAACTGTGTTTCGCCGCTGAGTTCACGGAAGCCGATCATCATCCCCAGAGAAGACATCAGAACCGCCCATACCATCTGATTGGTGATCGGGTGGTAAACGATGCGGAACACCTGAGGAATCACAATGCGGGTGTAGGTCTGCCAGCCATTCATGCCGAGGCAACGGGCTGCGTTAATCTGAGTATCCGGCACAGCCTGAAAGCCACCCCGGAAGTTCTCCGCCAGATAACCGGCGCAGTTAAAACTCAGTCCCGTCACAATGATGACGTAAGGGGGCAGGTTGACACCCATAGCACCCAGACCAAAGCCGAAGAAGAACAGCTGAAACAGCACTGGCGTATTTCGCGCCATCTCGATCCAGCTGACCGCAAACCATTTCAGCGGGCCATTCAGCTTCATCCGCATTAACGCCAGACAAAGACCAATAGTGATGCCGATCACCATGGACAGGACTGCGACTTCAAGGGTCAGCAGGCCCGCCTGAAGCAGATCCGGCAGGCTTTTCAGCACAGGTCGCCAGTGAAAGTTGTATTCAAACATGGAGGGTTACCTCAATAAGCTCCGCCCTGAACGAGCGGAGCTTTGGTCTTTAACGAATCAGAACAGATGGCGGGATTAGTACATCACACCCGGAATGCGTAGTTCAGGCACGTTATTGCCCACATATTTGCCCCACAGCTCCTCGTAACGTCCGGAGCGAACCTGATGGGTTACAAACAGATTGAGGTAATTCAGCCAGGTGACATCGGTGCGTTTACCGACGATAGAAGTGTAATCTGCGGTCCATGGCATGCGCGGGCCGGCGGTAAGTGTCTTAAACTGGCTGGTAATCGGCTTCACAGCGGTGTTGGTGGTAATACCGATATCCGCTTTGCCCTGAGCAACCGCCAGGAAAACTTCATTTTCAGACTGGTAGCTCTGATAAAGATCTTCTTCGCCCCACTCTTTAGCAATCTTCAGCCACTCCTGCTCCGGAACAGTGCCAATCGCTGCAGCGACCCGTTTACCTCGCATATCTTCAAAGCTGTTGATTTCAACCTTGTTGTTCACCACGCCCTGAGCGAAGTAGATCGCGTAAGGAATGCTGAAGCCCACAGTACGTGCGCGGGCCAGGCTGTCTGACGTTGCACCAAACACCACATCGGCACGGCCGGTGGCGATGATCGGCAGACGCTCAGACCAGGTAACAGGGATGATTTTTGCTTCTACTTCCAATGCCTTGGCCAGATCGTTGCAGTAGTCCACATCGAAGCCCGCGGGATTGTTATTGGCATCGCGATAGCCGATAGGAGGGAAATCCAGTACGACTCCGCAACGTAGCTCGCCCCGGTCAACCACGTTATCAAGGGTGTCAGCCTTAACAGGAGTTGTTGCCAAAAGAGCGGCGGAAAGTAGACAGGTTATTGTTTTTTTCATTGTGATGACCTCTTTTATGAGTGTTCTTGTTTGTATTTTGGATACAAAATACAAATTGAGCGAAAGGCCGTCAAGGGAAGTTTTGTCTGGTCGTGGGTTTTTACGCGAGCAAAATGGAGGGCAAAAGAAATTTATGGACAAAGTTGAAGCAGATTTCTGTGGGTTCAGATAGGAAAATAGATTGAATGATCAATGGGTTAGGGTTGTATCAGGGGTTTCTTATGTTTTGCTGTCGTCAGGCAGGGATTTAATATGGCGCACAGAGAAGTTTTTCAGGCAAAAAAAATCCCGCAGCCATTAGGAAGGTGTCCAATGAGCTGCGGGTTCCAGAAAAAGACTCTGGGCATACCGATTTAATAGACCTGATAAAGGGCTTCTCGGAGGTGTAAGAAGGTTTCCGCGATTGGGGCGGGGTACTTCAGGGTCCGGCATATCAAACAGACCCGATAAAAAAGCGCCGTCTCGGAATTCCGAAATACCTGCCGGAACGAATCCGTCAGGCCGGCGCAGAACAACCCCAAAATTATCCGGTACATGGCAGCTGACGGGATCGGCTTACGAACTGTGCAGGGTGACCCCGTCAAGGCCGGATAATTACCCTATGTATTGCAAGCGTGATGCCAGTTTTGAACCGGAGGGAAGACTGCCTCAGTCGTAAAAATACCCAAAGAAATGAGGGTTTTTGCAGAGGGTGGGACAACTTGGGGCGACCCTTTTGTCCTTGTGCCTCCTAATGACTGTTTTCCCTGCAGAGGCTTAATTAAATGCGCGAAAAATCTATGCCATGCATTTTTGTTAGGAAATAATTCCGTTCTTATACCTTGGTATAGATGCATAGTTCTAAAGGTGGTAGCTTTGCGCATTGTACTTAAGTTGTAGGTTTGGCAACTTAGCTATCTCAGAAAGGTCTTAAGTTATCCAGTGCCTGAAACTGAGACTGAATTGTCATGGAGTGACCTCTTAAAAGCGTTCTTCTCAGGCGATCGCAAGGCTGACCCCTGATGCTGAGAAACGGGTTTCGGAACACAAAAGAGGCGATCCTTCATGCGATTACTGACACTTCTGACCACAGCCTGTCTGTTATTTCCTCAGTGGGTTTTTGCTGACCACCGTGCCTGGCCGCAGATCACCGTCGTTACCGAGGATTTTCCTCCCTATAACTATCAGTCCGGTGGCGATGCTAAGGGGCTGTCGGTTGAGGTGCTGAAGGCGGTGCTGTCGGAGCTGCAACTGACGCCTGAGATTCGTTTTCTGCCCTGGGCCAGAGCCTACCATGTGGCTACCAGCCAGAAGAATGTGCTGATTTTCTCGATTGCCCGTATTCCGGAGCGGGAAGAGCTGTTTCACTGGGTGGGTGAGATTGCGCCCTACCGTACATCCCTTTATAAGCTGAGCCAGAATCCCCTTGAGGTCGACAGTCTTGAAGAGGCCAAACAGTATGATCTCGGGGTTTCCCAGCAGGATGTGATCTATACCTTCCTGAAGTCTGAGGGTTTTACCCGTCTGGATGTGATCGGATCTGACCTGCTTAATATTCAGAAGCTGAAATACCAGCGCATTCCCCTGATCGCCTACGATGAAGCCGCGTTTAACTTCGCCATGCGCAAAAATCCTGATCCATCAGAGTTTGAACGGGTGTTGAGTATTGACCCACTGTCCGGCGGCTTATATATGGCCTTCAGTCAGGGTTCTGACCCGCATCTGGTCGATGCCTTTCAGGAGGTCCTGCAGCAGATCAAGGTGGAGGGGCGTTATGGAAATATCCTGCGGCATTATTACGATGCAGTTCCTTCTGTTCATCATTAGGAGGTCCTGTCTGATTCTGATATCCCATCATCTGTTTGCCCTTCATTTTCCCCGAAACCCCATATATCCCGAAACCCAACCTCATAGCGTTGCACGTTTCTGAGACGGCTTGCTGCAAAAGTATTTTATAGATAGGCAAAAAATACATCTAAGAGCGCGAAGGGTGTTATACTGAAAATTAACATGTATAAAAAATAAGGGTATTGCCATGACCACTGTCCGTATCGCCGTATTTTTATCGTCACTTTTCACTATCGGGCTGGTGTATGCCGGTGGGGCGAACCTGACACCCATGGAGCTGCCCGGAGGGAAAATCGTGACGGTTTCTGAGTTGTCATCCCTGATGAAATCCGGGGTCACTATCGTCGATACCCGTTCTGCGGTGAACTTCGGTCGGGGGCATATTCCCGGTGCAGTGCTGATTCCTTATAAGGGGAAAAGTAAGAACGTGCCGGACTTTAATGGCGATCTTGACCGCTTCTCACTGGATAAACTCAACCTCAAACCCAGCGATCCGGTGGTGTTTTACAGCCACGGGGATACCGGCTGGAAATCATACAAAGCTGCTTCATACGCTATCAAACAGGGGTTTGATAAGGTCTATTGGTTCCGGAACGGTTTGAGTGCATGGCAGCGTTCTGATCAGGCTATTGAGCACTGATAGGTTGAGCTATGGGTTCCATTCACACGATTCGTAACCAGCTTATTGTTTTCTCGCTGGTTTTGTTACTTGCCTTTCTTGGGTCTTCATCACTGTTCGTAGGCTTTCGGGCCACTATGGAGCAGCAGGCCGAGGCGGCACACCTGATTGAGACGCAAAATGCCAATCTGCAGCAGCTTTTCCGGGGCATTAATGAATCCCTGTTAACCGAAGGCACGCCCTATTCTGTCGAGATTGCAACTCAGGCCATTGAACAGTTTGAGCAGCAGTTGGCACGTTTACGGGAGATCTTCGCTGACAGTGCTGTGGGTCTTGGACATGTTTCGGCTGTTGAGGCGCAGTGGCAGGCGTTAAGAGGTTCGCTGGATCAGTTTCTGGTGATTAACGGTGTCAGCGCCAACGATGATGAACTCATGGTCTCTTATGGCCGCTTCCTGAATGAGGCTCAGTTGCTGCTCGATCGGGGAAAAGCATCCAGTGAGGCATTTGAATTAGCCCGTCAGGCGACGTCCGAGAAGCTGGTACTGACCCTTGTTGTTTCCTGGATCTGTGTTTTAGGGCTCTTACTGAGTTTTTTCTACTATCTCTTTACCCGGGTGGCAAAACCTCTGGATCAGCACAGTCAGCGCTTGCTGCGCTTGTCCGGTGATCAGGATGTTCTGCATCGCTGGTTGCAGCGGGAAGCCAGCCTCGCGCCGAAAGAGGACATAACCCCTAATGAGCTGACCCGACTGCATTACGGTCTTGGGTTTATGGCCTCGGAGACGCTTAAGCATCTGGAGCAGCGGCTGCGGGTTGAGTCGGAAATGAAAGCACTCAACAACGAACTGGAGCTGCGTGTTGCCGAACGGACGCAGGAGATCGGTCTATTACTTGAAAACCACCGACGGTTGCTCGATTCCGTTGGTGAAGGGATTTTTGGTGTGGATATGGACAACCGCATCACTTTTATTAATCCGACGGCCTGTGAATTACTGGGCGTTGGGCAGGATGAAGCACTGGGTCGCCACTTTTCCGACCTGATGACGGAGCAGGATCTCAGCGGCAGGACGATCTCTGTTGCGCAATCCTTTGTGTCCCGGGTGCTGGAATCCGGGCAGAGCATCACCAATGATCACGCGCAGTTTACCTGTGCTGATCATCGGGTTTTGCCGGTTCAGTATATCGCCACGCCCCTTAAAGATGGCGATAGCAGCATCGGGGCTGTCGTGGTCTTTCTGGATATCACCGAGCGCTTACAGATCGAAGAGGAGCGCTCACTGGCAGCCAGTATCTATAACGATGCGCACTCAGGTTTTGTGGTTACAGATGCTAAGGGGCGGATTATTTCTGTGAACAAAGCCTTTGAACGTATCACAGGTTATTCCGCCGAAGAGGTTATGGGTAAAGGCACCTCGCTGCTGCGATCCGGCAGACACCCACAGGAGTTTTACCGCCTGATCGATGAAGCGATCCAGCGGGAGGGTGTCTGGTCGGGTGAGCTTTGGAGTCGGCGTAAGAATGGCGATGAGTTTCCGGAAGTTCGCACTGTAACCGCTATTACTAATACCGCCGGTGAACTGGTTCGCTATGTGACTGAGTTTGGTGATATCAGCGATAAAAAATTCTCGGAACAGCAGATCTACCGGCTGGCAAACTTTGATGCGCTGACGGATCTGCCCAACCGGCAGTTTTTGCAGAACATGTTTAAACAGCATGAGCAGAAAGCGAGCTGGAAGAAACAGACCCTGGCGATGCTCTCCATTCATATCGATGGCATTAAATCGGTTAATGAAACCAGTGGCAGCGAAGCGGGGGATAAGGTCATTCGTGAAGCGGCCCACCGTATTCAGACACTGGTATCCGCATCCGATACGGTCGCCCGGGTTGCCAGTAATGAGTTCTCGGTTCTGCTGCCGGACCTGGATGATATGGCTCAGGCGCATCACCTGGCGTCTCAGATTCTGAAATTCATCGGACAGCCCTTTGAGGCAGGCGGCAAGTCATTCCTGATTACTGCCAGTATGGGGCTGGCAAGCCATCCGGCTCACTCCTCAAAGTTCCATGAGCTGACTCAGTTCTCTGAATCTGCTATGCATGAAGCCAAGCTCAGAGGCGGCAATCAGTTGGTCGATTTCCGGCCTGAGCTGATCGAATTTGCCCGTGACCGTTTGGAGATTGAGATCGCACTGCGCGAAGCGGTTAAGTCCTTTGAAGGTCTGGAGTTGTTTTATCAGCCCAAGCTGGACCTGCGTACCGCCGTGTGAGTGGGGCTGAAGCTCTGATCCGCTGGAATCATAAAACCCTGGGCTTTATCGGCCCGGACCGTTTTATTCCGCTGGCAGAGCAAACTGAACTGATTATTCCCCTTGGTAAATGGATCTTTGAACGCGCCTGTCTGGATCTGAAAAAACTGCTGGATGAGGGCGTTGATATTCCCAGTCTGAGTATCAACCTGTCGGCGGTACAGTTTCAGGATGACAGGCTGATCAGCACCTTAAGCGAGATTATTGAGTCTACCGGCGTTGATCCTGAGCTGATCGATGTCGAGCTGACGGAAAGTTCTGTGATGGGTGATCCTGACCGGGGTATTGAGGTGCTGAATGGCCTGAAATCGATCGGTATGAGTATCTCTATCGATGACTTTGGCGTGGCTTATTCATCCTTAAGTTATCTCAGCAAACTGCCTGCTGACAGACTCAAAATTGACCGCTCCTTTATCATCGATATTGCCGAAAAGCCTGAGGATCAGGCGATCACCAACAGTATTATCGAGATGGGGCATAACCTTAACTTAACGGTATTGGCGGAAGGCGGCGAAACCCAGGAACAGATTGATATGCTGTGTCGTCTGGGCTGTGATGAGCTGCAGGGGTTTTGGTTTAGCCGTCCGTTACCATTTGAGAAGTTTAAGCCTTTTATCCAGTCCCATCGGCCGCTGAGTATCTGCCCGTCAGAAGTGGTTTAACGGCAACGCGGATGATTTCCCTGATTTGTTGTGCCGTTGGGAAAAATCGCATCACTGGCTGAAAGCGGTTATGTAACCGCTTCTGCCGCTTCTTCTTTTATCTCGCTAAAAACCGCACCCTTCTTATAAAACCCCGGTGGATGGCCGGTAACTTTTCTGAATGCCCGCCGGAAGGCGGTTTCACTCTGATAGCCGAGTTCATCTGCTATAGCGGCGATACTCTCGTTGCCTGCGCTGATCTTTTTACAGGCGATACTCATCCGCCACTGGGCGAGATAATCTGCGGGGGTAAAACCCACCACTTCCCGAAAGCGTTTGCTGAAGGCGGTGCGGGACATGCCCGCTGTATTGGCAAGTTCTTCTAACGTCCAGTTCTCGCCGGGGGTATCGTGAATGCCGGTCATGGCGCGGGCCAGTCGTAGGTCGCTCAGGCCGCCGAGCACGCCGGTGGCGACCTTCTGATTCGCCATCAGATGCCGTAACAGATTCACCAACAGTACCTCTGCCAGTCGGTTGACCACCGTGGTATGGCCGCAACGCTGCTGGCCTGCCTCCTGAAACATCAGCTCGACTAAGGGTTTCAGGTTGGAGATCTGACTCTCGCTGGCGGGCAGATAGAGCAGATCCGGCAGGGTGCTCTGCAGCAGGTTCTGCTCCTGATTCGGTTCCCGATGCAGAAACTGAATCTCAATCTGTGTCACCACCGCAGCCGGTTGCTGATCCGGTCCGACACCGCTTTCCCGCGCATCTTCCCTCAATTCGGAAAGCTGATGAGCATCCCCTCTGGGCAGCCAGATCAGATCCCCGCACTGGCATTCCAGCGGCTTGGGTTCTGATGGTGTTGTGAGCTGCAGGCGACCGCTTTTTACCAGATATAGTCGGCTGCATTCATCTTTCGGTACAGAGAGAGGCTGCAGTCTGAGGTTTTCCTGGCTGACATGGCGGCCTTCCGGCTGGAACAGGTTGAGTAGGGCGCTGAGACGATCCATAGGGTAAGCCTGCTTAAAGGTCATGAATAATGTGATTTGTACGAACTGCTAGTAAAGATAGCAAAACTGCGTACTGATCGTACAGTTTGTTGGCCTATGCTTTCTCCATCGTCACGGCCCGCAAGGTGTTTGCGGAGCGATAAGTGATTCAACTTTGGAGATAAAAAAATCATGGTTACGCCTTTAATGCCTCGTCAGTCTGTACCTGCTCTTGATGTCAACACTGTGGGTGGTGACAGCTGGAGTCTGGAAGAGCAGCACCCGCAACACTTTACCCTGGTGGTGTTTTATCGCGGTTATCACTGCCCGATCTGCAAAAACTATCTGGTGGAGCTGAACCGTCTGGCGGATGAGTTTGCGGCAAAAGGGATCTCGGTGCTGGCGCTGTCCAGTGATAATGAGGAGCGGGCTACGGCGGCGAAAAAAGAGTGGCAACTGCCCAATATCACCATCGGTTATGGTCTGACCGCCCAACAGGTTAAAGACTGGGGGCTGTACACCTCTGCCGGTAAGGGTAAAACCTCAATCGGTGTTGAAGAGCCTGCGGTATTCAGCGAGCCTGCGCTCTATCTGATTCGCCCCGATGGCACTTTGTACTGGGGTAATGTCAGCACCATGCCGTTTGCCCGTCCGCACTTTAAAGAGATGCTGGGGGCGGTGGATTTTGTCATTAAGAATGATTATCCGGCCCGTGGTGAGCTGATCTGAACGACAGCCTTCAGACAGTAAATAGCGGCAAAGACAAAATGTCCTAAGTGGGACATTTTGTCTTTCAAGGCGGCATCTGGCCGCTTCATCAGGATTCTGCCTACGTGTTCCGGGTGTTTTTTGGCAGAAATAATTTATCGGACATTTATTTTCTTCCTTCCGGGTTAGGAGCGCAGAATCTCTGAAACAGAATCCGACAAATAGCCCTGTGTGACCCATGGGTTCTGTCTGTTTATCCTTTGCTAATTTTGCCTCCCTTTGATCCTGAATTTTCCGGCAGGCAGATTTTTGTCTCCTTTTTCGTCATTCTTTCTCCCTGATTTTCTTATTTATCCTCTGAATAATGAAAACAGGAATGATCTTTGCTCTTTCTTATACTGCAGATAATGCAGGCCATTTTGACGCTCTTTGATCTGAAACAGCCCAAAACCGAAACACAGAGACGTGACCCGATATGACCATGATAGAACCCCCTAAGCAGACCGCTGAAGCCCCTGTCATCAGTCAGGCCAGTGCAGAACTGACGCAGACCACTCAGGTGTTTGATGAGTACGGTCAGACTCGGGATGTTGCGATTGCGGGTGAGCGTCCACTTACGCTCTATCTCAATAAACGCGAGATTGTCACCCTGATGACGCTGGGTGCTGAGCCGGAAGCCCTGGTACTGGGTTATCTGCGCAATCAGGGTATGGTGAAACGTTTCGATCAGATCCGCGCGGTGCAGGTGGACTGGGATGTAGAAGCCGCGGTAGTGGTTGCCGATGAGATCGGCGAGGAGCTGGAGGAGAAGCTGGCCCATAAAACCGTCACCACAGGCTGCGGGCAGGGTACGCAATACGGCGCACTGATGGATGATCTGGAAACGATTCAACTGCCGGACTTTAACGTAGCGCAAAGTGACATCTATCGCTTGCTCAACGCTCTGAACGAATATAACGAAACCTACCGCTCTGCCGGTGCGGTACACGGTTGTGCGCTGTGCGCCCTGAATCCTGATGCGACAAACCCTGAAGCAGAAGATGATCAGCGCGCAGAAGTGCTGGCCTTCTCCGAAGATGTGGGTCGCCATAACGCCGTGGATACTCTGGCCGGTAAACAGTGGCTGAGTGTCTCGCCGGAAAATCCAACCCCTATGCTTCGCGAGCAGATGGTGTTTTACACCACAGGCCGACTCACCTCAGAGATGGTGATTAAGGTCGCCCGTATGGGGATTTCTGTGTTGTTGTCCCGCTCCGGCGTTACTGCCATGGGGCTGGCGCTGGCTAAGCAGCTGGGCATTATGCTGATCGCCCGTGCCAAGGGGCAGCACTTTATGCTGTATCAGGGTGCAGAGCGTTTTGACTGGGATGCACCGCCGCCGGTTCGTCCTAAGTCCTCTGTCCGTTCCAGGAATCAGCGCTGATAAAAAAACAGAAGCGTTAAGAAAAAGCCTAAGCCCTAATAAGAAACGATTGAATTCCCCACATTTCAAAACCGAGAGAACTCCATGTCTGAAGTGATCGCCGATACCCTTTTTATGAACGTTAAGCAGGTGGCTGAGTACCTGCATCTGAATGAGAAGAAAGTTTATGCCCTGGCCAGTGAAGGCCAGATTCCGGCGACCAAGGTGACCGGTAAGTGGCTGTTTCCAAAAAAGCTGGTGGATCGCTGGCTGCTGGAGTCCTGCCATAGTGGTCTGATGGCCGATCGTCTGCTACTGACCGGTAGTGATGATCCTTTCCTGCAGGCGATGATGCTGCGTCTGCCTTCCGTGGTGGGCAACAAGGCGCTGTACAGCTATAGCGTCACCGGCACCCGCATGGGGCTGAGTCTCTTGTCTCAGGGACATGCGGATGTGGCGGCGATTCACTGGGGGCGGGCAGAGGAGAGCCATCTGCGCCATCCGGGTCTGGTGCGTCAGTTCTCCCATTATCGCCAGTGGGTGCTGATCCATGCCTTTAAGCGCACTCAGGGTCTGATTGTCAGTTCAGAATTTGAAACCGCTGATGCTGATAGCCTGCCGATGCATCGTATGCGTTGGGCGATCCGTCAGGAAGGCGCGGGTTCTCAGCGCTTCCTGCAGGAATGGCTCTCCGGCCAGCAGATGCAGGAATCCGATCTGAATGTTTCCGTTCAGGCGTTCAGTGAGCGGGAGATGGCCTCCATGATCTGCCGTGGGGATGCCGATGTGGGGCCGGGCAGTCTCAGCGCCGCCCGTGAATACGGCCTTGGCTTTATCCCGGTCTGCGAAGAAGCCTTTGATCTGGTAGTGCCGCGCAGTGTTTATTTCCGTGGTCTTTTCCAGCAGCTGTTTACCTATATGCAGAGCAAAGAGGGCCGCGCACTGGCAGACAGCCTAGGTGGCTACGATCTGAGCGAGTGCGGAAAAATGGTCTGGAATGGCGCAGAGAGTTAGAGCTTTAACCTGTGGTTTGCTGAAAAGCCATATAAAACAAAGGGTTGAAACATCTTCTCTGCTATTAGCTTATAACCTAATGGTCTTAAGCAAAGATTGATTCATGGCTTTTCTGAATTAGAATGCCCGACTTTACTGCAGCGCCTCAATCGGGGCGCTTTTTTCGTTTCAGAGTCGGATATACCCCATGAATGTAAAAGAGCATCTGAGCGGCTTTGCACTGCTCGGTCTGGTATTGGTGCTGGGGGCGGTTGCCCTTGAGTCTGCTATTTTCTTCCGTTTGCTGATCGGTCTGGGCTTAGGCTACGCCCTGACCCGCGCTTCTCTTGGCTTTGCCGGTAGTGTGAATCGTGCCTATCGTGCCGGTTCTACCCGCCTGATGCGTGCCCTGATGCTGATGTTTGTGGCAACGGCTATCGCATCTACCGCCTTCCTTTATAAACAAGATCCGACCCAGATGGGCTTGTGGGTGAACCCCATCAATGCCGGTCTGATCCTTGGCGGCCTGATGTTTGGTTTTGGTATGTCCTTCGCGGGCTGCTGCGCCTCCGGCGTACTGACCTATTTCTCCAGCAGTCTGGCGCGTCCGGCGCTGGTGCTGTTCAGCTTTGGTTTGGGTGTATTTTTGGGCTTCCCGCTGCAGGCAGAGGAAAGCTGGATTAAAGAGAGCTGGGTTTCAACCGCCACCTTTGAAGGGCAGGGTGTTTATCTGCCGGATCTGTTCGCCGGTGGCCCAATGGACGGTTACTTTGGTGCGATTCTGCTGACTGCCCTGTTTGCAGGTGTTGTGATCTGGCTGGCGCAGCGTTATGAGCATCGTCGCCAGAAAGAGGGGACTTTTATCGGCGTTGCTGCTGAGAAAGAGCAGTTGGAAAGCACCCCATCGGATCTGGCGCAGCACCCGTTTTTCAGCCGTGAAACCTATCAGGCACTGTTTGTTAAGCGCTGGACTATGACCACAGGTGTTGCCGTTATCGTAGTGCTGTTCACCCTGCTGATGGGTGTCACCGGTTCCGGCTGGGGCGCATCGTCTCCCTTCGGTTTCTGGATTGGTCGCCTGCTGATCGCCGTGGGCGTTGAGCCTGCCGTCATCGCCGCCTTTACCCATCGTCCGGAAGGCGTGTTCACCATGCCGTTTTTCAGCCATCCTGTGAACGTGCAGAACATCGGCATTATGCTGGGCGCGGTGATCTCCCTGTTGCTGGCGGGGCGCTTCTTCAGTGGTATGAGCCGTATGCGTCTGGGTGGGCAGGAAGCCGCCATGCTGGTTATCGCCGGTATCGCAATGGGGCTGGGGACTCGTTTCGCCAACGGCTGTAATGTTGGCGCGCTGTACACCCCGATTGCTAACTTCTCACTGTCTGGCTGGATCTTCCTGATCGTGATGGTTGCCGGTGGCGTGTTCGGCAACTGGCTGGGTAAAAAGATGAAGAACGCCTGATCGGTGTTGCGTCTCCCACGCTAAAACGCCCCGCCGCTGAAAAGCGCCGGGGCGTTTTGGTGTCTGGTGGTATGACGCCCAACCGGGCATCCGCTAGACTACAGGCGTATTCTTTGCGGGCAAAAACGGAAGATGATTATGAAAATGACACGCTTACTTTTAGTTTGTCTGGTTTTAACCGGCTGTTCCTATCAGGGCGTCTACGAGGGTGTTCGGGCGAACCAACGCTATGAATGCTCTAAACTACCGCCCTCCCAATATGATGAGTGCATGCAAAGCGCCAATAAATCATATGAAGAGTATGAGCGGGAACGAAGCGGGCAGTAAGCCTGAAGGCATTTAATCTGAAAAGTGCGGGGCTGATGTTTAGGTGCGCCGTGTATGTTGTTATCAGGAGCAGAGTCTTTTGACTGAGTTGAAAACCGTTGGCTTATTCCTTGTGACCGCGTTGGCCGAGATTATAGGTTGTTATTTGCCCTATCTCTGGCTTCGGGAGGGGAAAACGATCTGGCTGCTGGTGCCCGCAGCACTCAGCCTTGCGGCTTTCGCATGGTTGCTGACCCTGCATCCGACTGCATCGGGCAGGGTGTATGCCGCCTATGGTGGTGTTTATATTTTTATGGCAATCCTCTGGCTCTGGGCCGTGGATGGCATCCGCCCAACGGTCTGGGATCTGGTTGGCTCCGCCGTCGCCCTGCTGGGCATGGCGATTATTATGTTTGCGCCGCGCAGCTCGTAAATGGCTTAGTCTCGTAGGCTGGATCAACCCGTTGTCGTGCCTCGTCAGACGCGGCACACTCAAACCCTCGCATCTCGTTGCCATGTTCCCTGTGGTAATGCCTCCCATGCTGAAAGTCACTCCGCCAACTCGTTCCAACGCTCCGCGTTGTAATGTATACCCGAAGCTGTAAATCACTCCAGTGTCAGAAAAGGTCGGTTTCTAAGAACTAATATTCGTGTGATTCTAAAAAAGCATCCGTTAAACTGCTTGGTTTATGAGTCTGGAATATAGGCCTTATGTTTTTATTCTGCAGATTAAAGATAAAACAGAAGCATATGAGGGATTGATGGCGTACTCATTTGAATTAAACTCAGAGGCATTGAAACGTCATTTCGCTGTATATGTTGTTATTGCGACAGATGGCAAAGAATTTGACTTGTATGTAGGGAAAACAGGCGACAATCGTGAAGGTTGTAACCCTTTGATCTCAAGGTGTGGCAATCATTTTTCATATAACAAGATACATAGTCAGATTAGAAACAAAATCGTTGATCATGAGTTGAAAGACTACACCTATGTTTTTGATCATTTTGGCGAGTACTCCGAAAAGGAATGCATTCGAAAGCCATTGGTTGATTTAATCAACGAGATGGAACGATATCTCAATGAGGAAATTTGCGCTTTAGCAGAGAACCTAGACAATTGCCGCGTGCTTAATCCCTATAATGGAAAGCATGTGTCGCGTACTGAGATGGCTCGACGTCACTCACATAGAACTCCAGATTGCACTTCGAAAATCAAGGATATAGTTTTGGAGGTTGAGTCTGTAATTGCGAAGAAGAGGTTGCGGATAGCTACCGTGTGATATGCGGTGCGAAGTAACTCCAGCTCGTTCCAACGCTCCGCGTTGTAATACATACCCCAGCTATAAATCACTCCGCTGTTAGAAAAGGTCGGTATCTAAGACCTAATGTTCGTGTGATTCTAAAAAAGCATCCGGTAAACTACTTGGCAAGAAGTTTTGGAAGCAGGCGCGGGATGTTAGCGCCTGCAGTTTTAAACGCACAGAAGCGCAGCAGGGAAGCAGCCAGATCAGAGATGGATTTTTCCTTTCTAATCAAAGCCCTTCCTCATTTTTTGTCGGTATATTGAAGTCGCCGAAACGTTCATGCCTGATATGAAAATGTTAGCTGCTCGAGATAGTTTCAACTTAAGGAGTATGAGAATGAGTGAAACAACAAAAGCAAAAATCAACCTGAAAGAAGGGCTTATTGAACTTGAAGGGTCAGAGGAGTTCGTTGGAAATTATCTAAACGAATTTAAGAAGCTTCTGCGTATTGTTGAAACTGGAGATACGGCTGCTGAGACTGCTGCCTTAGATAGTACTCCAAATTCGGATAGTTCTGGACAAACAGCAAAGAAGAAGGCACCTGCCAAAAAAACTACTAGCACCAAGAAAATAGCCCCTAAAGTCACCATAGAGAGATTTGATATCCACGGTAATGATAGTGTTCCTTCTTTAGGAGAGTTCATGGATACCAAAAAACCTGGTACAAAAAATGGAAACCTTGTTGCAGTGATTGGTTACTATTTAACAGAGATACTGGGGGACGACTTTTTTACACTCGGGCAAATTGAATATGCCTATAAAATGTTGTCTCTGAAAAGGCCGGGACACTTAAGACAAATAATGATTAATGAAAAAAATGAGAGGGATCTTTTCGAGCCAGATGCTGAAGATAAAAATCGGTGGAATTTAACTAGATCAGGTGAAATCTTTGTTTCCGATCAACTTCCGGCTAGCGATTCATGAAGGTAGAAACTTTTTCCCAAAAATATGAATTGGTAGATAAATCAGAATTAGAAAAAGTCGTATATCTTTCATATTTTTTACATCAAAGCAAACAAGAGATTGAGTTTTCCGTTAGTGATGTTTCGTCAATAATGTTCGCTCTCGGTTTCGCAAAGCCAAATATGACACGTCTAAAGGGAAAGGTTGCTAAGTCTGCCATGTTCGTAAAGGGCAGTAAAAAAGATCTGTTTCGACTATCAGCGAAAAAACTTGCTGAAATGAAATCCATAATTCCTGATCTGTCAGAATCTGAGGAGGTAATTTCGGATGATTCAGTCCTTCCAGAAATACTATTAAAAGAAACTAAGCGTCCCTACCTAATTAAATTGGCACAACAGATTAATGCCTCATATGAGAATAATCTATTTGATGCTTGTTCATTAATGATGAGGCGTTTGCTAGAAGTTCTGCTCATCCACTGCTTCGAAGAGACTGGAATTGAAAGTGCTGTTAAAGACTTGGATGGAAATTTTAAAAACCTGAAGACATTAATTAATACTGCTATATCTCGCCCTGAAGTTGAAATATCAAATGATGTAAAAAAGGATATCGACAAATTTAGAGAGCTTGGAAATCTATCTGCACACAGAGTTAAATATAACTGCAGAAAAGATGATATACGAATAGTAAAGCTCGAGTATAGAGCTGTAATTGAAGAGCTTTTATATGTCAGCAAACTTATCAAGGAAAGCAGGTAATAAGGTGTTGTTGCCGGGCCGGTTTGCCGCTTCGCTTCAATCCAGCCGCAAAGCACGGCGTTATAACGCAATGGGAAAATATACATGAGAATCAATAGTTTAACCCTAATTGGCGCAACGATGGTGGCAATAGCGCTCCCAGTTATGGCTGATATGTTTACTCCTAGTCATTCTTGCTCCAAGCCTTATAAACCGTATCAGTTCAACTCTCAATGGGAGTTAGATAATTTCAATGATGAGGTTCAAAGTTTCAAACGGTGCATCACAGATTTTGTTGATGAGCAAAACGAAGCTGCTCAGAGGCATCAAGAAGCAGCTAGTGATGCCATTGATGAATGGAACAATTTTGTTAATTATGAGCTTAATTAAAAGCGTTATAACAAGGCGCTGAAGCAAGGATGCGCTAACGCGCGACGCTTAGTTTTGCGTTAGAACATACTGATATGTGGGCAATATTCGTGGCTAAGGCTACCACGCGGAGCGTGGGAGCCAGTCGATGCGAGTCGTTAGAATTGTGGCTAGCCATTTTACCTGGTACTACTAATCATGAATGATCTTGAGTCGGTCGTAAGCGCTTATTACAAATTGCTCCAGTCTATAGACTGGAACGATGAAGTCTTGGTGAAGGGATTGCGAGAAGGATTAAATAAGTTCCCATCAAACGCATTTTTAAGTTTGTGTCGCGAGAGCAAGTACCTTAGCGGGCATTTTTACTCTTGTATTGCATTGGAGAAGATCCGATCCCAAGATTTTTCTGGTTTGGTTTTTGAGCATATGGTTCCAAAATCTAAATACATTCAGAAGCCTTGTGAACAAGCTGCGCAAGAAGGGCGGCTAGATATCGATGAGATACAGGCTCTTTTCCAGAAGTACTGGAAAATTTCTATTATCACCACAGACGAGAACTCTCGCTTGAGCGTTCGCGATATGCCTGATGATTGGGATTTTGAGAACATCTTTGCACGCTATCAAAAATGTGGGATTGAGCTTGTTGAAAGCCCTTTCTCGTAAAGAGCTGTATTACGTGACTAATGTCCCCCGGACATCTGTTTGGGTTGTTATTCCTCGCAGACCAATAACCTCAACTAACCCCCATCTGCACCAGCGCCATATAAGCCCCGGTTCCCCCGAGAATACTCACCAGCGGATGCTTAAACAGCAGGTGCAGCGCTGCCGTCAGCGCTAAGCACCCCAGTTCCGGCAGAAAACCGGTACTGGCCAGATCTTCATTCTTAAAGGTGTACACCACCAAAAGCACCATCATCACCGGTGGCAGGTATTTCCCCAGAAACACCAGAATATGATGATCCGCAACCTTATAGAGCAGTACAAAAGGCAACACCCTTGTCAGAAAGGTGGCGGCGGTCATTACTGCGATGACTGTGAGGAGATAGCTCGCGGATTCCATCGTTTACCTGCGTGAATCATTAACAGAACGCTCATGCTGAGCAGAATAGAGATCAACAGCATCTGATCCCGGCTGATAAACAGCAGGGTCAGAACGCCAATTGCCAGCGCGAGAAGAAAAGGCGCGGGCTTTTGCAGGTTTTTGTACTGCTCTATGGTCAGCACCATAAAGAGCGCGGGCAGTACAAACTCGATACCTGCGGTGGAGAAGGTGATCTGGCCGCCCAGCCAGGCACCCAGCGTACAGCCGATCACCCAATAGATCTGGTTAAACAGGGTGACTTTGAACTGAAACTCTGCCGGATCAACCCACTTGGGCAGGCGGGTCGAGGTGAGCAGGGAGTAGGTCTCATCGGTCAGGCCGAAGATCTGATACACCCGCTTTAAGCCCCTGTTGGGTATTTTGCCCACCAGCGAGATGCCGTAGAACATGTGTCGGGAATTGAGCAGGAAGATGGTAATAAACATCTCCATAAGCCCCGCGCTGTTCGCCAGCAGCCCCACCGCGAGAAACTGTCCGGCTCCGGCGAAGATAAAGACGCCCATCAGAGTAGCAAAAATCCAGTGGTAGCCCAGATCGCTGAACAGCACGCCAAAGGCCATGCCCAGCGGAATATAGCCAAACATCACCGGCAGCGATGCCTGAAAGACAAAGCGGTTCGCCGAGTGGCTGATCTGTTTTGATTCTTCTGAAGACATAATGATTTTCTTAAATGGGGCGGTGAATAGCCTGAATAAAAAGGGTGAACCAGCGCGATCGGCTATATTAGAAGTCTTTTTTGGAAAAACCAAATGATTCACGATGAATTAAGGTCTGGCTAGACCAAAGTTTAGAGTGATTGCGTGAGTTGGGGTGAGTGTGGGGCGAGTTGATCGGGCAGGGAAGAGCAGATCGGTAAGAACAGAGAAAGCGCCGGATCAGCGCTTTCTTTGGGCCTCAGACAGGGTTGCCAGCAGTTGTTCTGTGGTGGCCTGATCGCTGTTGTTGTAGTGTGCCTGTTTCAGCAGGTAGACGCTGAAGGTGCTGCCGTGTCCCTGTTCACTATGAACCCGAATATCACCCCCGTAGCGGCGGATAATACCGTAGCTGACCGAAAGCCCAAGGCCGGTGCCGTTATCCCGTGTGGTAAAGAAAGGATCAAAGATATGAGGCAGGATCTCATCTGCGATCCCCATGCCGGAATCTTCCACCTCAACCACAACGCCTTTCAGTTCGTGATCTTCATACCAGTCATGGCTGCGGATATGGATCGTCTTATAACTTTGTGACGCGTTGGCCGCATTCATCACCAGATTGACGAACACCTGCTGCAGCTGTTGCACATTGGCCTCGGCAGAGCTTTTGGCGTGCAGGCTGAGTTTCACCTCAAGGTTTTGCTTCTCAAGGGTGTGGCGTACCAGCAGCAGGGTATCTTCCACGACCTGATTGATATTCAGAGGTGACATCGCCTGCGTGTATTCACCGGGACGGCTGTACTGCAGCAGGTTGTTCACCAGCGCCCGAATCCGGTAGACCTGCTGTACGATCAGCTCGATCTCTTCTTCAACCTCGGCGGCGTTTTCACCCAGAGAGACCTGCAGCAGATCCATATTGCCCAGAATCACGGCAGCGGGGTTGTTGATCTCGTGGGCGATACCGGCGGTGAGTTCACCCAGCGCGGCCAGTTTCTCTTTGGTAACCAGCTGGGCGCGGGTGGCCTGCAGCAGACGGATATGTTCTTCCAGCTCGCGGGTTTTATCCTGCAGGGACTGGGTACGGGACTGTACCTTGTGTTCCAGCACCTCTGCGGCCTGCTGAATCTGGCGGTTACGCTCTTCCAGCAGGTCGAGCATGGTATCGAACTGCTCCGCCAGCTCGCTGAACTCATCCTGTGTATCCATCATGCCGATGCGTTGGCGTTTACCGGCTTTTACCGCCTGAACTACGCTATGAATCCGGCGGATCGGGTGGGTGATCAGGCCGGTACTGCGCAGAACCAGAAAAACGGAAATACAAGCGACAATAGCAAAGGCGATGATCAGATTGAGCAGGGTCTGGTTATGAATCTCGCGGTAGGGCTGTTCCAGAAAGCCGGTGTAAAGCATACCGATACGCTTGCCCGCCAGATCCTCTACCGGATTGTAGGCGGAGATATACCAGTCGTTGACCACAAAAGCACGATCAACCCAGCTTTCGCCTTTTTTGAGTACCTTCTGATTCACCTCTTTGGAAACCCGTGTACCCACAGCGCGGGGTGGCGGTGTTTCCTGCAGCTCCATACCGGAGGGTGAAGGCAGAGCCTTGCTGGGTACGTTGGTGCTGATACGGACGTCGTTAAGGAACAGGGTTACGGTGCCCAGTCCGCCATCCGGCAGGGTGCCGGGACGATAGACCAGATCCCGGATCGCATCGACAAAACTGTTGTTTCTGTTCAGCAGTCGACCGCTGTCCAAAAGACCGATCAGTTCGCCCTGATCATCGGTCAGGGGGTGCAGGGCGCGGATAAACATGCCCCGGGTTTCGTAGTGGCGTTCTGTGGCCTCCGCCATGGGAGTGTGCAGCAGTTTGATACGAACCTGCTCAATCAGCTGTGGGTCGATAAAGGCCAGTTCGTCCGGCCCGATCAGCTGGAGACCGGCGTTGGCGTTGCCCGCCAGTACCTGCGAGGCGATCTGCCCCAGGCTGGGTTCTTTCAGGACCCGTTCGCTGAGCTTGTTGGCGGGGATAATGCGGACAAAATCCAGCCGGTGCAGCATCTTAAAGTTATACAGCTGCTGGCTGATGCGGGCAGGTTGCTGACGCAGCACGCTTTCCCGCAGTTGCTGGTTCAGGCTGAGCTGTTTCAGATTGCTCAGATCCTGCTGTTCAAGAATATTAAGAAAGCCTTCGGCAACGGAGAGATCTGCCCGAACCTTACGGTCGAGCAGGTCACTGGAGTAGGTGTTAACCCAGTAGCTGGTCATGCCAATCAGGGTGGCCAGAGTCAGTGCTAAGGGAGCAATGCTCAGCCCTAAAATTTTAATTCGGATTGATGAGCGCATGTACCAGCGTCGCTTCGCCTGTTGCCGGGTGGGTGTCATCAGGATTCAGCACCCTGAGTTTCGTCCCATGCCTGCAATTTCCGATCCAATGTTTTCCGGGAAATACCTAACTGGCGGGCAGCGGCGGATTTGTTGCCCTGAAATTCGCTCAGCACCTGTAGTATGTGGTGTTTCTCCACTTCATCCATCGGCCAGCTTGACGGGTAGCCACGACCTTCTGTCTGAACGTTTTCGTTGCCCTGGGACATACTGTCCCCACGGCTGAAGCTTTCGATGGGCAGGCGTCCCAAAAGGATACAGCGCTCAACAAAGTTCTTCAGTTCGCGAATATTGCCCGGCCAGCCGTAACCAGCGATCACGGCCATATCTTCATGGGTCAGGGGAACCGGTGGCAGCCCCAGCTCTTTGGAGAGCTTGCGGGAGAAACTGTGTACCAGGGTCGGAATATCTTCCGGACGATCCCGCAGGGGAGGCAGAGTCAGGGTCAGTACGTTAAGGCGGTAGTAGAGATCTTCGCGGAAACGTCCCTCTTTGACTTCCTCTTCCAGATTACGGTTGGTGGCGGCGACGATACGGACATCAACACTGATCTCCTGCTCGCTGCCCACCGGTCTTACCGCTTTCAGTTCCAGTACACGCAGCAGCTTGGCCTGCATGCCCAGTGGCATTTCGCCGATCTCATCAAGGAAGAGTGTACCGCCGCTGGCAAAGGTAAAGAGGCCTTCACGGGCTTTCTGGGCACCGGTGAATGCGCCTTTGGTGTGACCAAACAGCTCGCTTTCCAGAATATCGGCGGCGATAGCACCGCAGTTCACGGGAACAAAGGCACCGGTGCGGCCACTGTTTTCGTGCAGGGCGCGGGCAGCCAGCTCTTTACCGGTTCCGGATTCCCCTTCGATCAGTACCGCCGATGGGGTGGGCGCAACCCGGCGAATAATACTGTCCACATCCCGGATCACCTGACTTTCACCCAGCATGGCGTTGCCAGAGCTGTAAACGGTGTTCAGTTCACGCTTCAGGACAAAGTTTTCGCGGGCCATCAGGCGGCGTTCGACGCAACGGTCGATGGCGGCCATCATCTGTTCCAGACGGAACGGCTTAAGAATAAAGTCACTGGCTCCGGCGCGCAGGGCTTCAATGGCGGTTTCCAGATCGGCGTAGGCGGTCATAAAGATGATGTCGCTGCGGCGTTCCTCATCGGAGATCGCTTCGTGCCATTCGATACCGGAGCGGCCGGGAAGTTTGATATCACAGATGATCAGGTCAAAGTGGCAGCGTTTGCGGATCTCTTCCGCTGTTTCGATGCTGTCTGCCGATTCCACCAGCGCAAAGCGTTTGTTCAGTGCTTTGATCAGAAAGTTGCGCATACCCGGTTCATCATCAACGATGAGAACAGAGATTGCAGGAGACAGGCTCCCGGTGTTCAGGGTGTTTGAATGTAAAGGGCCGGATGAAGGTGTGCCGGGAGAGTCAGAAGCAGAAAAGCGCGGTTTATTATCCATAGAGACCATCGTGTTGTTTCTTATGCTCGGTGTTAATTGTGTTTGTTATGTTTGTCTTCGGATCTTTTTCGGACCAACCTGCGATCTGACGCCGCATTTTTCCGGGTGGGTCATAATGTCCGGTATGGGTTTTTTGTGGGTCAATATGACCCTTTTTCTCTCGTTTTTACGGGTTTTGCGTCAGCCGTTACGATCATAACTGACTCGCTGGTCAGAGCTGGTGCGGCCTGACGTACTCTGGCATCTATTTTGCTCAAGAGGGGTTCCGATCATAACAAACATTGCACTTTGAAGCATTTTAAAGGACTAGCATGAGCACTCCGAAGATGAGAAAACTGAAAACCTTTATCCGTTCTGCTGCGTTGGCCGCTCTGGCTGCAACGGTATCTATCCAGTCTTATGCGGAAGACCTGGGTATTGTTCGTCTGGCGACGACCACCAGTACCTATAACTCGGGTCTGCTGGATTACCTTCTGCCTGAATTTGAAAAAGCCAATGGCGCGACCATTCAGGTTATTGCGGTAGGTACCGGTAAAGCACTGCGTATGGGACGTGATGGCGATGTGGATCTGGTGATGACCCACGCTCCTAAAGCCGAGGCTAAATTTGTTAACGAAGGTCACGGTGTTCAGCCTCGTGGCATTATGTACAACGATTTCGTTCTGGTTGGCCCTAAGAATGATCCGGCGGACGTAAAGTCAGCTAAGAGCATTAAAGAGGCGCTGGCTAAAGTATCTGCAAACAACGCTCTGTTTATCTCCCGTGGCGATGATTCGGGAACTCATAAGAAAGAACTGGGTCTGTGGAAGCAGGCAGGTACTAAACTGCCGTTCGAAGGTTACCGTGAAGTAGGTCAGGGCATGGGTAAAGTGCTGCAGATCAGCTCTGAGCTGCAGGCGTACACCCTGACTGACCGTGGCACCTGGTTGGCTTATAAATCTAAAGTTGATCTGGAAATCGCTTCTGAAGGCGACAAAGGTCTGTTTAACCCGTATCAGGTGATTCTGGTTAACCCGGCTAAGTTTGATGGTCTGAACACTAAAGGTGCTCAGGCGCTGAGCGACTGGCTGGTATCTGAGGCAACTCAGAAGCGTATTAACGACTTCCGCCTGCATGGCGAGCGTCTGTTTATCGCAAACGCCAAGTAAGTTTATACAGTCGTCTGTGCTCTCCTGTGCGGGCGGCTGTAACCTTTCTGGCTGAAGTATTTGCAAGTCTTCCTGCGGGAAGCGGAACCTGTCGGGTGTGACTGAATTACACCGACAGGTTTGCTGTTTTTAAGGCGAGTTTTACCGATACTGTTATCTCGTAACCATCTGCATAATTAAAAAAATAAGATAAGTATAAGGCGCTACCATTAATGGCTTCTCTGACCGAGACCTTTGCTGCGGCGGTTGAACTTCTGGTATCAGGCGATGAAGCGCTCTGGACCATTATCGGCGTATCTTTTCGTGTTTCATTTACCGCACTTCTTCTGGCGATTGTTCCGGCTACTCTGATCGGCTTCGCCCTTGCCTACTGGCGCTTTCCCGGCCGCTGGCTTTTGCTTTCACTGACCCATACCCTGATGGCGGTGCCGACCGTGGTCGTGGGGCTTATTCTGTTTATGTTGTTGTCCCGTGCGGGGCCTTTGGGTGACTGGCGTTTGCTGTTTACGCAGGATGCGATGATTGTCGGCCAGTTTTTACTCTGTTTACCGCTGCTTGTTTCCATGAGTCATAGTGCTTTTCAGGGTGCAGATAAACGAGCTTGGGAGACGGCAAAAATGCTGGGTGCCAGTCCGTTTCGTTGTCTCTGGGTGTTGATGCTTGAAGTGCGTTACGCCCTTTATGCCTGCTTTATCGCCGCATTTGCCCGCATTATTGCCGAAGTAGGCTGTGCGATGATGGTCGGTGGCAATATCCTGAATTACACCCGAAGTATCACCACCGCTATCGCGCTGGAAACGTTGAAAGGTGAATATGCTCAGGGGGTTGCTCTGGGTCTGGTGCTCTTTATTCTGGCCATGGTGCTGAATGTAGGGATGGGGTTAATGCGAGGGAAGGGTCAGCTGGTCAGCCGCTGATACAGGTGTTGTCATGGATAAAACCGCTGTTGTTAACAAACCCCGGTCCTGGCTTAAACGCTGTGCCGGGCTTGTGTCGGGTAATCTGAGCGGAGCGGATATAGCGCATTCAGGGGCAGGCTGTCTGCTGGAGATTCATCAGTTAAGCCAGAGCTGGCCGGATCAGCCGGAGCCTTTATTTGTCGCGGATCAGGTGCGCTGGCATGCTGATCAGCATATCTGGCTGCAGGGGGCGAATGGCTCAGGTAAGACAACCCTGATGCGGTTGTTATCGGGTCTGGAGCCGGTACAGCAGGGGCGAATCGGTTTTAACCCGTCGTTAGGGGCATCGGGTAAATCCTCGCCCCGTATCTGTTATCTGCATCAGACGCCTTATCTGTTTGCCGGTAGTGTGGAGCGGAATCTTCAGTTTGTGATTCGTTCTCTTAAGCCGGAGCAGCGGCCTCAGGCCCGTGAGGCGCTGGAGGTCGGGCTTCAGCTGGCGGGGCTTGAGTCGTTGAGGCTGCAGAATGCGGTCACGCTTTCCGGCGGAGAGCGGCAACGATTAGCGCTTTTGCGTGCCTGGTTACTCCAGCCGGATCTGCTTTTGTTGGATGAGCCTGCGGCGAATCTTGATGATGATTCCGTTGCGCTAATGTACCGCTTAGTGACTGATCTTATTGAAAAAGGTTCGTCGGTGATGGTGAGTTCGCATCAGACAAACCTGCTGACTGAGATATGCAATACGCGCTGGGTGATTCAATCTGGCACGTTAGCTGCTTCTGACATAGGTTAGGCGGGGCTTGCTTGTCAGTTTAAAGACCCTGATGCAACAAATTACAAAATAGATATGCGGGTTTTCCCTAGGTATCTTATAGTGATTGTGAAATATATGTTTTTTGATGTGCGCAGGAATTGCTATGTCAGATCTAAATACAGGGATTCTTTCCGGAGTAATTTCATCAATGGCTAATTCACCAGTTCCAGCGAGTCCGGCGGATATGCATGTGATTACAGCTGTTGTTCTGGCCGGTGGGCAGGGGCAGCGAATGGGGGGGATTGATAAGGGCTGGGTAGCCTTTAACGGTCGTCCTATGATTAAGCATGTTCTGGAGCACATCAGCCCTCAGGTTGAGTCGGTGATGATTAATGCCAACCGCAGCCTGGAGGATTATCAGGCTCTGGGGTATCCCGTTGTTGAAGATATTGAACAGGGGTATCAGGGGCCGCTGATGGGGATGCTCACCGGTCTGACCCATGCGAAAACAGACTGGGTCTTGTTTGTACCCTGTGATGTTCCTCTGCTGCCTCAGGATGTGGTTGAAAAGCTGCGTTCTGCCGTTGCGGCCAATGATGTTGATGTTGCGGTTGTCCACGATGGTGAGCGCCTGCAGCCGGTGATTTCGCTGGTGCGCCGCAGTCTTTTGCCCAGCCTGCAGAGCTGGCTGGCGGATGGTAAGCGAAAGATTGACCGTTGGTATATGCAGCACCGCATGGTGGTTGTGCCCTTTGATAGTGCAGAGGAGACCTTCATCAATCTGAATACCCGGGAGGAAGTTCACAATCTTGAGCAGAGAATGTGATCCGGAACCTCTTAATTTATCCGGGCTACTCTTAATTTACACCGGATACTGTGAAAACCGATAAAAAAGCAGCGCTGAGTCGCTGCTTTTTTTATGCCTGCAGGTTGCTCATCCCCCCATTGATTGGGCGTTTTGCGCCTGTTTCAGGTTGTATCAGGCATTGGCGTTGATTTGATGGTGTGCCAAATGGATCTTATCGGAGCTTTTTTGACCTGATTCAGTGTCGCTTTGGAATATTACTTGCTGCTATACCTTATTAATAATAAAGGCAAAATGAGTTGTGCGGTTCTGATGTTAGCGGTCAGGACGCTTTTAATAGGAAGGGATATGCTGAAATTTCCTCTGCCGGTGCTGGGTTTTGCAGCCTTCAGCGGTTCGGGCAAGACAACGCTGCTGAAAAAACTTCTGCCGGTTCTGGTTGATAAAGGCCTGAGAACGGCTGTGGTGAAGCATGCTCATCACGCTTTTGAAGTCGATCAGGCAGGAAAAGACAGCTACGAACTGCGCAAGGCAGGAGCCGCACCTATGTTGGTCGCCTCCAGCCAGAGAATGGCGATGATGCTGGATTTCCCTCAAACCAGTGAATCCGCAGCCGAAGATCCTGACCTGTCTGAAATGATCGATTTTCTGCCCCTGCACCGTCTCGATTGTGTTCTGGTGGAGGGGTTTAAAGCGATCCCTTTTCCCAAGATTGAAGTGCATCGTCCGGCGACTGGAAAGCCGGTGATCGCATTGGATGATGAAAATATTGTCGCCATTGCCACCAATGACGCGACTAAGCTTGCTGAAAGTTTAAAGGACGCGCCTGAGCGTGTCCGTCAGCTGCCGCTGCTGGATCTGAACAATCCGGAAGCGGTGGCTGATTATGTGATTCGTTATGTTACGGCAAGCCGTTCGCCATCAGACCCTTCATCATCAGGCCCTTCACTATTAGATAAGGAGCATGCCGATGTCATCTGAAGTTAACAGCGGTTCTTCTGGTGTGAGCTGCTTTGATCAACCCGGTCAGCTGAGTGTTCAGCAGGGGCGTCAGGCTCTGCTGGATGCGGTGCAATCGGCGTCTCAGCCGCAGGTTATCCGGCAACCGATTGCAGAGCTTGCGGGCTGTGTTCTGGCAGAAGATGTGATTTCACCGATCAATGTACCCGCGCAGACCAATGCCGCGATGGATGGTTTTGCACTGGCGCTGCCGGAAGATGGCCGCGATCATTTTGATACTGACTATGAACTGATCGGCAAGGCATTAGCGGGTCACGGCTTTGATGGTGAACTGAAAACCGGCCAGGCGGTGACCATCACCACCGGGGCACCGGTTCCTGCGGGCGCAAATACTGTGGTGATGCGCGAGATCTGCCAGTCCGACGGGGAACGGGTGGTGATCGAAAAACCGGAATCCCTGCGTCTGAACGACAATATTCGTCAGGCCGGTGAAGATCTGGCAACCGGTCAGATTGCCGTCACGGCAGGCACCCGTTTGACGCCGGCCCATCAGGGCTTGATCGCCTCTCTGGGGCTGACAGAGATTGCGGTATTTAAGCCTCTTATCGTTGCGGTGTTCTCCACCGGTGATGAGGTGGTGGCTCAGGGACAACCATTACCCGCCCACAGCATCTACGATACCAACCGTTATTCTCTGATCGCCCTGTTGAAAAAGCTGCATTGTGACGTGATTGATCTCGGCATTCTGCCGGATCAGGAAGCGGTACTGGCGAAAACACTGGCGGATGCGGCGGTTAGCGCAGATGTGGTGATCTCCTCCGGCGGTGTTTCTGTGGGTGTGGCGGATTACATCAAAACGGCTTTGGCACAGGTGGGTGAGATCGGTTTCTGGCGCATGAATATCCGTCCCGGTCGTCCTTTTGCCTTTGGCCGTATCGGTGTGAATTTGTCCGATGAAGGCTCAGATTCTGCCTGGTTCTTTGGTCTGCCGGGGAATCCGGTGGCGGTGATGGTGACCTTTATGCAGCTGGCGCAACCGGCGTTACGCAAGCTGCAGGGTGAAACCGGATGGCAACTACAGGGCATTCCTGCGGTTGCAGAGGAAAAGATGCGCAGTCGTGAAGGCCGTACCGATTTTCATCGCGGTATTTTCAGCCTGACGGCCGAAGGGCAGCTACAGGTACGCACTACAGGGACTCAGGGTTCCGGCATACTGCGCTCCATGACCGAAGCCAACTGCCTGATTGAAATTGGCGATGAGTTTGCGGCCATCGCCCCGGGTGATCGTGTCACCCTTTATCCATTTGCCGATCTGCTTTGAAGCCGGCTGAAGTGCGCGCCGTGTTACCAAACAAGCAAGCGTTTAAAGAATAAAAATATCACTGCCTGAGTCGGGTTCGGCAAGCACTGAACCCGTTATTAACAGGCAGGAAGTAGAGAGAAAACTATGACTCAGCAAGCTAACAATCTGACCTCTGATACGGATCTGCATCCGGAAGGTTTTACCCATATTGATGCTAAGGGTGAGGCCAGTATGGTGGATGTAACGGAGAAAGCCGTTACCGCCCGTGAAGCGGTAGCCGAGGCCTACATTGAGATGCGTCCGGAAACGTTGCGGATGATCGTATCCGGCGAGCACAAGAAAGGGGATGTACTGGCGGTGGCGCGTATTGCCGGTATTCAGGCCGCCAAGAAAACCTCCGATCTGATCCCGCTGTGTCATCCTCTGATGCTGACCAAGGTTAAGGTCGAGCTGATTCCGGAACCGGAGAAACGCCGAATTCGCGTCGAAACCCTGTGCAAGTTGGCGGGGCAGACCGGTGTTGAAATGGAGGCGCTGACAGCGGCCTCTGTGGCAGCCCTCACACTTTACGATATGTGCAAGGCCGTGGATAAAACCATGGTGATCTCCGGCGCTAAGGTACTGGAGAAGAAGGGCGGCAAGTCCGGTCATTGGCAGTTGGCCAGTGATTCGGCTGACCTTGCGCCGCAGACGGGTTCTGCGTCTGCTCATTCCGGTACTGAATTGGCCGGTCATGCAGCAACTGACACAGCGACCGAAGGCTCTGTGGGCCTGCCCTGTGTCGATGTGCGTTTTTTCGCTGGCTTGCGTGAAGCCCTGGGCTGTGAGCAGATCAGCGTGGTACTGGATGACGCAGCGGTGACGCTGGCTGAGCTTAAAGAGCAGCTGATTATCTCCCATCCGGAATGGGTCAATGAACTGTCGGCCAAGAACCTTCTGATGTCGGTGAACCAGCAGATGGCTAAAGCATCGGCAACGGTTGAGGCCGGTGATGAAGTGGCTTTCTTCCCGCCGGTTACGGGAGGCTGATATGAGCTGTCAGATTGAGATTAAAGTTCAGGAGGCGGAGTTCTGTCTGGCTGAGATTAACCGGTCGATCACTGAAAATCGCACCGATATCGGTGCAGTGGTGACCTTTTCCGGGCTGGTTCGGGATTTTAATGAGCAGCCTGATGTTCTGGCTCTGACCCTTGAGCATTATCCGGGGATGACCGAGCAGGCGCTGGAACAGATTGCTTCAGAAGCAGCGGAACGCTGGCCCTTGCAGGCGGTACAGATTATTCATCGGGTTGGCCGGTTAACGCCGGGGGATCCGATTGTTTTAGTGGCGGTGGCGTCTGCCCATCGTCAGGCGGCCTTTGATGGCTGCAACTTCGTGATGGATTTCCTTAAAACCCGTGCTCCGTTCTGGAAAAAAGAGAACACCCGGCATGGCGACTACTGGGTGTCTGCACGAAACTCCGATGATGCCGCCGCTCGGCGCTGGCAGGAGGACGATGTATGAATTCTTCGGCGCAGCCTTTGACCGAAAAGCTGGTGGATGGCTTTGGTCGTCAGGTGACGTATGTTCGTATGTCGGTGACGGATCGCTGTGATTTTCGCTGTGTGTATTGCATGGGCGAAGATATGACCTTCCTGCCCCGTGAAAAGGTGCTGACACTGGAGGAGATGTCTCTGGTGGCGGAAGCCTTTGCACAGCTGGGGGTTAACAAGATCCGTCTGACCGGTGGTGAACCTCTGGTTCGCCGTAATGTGATGGAGCTGATTGAGCATATTGGTGCGCTGCCTCAGATTACCGACTTTGCCATGACCTCCAACGGTTCTCAGCTGGGTCGCATGGCGGCGGATCTGAAAGCCGCTGGTCTTAAACGACTGAATATCTCTCTGGACTCCCTCGATGCTGACCTTTTCCGCCAGCTGACCCGCAAGGGCGAACTAAGTAAGGTGGTTGAGGGGATCGATGCGGCGGTCGCAACCGGTTTTAAGGGGATCAAGCTGAATGCGGTGATCCTGAAAGGCCGTAACGATGATGAGGTTCTGGATCTGCTGGAGTTTGCTATCGAGCGCGGTATCGATATCAGCTATATCGAAGAGATGCCGTTAGGTGAGATCTCGGAACATCAGCGTGAAGAGACCTATTGTTCCAGCGATGAAGTGCGCGAGATCATCGCCGGGAAATATGAGCTGGTGCCAACCACGGAGAAAACCGATGGCCCATCACGGTATTTCCGTATTCCGGGGCTGAAAACCAAAGTCGGCTTTATCTCTCCCCACAGCCATAACTTCTGCAGCAGCTGTAACCGTGTTCGGGTAACGGCAGAAGGGCGTTTACTTCTGTGTCTGGGTAATGAGCATTCGGTGGATCTGAGGGCGATTATCCGGGCGAATCCCGGTGATATTGAACCGGTTAAGCAGGCGATTCGGGATAGTATGGCGATCAAGCCGGAGCAGCATCATTTTACAACGGATGGTGATGTGCAGGTGGTGCGCTTTATGAATATGACCGGCGGTTAGACCGGTCATTATTTGATGTGAGCAAGACTAGAAGTTCTTGGTTTCCAGCTGTTCGAAAACTTTCGGATAGCGCTGGGAAGCCCGGTCTATCTGTTGCTGCTTCAGCATATAGTCCAGATAAACTTTCTGACCGACTTTAAGCACGTTGCCGTAGAAGTAGATACCCGGCTCATCGATCTTCAGTGTCATGGTTTCATTGAAGTAGAGGGTTCTGGGTTCTTCCACCGGCTCGCTGAGGGTAATACTCTTCAGCGAGAACAGCGTTTCGGTTTCTGCGTACATGGCAAAAATCATGCGTGACGGACCGCGATGGGGCATCAGCGCCTGCTGGTTAACCGCTTGTGCGTGTTCATCCATTTGCAGACTGATGAGAACAATCGCTTCATCCGAGTCCGGGTCAAACTCTTCCCAGGGGGAAACACTCCGCTCCCGCATATTCGAGCAGGCTGTCAGTAGCAGCACTAACCCGGTCAGGGTTATTCCTTTAAGAAGATTGCGAGGCTGCCAGCAACGTCTGGCTTGTTTAATTCGCTGTAACATCGACTTTCCCTTGTAGAAGATCATTACCTGTTATTTTGCCGTGAAAGAGACCTCTTAAGGATAGCTTTTTTGTAGGCATACGTTACAGGATGCATCTCTCAGGCGTTCCAATGGCCTGTTTGTTGTCAGTTATCGGACCCGATTCGGTTCCGGTTTTGATTTAAGTATCCGGCTTCAAGCCTGTGCCTGAGTCAGTATCTTAGCCTGTACCTTGTATCAGTCAGCTAATCGTCTGGCTTCAATCAGAGCTTTATACCAGTCACGTTTGGGTGCAGCGACCACAGGTGGACGCAGGTTGAGGTAACTGATCTTGCGCTCACGGGTTTTGGCAAACTGATTCAGCATATTCAGACGGGTTTCCCTTGCATGGTAGGTATCCCGCAGGAAAGCAACGGCATCTTCGCCTAACTCGACCTGATAGTGTTTCACCAGAGCCAGCGCCAGACGCTCTGCGGCAACGGACAGATCATGGCGTTTTTCGTTGGCCATAGCGCTGCCCATGGCGGTTTTTGTCGCTGCACTCATACCCGGTTCAATATCGTTCATGTAGATCGCATTGGTACTGTAGATCGCGCGCTGAATCTCGGGGCGACTCAGGAAAATATGGGGCTCCAGTGCCAGAGCGATCTCAATCGCCAGTTGTTTGGCTATTTCCGGTGTGATGTGGTCGTTTGGCAGCTGTGAGTGCTCAACACGGCCACGAAGGGCTTTGTTACGGGCCTGATTCTGATCTTCCGGGGTCAGCTTATGCTTCACCAGAAAGTCATGCAGGCGTGAGCAGACTTCACTGATCCCTTCTTCATCCAGATAGATCGATTTCTCAGTAACCGTCAGACCCCGGTGGCCGGTGCCGATCTGGAGCTTGGTATCACTGACCGAGAAGGTATCCACAAATTTTTCCCAACGATCTGAGGCCTTGATCAGCTGAACATGCATCCGGCCGATCCGCTCGTAAGCCCGGCGAATCTCTTTCCACAGGTTGAGCGCTTCACCCAGTTGCAGTGATTGTTCACGCACCCACTGTTTGTCGATTTTGCTGCGTTTCCGACGGGCTTTACGGCAATATTCCGACAGGCGTTCGGCACATTCGTCCATGTACTGCTCGGCGGTTTCTACCAGCAGGTCCGCCGACTGATTAATCTGTAGCTGTTCGACGTCTTCATCTTCGCTGCTGCGTTGCTGGAGATACTGTTGGTTAATAAAGCTGGCCAGTGCGCGGATACGACTGAGACCTGTGGCCTGAGCGATACGGTATTCACTGCGGTTGCGCTCCAGACGGTCAAGGGCGGTTGCCAGCTCCCAGCGACCGCGATAGGTGAAGGTCAGCATGGGGATTTTGCGGCCACAGAGCAGCTCAAAGGCCAGTACGATCATCTCCTCGACATCCTCATCGGACATCAGAAGGTCATTCTCTTCCTCGATGGCGGCAAAAATACGTTCAATAAAGTTTTCCTGACGGGGCATGCCGACCTTCTGGTCGGGGCTGTCACCCTGAAGCCGGGTCCGGATATAGGGGATCGCATCCGGCTCAACGCTCTCCAGCTGGACCAGTACGTGACGAATAAGAAAACGCTGGTTTTCCACCAGATCATCAATCCGACGATCCATGCCCACCTGACGATAGATCTCAATCTGGCTGATTAAGCGGGCAAAGGCTTTATTTTGGGTCAGGTCGTAAACAGCCTGCTTGAGGGATTCCGGATCAAGATCGGCCTTTTGTAACAGCAGCTTGGCCACATAACGCTGGCGCTGTTCCGGATCATGGTGGTGGGTATGCAGATCGAGTACCTGCCAGCGAAGTTCCGGCAGTTGTTCAAGCACCAGAGAAACGCGCCGTTTTTCCTCTTCCAGTTTGGGAACACGCGTCAGACGGTAAACCAGCTGCGCGACAATACCCGCTACACCGGTAATAACGGTGTAGATGATGAAGAACATCAGGTTTTCCTGGGTTGGCGCTTTGTTATAACCCAGTACATAGCTTAACTGTGCTGCGATAAGGGTGACGGGGCCTGCGGTCCATGCCAGAGACAACAGGGAGAGACTCCAGGGCATGGTGGTAACGGCTTCGCTGATCTGACGGATGTGCGCAAAGCCTTCGCGTTGAATAGAAACCTTGGTTGTCGTGCTATCTGACTTTTTTCGACTGAACAAACCCATGACTGCTATTCCATTTTTTACCGCAAAAACAACAGTCTAAGGGGGTGGTGGGGCAAACGCAAACCGGGACAAACCTTTCCTGTTACGGGGTGTTGCTCACCTCGAAAATATAGCGCCGGGATGAGGCTTCCTCACGGGGCTTAAGGTGATGTTTGCTGTAGAGGCTGAAGTCGATATTGGAAAAATCTTCTGCTGGCGTTACCCATCGATCGGTTGAAGGACCGGGGATTTTCAACCTGAAGTCCTGCTGGCCTGATTGCAGGGGAATATGCAGAACGCGATAGGGAGCAACCGCCTGATTGAGAAAGTCATCCAGATAGACCAGAGCCCAGGCCGCAGACATATAGTGTCCGCCAAAGCTGTCGAAGAGGGTGCCGCTGGTTATTTTGTCCCGTGTCTCCGGCAGCATATCAAACCCTGTGATCAGCAGGTCTTTGCCGGGAATGCGCTCGGTCTCCCGTGCGGCATCGGCTGCCCTGAGTGCCATAGCATCATTCGCAGCCCAGATGATTTTCATCTCGGGATAACGCTGGCCTGCCGTAAGAATCGCATTATAGGCGTGTTCGGGGTTGTAGCGGGTGCGGAAAATCTGGCGGATTTCAACCTGATCTTTATAACCGACGAGGGCATCAAACATACCCAACAGTCGCTGCGCATTTGCCTGAGAGGCGGTGTTGCCTTCCAGTACCACCATCGGAAGCGGGCGCAGATCCGGGAACTGCTCCAGTGCCTGCCGGATCACTTTATGGGTCAGCTGGCGGCTTGCCTCGTAGTTGCCAATGGCTACCTGTCCCCGCCAATAACGATAGTACTGTCCGGGATTGCCCATCTTTTCTTTTGGGGAGAAGCCGTTGTCATAGATGATACTGTTGATTTTATGCTGTTCGAGCAGATCAAGAACCGCTTTGCCGGTGTTTTTGATATTCGGGAAGATAACCGCATCGGGTTTTCGGCTTGAGTTGACCAGTGCCGAGAGCACACGCACGGGGCGGAGGGGATTGTTATTGATCGCCACCACCTTTAGCTCGACCTTCAGGTCCGATGCGGCCTTCTGTGCCGCCTGACTGACCAGCTTCCAGAAAGGGTTGCTGGCATTGTTGATTAAGAGAACCACCTGCAGGCGCTTTTCGGAATAAGCCTGAACATCGGTAAGGGCCTGCAGATCAGTTGCTGCAATTTTCTGATGTGCCTGCGCTGTTGCAGATGCCAACAGCAGGGTTAACAGAAGCCCTATCATTAACAAAAGGACTGTCAGGGGCGTGATGGCGAGTGGGTGACGCTTCTCCCTGAACTCTGCTGATACAAGCCCTGCGCCGGTGTTGTTCATCGTACGGTGATACTCTCTGCTGATGGTGTCGGTTTAATGGTGTCGGTTTAGTGGCTTTGGTAGTTCAGGTGCAGCCTGACCAGTTCCGGTAGCGAGTTGGCTCCGGTTTTGCGCATGATGTTGCTGCGATGATACTCGACAGTTTTAACCGTGATATTCAGCTCCCTGGCCACCTCTTTATTGGCATATCCTTTAACCAGAAGCTCTAGAATCTGATATTCACGTTTGGTCAGGGATTCCAGCGCCTTGTGGCTTTCCTCCTCAACCTGCAGGGCGTTTTTCGTTTCATGGAACTTTTTCAGCGCCGCTTCAACTTTAAACACCAGCTGACTGTGGTCGATCGGTTTTTCAAGAAAATCAAACGCGCCCAGCTGAATGGCGCGTACCGCCATGGGAACCGTTGCATGGCCGGTAATAAAGATAACCGGGGCGATAATTTTCAAAGCTTCCAGATGCTGGAAGAGTTCAATACCGCTCATCCCCTCCATGCGAACATCCAGCAGGATACAGTTAGGCTCTGAGGTGCGGTTTTCCATCGATTGCAGAAAACTCTCACCGGATGAGTGGGTGACCGCGTCGTAGCCGTAGGATTCCAGCAGCATTTTCAGGGATGCCGCCACTGACTCGGTGTCATCAATAATATGGATTTTTTGAGGTAGCGTTTGCAAGTTTCATCTCCCTGAAATAGTCGTTCTTTTGCCGATATGATCGGGTCTCTCTCGGTGGTAAAAGAGCGTTTTCAGCGTCAGCCGGTCTGTTGTCGACCGTCATGTTTTTATCTGGTTTTTTTAATCGGTATTTTTAATAATTTTTCGGTTCTGAGCGATACCACTATCTTATGAATATCGTTACACCCCCGCTAAGGCATTGATCTGTCCGGGCAGGCGTAAAACAAACTCGGCGCCGCCCTCTTCGGGGTTTCGGGCGCTGATCGAACCGTGGTGTATCTCTGCAATGCTGCGACAGATGGCAAGCCCCATGCCCAGCCCTTTTTCCTTGGTGCTGTAGTGGGTGGTAAATACCCGCTCGATATTCTCGATGCCGGGGCCGTTGTCGCTCACCCGAATAACATAATAGTTATCTTCCCGGATCAGGGTGATATTGACTTTACCGTTGTCGACCGCTTTCTCAGCAAGTACCTCAATGGCATTGGAGAGCATGTTGATCATCAGCTGTTTAACCTGCACCTCGTTGGCGATGGCCGGTGCGTCTTCCAGATCTGAGTGAAAGTGCAATGCGACCCCGTTTTTATCGGCTCTTAACCGGCACAGATCGAGACTTTGCTGCAGGGTTTTAACCAGATCGAGCTTTTGCTGAGGGAAATCATTCCGTCCCAGTTGCGACCTTGCCTGCTGGACAATCTGAGAGGCGATATCTGCCTGTTGCATCAGGTGCTCAAGGCTCTGGTGCAGCTTGTCGTTATTTAGCGCTTTGTCCTGGCTGAAATTGATAGCAGACAAGGCGTAGTTCTGAATGGCCGCCAGAGGCTGATTGATCTCGTGGGCGATGGTGGTTGCCATTTCGGCAATGGCCATCTGGTTCTGGCGGAAGTTCATCAGCTCATCGGCTTCTTTTTCCAGCTGCTCGGCCCTGATCTTATCGCTGACATCCCTCAGGGTGACGTAGTAGATCCCCTGCTTGTCGTACATCACCAGGTTAAAGTGCAGCTCAATCTGAAGGTTCGCCTTTTGCAGAGGCGCAGGCAGGTGAGCCTCATCCAGCCGATAACAGCCGTGTTCCAGGGGCTGAGAACCGAACATTGCCTCGAAGTCCTGTTTGATCAGCTGTTCAAGGGGCTGATCGAGAACATTCATCGCTTCCTGGTTGGCGTCAATAATCCGGTAGCGTTCTTCATCTTCCAGTCGGAAGCTTTCAACAATCAGCAGCGCATCAACATTGCGGTGGAACAGGGCGCGGTAACGTTTCTGGCTGTTCTGCAGCATGTTGGTCAGCAGGCGTGCTGATTCACGGCCTTCCGCCACTTCATTGGTTCGCTCAACCAGTTTCGCATGGGCTTCCTGCTGACGATTGTGGTAGCGGAAGTTGTTTTCCTGCAGCTGGTTGTAAGCATCGACCAGCTCCTGAATCTCTTTTGGATCAGAAGCGCGCTGGGTTATCTGGCGCAGATGGTCGGGGCGGGAAACGGAGATCTCGCTGATCAGGTAGTTCAGACGTTTTTGTACTTTACGCTGCAGAAAAATAAGAAGTGCCAGTAAAGGCAGAATAAATTTCAGTGTGCCGATAGCAGCAATAGCGGCACCGGACTGAGTGCGGCCCTGCAGAAGAATCTCGGGGTTGTAATGCAGCGTGACATTACCCAGCAGCAGGCGCTGTCCCTGACTGTTCGTATAACTCAGGGGTTTGCTGGCGATAATCGGAGCCAGTTTGATGTTCTGACTGTTGTTGCGGCTGCGCAGATAAATACGGGAGAACTGATCCGAGATCATCAGATAATCGACGTACTGTTCCTGAAACAGGCTGTCACCGATCAGGTCGATGGTTTCCGAGTCGGCATCATAAAGCGCCTTGGAAAGAATCGGTAAAATCAGACCGATGTGCTTGTCGACATGAGCACGGGTGTTGGTGACGCTGGCCTGATAATAAAGATAGATCTGAAATGCGGATAAAAGGATAACCGTGATCAGCAGAGGAAGGATGACCAGGCGAACTAACTGATTTATAAGAGAAAGTTTTTTTGGGTATTCCATTGCCATATCCAGTTTGCCTTATGCCATCAGTATACCTTTGACAGCTTTATTATGCCCTAGGGAAAACCCTGAAAGAAAATGGTAGTGAACCGAGTGGCTGAATAACAAGCTTTAACGCAAACTTACATACGTTGTCCGGCTAACGGCACGGGATCAGATTTAACCTGATCTTTTCAAAGCTGAACGACCAGATTAAGCAGCGTAAGGAATCTCAGCATGACCATCGAACAACCCGCTCCAGTCTTCGCTACCACGAAGCCTTCCACCGGAGGTCCGATGAGTAAATTAGCCAATCATGATTCTCTGACAGGTTTACTTTGTCGGTCGGCTTTTGAAATTGACAAAAACAGCCCCGCTTTCCTGAATCAGGTCTCTGCTGTTTTTCTGATCGATTTTGACCGTTTCTCCCACATTAACAGGGATCACGGCAGAGCTATAGGCGACTTTGTGCTGGCAATGTCTGCTGACCGTTTAGCCAGTCTGATTTATGACGTAGAGCATGTTTGTTACCGCTATGAAGGTGACCGCTTTATACAGTTGCTGCTTTCAGACGAACCTCTGAATCCATCGCTTCTTGAATCCATTGCCAAAGAGATTCAGAGCCAGTTACAGCGTGGTATTCGTCTTTCGGACCGTGATATTGAGCTGTCCTGCACAGTGACCGTTGCAGAAAGAAAAGACGATGTACCACTAAATACTCTTCTGACCGAGGCGCTGCTTTACAGTGCAGAACTGAAATATCAGGGGCCGGGTCAGGTTCATATTCTCTCTTCCGGTGGGGAAGCAGAGTCACAGGTCTCTTAATGAATGCCAATCGCAATCGTTGAGTGAATGCAGGCCGAACAGGCTGTTGCTCTTGGGGGACATTGGATGTCCCCATTTTTTTGTCTGCAGTTTTTCCGGTTCTCCTTTTTCTTCTCTCTTTTCTCCTTTCCGGTTGTCTTTAACTTTTCTTTCTGCCGGAATATCACGCTGATTTGATCTGAATCCAATCCTTGTCTTTTTCTTACTGCTTTTCATCTGCTTGTCATTTCGCGGTTGCAGCATGGGTTTTGCAGCGCGTGCAGCTGTGTTCCTCAATGATGTAATGCAAAGGTAATCGCTATGATCACGAAGCAATGGGATGCTGACGAAGATATGCGCATCAGTCCGGTTAAACACCCTGATATCAACCAGTTACTGCAACTAAGTCAGGCTGAAGCGGCAGAGATTAATACGGAAATTAAGAAAGCGAGCAGTGCCAGAACGGAGTCTGATGTTTTATCCGGTCAGAACTTTTCATTTTCCGGCCTGCCCCATGGTGTTGATAGCACGCATCACGTGGCAGAAGGCTATCGGGCCGATATTCTGATTCGTTGGGGTGATCCGGTAACCGATGATGCGCCTGAGTTTAATCCGTTGAAGCAGACCCCTTACGCCCAGTCCCGCCAGTTTGGTTACAACAACGATTTTGTTGGCTTTTTTCCGTTGCCAAGGGGATCTCATAATCCTGATCGCGGACTGTTGGCGGTTAATCATGAATACACGACCCGCAAGCTGATGTTTCCTAAGCATGAGAAAGGTAACAAGCATCAGGGCAAAAAAAGTGATTATGAACAGGTGCTCTGCGAAATTGAGATGGCGGCCCATGGCCTGAGTGTGATTGAGATTGAGAAGGACCGGAAAGGTCGCTGGCGGCGCGTGCGCTTCAGCCCTTATAACCGCAGAGTAAGTCCGCTGAAGAGTGTATTGGATATCTCCGGGCCTGCTGCGGGGCATGATCGGCTCAAAACTCACTACGACCCGAAAGGCCGGCACGTAATCGGCACGTTAAATAACTGTGCCGGTGGACTCACGCCCTGGGGAACCTTGCTGACCGCAGAAGAAAATTTTAACGGTTACTTTTCCGGCAGGAAGAAACACCATCCGGAGAAGGACAAGCTGAAACGCTACGGCATTCCGGGAAAATGGTTTAACTGGGGGCAGTTCCACGACCGGTTTGATATTGAAAAAGAACCTAACGAAGTGAACCGATTTGGCTGGATGGTTGAGCTGGATCCCTATGATCCCCATGCCCGACCGGTTAAACGTACCGCTCTCGGCCGCTTCAAGCACGAAGGGGCAGCGATCACCGTTAATGATGATGGTCGTGTGGTGGTTTATTCCGCAGATGACCAGAATGGCGAGTACCTGTACAAGTTTGTCAGTCACGGTCGCTATGATCCCCACAGCCGCCGGGCCAATTTCAGTCTGCTGGATGAGGGCACGCTGTTTGTGGCGCACTTTGAAGGCGATGGCACTCTTAAATGGCTGCCGCTGAGACATGGCCATGGACCGCTGACTAAAAAGAATGGTTTTGAGAGTCAGGCTGATGTAGTGATTGATGCCCGACTGGCTGCGGATTATCTGGGGGCGACGCCTCTTAATCGGCCGGAAGATGTCACCGTTAACCCCAAAGATAAGAGTGTCTATCTGATGTTGCTAGCGGATACAGAAAACCACCAGCATCGGGATGGCCAGATTCTTCAGCTGCAGCCTCCCGCTGGTGATCATGCCAGCGACCATTTTAGTTGGAACGTGATGCTGAAAACTGATCATGCTGAAGGGGCTGCGCGCAAAGGCAGTGCTGCGAAGAAAGATAAGGCTGCCCAGAAAGACGGTCTTGCCCGACCTATAAAAGCGCAGGCGTTATCTGAGGGTTCAGATCCGTGCCAACCGGAAGAGGGCTGGTTTATTGCTCCGGATAACTTTGCCGTCGATGGTCGCGGGCGTCTGTGGGTGACAACAGATCAGGGGGAGGATTGGGCGAAAACCGGTTCGACAGATGGGATCTGGGCTGTGGAAACTCAGGGTAAGCAGCGGGGAGAAGCACGGATGTTTTTCCGGGTTCCGGTTGGTGCCGAGATGGCAAGCCCCGCGTTCACCCCGGACGATAAAACGCTTTTCGTTGCGGTTCAGCATCCGGGCTGTGATGGTGCTAAGGATTTCCCGCCTTTTGCCCGGGAATCCACCTTTGAAGACCCGGTCACCCGTTGGCCGGACTTTAAAGCGAAGATGCCGCCCCGACCTTCTCTGGTGGTGATAACCAAGAAAGATGGTGGTCTGGTGGGCGGCTGATCTGTTGAAATGCCCGCTTGTCTGATGACAGGACGCGGGCATTTTTTTATGGGCAGGCTTTTTCCAGCGGTTCCAGAAAGAGTAAAAAGTCCTCTTCAATAAAATTCATACTGTCTCCCAGCCGATGGTCGTCAGCGACCAGATGGATTTTGCAATCCAGCTTCTGACTCAGATCATTCGAGTTAACCCAGGGGATAATGCGGTCGAACAAGCCGTGAACCAGATAGACAGAATCGGCTTTGATCTCCGGCCATTGTACCGGGTAGTTTTCCAGCCCCAGCGCGGGAGCCATCAGAAACATACCAGCGGCTCTGTAGGATTGGCTGGCGCGTGCTGCCACGTAGCCCCCCATGCTGGAACCCACCAGAACCAGCTCTTTGGCGGGGACTTTTGTCTCCGCTAAATAGGCGTTCAGCATTTTTACCCGGCTTTCCGGATCGTCCGGGTCATCAGCACTCAGATAGTTTAAGGCGCTGAACTCATGGCCGCGTTCGTTAGCGATCCGGGAAAAAAGCTGACCCTTATTACCCCAGGGGCCGCTCTCTTTTCCGTGAATAAAGCAGATATGTAACGGCATAACGGCTCCGATTTTAAATAAATGTAAGCGTGAAACGTGTCGTGTCAGTTTTACCGGCAGGGTTCAGGTCGGTGCAATCCCTGTGGCCTTTTCCCGGTAGCCCAGCGGCTTTTCCCTGCGGTCGCCAATCACTTTAGCCGGATTGCCCGCTACGATAGCAAACTCGGGCACATCTTGGGTAACCATGGCGTTCATTGCGATAACGGCATGATCGCCAATGTTCACCCCATCACGAACACCAGCCCCGGCTCCAATCCAGACATCTTTGCCGATCACAATGCCTTTGGAGCTGTTAGCCTGTTGATAGATGGGCATATCGGCGGCGATACCGTGATCAAATGCGTAGAGTTTGACCTGATTGGCGATGCGGGTCTGATCGCCAATGATGATACCGGCCTTGCCGCCATCAAAAGAGCAACCGTGGTTGATAGCAACCTCGCGACCGATTGTCAGAGGGCCATGCAAAAAGCAGTTAGCGGCCACAAAGCTCTCTTCACCCAGGGTGATAGCGCGACCCGGTTCCGCAAACAGGGCGGCCTCCGGCGAGATAAACACCTTGTCGGCGATCTGGAGGGTCTCAAGCTGCATCAGCGTCTGCTGCAGCTCATCCTGCCAGGGCTTTGCCCACTGCAAATGCTTTGATTTCAGGCGGTAATAGAGCCAGGGCATCCAGCTCAGGCGTTTTTTATGCTGGGCCTGATAAAACTCCGGCGGTTTTTTCCCGGTCATGATCTGCTTGTGTGCTCTCATCGACAATAAAGCCAACATTTTGCCAGATCGAAACGGTTGGGCAAGCTATCTGCCGGAATTGTCCTCAAGCCAGCGCTTTAAAATCTGATCAAACGGTGTGTGTTGCAGTTTACCGCTCTGTTGCTTTTGCCATTGACGACCATCCAGTAAAACCGGTTGTTGCCACAGGTAGCGCATCTTATTCACCTCTCTCAGCAAGGGGCTGAACAAGCCGGCAAGGGAGATAAACCACCAGGGAAAGGCGGATACTTTTACCGGAAGACCCAGTCTGTGACAGGCTTCCAGCCAGTCCGACTTATCCAGTCTCAGGCCGGGATCATGCAGCACCTGCCAGTCCGGCAGGGGTGAATCCAGAAGCTCCGCACTGTTGGCGCAAAGATCCGGCAGATAGCACCAGAAATGAACATGCTGGCTGTTGTGGGGCAGGGCCAGTTTTATGCCGGAACGGTGTTTTTTGATGATTCGGCTGAACCAGGTATCAGCGCTGTCGGGGCTGATAAAGTCGCCGGCGCGAACGATAAGGACTTTTGCTCCCTGCTTGCTCGCCTGCAGAAGGCGGTTTTCCATTCGCTGCCGAATCTCTCCTTTATCGGTGGGCGGCTGCATCGGCGTGTTTTCGTTAATTGGCGACTCTGAAGGGGCGAAGGCATACACATTACCGGGAAAAAGTAACCGGATACCGTATTGCTCTGCCGCTTTTACGCTGGGCTCCAGGGTTTTCATGGCCAGCTGGTGCCACTGGTGATAGGGCGGATTTGCGGCATAGACAATCAGATCCGTATTCTTTGCAGCCTCAGCAACAAGTTGCTCATCTTCTGCGGCCCCTGCAATCACCGTACTGCTCCCGGGAAGCCAGTCGGGCTTTTTTGCCGGATCTCTGAGTAATACCTTTAATTGCCAACCCCGATTGAGCAGTGCCTTGCTCATTTCTGACCCGAAGTTACCGTTGATTCCGATGATCAGTGCCTTTTTCATTGTCGGGGCTTCCTGTGAGTTAAACTGTTGGTCTGCGTGGAAGGGCTATTTTATTCTTCTTCAGTAAAATGAAGCAGTTCTTTTCCGTAATGATTTCAGCTTTTACATATTGAGCTGGCGCGGAATAATGCCGGGGTGGTTATTAACCATCAGCCAATGGCTGAAAAGAACTCTTAACCGATTGAAAGTGAACTGATTATGTCGACCCATTGTGACGATCCGGAGAACAAAAGAGTGACAGGGGAAAAGGCCGAAACAGGTGTAGGCGTTTTTGATCCTCTGGGTGAAAAAAGTGTGCGGCCTTTTGATATCGATCCCCTTGTTTGCCCGCTGTGTCAGCAGCCAAACCACTGCCTGAATCTTGGTGCAGCTGATGTGGATCGCAGCTGCTGGTGCAATGATCCGGCGATTAGCTTTCCGGAATCCCTGCTGTCACAGATTCCCCCGGAACAGCGGAGAAAGGCCTGTGTCTGTCGTGACTGTGCCCTCCGGCATCAGCAAGCGCAAGCATCCAAACATCCTTAAGCAAGCATTAATCAGCGTAAATACCAGTAAGCTCACAACGAATAGTCAAAGGAATCTGAATGTATATCGGTGAAGCCGCCAAACGAACCGGATTATCGGTCAAAGCGATTCGTCTCTATGAAGAGATGGGCTTAATCGACCCTCCAGCCAGAGAGGGGCGTTATCGGGTTTATACGAAAACCGATCTGGAATTGCTGAAACTTATTGTGGAGGCAAAGCAGCTGGGCGTTAAACTTAATGAGCTGAAAAGTGTGATTCTGTTTCGTGACGGAGAACCTGACTGGCCGCGGATCGGGCGTTTTCTGCTGCAGGTTAAAGAGCGCCTGCTTAAGGAGCAGGCGGCTATCGACCGCAAACTGGCCAGTGTTGATCTCTGTCTTAGCTCCCTCAGCCAGTGTCCCGAAGCGGTCTCTTAAACTCCTTTCTGACGCCTTGCTGAAACTTGCGGCTTACTTCTTTGTTGACTCTGCCCCTAGGGGCAGAGCTTAGACTCCACCCATTCTCAATATGCGATGGAGTAATCAATATGAGTCACCTGTTAATTCTGAATGCGAACCCCAAACAGAAAAGCCTGAATCATCAACTGGCCGATGCGTATGAAGCTGGTTATGAAGCAGGCGTGGCTGCTGCAGAAAACCGATCGGAGCACGAGATCCGGCGGTTTAATCTCAGCGAAATGAGCTTTGATCCCAGCCTGAATGACGGTTATGAGCAGATTCAGCCGCTGGAAGTGGACCTGAGCCGCTTTCTTGAAGCTCTGCACTGGGCGGATCATCTGCTGATTATTGCGCCGGTCTGGTGGGGTGGGTTACCGGCAAAATTCAAAGGTCTGATTGACCGTACGTTTTTGCCGGGTCAGACCTTTCAATATGAAAGTGAGAACCCATTGCCGACGCCTCTGCTGACCGGTAAAACGGCACGCTTGGTTTTGACGATGGATGCACCGGCGGAGTATGCCGAAGTTCAGGCGGCTCCTGTTCTGGAACAGTTAAACCGCTTTACCCTGGAGTTTTGTGGCATTGAGAACCTGCCGCCACTGTTTATACCGGGAGCCAGTTTTGCTGATGAGGAGCAGATTCAACGCTGGCTGAAGACGATTAAAGAGCTGGGGCAGGGTGGACAGTAGTTAGGACAGATAGTAACCGGGATAGACAGCAACCGGGACAGCCAGTAGCCCCCAGTCGTGCCTGAAGCCTTTTTGTTGGCCTTCAGGCGCTTTTCGCCAATGAATTCAGCTCCTGCAGGTTGGTGTCATCCAATGTGCGTTTGATACTGATCTGGGCATTTTCTTCCCGCATCAGGTCAATTTCAGCATGGACATTCTCTGAGCCTTGCAGGTCGCTGTTCAGGGCGCGAACCACCGGACGGGTGCGGTTTTCCGGATTGATCATGGTGACAATGGCAATCTGACCGTCCATCAGCTCCACCATGCAGCCCGGAGGATAAACCCCCAGAGCTTTAATAAAACGGTTCACCAGCTTGGCATCAAACAGTTTGGCGCGCCAACTGTAGATACGGGACAGAGCCTGAGTCGGGTTGGAGGCATCGCTGTAGAAGCGTTCACGGGTCATCGCTTCGTAAGTGCTGGTGATGCCGAGAATCTGAGCCAGATAGGGAATCTTATCTCCCTTGATACCCCTTGGATAACCGGAACCATCATAGCGCTCATGGTGATTGCCGATAATCTCTTTCAGCTCCGGCAGGGTGGATAGCTCATTGTGCAGGCCGACAAAGCTCATGCCTTCAATCACATGATATTCAATCGCCTGACGCTGAGCCTTGTTCAGTTTGCCTTCGTAGCTGAGCAGGTAACTGGGTACTTTCAGCATGCCGATATCGTGCAGCAGAGCCGCCATCCCCAGAAGGTAGATGGTGTGATTGTCCAGCTCCAGATATTGGGCAAAGGCGATGGTCAGAATGCAGACGTTGACGGACTTTTCCGCCAGAGATTGTTCTTTCTCTTTCAGACGGGATAGCAAGAGAAGTGAAGCGGCATCGTTCAGCGCATCATCCATCAATTTATGGACGGCTTCATTCAGCTTTTTGAAGGAGACCCGATTGCCGTCGTTAACCCGGGTGAAAAGGTCTTTCATCTCACCAACGGCAATGGCGATGTTGCCTTCGATAATCTGGAGTTCTTTCCGGTTGAGCAATTCCGGAGCGGCGATCAGTCCTTTACGGTTCTCGAGTGCTGTTTTTTCAGCCTCTTCCGCTTTGGTTGGCGTCTCCGGTTCCGGCTTCTTTCGGGCCTTGGCCGGTTCAACCGGTTTTCTGCGGAAATGAGTCAGTGAATGGCGGGCAGAAGCTTCAATATCAATCACAACCTGCCGGCAGGCACGTTTGAGTTTGATCAGTTCTTCTTCGGTTTTCACGGTGAAACCGCGACGCCAGAAAGGGGATTCGAGCCAGTTAATATCCAGCTCAACAACGCGCATGCCAATACGGACATGCTCTGCAGCAATGGTTTTTTTAGTCATGGAGGTAGCTCAACTATCCCTGTTTGTCGTCAGGTGTGAAGTTAACCTGGGTTCGGTCAGTGCATTGACCTGCGACAAGATTTTTTATTCCTTCAGGAAATCTACACGAATAAGATTCAGCTCGCAAACATTAGGTTTTATTGCTTAAGCGCTTCTTTAATGATGCTTTTATTAAGGTCTTTCCTGTGAGGCATTTTCGGGCTAAAGGCGGGGCTTTAATGGCCATAAAAATAAAGCCGGATCGTGCCGGATTTCAGTAAATTCCAAGACGCAGCGCTTAAAAAATGGATAATAGCGGGCAATCAGCGCCACAGCGCCTTATCTGTTCCTATTGGGTAGTCCGTTTCATGCAAATTAACGTCAATTTCCTCGACAATCTCCGCTTAGAAGCCAAATTCGATGACTTTACCGTGATCGCCGATCAGCCGATCCGCTATAAGGGTGATGGTTCGGCACCGGGACCGTTCGATTATTTTCTGGCGTCGTCGGCGATGTGTGCGGCTTACTTCGTTAAGGTGTACTGCAACGCGCGGGATATTCCGACCCACAATATCCGCCTGTCCCAGAACAACATCGTTGACCCCAATGACCGCTACAACCAGATCTTTAAGATTCAGGTCGAGCTGCCGGAAGATATCTCCGAAAAAGACCGTCAGGGCATTATCCGCTCCATTGATCGCTGCACGGTTAAGAAGGTGGTGCAGACCGGCCCTGAGTTTGTCATCGAGGTGGTGGAGAATCTGGACGAGGATGCTCAGGCACTTCTGATGGCGGATCTGGATGAAAACGCCTGTACCGAGATTCCGGGTAAAGATCTGCCGCTGGAAAAAACCATCGCCACCATGACCCAGCTGCTGGCAGATATGGGCATGAAGATCGAGATCACCTCCTGGCGCAACATTGTGCCTAACGCCTGGTCGCTGAATATCCGTGATGCGGCCTCTCAGATGTGTTTCACCAACGGTAAGGGTGCTACCAAAGAAGCGGCACTGGCCTCCGCGCTGGGTGAGTTTCTGGAGCGTCTGAACTTTAACTTCTTCTATAACGATCAGTACTTCGGTGAAGCGATCGCCAACAGCGAGTTTGTGCATTATCCGGATGAGCAGTGGTTCCAGCCCGGCGAAGGCGACAGCCTGCCGGACGCAATTCTGGATGACTACACCCGCGATATTTATGACCCGGAAGGCGAACTGCGCGGCTCCCATCTGTTTGATACCAACTCCGGCCGCACCGATCGCGGTATCTGCTCGCTGCCGTTTGAACGGGTATCCGATGGCGAAACCGTGTATTTCCCGTCTAACCTGATCGAAAACCTTTACCTGAGTAACGGCATGAGCGCCGGTAATACCCTGGAAGAGGCGCAGGTGCAGTGTCTGTCGGAAATTTTTGAACGGGCGGTGAAGCGTCAGATTCTGGAGCAGGAGCTGGCGCTGCCGGATGTACCGGAAGCCGTGCTGGCGAAATACCCGCAGATCGCAGAAGGCGTCAAAGGACTGGAAGAGCAGGGTTATCCGATTCTGGTGAAAGATGCCTCCCTGGGCGGTCAGTTCCCGGTGGCCTGTATTACCCTGATGAACCCGCGCACCGGTGGCGTGCTGACCTCTTTTGGCGGTCACCCGAACTTTGAAGTCGCTTTTGAACGCTGCCTGACCGAGCTGATGCAGGGGCGCAGTTTTGAAAGCCTGAACGATGTGCCTAAGCCGACCTTTGAAAGCAATGCGGTCAGCGAGCCGAATAACTTTGTTGAGCACTTTATCGACTCGACGGGTGTGGTGTCCTGGCGCTTTTTCAGCGACAAAGCGGACTACGAATTCTGTGAGTGGGACTTTTCACATGATGGTGAAGACTCTAACAAAGAGGAAGCCAAAACCCTGTTCGCCATTCTCGAAGCGATGGGCAAAGAGGTGTATCAGTCAGTGCGTACTGAACTGGGTGTGCCAACCTGTCGTATTCTGGTGCCGGACTACTCCGAGATCTATCCGGTGGAAGATCTGATCTGGGACAACACCAACAAGGCGCTGAAATTCCGTGAGGATATCCTCAACCTGCACCGTCTGGACGATGAGCAGCTGGAAGCCCTGTTCGAACGTCTGGAAGAGAGTGAAGAGGATGATTACACCGATATCATCACCTTTATCGGCATCGAGTTTGATGAAAACACCGTCTGGGGTCAGCTGACCATTCTGGAGCTGAAACTCATGATCTGTCTGGCGCTGGGCGCGCTGGAAGATGCCAAAGAGCTGGTGGAGATGTTCCTGCAGTACAACGACAACACTCTGGATCGTTCTTTGTACTATCAGGGGATGAATGCCGCGCTGGAAGTGGTGCTGGATGACGAGCTGGACTACGAAGACTTCCGGAACAGCTTCCGCCGCATGTTCGGTGACGAGCGTATGGATGCCGTAGAAGGTTCCATCGAAGGCACCGTACGTTTCTACAGCCTGACCGAAACCAATATGCAGCTGGAAGGGCTGGAGAAACATCAGCGTCTGATCGAAAGCTACCAGAAACTGCATGCCGCACGGGCTGCCGTTATTGAAAAAGCTTAATGGGCGCAAAAGCTTAATGGTTGCAAAGGCTTAATTAGGGCAAAAGGTTAATCGGGGGGAGATTTGTGAAATACACGATCGAAAATATTGAGTTGGTTTTAGAGGCAAAGTTAAAGCAACTGTCCGAAGAACTAAGCGCAAGTGATGCTGTTGCTGGCCGTGCACTGAGAATTGTTGATCTGGGTGTGTTTCCCTGGTTTCAGACCATCGAGATCTCCTTTCTGTTTGAAGGTGACAAGATCGTCGGTATGGATGAAATCGCGGCGGATGATGAGATCGCGGACTGGCCGTTTTATGACATCTCCGGCATTAACGAAGGTCGTTGGCCGGAAGCCGAGTCTCTTGCCGCTGAGATGGCCGGTGACTGGAATGACAGCGATAACCCGGAGCTGATTCCGTTTCTGCAGGATTTTGCCAAAGCGGCTCAATCATCCAAGTTGAAGCAGGCGCTGTCCGGCCTGAATCTGGCGGATGATTTTACCTTCCAGATTCTGAATCCGGATCTGGATGACAGCCCGAATTACTGTTCAATTCCATAAATGCTTCTTTCCCGTAATCATTGATTCAATCAACCGGGTCTTAACAGAGATGTTAAGGCCGGGCTGTTTTATCCTTCCCATTTCTCCCTTCTTTTGTACTTTTCGAGCTAAACACCTAGAATCGCCGCCTTATTTATTTAACAGATTCATGGGGTTAGCGATATGCATATCAGTCAGGAAGAGCGCGATGCGCTTTACAAAGTGATCTTTTCCCGTCGGGATGTGCGTCGTGATTTCCTGCCTGATCCCATTCCTGAAGAGGTTCTGGAACGTATTCTTCGCGCCGGACACCACGCCCCCAGCGTTGGCTTTATGCAGCCCTGGGATTTTATTCTGGTACAGGATGCAGAGACCAAAAAAGCGATCAAAGCAGGCTTTGAAGCTGCTAATGAAGAGTCAGCCCGGCAGTTTACCGGTGAACGTCAGGAGCAATACCGCAGCTTTAAGCTGGAAGGGATTATGGAATCGCCCATCGGCATCTGTGTCACCTGTGACCGAAGCCGAACCGGTCCGGTTGTTCTGGGACGAACCATTAAGCCTGAGATGGATCTGTTCAGCGCGGTCTGTGCCGTACAGAACATCTGGCTGGCAGCCCGGGCGGAAAATATCGGTATGGGCTGGGTCAGTATCATTCACGATGACGTACTGAGAAGTACGCTGGGGATTCCGGAAGAGATCGATATTATCGGCTATCTGTGCCTTGGCTATGTGTCTAAATTCAAAGATAAACCTGAGCTTGAATCCTTTGGCTGGTTACCCCGTGAGTCTCTTGAAGAGCGTATCCATAAAGAGCGCTGGTAAGGCATCTTTCACCGTTCTCTCCGTAGCTGCCTTTAGGCTTGAAGCTGTTTGAAAAATAAATTTTTCTGGAGTGTAAGTTCTGTCACCGAAGGAAAGCTGGCGTAAAACTCTATTGCCAACAGGACCTTAGCTGGTTGGCTTTTTGTTAAAACGAGACCTGCTGCCACTTTTTAATGTTTTAACTGTCGGATTAATTACCGATAATTCTTCAAAGAAATTTGAAGGGGAACAGATATGAAATATCCATTTTTAGCTGCCGCTGCACTTCCGTTATTTTTGGTTGGTTGTGGTGATTCCGGTGACTCCGGCAGCATGACCTTATCCCTGACAGATGGACCTGTAGATACGGCAAATAAAGTAGTCGTACGTTTTGATAGCGTGACGCTTAAACCAGCGGAAGGTGAGGCTATCAAATTCGACTTTGAGGAAGCAAAGGATATCGATCTGCTGACTCTGACCGGAACAGCATCCACGCCTTTGCTGGATAATGTAAATTTGGATCCGGGTAAGTATGAGTGGATCCGTCTGGGCGTTCAGGCTGAGAAAGACAATGTAATGGATTCCTACATTGAGCTTGCTGACGGTTCACAAAAAGAACTGTATGTACCAAGCGGTTCAAACTCAGGGTTGAAGCTGAACAAGGGCTTTACTGTTCAAACGGGTGGAGCGGTTAGCTATACCATCGATTTCGATCTGCGTAAGTCGATTACCGAATCTAACGGTGATTACAAATTGCGTCCGACACTGCGCATTGTTGATAACACCGAAGTTGGCAGTATTTCCGGGACAGTAGATGCTACTGTGATTTCTACTGAATGCGGTGGCGGTTACGCTGCCGATACGGCAACCAATCATGGTGCTGTTTATGTGTTTACCGGTGCTGATGTGACGCCTGTTGATCTTCAGGGAACGAGCTCTGATCCGGTAACTACGGCTTTTGTTAAATATTCAGAGTCCAGCTACAGCTATGAAGCCGGTTTTCTGGAAGCCGGTGATTACACCTTGGCGTACACCTGCAGCAATGCGGATGATATTGCTGATTCAGCCCAAACATTGACCTTTGCTGGAACCACAAATGTGACGGTTACTGCAGACGGGAAAGCGACTTATAACTTTTAAGTAAGTGCCTGAGCCGAAGCATCAATACGTTGTAAGCATTGTTTACTCTAAAAAAACCGACGCCAATCTGGCGTCGGTTTTTTTTGCGTCACAGATTACTCAAGGTGTGTCTAATCCAGCTTTTTCTGAATTAATCCGTTCATATCAAGTCATCCTAATCCCCTTATTTCATCTCAGCTGCTTTAAGTTCCTTTTTAGCTCCCTTTGACTCCTTTAGCTCACTTTTAAGGTTGTTAAAGCCCATTTCTATCCCTCTGTTCCTTGTGCATTATTTCCTTAGGTGTATTTGTTTTTATTTTCATAGTGCATTGAAAATAAAGGGAAAAACTAAAACTAAGGACTTATATAAGTCTTAGAGTTGTTTACCTAGACTCGCCGGTCGCTTCCATAAGGTGGCTTTGATCACCTGTATAAACAGCTTAAGAAAAATAAAGGAATAACCATGCGCTTAACTGCGATTGCGTTGGCAGTGATGCTGGCGACACCGGCAATGGCTGAAGAACTGCCTGTAGAGTCGAGCAATGTTTTTGATCTTCAGGATGTGATTGTTATCCGGGGCGGTACACCGACTGCACAACAGAAATCCACCACCCGTTATACCCTTGGTCGTGATGATATTCGTGAACAGGGTGTTGAAACGCTGGATCAGGCTCTGAACAGCCTGCCGGGTGTTTATGTCCGTACTGGCCCTGATGGTGTACCCCGGGTGGATATGCGGGGTTTCCGTACCCGTCATGTCACTTTGCTGATTAACGGTGTACCGGCCAACAGCAGTTATGACGGTCAGTTTGATCCGACACTGATTCCCGCCGATCGCATAGAACGTATTGAGGTCGCCATGGGGCCTTCTTCTCTGCTTTACGGTCCGGGTGGTAATGCTGGTGTGATCAATGTCATCACCAAAACCGGTGTTCAGTCCCAGGGGATCTCTGCTGAGTTGGGGTTGGGCAACGATGGTCGTAAAAAAGCAGGTGTGAGTGTTGCTGGACGGGGCAAAAATAGTGATTGGTTACTGGCTTACACTGGCTATCGACAGGATGCTTTTCCTGTGCCTGATGCTTATGATGCTGCTCCCTATGAAGATGGCGGTGCCCGGGAAAACAGTGATGATAAAAGTGACCAGCTTTATACATCTGCAAACTGGCAGGTGAGCAGTCAAACAAAAATTGGCGTGACCGCCGAGCTGGGACAGGGTGAAAAAGGGAAGCCGGGACGGGCAGGCGCTCTGGCTGACAGCAGGGTGCGTTTTGAACGGGTCGATGATATGGCAAATGCCGGTCTCCAGCTGAGCCTGTCTCATCAGTTGTCCGGTAATAATGGAGTACGGGGTTTTGTTTACCTGAATCAGCGCGACAAACTTCTGCAGCGCTATCAGGATGCGTCTTATAACGTTATTACCCGCAGTACAGACTCCAGGTCCCGGAATATGGGTTTTAATACCCAATGGCTTGTGGAAACGGATGATCATCTTTTCACTCTTGGGCTGATTGGTGAGCGCCAAAGTTATGATGCTTCCGAAACAAACTATTCATCGTCAGGCTCGGGTGGCGGTGGCGGTGGCGGTGGCGGTGGCGGTGGCGCATCGGCTGCCCGCGCCCCTGCTGCAACAACCGCAGGTACCGGTACAACAACACACCTTGATGAATCTCAGGATATCTACAACCTGGTTGCTGAGAATCAGTGGCAGCCGTCGGAAGATTTTGGCACCAGTTTTGGTCTCGGGCTGCATCGAAGCGATGTTCAGGGTGAGACTGAACCCTCCGCCACGCTTTCGGCGTACCAGGATCTGAATGAAGATCTGCGCCTGAACGCCGCTTTGGCCCGTAAGGTGCGTTTGCCTTCGATCCGCAACTTATATGAAGGCAGTGCTGCTAACCCGAACCTGGATATGGAGAAAACCGATCATCTTGAACTGGGCAGCCGTTACTTCCTGACCGATAAAGACACGCTGTCTGCGTCCATCTATCGCAGTGATATGGAAAACTATATCGAGAAGGATACCGATGGTGTCTACCGTAACTACGCGGAATACCGTTTTCAGGGGGTAGACCTGTTGTGGGAAAACCGTGCTCTGGATACCTTGTACGTAGATCTGGGCTACAGCTATCTGGATGCGGTTAACGTCGGTGAAGATGACCAGAATCGTGAGCAGCTGCAGAATCGCCCTGAACACATGGTTAAAACGGCTCTGACCGCGCGTTTGCCTTTTGAGCTGACCGCCCGTCTGGATGCTCAGCGCATTATGGGGCAGGTGTATTACGACAACACAGGTGCCGTGGAAATTGATGACTACAACCTGTTTGATCTTAACCTGAGCCAGCCGTTGCCTTTTAAAGGTTTCTCCTGGCAGCTGAACATTACCAACCTGACCGATGAGCTCTACTACCAGAGTCAGGATCTGCCTGCACCGGGTCGTCAGTGGATGGCGAGCCTGAAGGCTGAACTCTGATCGTACCGGATCTGAGAGAGGGTTAACGTGCAGGCATCAGCATCCCTGCGTCTTGAGCAGGTTAGTCTCAGTTGCTCCGGGCGGGAGCTTTTCTCCGCTCTTGATCTGCAGCTGAAGCCCGGTGAGCTGACGCTGATTCAGGGCGATACCGGTTGCGGCAAAAGCAGCCTGTTACAGCTGATGGCCGGGTTGATCCGTCCGACAGCAGGGCAGGTGGCGGCTGACGGTCGGATTGCCCTGATCCTGCAGGACCCGGATCTTCAGCTGATCCGGGATCAGGTCGGCCCCGAGGTTGCCCTGTTGCTGGAACAGCTTGCGCAGCCCGCCTTCGGCATGCCGGAACGGGTGGCAACAGCCCTTGAGCAGGTCGGCCTGAACCTGTCGCAGATGCAGCAGGTGCGCGAACTGTCTCTGGGTCAGCGCTACCGTTTGCTGATCGCAGGTCAGCTGGTGGACACTCCCGATGTCCTGCTGCTGGATGAACCCTGGGCACAGCTGGATGATGAGGGCTTCTGCCAGCTTCAGGCTTTGCTGCAGAATCTGCTGGCTGAGGGGATTTCTGTGGTGATTACGGAGCATCGTCCAAAGGTCTGGCAGGATCTGGCGGATCATCATCTGTACCTTGATGCGCAGGGGCTGAAACCGGTTGCCTCTCATTCTCTGTTTACAGAGCAAAGCAGCCGGTATCCGCCTTTCAGCTGGCCTGCCGGATCTGCCATCAGCACCGCAGTGGGGGATTCTGTGCCCTTGCTGAAAAGTGATGCTTTTGAGCTGGAACTTAACCCAAGGCAGAGTCTTTACGGGCGGTCACTGACGCTGATGCCCGGTACTCTGGTGCAGCTGACCGGCAGTAACGGCAGTGGCAAATCCAGTTTTGTCGATCTGCTGTTGGGTATCCGCAAGCTGAAAAGCGGTCATTTGCTTTGCCTGGGTAAGAGGCCGGAGGCTCAGTACTGTGATGGCCAGCTGGGCTTTGTCCTGCAGCATCCTGCGCGCCAGATTTTTGCCGATACGGTAAAAGAAGAGATCGCATTTTCGCTTTTACGGGCGGGCTGCAAACCGGATGATGCAGAGCTTCAGGTGACTCAGATGCTGACGGATCTGCAGCTTGAGGCATTAGCGGAGCGTTCACCCTATACCCTTTCCTATGGCCAGCAGCATCTGGTGGCGATTGCCGCTCAGGCGATTCTGAAGCCCCGTTTACTGATTCTGGATGATCCTTCGGCAGGTCTGGATGCCCGCTCGCTACAGGCACTTTCTATGCTGCTGAAACAGCTGCTGGCTGAGGGTTGCGGCATTCTGATTACCGGGCACAGGGAGTTCCCCGGAGGGGATGCCCACTGGCAGATTCAGGGCGGGCGGATTGTTGAGCGGTCAGCGGGGAAGAATGCCCTTTCCTCATCAGTCTTGTATTCAGCAACCCTTTCTTCAACAGACAGGCTTCCGTCATCACCGTCATCACCGTCATCACCGTCATCACCGTCATCACCGTCATCACCGTCATCACCGTCATCACCGCCAGCGCTGACGTTAAAGCAGACACCGCAACAGTCGCCAAAAGCTTCAGGCTGGCAGGCGGCAAAGCATCGCTTCCTGTTAACGGTTTCCGAAGCAAACCGGGTGCGGTTCAAATTGCTGCTTACCCCTTTGCTGGTAGCGGCCTGTTTTATGCTGCCGGTAGCGGGTTTGCTTGCTCTGGGGTGTGTGCTTTCCCTATTGGTGATCCGCCAGCCGGAGGGGGGTAAAAACTGGCTGCGCTTATTCAGGCTGATGAGCCTGCAGTTTGGCTTGCTCTGTCTGTTTTATCTGCTGCGTTTTGGCTGGCAAAGCTGGCCGGAGGCTTTATTGGTTTCAGCGCGCCTGTTTCTGGCTTTTCTGCCCGGGCTCTGGTTTTTCCTGTCCACACAGGCGCATCAGCTGGTACTGGCGTTGCGGCCGCTGATGTCTGCCCGCAGTGCACTGGTGCTGTCAGCTACTCTGGCACTGATACCGCGCCTGACCCGGGAAAGCCAACAGCTGTATCAGTTACAGATCCTGAGAGGTGCCCGCATCAGTCTGCGCCATTTCTGGCGACTTTCCGGTTGGCAGGATCTTTTGAATACGGTACTGCAGCCCTTGCTGATCCAGCTGATCCGCCTGACCCGACAGCAGGCGCTGGCACTGAAAAGCCGGGGCTATCAGGGTAATCCCAGGCCGACCTGTTATCCGCCTTTCAGCCAACAGAGACCCATGACAGGTTGTGCGCGCACAGCTGACAGCCCGTCCAAAACAACCACTGAGACTTCATCATGAATGATACGGATTTTTCCACTGCGCCGGGGGCAAAACGTTTCTGGCAACGCCTTAATCCGCTGCAGGCGTTTTCGCTGGCGGATGCCCTCTTATTGGCCGCGCTGGCATTGCTGCTGGTGGCTTTTAAAGCGATGGTGCGGCTTAAACTCGGGCTGACCGGCCACTCCATGTTCCTGCTGGTACTGGTATTTCTGCTGGCCCGTGGATTGGTGCCCCATCGGGGATCTGTTCTTTACTGCGGTCTGATGGCGGGTCTGCTGGCTATGGTGATGGGGGTAGGCAAGGGTGGCCCTCTGATTCTGATGAAGATGGCGTTGCCGGCACTCACCATGGAGATCGCTCTGCTGTTACTGCCTATGGCGGCCTGGACACTCTGGCAGGCGGTGCTTGTGGCATTGGCCGGGATGCTGGCCTGGTTGTTTAAAGGTGTTCTGGGATTATGGCTGGCCGGTGCTGAAAGCGAGGTAATTCTGCTGCAGATGGGCTGGAAGATGCTGGGCGGCGGGCTTTTCAGTATTTTGGCAGCGCTTTTGGTGCCCGGTGTGATGCGAAAGCTGGCGCATCACGGTTTGGTTACGAACCCGAAAATAAAACCCGGCTCAGCTGAACAGAATCAGAAGGAGGTCGGACTATGAATAGGGACAGCAAGGAGCAGTGCCTCTATCTGGCTATTGATGATACCGATGATATCGGCACCAAGGGCACCGGTGAGATCGCTGAAGAGATCGCACAGCTGATTGAGGCGCAGGGGCTGGGGCGAACCAGCATGGTGACCCGCCATCAGCTGTTTGTGCATGACTCCATCCCCTATACCTCTCATAACAGTGCCATGTGCTTTCAGATTTTTACGGCAGAGCCAGACCCTGAGGCGATCCGCTCACTGGCGATTAAACATCTGCTGGCGGAATCAGCCCCGGCGTCAGATCCGGGGCTGGCGCTTCTGAGTTCGGATGGCCGCGAAGACTGGACACCTCTGGTGACCTACGGCCTTAGTGCCAAAAGACAGGTGCTGACCAAAACGGATGCCTACAGTCTTGCTGAGGAGCTGGCTGTGCATCTCTCGGAGCATGGCGGAACCGGTGACGGCGTGATCGGTGCGCTGGCAGCTATAGGATTACGCATGACCGGCAGTGACGGCCGCTTTAAAGGTCGGCTGAAATTACCCGCAGCCGAAGGACTCTGGCGGGTCAGTGATATTATCGGACAGACTACAGCTTCTGCCGTGGTTGATCTGAGCGGCCAGTGTCTCGCGTCAGATGAAGAGGTTTATCTCTCCGGAAAGATCAAAGCGGTTCTGTTGAATCATCAGCAGACGCTTCTGGTAGCCCGGAACGATAATGGTCAATGGCGCAATGCCGGACGGCAGGAACTGAAGGCGTATTAATGTCAGATTTTTCACCTGAAACCGGGATGTTTTCCGACACAGATGATGCCTTTGTTTTACAGGATGAGCGCTGGGTATTCCGTTATCCGGCGACAGACCTTGCCGCCAGCCGGAAGGCGGCGCAAACCTGTAATGGCTTTGTTGCGGATGACGAAGATGAATGGCTGGATGATACCGAGTTATCCTGCGTGAACTGCGCCAGAAGGCGCTGGCTCAGTGAGGGTTTTGCCTGCCTTTTCAGAAGTGCCGGATAGGATGTTGAGGTTATATTTTGTGAATCGACCACCAAAAATAACGATGAGTATCAAAAGGTTAGTGTCTTTTTAGAGCTTTTGCTTAAAATGGCATCTCTACCCGCTATTGGAATGACAAACCTATGGATGCTTTAGCCTGCAATTTTGAACAACAGGATTTCTACCGTGCCGGTCGCGTGGCTTTTGCCGATGGCTGGCATCAGATTCCCAGTGATCCCGAGGTGCTGTTTGCTACAGGGGAGCCGGAAGGTGCTGACCAGGCACTCATTGAGGGTTTCTTAGCGAAAGAAGGCCAATACTATCAGCTGGTAAGTGACTATCTGAAAAAGCACTATTCTGAGCTGCTGGAACGCTCGGAGTTCCTCGATGTGTTTGATGAAGAAGATCCTGTCTATCCCTCCGATTTTGGTGATCTGACCGAAGAGGTCATGCTGCAAGGTGACGTTTATTCCCTGATTCGCCTGACCGGCATTATCCTGCTGTCACCGGAAAAGAACGCTATCAGTTTCTGCTTTGAATGTGCCTGGGATGAGGAGCACGGGCTGGGTATTGTGATCTACAAGGATGAAGTGATCTGGTGTGATGGCGAGCAGCAGGCCTATGCGGGGCTAAACTTCCCTGAACTGCTGGATCTGGATCGTATGTATCGGGCCGAGCTGGAGCGTCAGGGTTAAGAGACCGCTGTATTGTTAGCTTAAAGTTAATAATGAATTAATAATGCAGGGTCTTCAGTTGTTAATGGCCTGCGCGTAAAGTCTCCCTAAAATGGAGACAACATGATGAACGCATCCAATATTATTTTTATCTCTCACGGCGGCGGCCCTATGCCGTTATTAGGCGATCCGGGTCATCAGGAGATGGTGGATCAGCTGAATGAGTTACGCGCGGTTCTGCCTAAGCCCTCGGCCATTCTGGTGATCAGCGCTCACTGGGAAGACGCGGTACCGGCGATCACCTCCGGCAGCAATCCAGAGCTGATTTACGATTATTACGGTTTCCCAAAAGAGTCCTACGAGATCCAATATCCGGCTCCCGGTGAGCCGGAACTGGCCAGCCGGATTCATCAGGCGTTAGCGAAGGCGGGCATTGAGTCCCGTCTGGATGATCAGCGTGGTTTTGACCACGGTATGTTTGTCCCGCTGAAGATGATGTTCCCTCAGGCTGATATTCCGGTTGTTCAGCTGTCTCTGGCCTCATCCCTTGATCCTGAGCTGCATCTGGCGATGGGTGAGGCGTTGAAAAGGGTGGATTGGGATAACCTGCTGGTGGTGGGTTCCGGTTTCTCTTTCCACAATATGCGCGCCTTCTTTTCTGCACCGTCTCAGGAGGTCACCGACCTGAATCAGGGCTTTGAACACTGGCTGCTGGAAACCTGTGCCGGTGATCTGAGTGAAGCGGATCGGCGTCAGCGTCTGGTGAACTGGGAGCAGGCTCCCGGTGCCCGTTTCTGCCATCCAAGGGAGGAGCACCTGCTGCCCCTGCATGTTTGCTACGGTATAGCGGGAAGCGCATCCAGCGGTGAGTATCCGGCGAAAATTCTGGGAAAAGAGTCCGGTATGTTCCACTGGCAGGTGGATTAAATATCAGAGCGTGGCCAGCTGGGTATTCTGTAAACTCTGCCACCAGCGCTGTTCTACCGCAGGGGAGGTCACCTGCAGAATATCCCCGACAACCGGTGTGCTCAGGCTGACCTGATGAACTTCTGCGGCGTCTGTCACCCGATTCAGCGGGTCGTACCAGGCATGAAAGGCCAGATCAAAGGTGCCGTTATGAATCGGCATCATCACCTTGCCCTGCAGATCCAGATGCGCCTGAACACTCTGTTCCGGTGTCATGTGGATGTCGGACCAGTCTTTATCGTAAGCACCGGTTTCGATCAGGGTCAGATCAAAGGGGCCGTAGGTCTCGCCGATCTGTTTAAAGCCTGCGAAATAACCGGAGTCACCACTGAAGTAGAGGGATTCGTTAGCGGTTTTAATCACCCATGAGCCCCAAAGTGTGGAGTTACGGTCGCTTATGCCCCGGCCGGAAAAGTGCTGGGTCGGCGTGAATGCGATCAGCTGATCGCCCATGCGCTCTTCCTGCCACCAGTCGAAGGTTTTGATCTTCTCTTCCGCCACGCCCCATTCTTTCAGATCGCCATCGACACCCAAGGGCACGTAGAAGCTGTCGCTCAGCTCCGCCAGATGGGCGATGCTCTCTTTATCAAGATGGTCGTAATGGTTGTGAGAGATCAGTACCTTCTGAATCGGTGGCAGCTCTGTTAACTCAATGGGCGGCTGATGGAAACGCTTGGGGCCCATAAAGGAGAAGGGTGAGGCGCGCTCCGCAAAGACCGGATCGATCAGCCAGTAATCGCCGTACACTTTCAGCAGAATTGAGGAGTGTCCCAGCTTGATCAGCCAGAAGCGATCATCCGCCAGATTATCCAGTTGCTCGCGGCTGATACTCTTAACCGGCAGGTTCACCATAGGTTCGGCATCCACCTTGCTGGCCGTCATAAAACGCCAGAAAATGCCGATGGTTTTCCCCAGGCCTGCATCCTCGACGGATGCGGCGTTATAAAACCTGCCATCCTCATAGCGGGAGGCGTTTGGTGTATCCATCTTGTCTGTTGTGGCGACCAATTCGGCGTTCATCATGCAGCCTCCGGCTAACAGAATCAGGCAAAAAGCCAGAATCCATCTGAATGGTGTCATAGGGTCACTCTTGGTTTATCGTTGTCACAAGTCCGAAGATCAACCTAACACATAAGGGATGTTTTATGGTGTGTTTCAGACTGCGATCGGATCGAAGCCTGTTGTCTGCCGTCGGAATCCTGTGGCTGCTGGCGCTGCTGAGTTCGGGGCTGCTGAGTTCAGCGCTGGCAAAGGCAGGCGTTGAGCCGAGTGTTCAGCAGGAGATCGATTACCTGCTGCATTATGTCGAAAATACCGATTGTACCTATGACCGGAACGGCAGCCTGCATACCGGTCAGGAAGCGGTGGAGCATATCCGCAACAAGTACGATTATTTCCGGGATGATATTGAAACCGCAGAGGACTTTATCCGGCTATCCGCCAGTAAAAGTACCTTCAGTGGCCGCTATTATCAGGTGATCTGTCCCGGTGTTGAGGCTGTGAAAAGTCAGGACTGGCTGCTGAAAGCCCTAAAAGATTTCAGGGCTTCAGAGTAGCTTATTGCGCCGGTTGCCAGTTACGGGCGGCGTTAATACGCTCCTGAATCGCCGGGTGAGAACTCAGATAGTTGCCCAGAGCGTTGTCATCCCCGCTGTCGGATTCTGTCCTGCCATGACTGTGCATCAGGCTGCTCATGGCGTCGGCAAAATCCGATGGTGATTGCCCCAGCTTATGCAGCTGACTGTAGGCAAAGGCATCCGCTTCCCGCTCCATATCCCTTGAGAAGGCGCTTTGCATCAGACTGGTTCCGGCACCCAGAATCATCTCTCCGGCCCCTTCAATATCACCAAACATCAGAGCAAAGAGCATAGAGGTTGCGGTGGCCTGTGCCAGCATCTTCATGCTGTGCTGATGCTCCACATGGCCGATCTCATGCAGCATAACGGCGGTGAGCTGCTCGGGATGATCCGCCATCAGCCCGACGATATCGTCGGTCAGAATCACATCACCGTTGGGCAGCGCCATGGCGTTGGCTCCCATATCCCAACTGCGGAAGTTGAGGCGGTAGTTTTCCCGGGGAATGTTCAGTGCATCCAGTGCCTGATGCCATTGCTGACGGATCTGCGTCTGTTGAACTTCAGACACTTCTGAGGGCTCCATATAGAAGCGATCCAGAATCGCCAGGGTTTGCTCACCGGACTGTTCTGCAACCGCATCCGGTAAGAAGGCGACACTGATACTGGCCGCCGCCGGGATCACCTTAAAGACCATCATCCAGATAAAGAGCGGCAGGATAACCACAGAGGCAAAAACAGCGATCCAGTGGGTTTCAAGCCAGCTGGCGATATGGGCTTCCGGTTTAAGCCCCGGCCAGCGATAGCGGGCATCATCGGGAATAAAGCGGGCACCATCCGGCATGATCAACTCGGCAGGCAATCCGGGGATGATCGCGCTGTAGTCCAGATCGTCTGCCGTATGCGCTTCCAGTGTCTCTTGCTGATGACTGAGGATCGTCACACTGCCGTCGCTGTTTACAACGGCAAAGGCCGGTTGTGCTGCTGCACGACCGGCCTCCTGATAGATCCCCTGAACACTGCCTTTGGGCTGATGCATGGCATCAACGGAAGGGTTTGGGTCAGTGGGCACTGTCATAATTTACCTTTTGCTCTTTTTTGTCTGGGTTCTCTGACCACTCTTTGATCAGGTCAGGGACAGATCGACATCAAATACACCGGCGGCTTCTTCACCAAAGGCACCTTTGTCATCCTGAACCGTATTCACCAGCGTCTCGATACCTGGCTGCAGCACCACTTCGGTAGAGCTTGCCAGTAGCTGGTTCTTACGGATCTGGGTGATCGGATAAGCCAGTCCCAGAGTGAAGATCAGCAACAGGGTATTGCTCAGGTTCAGCCAGGAGAAAGAGGCGATTTTCAGATCCGCTTTAAAGGCAACGGTTTCTTCAATCTGCAGATTCGCCAGAATATGGTTGTAGATCATGCCGTAGAAGATAGCGCCAAGAATGCTCATGGCAAACAGATAAACCACCATGAAAATAGGCAGAACCAGCGCCTGACTGATAGCACCATAACGGAACTGATCAACCAGTGAGAAAGCGGTTACAAACCCTGTGATCACCAGACCAAAGGCAAGACCTGCGCCGATCAGCGCCAGGGCGGTCAGGTAGTAGTGTTTTGTCGACAGGGGCAGCTGGAAAGGCTTACCGCCGAAGCTGATGTTCTGATAGATATACTGATGGATCTTCTTCAGAACCCACGGCATCGCCAGCCACATGGTAATGACGCCCAGAATCGGCAGCAGGATAAAGTTCACCAAAGCGCCGCCATAGGTGCCGTTAAAAGAGAAGCGCACATTACGATAAGCGGTATTGCGCATGCTGAAACGCAAGCCTGCGTTAATCAGCCAGGGGTAGGCACCCATCAGCAGTAGGGTGCAGATCAGGCTCAGAATCGGGTTCAGGCTGGAGACAAGGGCATAGATGGCAAAGACCACCACCGCGATAATCCGGCCAATCAGAATCTGCATCGGTTTCGCCAGAAAGGCTAGCCGGTGACCGTCGATCTGGGTGTGACCATACAGGTACTGGGTGTTACGCACTTTTGCCCAGGCGCTGTAGATGCCCAGGGTGATAATGCTTAGCAGCAGGTTAACCAACCAGAGTTTGAAATATTCCATTTTCTTACCGGAGAAGATCACCGGTACGGTTTTGCTGTTCAGCATACGCTGGATAGCGGTTTCACTATCAGGCGTTGCGGATAGGTCAGGCATGTTCTGAGGGTTCAGCTCAGCCCCATTCGGAAGGGTATCTGTCATGATGACATCCTTGTTTTTAATGCTTAGCTACGTGGGTTGCTCACTTAAACCTGCGCTCAGGCTTAGAGCAAATGCTTTATACCGGTTATTGATCTTGGTTTCAGCAGTAAATGTGAAAAATTTCTGCAGACTTGTGTAGCTTCGTGCTCTGGTTCTCATAATCGGCGATCTGTTTTTCATCCGCTGGTGTCTCCGGCCATCAGAAAAGCTAATGACCTGATTCAATCTAATCATTGTTCAGACAGGGTTTTGCACGATTAGACTTTGGTGATTTGCTCTTACAAAGAGCTAAGCCAATAAAATATAAAGAAGAATCGGAGCTAACCCTTATGAAACACCCGATCAAAGCCCTGTCACTGGCGGTTTGTCTTGCCTCTGCTGTTGTCATGCCTGCTCAGGCGGCGGACAAGAAAATTCTGCTGAAAATGCCTATCGCCTTTAACTCCAAACTCCCCAGTGTTGGAACTACCGCCACCTATATTGAAGAGACGCTGAATAAGACCTCCGGCGGCACTATTCGGGTGAAGAAATACGAACCCGGTAAGCTGATCGGCACCTTTGAGATTCTGGATGCCGTGGCAGCGGGTAAGGTTAACGCAGGTTTTGGTTCACCGGGTTACTGGGTGGGTAAAATTCCGGCGGCTTCTGTCTTCTCCTCCGTACCCTTCGGCCCGGAAGCGGGCGAGTATATGGCGTGGGTGTATCACGGTAATGGCCGCAAACTCTGGCAGGAGATGTATGACACCAACGGTTATAACGTGCATGCGATTCCCTGTGCCGTGGTCGCACCGGAAACTTCCGGCTGGTTCAGCAAACCCATCGAAAAGCCGGAAGATCTGCAGGGGCTGAGCATGCGTTTCTTCGGTCTGGGTGGTGAAGTGATGCAGAAGCTGGGTGTGAACACCTCACTGCTGCCAAGCTCTGAGATCTTCCCCGCGCTGGAAAAAGGCGCGATTGATGCCACCGAATTCTCCATGCCGGTGATCGATCAGATGATTGGTCTGCATAAAGTCGCCAAGTACAACTACTATCCGGGTTGGCACCAGCAGGCGACCCTGCTGGAACTGCTGATCAACAAGAATACCTGGAACAAGATGAGCGACACCCAGCAGGCACTGGTAGAAACCACCTGTCGTTCTGCCATGGCGGTATCCTTTGCCGAGGGTGAAGCGCTGCAGTTCGCGGCGATGAATAAAAACGTCAACGAAAACGGCGTACACAATATGCGCTGGAACGACGAGATGCTGGATCTGTTCCGCACCACATGGGAAGAGGTTGCCGCAGAGAAATCCGCCGCTGATCCGTTCTTCGCCAAAGCCTACAGTGACCTGCAGGGCTTCCGGGAAGAGTACAAAATCTGGAAAGAAAACGCCTTTATGCCGCGTCGCCCGGAGTAATTATCTGACATGATCCACCAGAAGGAGCCGTGAGTTATCACGGCTCTTTTTTGTGCCTGTAATAATGACGTTGTCAGACTTAATGGGCGTTTACCGCAGCAGCTGAATTAGATAAGCTGCAAGAATTATGAATGTTGGACAGCAGGCAGGGAATACAAGTGCTTGCTTAGTGAATAAACCAGGTGCGTTGGCAGGGAAGCGGTCATATCAGAAATGGATTTTTCATCTCTTATTAAACTCCTTCCTCTATGTTTGTCGGTTTATTGAAATCGGCAAAACGCGCATGCCTATGATTAAAATGTTAATTTTAATGGAAATGTAGTGCCTTCATCCAGAGAATATTTATAGTTATTTTTTTAAAGCTGTGAGCTCTAAATTATCCAAGGCAATGAAAACTATCGGGGATGCAGTGAAAGGAATTCGTCAATGAATGTTCAACAAAGATTAGATGTACGTAAAGCCTTTAAATTGCGTATACATGAGTCAAATGGGAATGCATTTGAAGATTTGTTTTGCGATGTGATGCGTGCGTCAAATAAAGACTTTAAAAAAGTAAAACCACAAGGGCGCATTGGTGATAGAAAAAATGATGGATTCATCCCATTAGAGGGAAAATATTTTCAAGTTTACTCACCTCAATCTCCGACAGGAAATCCCACTTCCGCTACTTCAAAAATTGAAGAAGATTTAGACGGGCTTATAGCATATTGGGGGAGTAAGCATAATTATAAAATTAAAAAATTCTACTTTGTTTTTAATGACAAGTATCATGGCGCCTACCCAGAAATCTATACAACTCTGAATAGCGCTAAGAATAAGTATAGTCTCGATGTTTGTGATGTATTTCTTTCTTCTGAGTTAGAAGATGTTTTCATGGAGTTGCCAGAGGACAGTATTGCCTCAATATGTGGTTATTATCCAAGGCCAGAAGATATTGGGTTTGTCGATAATTCAATCGTTGCAGAAATTGTAGGTTATATATCTAATAGCTATAGCGGTTTTTCTGATTCTCAAACCAATGAGCCACCTGATTTTTATAACAAGATTAAATTTAATAAATTGGGTAAAAGTACTGCGATGCACCTTAATGTCGGTGCCTATCAAGTAGGCTATGTTGATGACTATTTTCGAACCAATAGTAAATTTTCACGACAACAGTCTAGAGACTCGTTGAACGAAATGTATAAACAGCACTTGAATAATGATAATTCGGATGTTGCGATAGCTACAGGCTTGTCCGAATCCGATATAATTTTTAAAAAGATGATCGATGAAATGTTACCTAGAAACTTGTCTAATATGCAGAGGCGTGATTACGAAAGAAATGTAATCGCCGTTCTGGCTTTCTTTTTTGAGGCATGTGACATCTTTGAGGAACCACCCGAAGGTTATGACACGAAGGTAATTGAAAATGCTTAGTCCACAAAAGCACATACGATTGTCTGAGTCACTTTTGGGGTTAGGCGCACATATTCTAAATTTATTGTCTCGCCCACTGACTCCTGAACAAATCTATGACAAGTTGAATAATCTAAATTTGCTCATTAGTCATGATTTTGACCACATCATTTTAGCATTGGATTTTTTATATGCATGTGGGGCGATTGAATTGAATGAACAAGGAAAAGCAATCAAATGCAGTTGATTTCTCTAGAGGCAAATAAGCCATCTTTTAACACAGTTTATTTTAACCCCAAGGGTTTGACCCTAATTATTGGGAAAAGCACATCAACTGATAAAAATAATACATATAATGGTGTTGGTAAGTCATTATTGCTCCAGCTTGTAAATTTTTGTCTTGGTTCCAACAAAATTCCAGCATTTGAACAGCATTTTTCGGGATGGGAGTTTACACTTAACTTCAAGATTGGTGAAAAAAGGTTTACCGCAAATCGTGCTGCAAAAAATCAGAACAAGATTTTTCTGAATGATAAAGAGTTCGGGCAAACTGTTTTCAATGCTGAAATGGAGCAAATGCTTGTAGATATCCCCGACAACTCTCCATATCTTACTTTTAGGACTGTTCTTTCACGCTTTTATCGTACAGGCCGGGGAAGTTATGTATCAAGCCTCGCAACTGCGAAGGAACAGCCATTTTCATCCTTAGTAAATAATGCCTTCTTACTTGAACTAGACCTTGACTATGTCTATCAAAAACGAAATACACGGAAGCGTTACCAAGAGTTAGAAAAGTTCGAAAAGTCGTTCAAAAATGACCCGGTAATAAGGGAATACTACACTGGTGATTTAGATGTTGAATTTGAGATTTCTCGCTTAACACAAGATGTAAAGAAACTGGAATCTGACATTAAAAACTACAATGTGGCAGACAACTACGCGGCGATCCAATCGGAAGCGGATGGTATGGCTGAAAAACTTTCACAAATAAAGAACAGACTTTATTACTTAAATACTAGCATAAAAAATATTAAGCACAGTATGAGCCTGTATCAGGATATGGGCTTAGATCAGGTTTATGCCCTTTATGGCGAAATTACTGATCTGTTTAAAGAAGGCACGCTAAAAACGCTAGAGGATGTCACTGCATTCCATAAAAGTATCCATATTAAACGAAGTGAACGATTAGCTAAAGAGCTTAAGAAGTTATCTGTTGAACATTTGGAGGAAGAAAAAAGCAAGAATAAACTTCAGAAAGCTTTTGATGAGAAAATGCAGTTGCTGGCAAAAAGTCGAGCGTTAGATTTTTTCGTTGCAGTCAATGCCCAATTAATCGAGCTGAAGAGCAAACTTTCCAAGCTGCAAGATTACAAGAATATTTCGGCACATTCTAAGAAGGAAATGGCTGAGGCGCAAAAAGAACTATCAAGCCAAGAAGTAAATACAATTGAGTATTTGGAAGCTTATAAAGAACAAGAGCATCCGGTCTATCTTGGATTTAGTGAACTTGCAAATGAGTTTTACCCTGAAGTTCCTGCTGGTATTTCAATTAAAAATAACGAGGGAAACAACCAAGAACGATTCAAAATAAGTGCCAAAATTCAAAATGACGCTTCAGATGGGATTAACGAAGTTAAAATATTTTGCTATGACTTGAATAACTTAATTAATTCAAGGGTTCATCATTTTCAAAGCATTTTTCATGATAGTAGGATGTTTAGTGATATAGATCCTAGACAAAGAGCGATATTGTTACAGCTTGCCCACAAATTGACCAAAGAACATGAGAAGCAATATATAGCGACGATTAACGAAGATCAATTAACATCACTAAAAGATGTTATTTCACAAGAAGAGTTTGAGGAGATACTTAGCACGGTAACGCTAGAGTTAAAAGACGATTCTGCGGAATCTAAGTTGCTCGGTGTTCAGATTGATATGCAATACGAAAAGGACTAAAAGCTTGTAGATAATGATACGTGACTGTCCCTGTTATTAACAAGAGAAAGGTTGATGACTCAGTACAGGTTTATTCACTACTATAAATTAACAAAACAGTCGCACGGCTTTCAGCCCCCGCTGTTTGCGGCATTAGAACCAAAAACCTCTCCAGCCGGAGAGGTTTTTTTTCATCTCAACACTACTCACAACTGCTCTTTCGGATTTCTCGGGTAGAAATGATCCGGCTGGCACTCCAGATGACTAAAGCTGCGCGTGTTCTTATAGGGGAGTTTCATAAACCCTGAAATCCCCTGACCATCAATCAGGGGAATATTCTCCAGAATAATCCGCAGCGCATCCCGAAACTCTTCCTCTTTACTCTCATCCAGCAGCACATAATAACTGTGCAGCTTGAGGTGATTGGGCAGGCTCTCAAAAATAATACAACCGGTATGGCGAATCTGGTTCAGGCGCTCGACCTGTTTCCGGATCGGGGCGGGCAGTACCAGCAGTTCTTCCGGGTCTTCACCATCTTCAAAGTAGGAGTGCAGGCGGCTGGGTTCATCCACCGGTGGTGCGGGTGTGACCTCAAAGGGGATCTCTGCCCCTTCAGGGGGCTGAAAGGGCTCGTCGGGATTATCCCGCTCCATATGCAGGGTGACACGGGCGTTAAACATACAGCACTTAAAGATCCCCACCCGATGAATGGAGCGTGCCAGATGCACCATATTATTCACCGCTGCGGTAAAAGCCGGTTGCAGCTCCGGTTCATACAGGTTGAGGCTGGAATCGATATGCACGCCTTTTTCATCCCAGTGAATCCCCAGGCCGCCCACCAGCGGGTACTTACCTAAGCGGCTGATACTGGCAAGAAAGGCGCGTTCGGTCTTGCCCATGCCGTGCATAAAGTTCTTATAGTATTTCTCCAACTCGACATCGTTCACATCCGCCAGATAGTGATCCTGCTGTTCTTCCCGCAGGAAGGTTTTGCGGGAGTTGTACACCACGGTATCGATGGCGACGGTCTTCTGGTGGCTCCACACCGGCACCAGAGGTTTGTGGTTGGGCCACTGATCTTCGCCAAACACCAGATGCCGCATCTTGGGCATCTCGCGGATAAAGTAGTCACCGGCCTGCTGGCGCTTTTTCGGATCATCATCCAGCAGGGTTTGCAGGGTACGGGCAAACTCGATGGGCAGTCCCAGTGAGGTTGCCGGTATCGCTTTATGGCCGTAACGGCAGGATTGGCCGGAGGCGATGGCGTACAGGGTTCCCGCTGCGCCCTGTTCATCAAAACGTGGGGAGGAGAGTGCGCCGTTGAGCTGTTCTTCGCCAATAAAATAGACATCACCCAGCTTGGCGTTAGTGTGCTGGTGGTCGGCACTCATCATGCTGATGCCGGTATCACCCACGGGTTGCCCCTGGGCGTCCAGTTGCGCAAACACGCTGGAACCCCAGTCGATCAGTTTAACGGTTTCGGTCTCGGGGTCGATCACCACATTGGAGGGTTTGATATCGCCATGCACGATGGGTTTGATACTGCCCTGACCATCCGGCTTAGCTTCAACAAACTGGCGCATCGCCCAGAGAATATCCCGCAGTTGCGCGGCAATACTGACCACCAGTCGGGGCGGCAGGGGGCCATGTTTCAGGCTGAACTGCTCCAGATCCATGCCTTTAGCCCGTTCCATAATCAGAACCGACTGTTTTTTGATGCGGGTGTATTCAATCACCGCCGGAATATTGTCGTGATCCAGCTGCTGCTGCATCCAGGCTTCTTCTTCCAGCCGATCCTGAACATGCTGGGGCAGGTTGATGCGGGAGAATTTAAAAACGTAGGGATTGCCCGCCGGAGATAAGCCGCCAAACACAAAGCCGTAAGCACCCTTGCCGATAAACTCGATCTGGCTGAAACCGTGCTGAATCAGCTGGCTCTCGCAGAGATCCACCCAGTCTTTGATCTTCTGGGCGTCCTGATGGCTCATCAGGTAGATCGACTGCTCTTCGTTGATATAGAAGTGCTGTAACTGAGAGTCGTATTCAGTCTTTTTGTTTGTCTTTGCCGTGGCGTGTTCTGGCATAAGCGACCCTGCTCTGGTTTAGGTGGTGGCCTGTTGTTTTGTAAGGGCTCTTCTATAAGGGCCATGGCTTCTGTAGGGCATAAGGCAAAACAGGCACCGGAAGTGACTTCGGGTGCCTGTTTGCGTCTATCTGAAATGCCTGACCCTTTTCAGGATCAGTGCAGATCCACCAGCATGCTGGTGGGATCTTCCAGATATTGCTTCCAGAGATTACAGAAGCGGGCGATGGTGCCACCGTCGATAATACGGTGATCGCCAGACCAGCTGACCTGCATAATATCCCTTGCGGTGACTGCGCCCTCGGCATCAAAGCGTGGCAGGGACTGGGTACGACCCAGCGCCACGATAGCCGCTTCCGGCTTATTGATGATCGGCGTGGCAACGGTGCCGCCCAGCGCTCCGATATTGGAGATGCTGATGGTGCCGCCTTTCAGGTCATCCTGACTGACCCGGCCGGCCCGGGCCGATTCGGTCAGACGAGCCACTTCCTGTGCGATCTCTTTAATGCTGAGATCCTGCACGTTCTTCACGTTTGGCACCAGCAGGCCGATCGGTGTATCCACCGCCATACCAATGTTGACGCTGCCTAGGTACGTTAGCTCGGTGCAGTCGTCATTAACACGACTGTTCAGCACAGGATATTCCTGAATCGCCAGTGCCATCGCCTTCATAAAGAACGGCATCAGCGTCAGTTTAACACCCTTGGCTTCCATACCCGGTTTCAGCTTCTTCCGCAGGGCGATCAGGTCAGTAATATCCATATCTTCCGCATAGGTGAAATGCGGAATGGTGGATACCGAGTTGACCATCTGTTTCGCCATCGCGGCTTTAATACCACGGATCGGCTCAACGCGATCTTCTTTACCTGCGGTTGAGGCCTGAGATACGGTCTGAGGCGCAGAGGTTGAGGTCTGTTCCGCAATAGCCGCTGCCGGGTTCTGATGACCGGCATCGACATAAGCCTGCATATCCGCTTTCAGGACACGGCCATCTTTACCGGAACCCTGAACCAGACTGATATCGACATTATGCTCCCGCGCGATACGACGAACCGCAGGGCTGGCCAGTGCTTTACCCTGTGCAACCGGCGATGCGCTTGTTTGTGGCGCTGGCTGAGCGGTTTCAGTTGCCGGACTTGCGGCCGCAGCAACAGGTGCTGCTGGCTGCGAATCATCTTCAATCTCGATCTCAAACAGAGGTGCATGCACCTTGGCGATTTCACCCTGCTTGTAATAGAGCTTGCTGATACGACCATGATCCATACAAGGGATCTGCACCAGTGCTTTGTCGGTCATTACATCGGCCACAGGCTGGTCTTCTTCCACCCAGTCGCCTTCTTTAACCAGCCACTCCACCAGTTCGCACTCAACAATACCTTCACCGATATCCGGCAGGATAAAGTCTTTGGTGCGTTTGCCGCCTGTTGCTTGAGTTGCTGCCGGTGCTGCGGTTTGAGGTGCAGACGGAGCGACAGCTTCTTCCGCTGTATTGGCCGCTTCAGCCTCTACTTCAACCGCAAACAGAGGTGCGTGAACCTTGGCAATTTCACCCTGTTTGTAGTGCAGCTTAACCACTTTGCCGTGGTGCATGGCAGGGATCTGAACCAGTGCTTTGTCGGTCATCACATCGGCAACGGGCTGATCTTCGGTGATGATGTCACCTTCTTTTACCAGCCATTCAACCAGTTCACACTCAACGATGCCTTCACCAATATCCGGCAGAATAAATTCCTGAATCATATTTATCTCCTGCGGTTATCAGAATGACACGCTGCGTTTGATCGCTTCGTAGTTTTTCAGATGATCCGGCATGTACTCTTTGTCGTGAGCCAGCGGGAACGGTGTATCCAGACCGGTAACACGGGCGATCGGGGATTCCAGATAGAGGAAACAGGTTTCCTGAATCTTGGCGGCGATCTCACCGGCAAAACCACCGGACAGCGGCGCTTCGTGGCTGATCAGCAGACGACCGGTTTTCTGGACCGATTGGGTTACGGTTTCCACATCCCACGGCATCAGCGTGCGCAGGTCGATCAGTTCACAGGAGATACCATCGCTGGCAGCCATCTCAACGGCTTTTTCCAGCACTTCCATCTGAGCGCCCCAGCCCAGTACGGTAATGTCGGTGCCTTCCTGCATGATGTCCGCTTTGCCCAGGGGCAGTTCGTAATCTTCTTCCGGTACTTCGCCGGTAGAGGCGCGATAGAGACGTTTTGGCTCAAAGAAGATCACCGGGTTGTCGTCGCGGATCGAGGCCAGCAACAGACCTTTCGCCTGATACGGGTTACGGGGAATCACTACTTTCAGACCCGGCGTGCCGGTGAAGTAGGCTTCCGGTGACTGAGAGTGATACAAACCACCGTGAATACCACCGCCGTATGGGGAGCGAATGGTCAGGCCGCCGACATTAAACTCATTACCGGAGCGATAACGGAATTTAGCCGCTTCGTTCACGATCTGGTCGAAAGCGGGGAAGATATAGTCGGCAAACTGAATCTCGGCGATCGGTTTATGGCCGCCGGAAGCAAGACCGTTGGCAAAGCCGATAATGCCTTGTTCGGTCAGCGGCGTATTAAAGCAGCGGCTCTTGCCGTATTTGTCCTGCAGATGACTGGTGGCACGGAATACGCCGCCAAAATGACCGACGTCTTCACCAAAACACAGCACCTTGCTGTCTTTTTCCATGGCGATATCGAGTGCATTGTTAATCGCCTGGAGCAGATTCATATTACTCATGGTCTATTCTCCCTGCGGTCTTCGGATAAGCATCTGGGTATTTGCGGATATGGGCTTTCAGTTCAGCCAACTGTTCCTGCAGGTGCTTAGGCGGGGTGTCGTAGACATCAGTAATCAGTTCATCGATATGCGGTGCAGAAACCTTCTCGGCTTCTTTCATCGCGGCCATAACGGCTTTGCGCTTGGCATCGGCCACTTCGGCATCCTGCTCTTCGGTCCACCAGCCCTGTTGAATCAGCCAATGTTTAAAGCGCAGTACGGGGTCTTTTTCGCGCCACTTCTCTTCCTCTTTCTTGCTGCGGTAGCCGGATGGATCATCAGAGGTGGAGTGTGCGCCCAGGCGGTAGGTCATCGCTTCGATCAGAACCGGCTGGTTGTGTTCAATCGCCAGCTTGCGGGCTTCCTGAGTGGCTTTCAGTACCGCCAGAACATCGTTACCGTCAACACGGATCGCTTTCAGGCCGTAGGCAACCGCACGGGGAGCAATACCGTCACCGGCAAACTGCTCGCTGGAAGGGGTGGAGATCGCATAGCCATTGTTACGGCAGAAGAAGATAGCCGGAACCTTGTAGACCCCTGCCATATTGATAGCCGCATGGAAGTCGCCTTCAGATGCAGCGCCTTCACCGAAATAGCAGATGACACAGTTGTCTTTCTCTTCCAGTTTATAGCCGTAAGCGTAGCCAACCGCTTGTGGCAGCTGAGTACCCAGCGGAGAAGAGATGGTCATATAGTGCAGTTCGTTAGATCCGTAGTGGATCGGCATCTGACGACCCTTGCCCAGATCTTTCTCATTGCTGAACAGTTGGTGCATAAACTGCTCAAGGGGGAATCCACGAAAAGCCAGCGCACCCTGCTCACGGTACTGAGCCATGATCATGTCATCCTGAGCCAGAGCGGCAGTACTGCCAATGTCAGCAGCTTCCTCGCCAATCTGGGTCATGTAGAAGCTGATGCGGCCCTGTCGCTGGGCGGCAATCATGCGTTCATCCAGTGCCCGGATAAACTGAAAGGTGTCGTAGATTTTCAGTGCCAGTTCTTTGTTGATATCTGGCAGTTCTGCGCCTTCGTAGGTGGAACCATCCTGACGAAGGATTTTGAGAGTAGGGGTCGTCAAATCACTGCCATCGATAAAGACAGGATTATGAACCACCGGAGCCTCGGACTGCTTTGCGGACTGTTTTGAAGTAGCCATAAGCTTTCCTTTATTGTTTTTGTCGTTAGCCATCTGATTGTGTCAGAAGTACAGGCGGTACCGATTGTGTCAGTGACGGCTGGTTATGGCGAAAAGCCGCCTGCCTGTGGCCTGATGTGCGGTACCCGGTATGTAATACCCGGTAAGGCATACAAAACAGGCTTCCCGTTTCTAATATAGCTATTTTTAGACTTTTCATAGGCGGGAATGCCGTGTCATGTGCTTCGGAATATAAGAGACGTTTACGTAAAAGTAAACTTTGATGGTTTATAAAACTGGCTAAAAAGATAAAAACAGAAAAATCCTCTGCTCATGGGGTTTTGGGCTTTGAGGATAAAAGGCGTGGCGGATGAAACAAAAATAAACCGGTGTTAGAATGGAATTTTAATGAAATCAAAGGGTAAGCCTTAAAATGAGCGAACTGAATACAGTTGAAGCAAAAGTAGGTTACGGCATTGGTCGCCAAATGGGTGAGCAGTTGGCGAGTAGTGGTATCGAAGGTTTAGGGCTGGATCAGGTTGTTCTGGGCTTGCGCGAAGCTTACGAAGGTAAAGAAAGTCAGCTGACTGATATGGAACTGCATGAAGCATTTGAAGTGATTCAGCAGCGTCTGGCTGAGAAGCAAAAAGAAGCACACAAAGAAACCGTTGAAGCCGGTGAAAACTACCTGGCAGACAACGCTAAGAAAGAAGGCGTTACCGTTACTGAATCAGGTCTGCAGTATGAAGTGCTGACTGTCGGTGAAGGCGAGAAGCCAGCAGCGACCGATAAAGTACGTGTTCACTATCATGGTGAACTGATCAACGGTGAAGTGTTCGACAGCTCTGTTGTTCGTGATCAGCCAGCTGAATTCCCTGTAAACGGCGTAATCGCGGGTTGGGTTGAAGCACTGCAGCTGATGCCTGTGGGTTCTAAATGGCGTCTGACCATTCCTCAGAACCTGGCATACGGTGAGCGCGGTGCGGGCGCAATCCCTCCATACTCCGTGCTGGTATTTGAAGTAGAGCTGCTGGCTATTCTGTAATAGCTGAAAGCGCTGCTTATATAGAGAAGGTTGTTACCTCTTCTATATAGCTGATGAAAGCCCCAGTTCTGGTTTCAGAATCGGGGCTTTCTGCTTTGCGGATAAGCGGATTTTGAAAATCTGTAATTAATTTACAAAAAGGGCTTGTGCTACCTTCGGATATGCGTATAATTCGCCCTCGTTGTCACGGAGCAAGTCTTCAGGCAGCGGTTAACACCCTGTTTTGAAAGAAAAAGTTCTGAATAAATAAGTGTTGACATCGAGGTTTGTTTTAGTAAAATACGCAGCCTCAGTTAAGCAAGTCGAAACGCTTCAGGCGCTTCTTGTCTTAATAAGCTCTTTAAAAATTCAGTCAGATAATTCGTGTGGGCGCTTGCCGGGATGATCTTGGAAAAGTCACAAGATTATCA
>JBLXDJ010000005.1:0-303873 GCA_048264105.1 Oceanospirillum sp.
GCTAAAAGCCATGTACGACATAATGAATTTCATTCTGCTATATTTATCCTGAGGACTGTTACGTTAGAGATTTTGTCTCAACCAAGATCCTCCTCTCTCTCTTTTATTAGGCCTAGCTAATAATTTTAAGCTATCAGGTGCAAGGTGCGAAATGGGTCGTACAAAACAATTAGAACGCTTCCATAGTTCGTTAATTCAAATTTGCGACGACTCAGCATATTTGCGTGGCGGAGTCCGGCAGAAGGTCGAAATGCTACTTCGTCTAGCCAGTCTTCAGTTAAATGCCGCTCGTGTGAGCGCTTGGCGTTATAACCCAGAGCGGACGAAGATTATCTGTTATTGCCTTTATGACTTCTGTTCAGAAAAGATTGATTCAGGCTTGGAACTCGGCATAGAGGACTTCCCTAAATACTTCGAGGCAATGGCCTCAAACCGAGTCATTGTCGCCAATGATGCACGTCAGCATTACGCTACTTCAGAATTCACCGAAAAATATCTATCTCCGATGGGCATATATTCTATGGTGGATACGCCTATTTATTCTTCTGATGGGCAGCACGGAGTTTTGTGTGTTGAAGACTCGCAGCAGGGTAGAGAGTGGAGTGTTGATGAGGTCTCTTTTATCATCGCTGTTGCCGATAAAATATCCTTGGCCTTGGAGCATAGAGCTTGGCAAAAAGCTTCCGAGAAATTAAGGCAGGCGAATAGCATAGATCCTTTAACCGGTTTAGAAAATCGAATCGCATTCCAAAACAGGCTCGATGAAGCTTCTGCCAATGAAATTTACCAGCGCAAGGTTCTCTTGGTCTTTGGAGTGGATAGATTCAAAGATATAAACGATGCGATTGGCTATAACCAAGCGAATGAGGTTTTAAAAGAGTTCTCTAATAGCCTTCGCTCTCTTCAAGACATTCAAATCTCTTATCCCGCTCGAATTTCCGGGGATTTATTTGCTTTGTGGATTCCTAGTATCGACGAGCCTATGGAGCAAATTATTGCCGAGGTGATGAAGCTTGTTGGCCAGCAAGCTTTGGTACTTCCCAGCGGAAGAATTGAGTTTACAGTGTCTTTAGGGGCCGTCGAGGCATCCGATTCTAGAAACAGTATTGATAGCTTAGTCCGAAAGGCAGAGATAGCTTTGGCTAGAGCCAAAACAAATGGTGTTAGATCCCATGCTATTTATGACGAACAATGGCTGAGTGAAATTCGTTCACGCAAAGACTCTGAAAATGATTTATTGAACGCTCTGGCCGAAGAGCAATTAGTTCCTTTCTACCAGCCCATTATCGATAGTTCTACTGGCAAAGTTGCCGGCTTAGAAGCGCTAGTAAGGTGGAATCATCCTGATCGAGGTGTGCTCTCTCCTGTTTTCTTTCTTCCTTTGGCAACTGAAATGAGGCTTATGCCTCAGCTTGGCGAGTTGATGCTATCTCAGGTTATTAGAGATATCGCCGAAAATGATAGGCTGAGACAGCTGTCGTGGATTTCTGTCAATCTTTCATCTGAGCAGCTTTATAGTAAGACACTTTTGAAGCTGATTGCTTCACTGCTTATTAAGTATGAGATACCCGGTGAGTTACTTGAACTAGAAATCGTCGAAGAGTTAATTAGCTATGATACGAAGCTGGTGGTCCAACAATTAAATGCAATTGCAGAACTGGGGGTTAGGTTCTCAATTGATGATTTTGGGACCGGTTACTCATCTCTTGCGAGGTTGAAGCACCTCCCCGTGTCAAAGATTAAAATCGACCGCTCATTTGTTGATGGGTTGCCCATCGACGAAAGTGATTGCTGTATTGCAAACTCTATTATTGGTATGGCTAAAGGGCTGGACTTAGCTATCGTCGCTGAAGGTGCTGAAAATAAGGAGCAAGCAGATTGGCTCATACAAAATGAGTGCCACTACATCCAAGGATATTATTTTGGTAAGCCAATGACTCTCAATGAGCTTTTAGAGTTTCTGTTGAATGAGTGATTAACGTATCAATAATAGACCTAATTACTCGGCAACCGGATATCAGTAGCGCCTTAATTAGTGTAATTATTCGTAACATCCGGCATCATAAGAATATGGGATGCTTAGGGTACTCTCCCCACTATACGAGCAGTGTGCCTCCCTTTTTTCTCATGACTTCCTCACCTTAGCCGAAGAGCCTCAAGATTATGAAAACATGGTCGTTAAGAAATAAACTCCTTCTGTTCTCTTTGCTCCTTCTGGTCGTTGCCCTTGGGGGAATCTCCTGGGTGGGAACGAATGCGATGAAGCACACTTCAGATGAAGCAATCAGTCAGATTTCAGTATCCAGCCGAGAACGGGTTTTCGATATTCTGGAACAGGCCTCCTATCGCGTTGCCAGTGATGTGGGCAGCTATATGAACCGGGCTTTTGATACGCCGGTTAATATGAACCATATCATCAGCTCCGGTCTGGAAAATCCTGAGAAACGCCTGAGCCGGGATCAGGTTCAGATGCTGGTTCGTCAGGCCGTTGAAGCCAATCCTCTGGTGAGTTCCGGTTATATCCAGTTTGAGAAAAACGGTTATGGTGACAACGATGCTGCCATGATAGGTGCCGGTGATCACACGACTTTCATTGGTACTCTGGAAACCTACTGGGTTCGGGAAAATGGCTCTTTGACCCATTATCCGACCGAAGATCCCAACTCGAAATATTCTGAAACTCCAAATGACCTGGGTGATCGTGAATCCGAGTGGTATCTGTGCAGCTACGAAACCAGTAAGACCTGTATTGTTGAGCCTTATCTCTACGAAATCGAGCCGGGTAATGAGGTGCTGATGACCAGTCTGGTTACGCCTCTGATGCGTAATGGCCGTTTTGTGGGTGTCGCGGGTTCCGATATTAATCTGCCTGTGCTGCAAAAGCTGATGAAAGAGATGTCAGCCAAGCTGTTTGAAGGTAAAGCTCAGTTGCACCTGTTAACGGCGAAGAACCGGATTGTCGCCAGCAGTGAATTTGCCGATAAGCTGTCCCGACCCTTAACAGAAGCCGACGCGTCATTTGCTCAGGCATTGCAGGGTAAAAAGGGTGAGATTTTTGAATTTAACCAGTTGCTGGTGGCCGATCAGGAGATTCATATCGAAGCGCCGGATACCCATTGGCGACTGGTTCTGACGGTTCCTGAGTCGGTTGCTTTTGCCGGTGTGAACCAGCTTAAAGCAGAGCTTCAGACCGATGTCAGAAATACTATGGGCACGAAGCTTGTGTTCTCCTTAGTGATTATTGGGGTAGCGGTGGCTGCGATTATTATCTTTGTGGGTACGATTACCCGCCCGCTGAACCAGATGCGCGAGCGTGTCTTTAACCTCAGTAGTGCTGATGGTGATCTGACTCAGACTCTGCAGATTGAAAACCACCGGGAGCTGATTGAGATCAGTCAGGGCATTAACCAGTTTATTGCCAAATTGCGTGAGATGATTCTGGCGCTGCAGGAGCAAAGTCTGCAGGTGCAGAAGCAGACCAACCTGTTGAGTGAAGCCACCACCATCACCACAGAAACCATTGCCCGTCAGACCGCTGAAACCGATAGCGTTGCTACAGCGATGGAAGAGATGTCATCCACCAGTGCTGAAGTGGCGCGTCTGGCATCCACCAGCGCAGAAGGTACTCAGGTTTCTGAGAAGATACTGCGTAATACCCAGGCAAGCTTTGATCACAGTGTGCAGCAGGTTCAGGCGATAGCCGCAGCTATGATCGAAAACAGTGAGCGTATCAGCCAGGTTTCTGCCCGTAGTGATGATATTAACCAGATCGTTAGCACCATTTCGGATATTGCCGAACAAACTAATCTGTTGGCTCTTAACGCTGCTATTGAAGCGGCCCGTGCCGGTGAGCAGGGGCGTGGTTTTGCCGTGGTTGCCGATGAGGTCAGAACGCTGGCGGCTAACACGCAAAAATCCACCGAAGAGATCAATGAGCTGGTTAAGCGTCTGCAAAATAACGTGCGTGAAGCGGTTGAGCAGATTGAAGCTAACCGCAGCCGTTCTGAAGAAACCACGCAAAGTATTGCCGAGAGTGTGGAAAGCCTGAAAGAGCTGACCGCTCAGGTGAATCTGATTGCCGACAATACCGTTCAGGTAGCGTCAGCTGCTGAGCAGCAAAGTCAGGTCAACCATGAGATCAGTCAGAGTGTGGTGGGGATTGGTGATACCGCCAAAGAGCTGAATGATCAGGCCCATACCATTGATGGCGTCCGTCAGGAACTGACGCAGGTTGTTGGTCTGCTGGATGATCAACTGAGTCGTTTGAAGGTTTAAGCTAACTTCTAGATAGTTATGAAATTGCAGTGCGAGACGGTTAATAATGAAACTTGAAAAAGACTTTTACAGAAAAATGGATGGTATCCATGCAATCTTGGCCTTGTCTAAGTTTCACAAATGTACAGATGTGACCAAAGGAATGGCAATTGACCGTCTAGCACGCTACATCGGAATGGGGCGAACCAACAGTTTCGAAATAGGAGTTATCGCCTTCTATTACGTATTCGACAAACAGTTACTTAAAGGCTATCTGGAAAACCCAGAAGAAAATGATTTGCTCCGTATCCATAGCGTCATTATTCCAGATCATGAAATAAGCATCGAGGCTGTAAGAGGAGTCGTTGTCGATGGCTACTTGATGAAATATCTGAAGCTTGTTGAAATTGATTGAAGCTTAGGACTTACTGAGTAAGTCACTCAAAGAGTAGAACTGAGATAGTTTTGCTGGCTCGATATGCGCGGGGTACATCGAGTCGCCGCGTATATATCGAGAGCTCATCTCGATTTCTCTGAAGTTTACCTGCTCTAATTTGCCCTTGAATGGCTGGTCGTTAGCAGTCGGATAGAGATTTCTGAATGCTTCGTCATAAACGCTTAGGCTGATAGGTCTCTTTTGGACTATGCAAAGCCGGTATACTTCTGTCATTAGAGTTTTAATTTGTCTCTGTTCTCCGCAAGTTGCTGCAAAGATTCTCAGGTCTTCCTCCATGTTATCCATGCCATCTGATCGTTGGATAGGTATTTGACCTTTTAATGCCTTCATAAAGTCACGAAATTGCCTTGGTTTTTTTATGATGGAAAAATACTCGATATTATGAGATCGCGTAGCAAGACGTGAAGCCCATTGTGGATCTTGTCTGATTTCATCAGACCAGGGCATACCCACAAAAATCAAAGGGACCTCAGTACTTTCACTAATAACCTTTAGCCGGTTGGAGATTACTTGTTGATCTTTAGGTTTTTTAAACTCAACGAGCTCCTGAAACTCATTGATTATGATGAGCTTAATCCCCGAATCCTTAACTGCAGAAATTAGGCGATTAGTAAGATTCTGGTCTGATGATTTCCTGCTGGAAACAGAGCTTCCAAAAACACCCAGGTCAATTAGCATTTGCTTTGTTGTTTCTTCAGCAGTTGCTCTGCTAGGCACTCGTGTAGATAGAATCGGAGCTCTACCGGTTTGAGGAGATATTTTACTCTTAATGAAATGATTTATTGTCGAGGACTTTCCCGAGCCCGTATCTCCAGTGATGAGCATAGACAGCGGTTCACCGCCTATCTCACTGCTTTCAAAAACCGTTTCGAGGTCGCTTAATAGTTTTTTGATACTGTAGTAAAGGCAAAATGAATCTTTAAATTGCCGTATGTTGGCTTTCTGAGCATCTGTGAGTTTTGGCATTTACGTATCCTCTTGCCATATCATTTCAAGATCGGCCAAAGATGATGGCTGTTTGACCGGATTTGAATCTTTTTCACGACGAGTTTGAACAGATACGCTATCGACTCCTTTTACACGGGCTGCTTTTTTCATTCCACCAACTTTCTTCTGTTTAGAGCTGCTTTCCTTAGCCGAAGCATCGATATCTTCAAGGATCTCAGCAATGTGCTGTTTAGCACGTGCTTGATCCAGTCCGCTTTTGCCATGTATCTTGTTGTACTTCCTTATGTAGGTGATATGAACCTTATGCTTTTCATAAGATAGGCCCGATGCATACTGAAAATCTACGCATGGAACCTTCAGGTAGCGTTCGTATTCGAAAAGGTAGACGTATGCGAAACCTAAATCGTCAATATTAACCTTGGTTGTAACTTTTATTTTCTTATCACGACAAAATTGTTTGCGGTAGTCTGCAAGTTCTTTGGAATCATATCTAAGATGTTCAAAGATAATTCCATTATTCTGAAGGGCTGGCTTCTTTAGTATCCCTGATATGAGTTTGATATGCTCATACTCTGGGGGAGTTAATTCATTAGGAGGGAATTTGTTTACAGCCTTGCGCCATTCGAGCATCGGTACATGTGTTTTTTTCTGATTAGGCTCCCAGTTAAATACTTCAGCAACCCATGTTTCAAAAGCTTTCACAAACCGAGAGAATTTAAACTTCGCATTTTTGACGGAGTTATAATCTGCCCTTTCTACATTATTAGAAAAGGTCTTTCCTTCCAAATCATCAAGAATGAGCTGTTGGATTGTTAAAAAATTTCGCTCAACCAGCCCCTTGCCCCACGGTTGACCTACTTTGTTATATTGAATGTTGATACCCGCTTCAAGACAAAAGTGCTCTAATGATTCTGACCAGAACTCTGCACCGTTATCTGCAACTAAAGTTTCAATTTTGCCATGACATTCCCAAGAGGGTTTGCCATCCGGACCTTTAATTTTTTTGGGGAGCATAGCATGGCAAATAGCCTTTGAGGCAGAGGCATAGCTTGGAGCCTGAAAGGATAGATGGTACCCAATAATGCATTTACTGAGAGAGTCTTTAAGAATAGTCAAATAAGGACGACCCAGAGGGTGTAAAGTTTCATCATCAAGTAATATCAAGTCTAGTGGGGTATGATCAATTTCAACGCGTTGTAAAGGTCTTTCAAGCTTAAGAGGCCCTCCTTTATACCCAAATTTCATGTCCGCTTTGTACTTTCCATACCTTTTGGCAGTGACTTCGTAACTAGAAAGCTTTGCCAGGCGTTTGTAAAAGGCTGTCTGAGAAATAGGACGGCCCTCGTACTTGCCATTTTCAATATCGATCAACATTTGACTCTCGTAATATCGATAGGCACTCATAGCCGTTGGGCGAGTTGCTTTAAGGAATCGCTCAAGGGCTAAATCGAAGTACTTGTCGTCTCCTACCTTGGAGTTCCTATTTCCTTTTCTATGGTGTTTCGAGACCAGAACAGCGGGATTATCTTGATTCTGGGAAAGGCTGCGATGCCACCTTTGAACACTGCTAAGGCTTGGCGATTTAAATGGCAAGCTTGCGTCATAAAGAGCATCGACTATCGGCATCACATTCTCTTTAGTCCATCCTTTATCTTTTAGCTTTTTGCGGATATTCAGAATGAATTTCGTTTTTGCGACAGCTATTTGTTGTTGCTCTTTTGGGAAGCAATCTAAGTCGTAAGTATCTTCTTCCCCTTCGTTATGTTCGATAAAACCACCATCGAGATTATCTAGGTATTCTGGGCTATACTCGTCTTCGAACATGTGTTTAATCCTCGAATGGTGTTAGTGTTAATTCAGTAAATTTTGATGCTTGTAAGTCAGCAGTTAGATATCCTTTAGCAAGCATCATTGCACATACAGGTATGAGATTTTGCTCTTCGAGATTAAGCAGAGAAGCGAGCCTAGCAACGCTTAAATCTTTTGTTTCGTGAAGTCGTTTTTTGATTTCAGCTTGTAGTTCAGAGTCTCCCAGAAAGGAGGCATAGCGGTGTAGGATCTTATAGTTAGTAAGAGCCGGTTCACTGCGAATTTGATTTTCAGTCACCAAGATCAAGGTTTCCCCAATTTCTTTATATGCATTTAACTTTTGGCAAAAGTCATTTTTAAAGTCAGGGGATAGTAATTTTTTGGCAGGTTTCACTTCGATAAAATTTGAAGTCTCGTCTTTATAGGAAACGGTAAAGTCTGGGGTATAGCGCCTCTTCTTATTAGAATTGTCAAAATATTCTATGCCAGTAGGTTGTGAGGCGAAGCTAACTACTTTTTCTGAGTATTCGAGATGAAAGCAAGCATCAAATTCCAGGCTGCTTTCGCACATGATAGTGCTACGATTTTTACGACTGGCAAACTTGAAGACATTTTTGACCGGACTGGGTTTTCTAAGATTACGATTGTACATGTACACTATCCTTAATTATGTGCCAAAGCAGCCCAGTTTGGCTGTGAACACCCATAAAAAGAGAAGCACCTTAAGGGTAGTAAATTTTTCAACTTTTGGTTAATTTTTCACTTTATGGTTTATTTTTTTCACCTTATGGTTTAATTCACAGGTGACATTAATCCAACCTGAGACCTACCCATGCAATATGAGATTATCCCGGTAACCGGCTTCCAACAGAACTGCACGCTGGTGTGGTGTGATCGAACAAAAGAGGCAGCGGTAATTGACCCTGGTGGTGATCTGGACAAAATTCTGGCCCGTGTTGATGGGCTGCAGCTTAAGTTGACGCAGATCTGGCTGACCCACGGTCATATCGATCATGCCGGTGCTACCGGAGAATTGTCAGAAAAACTGAGCCTGCCGATTATTGGCCCTCATAAAGATGATGGCTTCTGGATCGATGGGCTGGCACAACAGAGTCAGATGTTTGGTTTTCCGGCGGCGAAACCTTTTACGCCAACCCGTTGGCTGGAAGACGGTGATTCGGTTCAACTGGGTGATGAGCGCTTTGAGGTGCTGCATTGTCCGGGGCATACGCCGGGGCATGTGGTGTTCTATCACGAAGAGGCACAGGTAGCTCAGGTGGGGGACGTTCTGTTTCAGGGTTCCATTGGCCGTACCGATTTCCCAAAGGGCAATCATGCCGATCTGATCAGCTCGATCCGTGAAAAACTCTTTCCATTAGGTGATGATGTGCGCTTTATTCCCGGCCATGGACCGATGTCGACTTTCGGTCAGGAACGGGCAAGCAACCCTTTCTGTAGTGATCCGAACTACGGCTAAGGCATCTCTTTTAGAAGCGGTTCAGGGGGCGATGCTCCCTTAACTGCTCACTTACCATGCGGCGTATCTACTGTAGCTGCAGATCCTGCTGAATCTCACCCAATCCCCGGATACTGAATTCTGAGAAGCAGATTCCGGCGGGAGTCTCAAATTGCATCATCAGCTTAGGGTCGTGGCTGGCATGGTGTATCCGTTGGCGGAAACCCTGAAACACCTGAGGTGCAGTCAGCATAAAGTGCGCATCTTTATCCTGCAGATACTGGCGGGCTTCGCTGCAGACAAGGTAAGTCAGGCGACCGGCAACATTCAGCACAGTGTTATCGATATGGCGGATCTGGTGGTGGCTCAGTTCAGATGCGATATGGAGAATCAGGTCGCGGCTGAAGCTTAATGCCAGTGAACCAACATGGTTGTTGATCTGCATATTCACCAGACCAGTAACAGCGCCTTGGGCCAGTTCATGCTTTTTCAGCTTGATACGACCCGGATGAGGCTTGTGGTGAGTGATACGGTTCAGCGTTTCCATCACCGAGAAGAGTACAGGGTTGATATAGTCCGCACGCATAATATCCACCTGCTAATCCATTTTTGGGGGTTCCGTTTTCAGGCCTTGTGAGCCGGCTAAACGGGTGGCTGAATCCAATAATAGAATAATGACTTTATGATGTATGTATGAGATTACAATTCAAAAACATTCGCTCAATACCGTTACATAGGGGCTGTTTTTGTAGCGAAATACATCTCTGATTATTTCTGTCATGTTCTGCTGTTCACAGATCCCCGCACCGGGTTATCAGATTGAGTCAGCATGTAATTTATTTGACCTGAGACGTGTTTCTGTCTGATGACATTGATCGATAGGTCAAAGATTGCGCTGTTGCGGCACAGATCCCGCATAGATTTTGTCAGTAGCGCGTAGAAATGAGGTTTATCTATAGTATGCGGAGAAACCTTGCCGGTGGCTGGCAGGTTGCACGCGAATAAGAGCAGACAGATGTGGACAGCGTGAGAGAAGGGCTAAGCAGGGGTTAGCCCTGCTCGTAAATCTCATCGGTTCGGGCGGCCATAATAAAGTCGTTTTTGTGCAGCCCCATGATTTTGTGGGTCCACCAGCGTACGGTGACCTTCCCCCATTCGGTGATGATTTCCGGGTGGTGATTTTCTTCTTCTGCCAGTTCGCCAACCGCATTGGTAAAGTTCAGTGCTGTTCGGAAATCCTTAAAGGTGAAAATCCGGCAGATCTGTCGGATATCTTCATCCACCATCAGGTGCCATTCGGGAACCTCATCTAAGAGGTGCTCCAACTCATCACCGGTAACCCGTGGAGCATCGGCTCGGCATGCCTCGCAAGAGAATTGGCTTAGTTCGCTCATCAGCAAATCCTTCGGTTGTTATTTTTCTCAGCGGTTTTCGTCGGGGGTTTACTGTTCAAGATTAGTTTATTTTCAGCACCTGGCTATAAAACCTGCCCTTCTGTGAGCCAACGCGTTGAATAACCTGCTGGTACTGAGTCGTGCTGAACAAAAAAAGCCACTTCCCGGGAAATGGCTCTTAAACTAGCTGTGGCACTGAAACAAGCTGTGGCACTGAAACGACTGATCACAGACCGTCGTCAGGCTCTGTTATCAGAAGCGATAGTGAGCTTTAACCCAAAGGCTGCGTCCCGGCTCTGCGACCTGAGTCAGCTCAGAGTTAGCATCGCCACGGCTCTCATGCAGGCTGTAGGCTTTATCCAACAGGTTGTTGATCCCGGCATCCAGTGTCAGGTTTTCCTGCAGATGGTACTGAGCATCCAGATTGGCAACCCAGTAGGATGGTGTTGCCTGTACATCCTGTCCTCCGCAATCCGTGTCGGTATTCAGGCAGACATCGCTTTGTTTCGCGGCGGAAACCAGCTCAAGACCCGCCTGCCAGTTGTTCTGCAGATAGTGTGCTTTGGCGCGCAGTTCCAGCGGTGAGATCTGTGACAAAGCTTCGCCGTTGTCATCATTTTCACCTTTCAGCCACGCCAGTTGCGTACTGAACAGCCAGTTGGCGTTGATGCGGTGACTGGCTTCTGCCTCGATACCCATCAGGGTGGCGTCTACATTGGTGTAGCGATCTTTGCCGGTTACATTCGAGCGCAGAATATAATCATCGACCTTGTTCACCCAGCCGCTGACCGAGCCTTTGGCGGCTCCCATATTGACCGAGAGAATCCCTTCCAGCTGGTGATGTTTTTCCGGCTTCAGCTCAGGATTACCGATCCATTTTGAGGTGGCGATATAGCGCTCGGTGGCGTCAGCCGTGCGCACACTGCGGGAGACAATGGTATCCCACTGGAACAGGCTGTTGATGCTGTGGCTCCACTGACCAAAACCGCCGATATTGGTTTCGGTCTGATCAACATTGTCGGTGCCGTAGAGATTTTCCGGTGTTTTACCAGCCATCATACCGCCGGTAAAAGCCTCATCGGAGCGGCTGGCGCTGGCTTCGACCTGATCGACCCGAAGGCCAGCTTTTAAGCGGTTGCTGGCGTTAAGGGCTTTTTCCGCTTCCGCAAAGACACCGATCTGACGGATATTGGCATCCGGCCACTGAATACCGGCGATCTTATCCATCATCATCGGCAGTTGCTGATTGGCGTTACGGGTGTTGTCCTGCAGATCGATCCCTGCCAGCCAGTCGATGCGTTTGCTGATACCGGTCAGCACAATGCGGCCACCCTGAGTATCGGAGGTGGAAGGCGCATCCATTTTCATAGTGGCGGTAAATTCACGCAGGCTGTAGTTGTCCATCATGTGTTCAACATCGCTGCGGTAGACCTCGGCCTTCAGGGTCTTGAGAGAGCCCTCGGTAAAGGTGTGATCCAGCTTCAGGCGGATGTTTTCTGCCCGGGCGTAGGGGCTGTCCATACCGGCACCGGGGAAGAGCACATCGGTTTCTTCGGTTTTTTCAAAACTGCCCTGCAGACGGGTGTTGTTGCTGATGGCGTAGCCGCCCATCAGGGTGCCGGACTGACTTTTATAACCGGCGCGTACGTCATCGCCATTACCGTCTTCGTAGTTACTGCCTTCTGCGGTATGGCCGATCACCCGAATGTAACCTTTGTCACTGCCTGCTGCGACATCAGCAGCCATTTCCCACTTCTCTCCATTGGTTTCATAGCTACTGCTGACTGAGCCTGTAACCGGCTGATCGTTAAACTCAGGCCATTTACGTTCAAACAGAACCGTACCACCGGAACCTCCGCTGCCGTACTGAACAGTTCGGTTGCCTTTGATCACGGTGATCCAGTCATAGCTGTCGACCGCAGTGTAAGTGGTTGGCGGGTCCATACGGTTCGGACAGCCACCGTGCAGATAAGCGCCATCTAACAGGATATTCACTGCGGTTTGCTTCTGACCACGAATAATCGGATCGATGGCCCGTCCTCCCATGCGGCTACCGGATAAGCCATTCACGCTTTTCAGAAGTTCGCCGCCATCGGTAACGGGAGCGGGCTGAATGCTGTTCAGTGGCTGACTCAGGTTTTGCTGTTGCTGGCCTCTGGTGATCTCAATAACCAGACCGGATTCGGTCTGATCGTTAAGGTTTTCAGCATAAGCCAGTGAGAAAGGTGTGCCAGCCAGAGCGGAGGTAATGGCCAGAGAGAGCAGAGAACGTGCGGGTGTCATGAAGCGAATATCCTTACCAGATCTTTTTATTGGGATTGTTCGAAACAGCTGTTCAGAAACGATGTTTTTAAAGCTAATTCCGCCGGAGCCACTCCAAAAGACAGGAGGGGAGCGGTTCCGGGAGGAATCGGAATTAGCAACTGCTAATGGTTGCAGGGGATTTTAGAGATTTTCCGGGGATTGAGAATGTGGTCTGGTGTCACATTAGGCAGAGTGTCGCAGAGGCAATTTGTCGCAAGCGGAAAAGTGTCTTAGCCTTATAATAGCGCTCGTTACCGGCTCCTGATTCATGTAGTATTTATATTATATCTTTCTCATTTTGTGCCGGTTCTGGCTCTGTCGTACTGGTATAGGTATAGGTATAGGTACTGGCATTAGTACCAGCATTGACTTCCGGTTGATCGGTTCAGGGTCAATCTTTTCAACGACATCTGCACAGGCGCAGGATGCCCGGAACAGCAGATATTGCTCGAGATGCCTTATGTCGGTTAATAAAGCCTTGATCTCTTTCTGTGGAACACTGAACCGGGCTTTACGGCTGCTGCTTTTAGCGGGGCTGCTGCTATTGGTTTCACCGGCATGGGCGATGACTGAGGATCTGGATCAGAACTGGCAGTATCGCTGGGGCGATTCGCCTTTTGTTGATGGCAAGCCGCAATGGGTGTTGCAACCGGATCATGCTGACTGGCAGGCGATCGACTTCCCTTCAAATCCTCCCGGGCGCAATGGCGCAACCAATGTCTGGTACCGCACCCAGATTCCTGACGGTCACTGGCATGATCCCGTGCTCTATATCTACAGTGTCGATCTGATCGTGCAGGTTTATCAGGGCGACCGGATGATCTATCAGTACGGCGAATTTGATAAGCAGGGACAGGGTTCCTTCAGCGGTTGGCCCTGGCACATGATCCCGCTGCCGGACGATGTGGCGGGGCAGCCGATCTACTTCCGTATTTTTTCCAATTATATGGATATTGGCCTCTGGGGTGAGGTGAAGATAATGGAGCGTCTGGCGTTATATCAGATGATCTGGCAGCGCTCCGCTGAAGATCTGGTGATCGCCGGGTTTACCCTGCTTATCGCTCTGCTGTCATTGCTGTTTGCGGTTCACAAAGCACAGCGTCCTGTGTTTATTCCTTTAGCACTGTTCGCATTTTCAGCGGCAGGTCTGGCGTTGACGGGGACTCAGGCGAAGCAGCTGATCTGGTTTCAGCCTTTATTCTGGGATTATCTGGCGGCTTCCAGTTATTACCTTCTGCCTGTTGGTCTGATCCTTTTGTTATCCCGTGGATTTCATCTTTTGTCCGGCTCTGTTGCCCGTGGGCTTGAGATTGTTTTTGTCTCCTATTTTGTTCTGGCCATCGGCCTCTCTCTGACCGGGGTGGTCAGCCTGTCTGATACCTATCCGGTATTTGATCTGATATTCGCACTGCTGGTGCCGCTGACACTGATTCTGGCGCTCAGCTATAAAGGGCAGGGCCGTAAAGGGCTGGGCCATAAAGAACAGAGCCGTAAAGGGCTGAGCTTTGATCAGGCCGTGATTCTTACCGCCAGTATTTTGCTGACCGGACTACTGCTGGCCGATATGGCGGTAGCCCATAGCTGGATCGACTGGAATCAGATTCCGGTGGGTTGGGGGACACTGGCTTTCTCAATGGCGCTGGTCGTTCTGTCGATCAGGCATTACGTACAGACGCAGAACGCGCTGGAAGAACTGAACAGCTCGCTTGAGAAACGTGTTCAGGAGCGAACCGAAGCCTTGAATACGATCGCCCATCGGGAGGCACGGCGGGCTGAAGCCCTCAACTTTGCCCATCAGCGTAGTGAAGAGCTGGGACAGGCGGTGACCGCTTTAAGCCAGCATCAGGAGATCGAAAGTGCGATCCGTTTTCTGAAGCCTTGCCTGCCTGAATTGATTCAGCCGATGCCGGGGATTATCTACTGGTTTGACGGCGAGGTGTTCTGTCGCGGAGAGTCCTGGCTGATGGAGGATGCGCTGATTCAACAGCATTTTCCCCGTAAACTGAGTCTCTCCTATCAGGAAAGCCCGATACAGGTGCCTGAACACTGGCACAGTTATCAGCTGCAATACTCGCAGCTGGAGGTGGGTACTCAGCCGCTGGCGCTGATCTGGGCTGATACTTCAGGTACCCAGGATGAGTTGCTGGGCATTGAAACCCTGGCGCTGCATACCCTGTTGGAACGGGGAGCAGAGCGTCTGAGCCTGACGCTATCTCAGATCGCCCTGAAATCATCGCTGAGTCGTTTCTCTTATGAAGATGGTCTGACGGGGCTGAATAACCGACGTTATCTGGATACCACGCTGCCCAGAATGGTTCAGACAGCTCTGGAGGTGGGGTCGCCACTGGCGGTGATGATCTGCGATATCGATTACTTTAAAAACTATAATGACCGGTTTGGCCATGTTGCCGGTGATGAGGTGTTGCAACAGGCGGCCCGGTTGATGAAACAACTCTATGCCGACAAAGCGCTGATCAGTCGGTTTGGTGGGGAAGAGTTTGTGGTGGTCTTTGCCGGGTTAACCGGTGAAGAGGCGATGGAAGAAGCTGAAAAATTGCGCACCCTGTTGAGCGAGACCGTGCTGAATAGCGGCGATAGAGTCCCTGGTGCTGTCACCATTTCTGCCGGGGTCTGTAGCCTCAATGATCGCGTGAACAGTGCAGAGACGTTGATTCAGTGTGCTGATAAAGCGCTCTATCAGGCTAAAAATGGTGGCCGGGATCAGGTCGTGCTGGCCTCAGCGGTTGTTGAAACCGAGTAGATAAAATCAGCCCCGATGTTGATTGGGGCTGATTGGGTCCGCGTCAGACTTTTCCTCTAACAATACGTTTTCCGCTATCAATACGGTTTTCGGTATTAATAAAGAGGCTGTTCGGGCCATACCACCCAGATCGCCAGTAGACCCGGAATCACGCTGGCAACCACGGTTTCTGACAGTGTTTTCCACCAGGGTTGCTGTGCATTCTGGCTGTTTACCGATGGCCACTTCATCAGCAGCGGCAGCGCCAGCAGCAGAAGTGCCCAGATATTCACATCCGCATAGTAGTGAGCATAAGCCAGTACCATCAGCCAGACCGCCATTGCGCCCTGAGCGATCACCAGCTGAGTCCGGGCTTCCACTTTAATGATACGGCTCAGCAGCCAGACAGCCCCCAGCGCGGAGCAGATACCGCCGATCATTTGTGCCAGTGACAGTGAGCTTGAGATACCGATGACCAGTGCAGACATCGTCATCATACCGATCAGGCTTACCGGGAAACGGAAGCTGTTGTTCTGACGCTCAGATGCCATCACCGCGATACCGGCTACCAGCAGACCGCCGATAGCGTGGCTGACCATCTCAACGAATGACATACGACCCACAAGGGGTTGTGCGACCACCGCAAAGCTCAGTACCAGCGCAACGCCAAAACCTGCCATGCGGATATTGCGCGGGGTACGGATCGCCAGTGCCGGAATCAGTGGCATCAGCAGCAGCCAGTCCATCGCCTGTCGTGGCGGAATACTCCAGCGGGTGTGGATTCCCTGAGCCGCACCCAGCCAGGCCAGCCAGATCACCAGGGGTGCCAACCAATAGGCGATTTTACCTTTGCCGGATTGCTCCAGCTTAAAGACGATAAAGCTGATCACCAGTGCAGCCAGTAGCGGATAAACCACGATCGGCAACAGCATCATCAGCGGAGAAACGGATTCACCATACATATCGGGGTGTCCTTATTCGGGATGCAGACCGGTCAGGCTGCATCTAAGATCGTATTCCTGAGGTAGCTTCAGTACCCCAAAACAGAGAAAGCGCCCTAGGGCGCTTTCTGAGAGTAAAGCCTTGAGGCTTCTATCCGTAATAATTACTTGCGGATGCCTTCAACAAACAGTTCGATTTTAACATCGTCACCGATACCGCCCAGCATGTTGTCCACACCGAAGTCAGAACGCTTGATGGTTACGGTGCCGTTGAAACCGCTGCGGTAGTTACCCCAAGGGTCTTCGCCCTCACCGATTTTTACAATGTTCAGATCAACGGTTTTGGTTACACCGTGCAGGGTCAGTTCACCGGTCAGCACACCCTTAGTCGCGCTACCTTTGTAATCGGTAGAGGTGAAGGTGATTTCCGGGTACTGCTTGGTATCCAGGAAGTCAGGTGCTTTGATGTGCTTGTCACGGGCTTCGTGATTAGAGTCCAGGCTGTCCGCATCAATCGTTACAGAGATTTTAGACGCGGATGGGTTGTTCGCATCGTAGCTGTACTCGCCTTCCATTTTGTTGAAACGGGCTACCGTTTCACTGAAACCCAGGTGGTTAATTTTGAACAGGATCGCCGTGTGAGACGGATCCAGTTTGTAGTCAGCTGCAAAAGCAGAGCTGGAAATCAGAGCAGCGGACAGTAGAACGGGTTTAATCAGAGATTTCATCATGGTCTTTATTCCGTTTTCCCTAAATCAATTAAGGTGTATTCATTAAGGCAGCCTGCGTTGTCAGCCGTGCTGCAATTGATAGACTCATTGTAGATCTGATGGATTACCATGATAATGGGTCTTAAATGCTATTCACTGTTTCTTTTTGGTTAACAATTTTATTGCAAAGTAAGTGTCGTAGACCGGTTTGCTGATACTCAGGCCTGTCTCTACGGCTGCTTACACAAATAAAAGGTGCTGTTCAGGGCGGCGGAGCTATAGATATGGATAAATATACAGCTATGCAGGTTTATTGCCGGGTGGTGGAGCTGGAAAGCTTTGCCGCCACCGGGCGTAGCCTGGGAATCTCCACGGCCATGGTAAGTAAGCATATCGCTGCCCTTGAGAAAGAGCTGGGGATTCGTCTGCTGAACCGTACTACCCGACGGGTGAATCCCACCGATGAAGGCCTCTATTACTACAATCGCTGCAGAACGCTGTTAAGTGAGATCGAAGAGCTGGAGTCGTCCGTGACTCAACAGGGACATGATCCCAGAGGGTTGCTGCGTTTAACGGCTCCCATGGACTTTACCCTGCTGCATCTGATTGAACCGATTCAGGCGTTTCAGAAAGCCTATCCCCTGGTGCGTATCGAGCTGGAACTGGATGATCGCCAGAGAAACCTGACCGCTGATAACTTTGATGTTGCTATCCGCATCGCCAATCTGTCGGATTCCAGTCTTGTTGCCCGTAAGCTGATCCAGTGCCGGGGCGGTGTGTATGCTTCGCCGGACTATCTGAAAGCCCATGGCACACCGGCCACACCGCAGGAACTGCAGCATCACAGGTGTCTGCTTTATACCTACCTGACTCAGGACAGAAACTACTGGGTCTTTCAGGATAAGGATGGCCAGCGCCAGAAGGTTCGGGTGCACTGGACTCTGGCAGCGAATAACGGGCGCGCTCTGTGTGAAGCGGCCGCTCAGGGGATGGGGGTGATTCAGCAGCCGGACTTTATCGCTTCTCCTTTTGTGAAAGAGGGGCGACTGGTTCAGCTGTTTGCGGATTACCCTGGACACGATTTTAATGTCTATGCGGTCTACCAGCACCGGCAGTTTCTGCCCGCCCGTATCGTGGCGTTTGTGGATTTTCTGCGGGATTACTTTGATACACATAAACGCTGGTAATAGCGTTTGGCTGTTAACGCATCTGCGAAAACCTGTTACCAAATGGCTCAGGACACTTACCCGTAAGGCTTTTATCCTTGTGCTATCTTAAATCAACATGAAGAAGCGGATTGATCATCCGTTTTGCATCTCGCATAAGGAAGCAGCATGAAAAAGTCCAATAACAAGATTATCGGTATTGTTCTGATCATTGTGGGTGTTGCCCTGGCATTCTGGGGCTACGATGTTTACGACTCTGCCAGTTCGCAACTGACCCGCGCCGTAAGTGGTGATGCACCTTTAGAAGCCTATGCTGCTATGGGTGGCGGTCTGCTTTGTGTGATTCTGGGTATTTTGAAAGTTAAATAGAAGGCTGAGCAGAGTGATGATATCGGATTGGAGTTACCGTCTCCGGGTCTTGCTGATGGCTTTTATCGGCCTGCTCGTCACTCTGCCGGTTCATAATCTTGAGGCCAGTGAAAAAAAGCCTCTGGTTATGGCGTTGATTCAGAAAGAGTCTGACTATTATGGGCGTCTGGTCAGTCTTATTTACCGGGAAGCCTTTAGCCGTATCGGTCGGGATCTGGAGATACACTACTATCCGGTTAAAAGAAGTGACCTGATGATTGAGGCAGGTCGCATCGATGGCGATCTGGCAAGGGCTCAGACGTTTCATACCCAACACCCGCAGCTGGTTCCGGTAACAGAATCCCCTCTGTCACTGCGCATTGCCGTTTTCTCGACCAGTCCAACATTGAAATTCAGCAACTGGGACGCGTTGCGCCAGACGGGGTTCCGGGTTAATTATTTGAGCGGCAGTGTCCTGATCAGTAAGCGGCTGGCCGGAAACGCCGCATCCGGTCAGGGTATTCCCCCCTCAGAACTGCCGGATAATTTTGCCACCGTCAGAAACTGGACGATAGGCCTGCGCAAGCTGTTAGCCGGGCGTTCCGATCTGTTTGTGGCTTTTGACGGAGCGGTTCGCTTTGAGATGACCAAAAGCGAGTTTTATGACAAGCAACTGTTTAATGCAGGCGTTATGGAGGAGTTGGCCGTGCACGCCTTCCTGCAACCTGAGCACGCTGATGTTGCTAAGGCTTTAAGCATTGCCCTGAAAGAGATGAAGGCTGAAGGTGTTATCCGTCAGTTTGAGCAGGAGGCGTTTACGTCGGGTTATGTCCACCGTGTACCTTCCCGGGATTAGTTTCCCTTCTCGATTGATAGAAAAAGCCCCTTGCCACGGTTCGTGACAAGGGGCTTTGTTTTTGCGGGCTAAACAGGCTTCTTCCGAGTTATTCCCAGGCTACTTTTCACCCTACTCTTCGCCTAAAAAACCACCGGTCTGGTGTGCCCAAAGCTGAGCATAAATGCCGCCCTGTTCAATCAGTTCAGCGTGGCTACCCTGTTCGACAACCTCGCCTTTATCCAGCACCACCAGACGATCAAGGGCGGCGATGGTGGAGAGGCGGTGGGCGATAGCGATCACGGTTTTGCCTTCCATCAGGGTGTAGAGGCTGGCCTGAATCGCCGCTTCCACTTCGGAATCCAGAGCGGAGGTGGCTTCATCCAGCAGCAGAATTGGCGCATCTTTCAGCAGCACGCGGGCGATGGCGATACGCTGGCGCTGACCACCGGAGAGTTTCACACCACGTTCGCCCACATGGGCGTCGTAACCCTTGCGGCCTTTCGGGTCGGTAAGTCCGAGAATAAACTCATGGGCTTCGGCCTTCTTGGCAGCGGCGATCATCTCTTCTTCGCTGGCATCCGGGCGACCATAGAGAATATTGTCCCGCACGGAGCGGTGCAGCAGAGAGGTATCCTGAGTCACCATACCGATCTGGGCGCGCAGACTGTCCTGAGTCACTTCCCGCACATCCTGACCATCCACCTTGATCTGGCCGGATTCCACATCGAAAAAGCGCATCAGCAGATTGACCAGCGTTGATTTACCGGCACCGGAACGGCCGACAAGGCCTACTTTTTCACCGGGCTGGATATTCAGATTCAGCTGCGGAATCACAGGCTTGTCCTCACCGTAGTGGAAGACCACATCCTGATAATCGATGCCGCCGTGATCCACGGTCAGCAGCCTGGCTTCCGGCTTGTCCTGCACCTGCAGCGGCTTGGACAGGGTGTTCATGCCATCCACTGCGGTACCGATATTCTCGAACAGCGCACTGATCTCCCACATTACCCAGTGGGACATACCGTTAAGGCGCAGCGCCAACGCGATGGAGATCGCAATCGCACCCACGCCCACCAGCTCTTCCATCCACAGCCAGATCGACAGCGCTGCAATGGAGAAGGCCAACAGGTGATTGATGCCCTGCACACAGAAGTTCAGCCAGGTTACCAGACGCATCTGCACGTACACGGTATCCATAAACTGATCCATACCTTCACGGGCAAAATCCGCCTCACGGTTGGTATGGGAGAAGAGCTTTACTGTGGCGATATTGGTGTAGGAATCGACAATCCGGCCGCTCATTACCGAGCGCGCATCCGCCTGTTCGGTGGAGATCGCCTTCAGCTTCGGCACAAAGTAAACCTGAATGGCGATATAAAGAATCAGCCAGACCAGCACCGGCATCATCAGCCGCCAGTCTGCCTGAGCGACCAGTACCAGCATGGCGATAAAGGACACTGCGATATAAACCAGTACGTTCAGCAGCTTCATGACCGATTCGCGCACGGCTAATGCGGTCTGCATCACCTTGGTGGCGATACGGCCGGCAAAATCGTTGGAGTAGAAGGAGACACTCTGCTTCAGCAGATAACGGTGCGCCTGCCAGCGGATCGCCATCGGGAAGTTACCCAGCAGACTCTGGTGCACCACTAAAGAGTGCAGCAGGCCAATCAGCGGCAGCGCGACCAAAGGCACCAGCGCCATCCAGAACAGGGTAGAGGCTTCCTTCTCCAGAAAGGTTTTCGGATCCTGAGCTGAAAGCCAGTCCACCAACTGACCCATAAATCCAAACAGAGCGACTTCCAGAGTGGCAACACCGGCAGTCAGCACAGACATCAGGATCAGGGGCATACCCATGCCCTTGGTGTAGTGCAGAATAAACTGCAGCAGCTTACCGGGTGGTTGTTGAGGCTCTTCCTTAGGAAAAGCAGCAATCAGACGTTCAAAAAATGCAAACATGACCGTACTCGTCGTGAACAGGTTTCAGGTATTCGGGTTGTCGTCATCGATCACTTGGCGTGGTGTCAGCGACACAGGCAGGAGCGAGCATGATAGAGCAATCAAAAGTACTTACCAGTCTAAAAAGGTGAATCCTTTTGTCTGAAAGTCAGAAAAATTAATCGAAGGGGTGGCTCAAACACCATGGCAAAAAAGCGATACAGCTAAAGGGGACAGGGCGGAAAAAAAGCGAAAAAAGATTCGATTCAGACTTTTGTCTGAGGCTCACTTCGGTATAATGCGCGGCCGTTAATGCCAAAGGCAGGCACACGACCGATCAGGCCTGGGAAGTGAATCACCACTTATCAACAGCCCTAACGTGAATCGATGATTCACAGAAGATATCAACAGTCTGTTTTGCCCCGGCTACAAGTTCACTTGGGTTCCCTCACCCCAACTAATAAAAAGGTGTCACTGATGAGTGCATTCACGTCTGCTCAACAGCGCAAAGCGCTGACCTGGCTGGTGGCTTTCCACCTGCTGATTATCACCTCCAGTAACTATCTGGTGCAGCTGCCGTTTACCCTGTTTGGTTTTCACACCACCTGGGGCGCGTTCAGTTTTCCCTTTATCTTTCTGGCAACCGACCTGACCGTCCGCATCTTTGGTGCTCAGATGGCGCGTAAGATCATCTTTAAAGTGATGCTGCCTGCGCTGCTGGTCTCTTATGGTTTGTCGGTACTCTTTTTTGAAGGCGCGTTTCAGGGCTTTGCCCAGCTGAGCGAGTTCAACCTGTTTGTTGCCCGTATCGCCGTTGCCAGCTTTATGGCCTACGTACTGGGGCAGATTCTGGACGTTCACGTCTTTAACCGCCTGCGTCAGGCAGGCCCTTGGTGGGTGGCACCAACCCTGTCTACCATTCTGGGTAACGCACTGGATACTCTGGCCTTCTTCGCCATCGCCTTCTACAACAGCCCGGACGCCTTTATGGCAGAACACTGGACTGAGATCGCTATGGTAGATTACGTGTTCAAGATCCTGATCTCCCTGTTCCTGTTCGTACCTATGTACGGCGTACTGCTCAACTACCTCAGCGGTAAGCTGACTCAGGTTAATGATGAGCTGAAACCACAGCAGGCGCTTTGATAGCCGATTATTGAAGCGAAAGAACTGAGGGGTTCTGAAAGCGGCTTAACGCAAGTTAAGCCGCTTTTTTTGTGGTTGGGGAATGGTGGAGATCGCCTTGTGGGGCAACCAATAGGCCGAACCAGAGTCGGAAAGTGTCACCAATCGGAAATGGCTAAATTAGATCTCAAGGTATAGTATCTTTCATTCATCAAGAAACCGGCTTTTGGGTCAGAGTTATTTAAGCCAAGGAGTGCCTAATTTCTGAGGGAAAAATGAAAAATTTGCGGATTAAAGAACCAAAAAGAGAATACAAGGATGAGCATGGCTTTAGCAAAGTAATTGTTTCGGTTGGAATTGGAACAGTTATTGGAGGGGTTTTATTTCCCGGTATTGGAGGAAAATTGCTCGGGGCGGCTATAGGGGCAATCTTTGGTTTAGTTGACGAAAAGGATGATCAAATGTCGAAAGTTCCAGTGTTTTATAGTTTTCATTTTGCGAATGATGTAATGAGAGTGCAGCAAATTCGAAACATAGGTGTTCTCGATGGAAACCCTCCTACTACCCCCAATGAATGGGAAAAGCTCAAAAGAACAGGTGATAAAGCTGTAGAGAACTGGATTGATCAAAATATGAAGTACAAACGTTGTATTGTAGTTCTGGTCGGGAGTGAAACAGCTTCAAGGCCTTGGGTAAGGCATGAGATTATTAAAGCTTGGAATGATGGTAAAGCCCTATTAGGAATTCATATTCATAATCTGAAGTGCCCTAGGTCTGGAGTTTGCAAAAAAGGTAGTAATCCTTTTGACTCAATTTTATTTGAAGATGGTAGAAAGCTATCTCAATATGTACCTTGCATTGATCCGAGTTCAGAAAATACTTATCGAAATATAGCTGATAATATTTCTATATGGATCAATGATGCAATAAATAATAAGGCAAACTGATATGGAAGGGTTAGGTGTCAATATTGATCCTGAGTCAGCATCTATTCAGACTCATTTGGGAATATTGCAGAGTGTAATACAGCGCATGGCTGCGAATAGTTCTTCGTGTAAAGCATGGTGTGTAACTTTGGTTTCTGCAGTCCTGGTTATTGTTGCAGATAAAGGTAAACCTGAGTTTGCATACATAGCTTTTTTGCCAACGTTGGTTTTTTCAGCTCTAGATGCTTACTACTTGGCTTTAGAGAAAGGCTTTCGCAATGGTTACAATGACTTTATATCAAAGCTACACAGGAAAGCCCTCAGCGAAGGGGATTTATACTCAGTTGTACCCAAAGGAAATATGTCTAAATTGCAATTGCAGGCTATAAGGTCGTTTTCAGTGTGGGGTTTTTATTGCTCATTAGCTACCCTAATACTTATTACAAAGCTTTTGGCTATTGAATAGTTTTTATTTTTTACTCAAAACAACTCGCTATGATTTCCAATTCTGGCGAGTTGTAACGCTCTATCTTTCACTCGATAGATCAGCAGTAAGTCCGGTTTGATATGGCAGTCTCTGAAACTGAGCCAGTTTCCGGTAAGCGCATGATCGGCATAACGGGCTTCGAGAATTTCTTCCCGCTGCAGTTTTGAGATGACATTCCCGACTTCAAGAATATCGGGAATGCTCAATTTGGTGACTTTCTTAAAGTCCTTCTTGAACTGGTTCGAGTATTCAAGCTTGAGCATCACCTGTTTTCCCTTCCGTGAGTTCGTGTAGCAGTTCATCCACTGAATCTGCTGTGTTTCCTCGTCCTTCATCCAGCTCTTTCATGGCTGCAAGGGTAGTTTTGTTCGGCTGACGGGCTTTCAGCTCAAAGGGAATTCCACCGTGATTGATAACGGCTTTGGCGAAAAGCTTCAGTGCCTGTGAAGGGCTCAGACCAACCTCGTCACAAATATGGGTAAAGGCCACTTTGGTTTCGTGATCAATACGGGTGCTCAGCATTTCAGTTTTCATGGTGTGTTCCAAATGTATTGCAATGTTTTACATATGCAGTAAATGTATCACAATTGATGTTGGCGAGTGAATCAGACCTATTGGGTCTTCTGGATAGCGGGATATATGCAGTGGAGTGAATATTGAGTCTTAGTGCATGGTTTAAGAGTAAAACAGCAGATCGTGTCCTCCTGCCTGTCAGGGAGAAGATAGGCGACCTAATTGAGAAAGACAGTCGAGTATTGGAGGTCGGTTGCGGAACCGGCGATCTGTTATTTCGCTTATCCGGCAAGATTGAGTTTGGGCTGGGACTGGATATTGATCCGGGCATGATCCGTTTTGCTCATCACAGGCTCAGCAAAGAGCAGGTTGCCAATTTAGAGTTTAAAGCGGCAAGGCTAGAATCTCTCGACAGGGTGTTTCTGGGTCGTTTTAACATTGCCAGCAGTACGCTTTGTTTACATGAGATGGAGACTGATGATGCCGTCTCGGTGTTATCTCTGCTCAGGAAGCATGTCGATAAGATTGTAATTGCTGATTTCGATATGCCGGACTCTCTTTGGGGTAAAATATCGATTGAACTGGATGAGTCGATCTCCGGGCATTATCGGCGATTCCGCAAGTATCGAAGTAGCGGCGGTTTGCCGAATCTTGCCGCAAGGGCGGGACTGGATATTCTCTCGGAAAGCAGAACAACTATTGATGGCGTCACTGTTTGGCAATTAGGTCGTATGCCTCCCTTGAGTCAGGTATAGAGCAAGGCCGGACTACCATTGTCCGGCCATTTTTCTGCACCATTATCGTGAATGGTTAACATCTTGTTGTGTTTCTACTAATAGGTAGATTTGCTCAAAAAGCCCACCTTTCAAATTGTTACTGATAAATCCTCTTGGCGAAGGCTTCCGCTTCTTCTGTGACTGATTTTGGTGCGGCATTGCGCTCTTCCGGCAGGTCACTCAGGTATTGTACAAACTCGATTTCGTATCCATCCGGGTCGATAAAGTAGACATTCCGCCGATGGGGTTCATCAGCACCATCCTTGCTGATCTCAAACCCCGCCTCTGCTAACCGCGCGATGACGGTATCAATATTTGAAGTGACAAAGGCGATATGAGCCAGCCCCAATTTGTGTCCGGTAAGGTCTCTGTTCTGGCCAGTGCCGGAGTCATTCAGTGCCAGATACTGATAATCATCGCCGTAGTGCAGCCAGTTTCTGACCTTGCCATACCAGTTACTTTCGCCTTTAGCGCGTACTTTCCATTGGGGAAATGCTGCCCGATAAAACTTCAGTGATGCCACTAAATCGGTAACAACCAAATTAACGTGTTCTAAGTGAATCATCTTCTGCTTCCTTTTTCTGAGTTGTCTTCTTTTGATGTGCTTGCTTTTGTAGAATGAGTGCAGCTTAAAACCTCAAGTTAGGTTGAGGTAAAGACCCTGTTTCAACTTTTTTGCCATTTAATTTTGGCGTGCGGGTTGGATGGGGAAATGCACAGGAGGAATCAGCATGGCGATCCGGGATAACTGGTCGGTGGGGCGGGTGGCAGAGCGCTCCGGGGTTAAGGTCAGCACCCTGCATTTTTATGAACAGAGAGGGTTGATCTCAAGTCATCGTAACCCCGGTAATCAGCGGCGATACACACCGGATGTGCTGCGGCGAATTTCCATTATTAAGGCGGCGCAGAAGCTGGGCATCACCTTAAGTGAGATCGAGCAGGCGTTTTCTGCACTGCCGGAAAACCGCACCCCGACACAGAAAGATTGGGAGCGCCTATCCGCCGGATGGCAGGAGAAGCTCGATCAGAGAATTCGCTATCTGGAGCGGCTTCGGGATCATATGACGGGTTGCATCGGGTGCGGTTGTCTCTCGATGAAAAGCTGCCCGTTGTACAATGCTGAAGATGAGTTAGCCTCAGAAGGGGCGGGACCTGTGATTCTGGATCGCAACGGTGTTCCCGATTGAGATTCAGGCGTTAACGTGTCGATATTCATAAAGTGAAGGGTGAAAGATGCAGGCTATTGAGCAGGTTTTAAGTTTTATTGTTGAGATCGAAAAACTGAAAGACGTTTACCGCAAAACAAAGCCTGTGGGTCTGGATCGGTTTGAGAACTCTGCCGAACACAGCTGGCATGTTTGCCTGTCGGCGCTGATGCTGAAAGAGTTTGCCAATGAGCCGGTCAATATCGACCGGGTGATCAAAATGCTGCTAATTCATGATCTGGGTGAGATCGATGCGGGGGATACCATCATCTACGCCAGTGAAACGCCGGAGCTGAAAGATGAAGAAGCCGAAGGCGTTGCCCGCCTGTTAGCGCTCTTGCCAGACGGGCAGGGGGATGAATATATGCAGCTCTGGTATGAATTTGAAGCCGGTGAAACTCCCGATGCCCGCTACGCTAAAGCGATAGATCGGGTGCCACCTCTGCTGCATAACCTGCACGGCAAAGGAGAGAATCACGGCCACAGCTGGCGCACGCACAATATCAGTCGTGAGCAGGTTCTGGGTCTGAATTCCCGCATCGACAAGGGCAGCAGTGAACTCTGGCAGACCCTGAAAGGTCAGCTGGAAGAGGCGTTCGATGCCGGTATTCTCAATCGCGATGCCAAATAATCAGCGGCTTATAACAACAAGCTGTCAGTCATCATCAGCTGCGAACAATAACAAGAAGAGAGGAAGACACCGTGAGTGTTAACGAATGGGATGATTACGCAGAAGGCTGGGACAGCGACAATTCTGTCGATGCCTATGCCGAACAGGCTTTTAGTTTGCTGAAAGCTCAGGGTGATCTGAAGGGGCTTAAGGTTTTCGATTTTGGCTGCGGCACAGGTTCTCTTACCAAGCGAATGAGCCCGCTGGTGGAGCAGGTGGTGGCGCTGGATGCTTCTGCAGAGATGATCCGCTTTCTGGATCAGAAGCAGCTGCCCAATGTGGAAAGTCATGCTGACTTTCTGACGGAAGCGCTGCTGGAGCAGCATCCTGAATGGTTGGGTTGCTTTGACCGGGTAACTGCTTCATCAGTCTGCAGCTTTCTACCGGACTATGAGGGTACTCTCGCGCGGCTAAAAAAATTGCTCAAACCCGGTGGTCTTTTGGTGCAATGGGACTGGTTGGCAGAGGATGAATCAACGCCCATGGGCTTTACCCAGAGTCGTGTGCAACAGGCCTTAACAGATCAGGGCTTCACGGAATGTCGGGTGACTAAGGCGTTTGATTTCGAAAGCCCCAAGGGCACTATGCCGGTTCTGATGGCGGTGGCGAAAGCCTGATTCCTTTCCGTTAGAGGGAGTCGACTTTTAAAGACCGCAGGATCGGATCAGAGTGACTTTACGTATAGTGGGCGTGGCTTAGTCAGCCAGTTGTCTGTATCAGGAGTTTTTAAACTATGACGTTGCGATCACGATTCAAATCTCTGTTCTCCATTCCCCGGACACTTCTGTTGGCCTCTATCTTTGCGCTGACCGCCTGTACCGGCTTACCGGAAAAAGTCACCCCGGTATCCGGTTTTGAGCTGGATCGTTATCTGGGCAAATGGTACGAAATTGTCCGGCTGGATCATTCCTTTGAACGCGGGCTGAGCCATATCAGCGCCAACTATTCCCTGCGGAATGATGGCGGTGTGCGGGTGATCAATCAGGGTTTTAATACCGAAGATGACGAGTGGCAGCAGGCGGAAGGTAAGGCGTACTTTGTCGAATCTGCCGATCAGGGCTACCTGAAAGTCTCCTTCTTTGGTCCCTTCTACGGTTCTTACATCGTCTTTGAACTGGATCAGGAAAACTACCAGTACGCTTTTATCTCAGGACCCGATACCGACTATCTCTGGTTGTTGTCACGAACGCCTGAAGTATCTGACGAACTGAAACAGCGCTTTATTACCGAGGCGGCCAAACGGGGTTTTGCTACCGACGAACTGATCCTTCCAGACCAAAGTGCAGCCACCCGCCCTGCCGGTGAACCGGTTCAATAGTGGGAAAATCGTTAAATAGGGATGAGTCGGTTTAACAGGGATGAATCGGTTGAATAGGAGAGTGCACCATGAGTTACACCACGCCAAAGAATCAGATCAATCCCCGCAAGTTACTGCACAGTAAATGGACGGCGACAGAGCCTCTTAATCGGGAAAAACACTTTCTGGTAACGGAGGTGGAGTTTGATGAGGAGGGCATAGTGATCCACTGCGAACTGGAAGCGGTGATCTCCCACAACCTTTACCCGATCAACTGGCGGGATCTGAAAGATGCCAGCCGCTGGAAACAGGGCTGGCAATAACGGCTGGTAAATATCTGTTGGGCTAGTCAGATAAGGTAGCTTTGATACTCCCCTTAAAGCCTCATTGGTAAGTGTTATCTGGTTCCTTAACTATCTGTTGTCCTTAGCTTTTTTTTATTATTTTGATCGGATTCACACTTTTGGCGTCATTGGCCGATGACAGAGCTTAAACTTCTTGCGGATCATCTGCGATGCCAATACATTAGATGGAATAGATTTAATCAGGGGATTAAAAAATGAAGAAGTTAAGTATGATTCTGGCTGGCCTGGCGCTGACCTCTCTGTCGACTTTGTCTCTGGCGGATGATCAGGATACGCAGGAGATGGAGAAAAAAGAGCGTGAGCGTCAGGAGATTCGTTCTGATGATGACAGAGCTGATGGCGAGCAGCGTAAGGCTCGTGAGCGTGAAGAACGTGACGAGATGTCTCGCGAAGAAAAAAACCGTGAAGAGCGTCAGCGTAAGGATAAAGATCGTGATGACGACGATCGCGACGAAGATGAAGACGGCGAAAAGAAAGACAAAGGCGATAAAAAAGAAAACGGTAAGGGTAAAAAGCCTGACGATAAAGGCCGTGAGTTTGGTCAGCAAACCTCTCAGGAAGCCCGGGAAAAAGCCAAAGCCGAGCAGGAAGCCCGCAAGCTACGTTTAGAAGAAGAAAAAGCAGAGCGTGAAGCGCGCAAAGAAGAAAAGCGTAAATCCAAAGACCGTGACAGCAAAGGCGGTTCTGGTAGCAAGGGTGGCAATGGCGGTAAAGGCGGAAATGGTGGCGGTAAGGGTAAAAACTGATCCACTGCTGCTGTCGTAAGCTTTGAAAGCTCAAGCATTGAAAAAAAGACCGGTTCTGAGTTCCATATAGTGCCGGTCTTTTTTATTGCCTGGTCTTTCTGTTCCCAATCAATTTCTACTGCTGTCGGCGACTGGCAAGGTAGCTGGCCAGCAGAATCAGACCACCGCCAAGCAGCTTTATCCCGCTCAGGCTTTCACCCAGCCAGAGGATGGCAAACAATGCCCCAAAGGCCGGTTCCGATCCCGTCAGCAAAGCTACCCGTGATGAACTGGTGTGGCGTACACCGTAGTTCTGAGCGAACAGGGCAAACAGCGTACAGAAGAAGGCCAGATAAAAAGCTGCCAGCCAGAACCCTACCGACTGAGGCAGCAGCTGGGCTACCGGATAATCGCTGAAGGAAAAGATAATCAACGCTCCCACCGCCACCACATTGGACTGAATGCTGGTGGTACTGATCGCCGACAGGGTGCTGTTTTTCGACAGACGTTCTGTGGTCACCACCATAATCGCCCGCAACAGAGCGGCCAGAAGAATTAAAAGATCCCCTTTGTTTAGGCTGAATCCGCTATTGGCTGTTGCCGCCTGCTCGGTTTGGGTCAACAGATAGACCCCAAAGAGAGACAGTAACGCACAACCCAGAATCAGAGGTTCAGGGCGTTGGCGCTTCACGATGGCCTCAACAAAAGGCGTCATCAGCACACAGAGGCTGATCAGAAATGCCGCCCGTGATGCACTGGTATGGAAGATGCCGTAGGTCTCAGCCAGAAAGATCGCCAGCAGAATACCCCCGGTGGGCAATGCCCGATAGAAGTCCCGGGTTTTGCCCTGTCGCATCTCCCGCAGAAACAGCGGCAGCAGCATCACGGAGGTCAGGCAAAAGCGGATCGCGATAAAGGCCAGCGCGCTGGTAAACAGGAGAGCTTCCTTGGTAACGCCATAACTGGTGCCCCAGAAAAACGCCACCAGTAGCAGTGACAGCTCCGGAACCGGTAGACGGTTTTGAAGGTGTACAAGGTTTTGCCGATTCAGTGGCAGACCAAAAAGTGAACGGGTGCTTTCAGTTTGCATAACGAGCCTGTTAAAGATGTGTGCTGAGGCCTTTAGGCCCGCAGCGGGGTATTCCTGTCCTTGCAATCAGACGTGATAAACAGCGCTGTTTGTTTATGGATGAGCATGCTAACTTCAAACCGCTAGTGTGATAATCGTGCTTTAACTCATAAGACTTGTGATTCATGGACACAAATAAACTGATTCCTCTGTTGCCGGATATGGCGGCCTATGTCGCGGTGGTAGAAACCGGCAGTTTTACCCGTGCCGCTGAAAAGCTGGGTATTACGCCTTCGGGTGTCAGCCGACAGGTCTCCCGTCTGGAGACTGCCCTGTCTGCCGTACTGATTGAACGCACCACCCGCAGGCAAACCACTACTCAGCTTGGGCGGGAAGTGTACGAGCAGTGCCGGAACATGCTCGACAGCGCCCGTGAAGCGGTATCTGCCACAGAAAGCGAGGCTACCGAGGTACGTGGGCGCTTACGTATCGCTGCCCCCAAAGCCTTTGCCCGTCAGGTGCTGGAGCCGCATTTGCGCCGGTTTATGCAGCAGCATCCGGCGATCTCCCTGCATGTGCAGGTGACCGATCAGCGCCTTGATCCCGGTTATCACGATGTGGATATCGTTTTTGTGGTGGCGGCAGAGCCCCATGAACATCTGGTGAGTAAGGGCATCGGGCAGGTGCGCTCGGTACTGTGCGCCAGTCCCGATTATTTGCAGAACCGTGGTGAGCCACAGCAACCGGCAGATCTGATGGCCCATGACTGTATTCCTCTCGGCCTGTTTGAACGGGATAACCACTGGTTGCTGACGCAGGGTGAGCGCAAAGAGAAGATCAGCGTTGATGGCCGCTATCTGAATAACCATTCCGAGATGCGTTTGCTGGCCGTTAAAGACGGGCTGGGGATCGGCATCTTCCCGGACTTTGTGGTGCGAAAAGCACTGGCGGAAGGCGAGGTCGTACAGGTACTGCCGGAGTGGAAACTGCACAGTGACTTTCAGGGCGGGGTTTATATGCAGTATCTGCCGATGCGCTTTATGCCGGGCAAGATGCGCGCCTTTATCGACTTTATTGCCAATCTTAATCTGCTGGATTGAGCCCACTCAGCATGTTTTCAGTTTGATAACCCGATTAATTAACTCTGGGTTTGCAGGCATAGTTTGCCCTGTTCTTGCTCTACAATCAGCGCTTTTAACGCTTCTTGAAGCGTGCGCTGATTGAGTTAAATTGAAGAGGAAGGATAGGGATATGTTTGCAACGAAACGCTTTCTGCTGACGGGCCTTCTGGCTGCCTTGTTGACCGCCTGTTCAGGCACCGGCTTGCAATCCACCGAGCAGGCTAGCGCTAAAACGAAACCTGAGGTGCAGGCTCAGCTTTATTTCTACTACAGCTGTATTCACTGCAATAACTTCTATTTTGATCAGCTGAAAGCTTATCGGGCACAGCATCCGGAAGTTGAAGTGAAGGAAGTGGCGATTGCGGTGTTTCCGTTCCAGTACCCGATGGCGAAGGCGTTTTATGCCGCGGAGCTTGCGGGGATCAATCCGGCCTTTCATGAAGCGGCTTTCAAGGCTCATCGTGCGGATCGTCTGATGCGACCGGATGCGGAGTATTACGCTGACATGGCAGCAACCTGCTGTAATCTTCCGGAAGAACGCTTTCTGACGCTCTATAACTCCGCCGAGGTGGAAGCGAAATTTCAGGAGGCTCAGGGTCTGAAAGAGCTGTTACAGATTAATGCCGTACCCGCCGTGATGCAGAACGGTCAGCGTACAACGCTGGGACAGCTGGTGCCCTGAACCGGTTTCGGCAAGCTAAGAAAACGGGCTATGCTGTTCAGCTAGGAATCAGGTTTAACCTTTTAACCCTATCAATAACAATGACAACAAGAAGGATTATGGCGATGACACAGCACTCAGGTTCCTGCCTTTGCGGTTCGGTGAAATACCAGCTGGAAGGCGAGTTTCATAACTTTTTCCTCTGCCACTGCAGCTACTGCCAGAAAGGTACCGGCAGCGCCCATGCGGCTAATCTGTTCAGCAAAAATGCTCAGCTGAACTGGTTGCAGGGAGAGGACAAAATCACCTTTTATAACCTGCCGGAAACCCGTCATGGGCGCAGCTTCTGTAGCATCTGTGGTTCCCCTGTACCCACCAGTCTCGGTGGCGGCAAGCTGGTGATGGTGCCTGCGGGCAGCATGGATTCTCCGGTTACTGTTAAGCCGACGGCGCACCTGTTTATCGCCAGCAAAGCGGACTGGGAACAGGAGCTGGATCAGGTGCATCAATTTCAGGGTTACCCTGAATAGTTTTTTACACGGCTTCTCTGGAGGGAGCCCATCATGAGTAAGATCAGTCTGAAATCCCCTGAAGAGATGGCGCTGATGCGTGAATCCGGTCGTCTGCTGGCCAGGGTGTTTGCCTACCTGGATACCCGGGTAAAAGAGGGCGTCACCACCCTGCAGATCAACGATTGGGTGGAGCGCTATATCGTGGACGAGCTGAAGGCGCGTCCTGCCAGTAAAGGCCAGTACGGCTATCAGTACTCCCTGAACACCTCGGTGAATGAAGTGGTCTGTCACGGTATTCCATCGGATCAGAAGGTGCTGAAATCAGGCGATATCGTCAATGTGGATATCACACTGGAGAAGGGCGGTTTTATTGCTGATTCCAGCAAGATGTTCTGTATCGGGGTTGTGGCTCCGTTGGCGAAAAAGCTGGTGGAGAAAACCTATGAAGCGATGTGGCAGGGGATTAAGCAGGTTAAGCCCGGTGCAACTCTGGGAGATATTGGCAGCGCCATTGAGCGCTTCGCCAAAGCCAATGGTTACTCGGTTGTGCGCGATTATTGCGGCCATGGTATCGGCCGTTAAATGCATGAAGAGCCGGAAGTACTGCACTACGGCACACCGGGCAAAGGCCTGACTCTGAAAGAGGGTATGACCTTTACGATCGAACCCATGATCAATCAGGGTAAAGCCAAAATTAAAACCAAGCGTGATGGCTGGACGGTGGTCACTGCGGATAAAAAACTTTCTGCCCAGTGGGAGCACACCATTGCCGTAACGGCAGAGGGGTATGAGGTGCTGACTCTGCGGGAAGAGGAAAAAATACCGGCATAAATCAAAACCCAGAGAAAACGGCCTGAGGGCCGTTTTTTTATGCCCGCTGTTTTGTGAGGGGCGAAGGAATGCTGAATGCTAAGGCATAGCCGCCCTTTGTGCTAACATGCTGCCTTTGCAGAATATTTGATGCTTTACTTCAGCATGTTACGCCGCGAGCAATCAGGAACGCCTAATGGATCTTTCTCATGAATCCTGCCCATACTGCGGGCATACCGGACTTACCATAGGCTATTGGCAGGATGCTGCACACTTCATCCAATGTGAAGGCTGTGGTGCTCAGGGGCCACGTTCGCCATTAGACGAAAAGCCTGTCTCTATCTCCCCTCTGACAGATGAAAGCCTGTTACGTACCGTGATTGATGAGTCGCCGGATATTATCCTGATGAAGGATTTTGATGGAGGCTTTCTTCTCTGTAATGAGTCGCTGGCTCGCCTTTACGGTTCCTCTCCTATGGCGATGATTGGCAAAAGCGATGCGGATTTTAATCCAAACCGGGAGCAGGTTGAGTTCTACAAAGAGAATATTCAGCAGGTGATGCGTTCCGGCAAGTTGCAGATTGTGGAGGAAGCTTCCACTGACAGTGACACCGGTGAAGTACGCTATTTCCAGTCGATTAAAAAGCCTCTGAAAGGTCCGGATGGTAGTGATCGTATTCTGGTCATCGCTCACGATATTACTGAGTTAAAACGTGCTCACCAGCTGATTGAAGATAAAGAGCGCCGTTATTCGTACGCTATGTCGGCGGCTGGAGAGGGTATATGGGACTGGGATATTCCCGGTAACCGGGTACACCATAACCGTAAATGGTGCGACCTTTTAGGACTTGATAGCTCCCATACCAGTCACGAGATGAGTGTTTTGTCGGGGTTGATTCATCCTGATGATCACGATGCCATGATGGATGCTCTGAATCAGGCTTTGACCGGTAATGGCCAATACAGTCATGAGCACCGCATGGTCAGAGCCAGTGGCGAAGTTTTCTGGGGCTTTGACCGTGGACGTGTCGTAGAGCGGGATGACGAGGGTCGGCCTTTACGGATGGTTGGCAGTATTTCTGATATTACCAGTCGCAAACTGGCAGAGCAGAAGCTGGCAGAAGCCAAAGCTGAGCTGGAAAAAAGCAATCAGCAGTTAGAGTATCTGGTGAATGAACGTACGCAAGAGCTGGCAAACGCTAATCGTGAGTTGCAGCGCCTGGCCAAGATTGATCCTCTGACCGGAACAGGCAACCGCTTTCTTCTTGAAGCCTGGGTGGCAGGACGCTCCCGTGATCTGCCGATTTCTGTGCTGATGCTGGATATTGATCATTTTAAAAAGGTTAACGATACCTACGGACATAAGCTGGGCGATACCGTCCTGAGGCAGGTTGCTGAAGCGCTGCGTCAGGAGTTAAGAGATCAGGATCTGATCATTCGTTTCGGTGGCGAAGAGTTTCTTATGGTTCTTGCGGATGCAAACGGGCAGGAGGCCTTAGCGACTGCTGAACGGCTGCGCCTCTGTGTGGAGCATCTATCCGGCTTGCCGATCGATCATGCCGTGACGGTGAGTATTGGCATGGCCTCGGGTCTGTTGGCCGGTTTCGACCAGCTGCAGCAGACAGCAGATGATTATCTCTATATCGCTAAGGCGGGTGGTCGCAATCAGGTGGTTTCCTGCCATAGTCCCGTTACTGAAGAGCCTGTTGTCTGATAAGAAACTAATCAGGTATCAGAATTTTTACTGAGCAAAATCCTAATTAACTCAGTAAGATAGCTCCCTTTTTCTTAATATCAGGATCAGATAGGGAGCCTGTTCTATGAAACCGGAAGCGATGAAAATAGCCGTCTATTGTGGTTCTGCCAGTGGCAATAAGCCGGAATATCTGGCTGCTGCCAGGCAACTGGGTCATTACTTTGCAGAGCAGGGGATTGATCTGGTCTACGGAGGCGGCAAGGTCGGTCTGATGGGCACCATTGCGGATTCAGTGCTGGAGGCAGGTGGCAAGGTTTACGGTTTTATCCCTCAGGCGCTGGAAGAGAAAGAGATCGCTCATACCGGTCTGACTGAACTCACCGTTGTACCGGATATGCACACCCGTAAAGCCGCTATGGCGGATATGGCTGATGCCTTTGTTGCCATGCCGGGCGGCGTGGGAACCTTTGAAGAGATCTTTGAAGCCTGGACCTGGGCGCAACTGGGGTATCACACCAAACCCTGTGCCTTCTACAACGTGGCAGGCTTTTACGACCCGCTGTTTGCCATGGTCGATTCTGTTGCGGAATCCGGCTTTATGAAGCCGGAATATATCGACATGCTGATCAAAACTGGCCAGCCGGAAGATCTGCTTGAGCAGATTCGCAGTTATCAGCCTCCGAAGAAAAAGTGGACCTGATCCGGTACCTGATGTCGTTTAGTTAAAAAGCAGCCAATGGCTGCTTTTTTTGTATTTGGTTGTTCAGTTATCGACACCTTAGTCGCTTTTAGCTCCTTCTTCGGTACTGTTTTAGGCCTATTTGCGACACTGGGGGATTGCCCGGAATATGAAGATGGTTAACTCTCAGCATCAGGTGTCAGATATGACGCAATATCCTAGGGAGTTAACGCGATGGAACAATGCAACATACGCCAGACCCACGCACTAAAACGTGGCTCGGTTTTAGGCTTCTTTTTAGCTGCTTTATTCAGTGGCCTGATGATGACTGAAACCGCGAAAGCGGATCTCAGTTATGAGGCGTATATCGATTCGGATAAGCGCATCAAATGCCTGTACGGCTATGCGGCAGATAAAACCGGTGATCATGCGGCGGCGATTAAGATCTTCGAAGATTGCATCAACCGTTGGGAAGATGTGTATTCGATGATCTGGCTGGCGCAGATTTATGAGGCTGGTGTTGCCGTGCCACAGGATCTGGCCTATTCCACCGCTTTGATGAAGCGCGGAGCACACACTCAGGATGCTGCCGGTTATTCCTCTATTGCCCGCTATCACTATGGCGTAGCCCTTTATGAGGGCGTCGGCACTGAGAAGAATGAATCCGAGGGACTTCGTTGGCTGAAACAAGCCGCTGATGAAGGGGTTGTCGAGGCAACGGCTTACCTTCATCAGCGAGGGCATCAATAGTCTGTTACCGGGTCAGGATTTAGCCGGCCAGTCTGTTTTTTCGATCATTCTCAGATAGCGGCGGTACTGAACGGAGGAGATGTAATTGGACTGGCGCATCCCCTGCAGTATTCGCTGGTATTTGCGCTTCAGTGACGTGGTGAGGTTGCGGTTCTGATAAACCGTATAGTGATAGCGACGGGGGCTTGGCAGCATGAGTGCCAGCCAGGCACCCTCTGCAGCGTTTATCTCAGCCGGTTTTTTGTCGAAGTAATAACGGGCGGCATCACGTACACCATAAAGATCCGGGCCAAACTCTGCCATGTTGAGATACAGCTCAATAATCTCGTTTTTACTGAAATGGCGTTCCAGATCCCGGGTGATCACCGCTTCCTGCAGCTTACGGAAGTAACTTTGAGTCTGATTCAGAAACAGGTTTTTAACCGTTTGCTGGCTTAGAGTGCTGCCGCCAAACCGGGTTTCCCCTTTCTTGATATTCGCTACCATGGCATCCAGTAACGCGTTGTAGTCGATACCCTGATGCTCATAAAAACGGGCATCCTCCGCCATGACTACGGCATAAAGCAGATCCCGGTTAACGTACTTCAGCTCAACCCAGTGATGCTTGTTTTTGCTTTTCTCCAGCTTCTTCTCCAGACGGGTTTCGGCCTGTTGGCGCAGCTGACTAAAACTCATCTGCTCCACATCCGGGAGATTGCTGAAAAACAGCCAGAGCCCACCTGTGATCAGGATGATAATTGAGAGAAACATCCAGCCGAGGAAGTAAACCAGCCGGTTCAGATGGCGCATCGGCCAGGCGATAAAAGGGGCGAGCCAGAGTTTGATTTTATCGAGTCGGGTAGGATTTTTTTTCTTACGCGCAGCCATCGCGGCTTCCTTAATGTTTCACATCCATCATTTGTCGGCAAAGAATATCAGATTTGCCATCGAAAGCCGGTCTTCAACCCCGCTTTATTACATAAAAACAACAAGGTTACCTGAATCTGGTTGGCGTCTGGCTTGCGTGCTAGAATCGCTTCTCCTTCTGTTATCTTCGATAAATTGATCTCATACCTTGAAGCCTGTAAACGCGACAGACATTAACCCCTCAGCCCCTGTTCTGGTGATGGATTCCGGAGTTGGTGGCTTGTCGATTGCGGCTCATATTCGCAAGACCTGTCCCCATACGCCTCTGTTTTATCTGGCTGATAATGCGGCCTTTCCCTATGGTGACAAGGAAGAGAGCTGGCTGGTTGACCGGGTGGTAAAACTGGCTCAGGGGCTGGTGGCGCGCTATCCCATTCAGCTGCTGGTGTTGGGCTGCAATACAGCCAGTACCGTGGTGCTGCCTGCACTTCGTGAAGCACTGTCTATTCCCGTTGTCGGGGTCGTTCCGGCGATTAAACCTGCTGCCGCATTAAGTCATAGTGGCCATATCGGCCTGCTGGCAACACCGGGCACCGTGAGTCGTAGTTACACCAATCAGTTAATTGCTGATCATGCGCCGCATTGCGAAGTGACCCGGGTTGGCTCGACAGAAGTGGTTCGGCTGGCGGAAGAAAAGCTGGAAGGACGCCCCGTAGATCTTGCCCGGCTGCAACAGGCGGTGGCTCCACTGTTTGAAACCGACTCGCTGGATACGGTGGTTTTGGGCTGTACCCATTTTCCGCTGTTACTGGATGAGCTGATGCAAATCCAGCCACGGTCTATCCGCTGGGTCGATTCCGGTGCCGCTATCGCCCGACGGGTTGCGATGCTGCTGGAGCCCCTGCATTCTGCCACCGCTTCATCTGTCACCTCTTCCCACGCTTCTTCTTGTTCTGCTGCTCAGGACAACATCGTCTTTCTGACGGAGGATGTTCCTGCAGACTCTTCTCTGATGCGTTCCTTCCGCCGTAACGGCTTCACCTGTCTCAAGCGGGCTGAACTCTGAGCTGAACATTCCTGATCTGCTCTGAACCTCAGTGAAATGTGCGACTTTCTCAGGTCGACATAACGACCCGCCTGGTTCATTTTGTCCCGCCTTTTAAGACCTTGTGTTCTGTAATGTTTTTCCTGTTGGTATATCTCTGATCGGCTGTTGTTCTGGCGGTGTATTCGGGATTCTTTTGTTTCGCATCCTTGCACCATTTTTGAATGGTTACTGTGTTGCACTCTTAAATAAATTCCCGAAAACATGTCTGTTGTTGGTCTTTGTCAGCTGCCCTTTCTGATGGATCAATAACCCGCCTTCAAAAGGTAATTTGATGACTTCAGGCTTCCTCGCACCGGCACGTACCGGCTTACGGAACTACAGAAAAGGAATTTCTCTATCATGCTGAATTTTTTTCAGAACCGATCTCTGGCTGCTCAGCTCTCAGTGGTAATCGCCGCACTTATGATTCTGGCGAACACTCTGATGACCGGGGTTCTGACGGAGCAATCCCGTGAGAATCTGGAAGCAGAGGCAGAAAGTGCTCTCTCTCAGCAGGGCCAGCTGGTTTCCGATCTGCTGGGCTTCTACTATCAGGACAGCTTTCTCAATGCTCAGCGCCTGTCGGATATCTTCTTCAATATGTTTCCTCAGGGTGTCCGTCTGAGCGAGCAGGAAGTGCAGGTTACGTATTACAGCACCCGGGCCCTGACCGATGAAAACGGCATTATCAATGGTGATTTCACCAAGCCGGATCAGTTCACCCGCATGACCGGTGGTACGGCAACGGTTTTCGCCCGCCATGGGGATGACTTTCTGCGCATCAGTACCTCCCTGAAAAAACAGAACGGTGAGCGCGCCTTTGGCACGCTGCTGGGAACCGGGCATCCCGGTTATAAAGCCTTGATGGCAGGTAAAACCTATCACGGCGTTGCCCATCTGTTTGGCCGGGATTACATGACCATCTACCGTCCCGTTCAGGAAGCCGGTAAAACCATTGCGGTACTTTATATCGGTTTTGATCTGACTCAGGGGCTGGCTGAACTGAGAAATACACTGGCGAAAGTACGGGTTGGTGAAACCGGTTATGCCACCATTGTGGCCGGAGCCGGCAGTAAAGAACCGGGTAAGATCCTGATGCATCCTAAACTGGAAGGCAGCAATATTCTGGAGATTAAAGCGGAAGATGGCAGCAGTCCGTTTCAGACAATGCTCCAGCAGGATAGCGGTGTACTGCGCTATGCCTACCAGGATTCCGGCGAAGCCAGTCAGGAAAAACTGGCTGCTTACCGTTCGGTTGAAGGTTGGGGCTGGGTTGTCCTGTTAGGCAGCTATAGTGACGAGTTCGCCGGCACCAGTATTCTGCTGCGTAACACCATGATGATTCTGATGCTGGCATCGACCCTAGTGATTATTCTGATCAGTGGCATCATGCTTTATCGCCGTTTATCGCCGCTGCATAAGGTGACTCAGGATCTGGTGACGATTGGGCAGGGAGATCTGAATATCCAGCCCGTTGATGTGGTTGTGGACTCTGATTGCAACAATGAAACCCGTTTACTGCGTAAGGCGACGCACGATATGCACTCGGGCCTGAAGGATCTGGTGATTCAGCTCAGTCAGGCGTCTGCCGCTCTGAAGGGTAGTGTGGTTCAGGTTCAGGGGGCCAGCAACAATACCGAGAACGCCGTGGATGAGCAGTCTCTTGAGATTCAGCAGGTTGTGACGGCGATGGAAGAGATGGCAGCGACAACCGCTGATGTGGCAGATAACGCCCGTGATGCGGCCAACACCACAGCTCAGGGACAGGAGAAAGCCTCTAAAGGGCATGATGCCGCTAATATGATCTACGGCAGCATTGAAACGCTGGTGGCTGAGATGGAGCGTGCATCCACCCTGATTCAGGAAGTCTCTCAGGAGAGTAACAATATCAGCGACTTTATGGTCACCATCAGTGAGGTCGCCGAGCAAACCAATCTGCTGGCGCTGAATGCTGCCATTGAAGCGGCCCGTGCCGGTGAGTCCGGTCGTGGTTTTGCGGTGGTTGCTGATGAGGTGAGAACCCTCGCAGGGCGGACACAGGGCGCGACCTCTGAGATTACGCAACTGGTTGAACGTCTGCAGAATAAAATCGATCAGGCGATTCAGGCGATTGGCAGCAGTAACGAGGCATCCCGCGAGAGTCGGGAGCGTACCGGTGAGGCCCGTGGAGCGTTGGAAGAGATCCGCACTTATATGACTCATATTTCTGATATGGGCAGCAATATTGCGGCAGCTTCTGAGCAGCAGGCGGCGGTTGCTGAAACGGTAACCCAGAGCCTGCACAGTATTCATCAGCTGTCGGGTCATACCCGAAATCGGAGTGATGCCTGTGTGGCAGCCAGCGAAGATCTGCAGCAGGTTGCCGGAGACATTGAGCAGAAGCTGTCCCGCTTCCGGCTCTGATGATCAGAGCCCTTCTGATCTCCAGCTGTTTTACAGAAAAGCCCGTTTATTAACGGGCTTTTTTTGTCTCTCAGGATTGTTTCGGGCGCTGTTTTAACAGGAGATCAGCCGGCATCAGGAAGTGGCTTTGGACGGTATTCTTGGTCGTCTCCCGACCTTTAGCGGGTGTCTCCCTACAAAGCAAAGTGATGTCGCACTTCACCCAGGGTTTGCTGATAGCAGGAGGCCAGCAGGCTGAGTTGCTGCATCTGATGGTTTATCGGTGCCTCCGCGATTTTCTCCATCTCCTGAGCATGGTCGCCCAGTTGTTCCAGCCCCAGATTGCGGCTGCTGCCTTTGATCCGGTGACTGATTCGGGATATCTGCTCAGGGTTCCGGGCTGAAATAGCCCCGCCCAGTTCATCGATATAGTCTTCCAGCGCCGGAATCAGTTCTTTGTAGATCGGGGCGATATCGCCTCCCAGCTCCCGTTCCAGACGCTCAACCGTGTCTAAATTGAGCATTTGCGGTTCCCGCGGGTCTGAGCCTTGTTCTTGTTCATGCCCGTTGCTGTCTGCTGGCAGGTCGCTGTAAACCGAGGCTTCCGGTGTTTGCAGCGTTTGGCTGGCGCTCTTATGTCCCAGCCAGTGATCCAGGATTTTCTGCAGCTTTTCGCCGTTGATCGGTTTGGTCAGATAATCGTTCATACCGGCCTCAAAGCAGCGCTCCATATCGCCTTTCATCGCATGGGCGGTGAGGGCGATTATCGGCGTCTGAGGCAGCATATTCTCAGTCTGGAAGGCGCGGATCTGACGGGAGGCTTCGTAGCCATCCATGACCGGCATCTGGATATCCATCAGAATCAGGTCGTAGAAGGTGTCTTTCACTTTTTCGACCGCAACCTGACCGTTTTCCGCCCAGTCGGCACTTAAACCCAGGTTACCCAGCATGCCGTTGACCACCATCTGGTTAACTTCAACATCTTCCACCAGAAGGATCTGTACCTGATCAGAGCTGATGCCCGGTTCCGCCTGCGGGTTGCTGCCCTGTGCTGCAACATCAGCACTCCGGTCGGTATCGGTTACCAGCATCCGGCCGGATGTGTCCTGTTGCAACAGCGCGGAAATACCCTGCAGCAGCCGCTTCTGACGCACCGGTTTTTCCAGCAGCGCATCTGGCTTACAGTCCGGCGTTGTGCAATCGGCTTTTTGTTCTGCATCGGAGGAGAGCATCAGAATTTTAGGACGGCTCTCCCACTGCTGGTTAAGAATCTCGCAGATCAGCTGATAGCCGCTCATTTCCGGCATCAGGTGGTCGGTGATCAGTAGCTCGTAGGGTTGCTGTTCAGCCTGCGCCTGATCCAGTCTGGTGAGGGCTTCAGCAGGGGTGCTGACAAAGTCACAGGCCAGTTGCGGCTGCTCAGCGGTGAAGGCCCTCAACAGCTCAAGGTTGGTGTCGATATCATCCACCACCAGTACCTTGCTGATGCGGTCGCTGCTTTGAGCGGGCAGATCGTTCTCGATGGGATAGGTTTTTTCCAGTGTCAGATCAAACCAGACGGTGGTGCCTATCCCGGGCTTGCTCTTAATACCGATCTTGCCGCCCATCAGCTCCACCAGCTGCTTGCAGATCGCAAGACCCAGACCTGTGCCACCGAACTTACGGGTGGTGGTTTCATCGGCCTGCACAAAACTCTGGAACAGTTTTTTCTGAGCCTCCTCAGTGATGCCGATACCGGTATCGCTCACTTCAAAGCGGAGGCGACAGCTGTTCTCATGGGACTCCTGCAAGGTGACTCTGAGATCAACCCGACCCTGTTCAGTGAATTTGATCGCATTGCTGACCAGATTGGAGATGATCTGTTCCAAACGTCCGCTATCGACCCATACGTGGTGTTTTAAAACCGAGGTGGGCAGCGGGACGACTTCCAGACCTTTTTTGCGGGCGTTACTGGCAAAGAGCTGGCAAACCTGCTCCACAAGGCGGTCAATATTACAGTCGGTAGGTGACAGGGAGAGCTGACCGGCTTCAATTTTTGAGAAGTCGAGAATGTCGTTCAGAATATTCAGCAGGGACTCGCCTGAACTGCGAATAATATCCAGATGCTGTTGCTGCTGCTCGTTGAGCGGGCTGTTTTTCAGAATATCTGCCATGCCCAGCACGCCATTCATCGGTGTCCGGATCTCATGACTCATCATGGCCAGGAACTGGCTTTTGGCCCGGGCGGCGGCTTCCGCTTCATGCAGGGCTTCCTGCAGCTCCCGGTTTTTCTCTTCGATGGCAGCATTGGCCTGTTGCAGGCGCTCATTGTCCCGTAGTGAGCGTGCCTGCGCTTCTTTTACAGCAACCCGCATCCGGTCAAAGGTTTGATTCAGCTCGCCCAGTTCATCGTTACCTGCCGGTGGCAGGGGAGCGTCAAAGTTGCCCTTTTTCAGTTCGTTAGCAGCGGCGACCAGAGAGGTGACCGGTTTAATAACGGTGCGGCGGTTCCAGTAGGCCCCTAACAGGGCCAGCAGGATGATGACACCAAGAATCAGGGTTTCAAACTGACGGATCTGATCGTTAATGCGCTGTTTTACGTCGGAGGTATCCATCTCCAGAATCAGTTTGCCCATCGGCTCGCCGGACCAGTGGATCTGGTGTTCCAGTCGGGCGTAATCGATCCCTTCCGGTGGGGTGGGTTCCTCGAAGGGGTAGAGCATAAAATCCTGGCCGTCGTACAGACTGATGGCTGCCCAGAGAGGATGCCCCTGCTCTTCGTTCTCCAGAATTTCATGGATGCGGGCAATATCTCCGGAGAGCATCTCTTCAGCGATAATCGGGGCGAGTACGCTTAGCTGACGCTGCTGCTCTTGCATCGCCAGTGCCGTTTGCTCTTCAACTTCTACCGGCATCACAAACCAGCGAAGGATCACGGCCAGAGTCGCAAAGGCGATCAGAGAGGGCAGCAAGATTTTGCGCTGCAATTTCATAGCAGATCAATCCTGTATCAAATAAATAAGACCAGCCCTGATGCCATGGAGGAGGGCGGGTGGTATCGCTTATCGCAAAGGCTTGCGGCCTTCAGGTAGCAGCCTGTTGGCGGTTAGTTATGACGTTGGTAAAACGGGTCAAGATTCAGGGCACGAACGTCATCGTAGTCCGACGGTTGAGCGACACCCAGTTTTTTCATCGGAATCTTGCTCAGTAGTTGGCGACCCTCTTCCGTGGCGGCGATCCTGATAAAGGCGGCACGGATTTTTTCCCTGACCTCTTCCGGTAATTTCTGATTAATAACAACAGGGTGTGGGGACACTTTTTTGGTCTGATAGAGGATTCGCAGGCGGTCTTTAATGCGCTGAGGCTGCTGATTAAAGGTTTTCTGTACACCCCCACCGGCGGCTGCTTTGCCCAGCGCCACGTTCAGATAAACGGAAGAGTGGGTCTTTACATATTTGGTGTAGAAATCAATCTTATAATCGTTTGCCATCGCTGCACGGGTCATCAGGGATGCGCCCAGTGCATTAGGGGCGGGCAGGGCGATCATCTTGCCATCCAGATCGGCAAGGCTTGTATATTCACTGTCTTTCGGCACAACAACGATGCCGTAGAGCTGACGACCGGTATCTCTGACCAGCGGCGTATAAATTTTATCTGCAACAAGGTAGTGATAAGGGTTCATATAAGCCAAGTCGAACTGACCGGCCAGAAACTCTTTCTCATAGGTTGGAATATCCGGCGCACCACGAAAAACAAAGTCGTAACCGGTTTCTTTGTGCAGTTCGTCCAGAATCGGTTGCCAGATGCCGTGCAGTTTCTTAACCGAGAACTGAGGAACGATGCCAACGGTAATAGTCTGGGCTGCGTAGCTGCTCATGGAGATCAGAAGCAATAAAGAGGCAGTAAAAATGCGCATAATGGGAGCCTTGTATATAAAATGCATGATTTATTGTCCTCCTGCGGTGAGGCAGATTCAACCCGTCGAAAGCTTTAGTTGACCGTCAGAGAGCATAAATACCGTAACGACTTGATCCTGCTCTATTAAATCGACTTTTTGCCGTGGTTTTATCCGTCCTTTTACTCATGTTTGCTAGCTGACATTGAGTTTGAAGCACTCATTCAGAAGCCACTGCCCACCTTTTCCCAAAGGTTTATGCCGACTCCAGACCACATCCACCCCCTGCAGTGAGGCATCCTGCTGATAGGTCCGCTTGAGGGCGACCAGCGTGCCCTGTTCGAGCTGTTCTTTAACCACGGCTTCATGTAATGATGCCCAGCCCAGTCCGGCAGTTAACACTTCAGCGATCACAAAGGGACTTTCGGCATACCAGACTTTGGGGCTGAGAATCTGCTCTTCATGGCTTTTGTCCTCAAGATCAAGACTACGGGGCACCAACTGACGATAACGCCTTAAATCACTATGGCTGACCTGTTCGAGCTTTGCCAATGGGTGATTGCGACTGCAGACCGGCAGTTTTCGGGAGTGGCCGATACCGCGAAAGAGAAAGCCTTTGGGGTAGTGTTCCTGTTCCATCATCAGACCCAGATCGGCACGGCCACTTCTCAGCAGACTGGCGACATCACTGGTGCCGGGGTCGAGCAGCTCCAGCTCGATATGGGGAAACTTCTCTTCAAACACGACCAGCAGCTCCACCAGCGGCTGAGCCGAGACATTTTGCTCAATAGCCAGACAGAGATGGCTCTCTTCACCGGCGCTCAGCGCCATCGCATGGCTCATAAAGTCGTGATGACTTTCCATAATCGAGTAGGCTGAGCGCAGTAGTGTCTCACCTTCTTCCGTCAATACCGGACTACGTTTACTGCGATCAAACAGCTCAACCCCGGTTTCAATCTCCAGGTTGATAATCGCGTTACTTACCGCCGACTGAGCTTTTTTCAGGCGGCGGGAAGCGGCAGAAAAGGAGCCGGTTTCTGCGGCGGCGATAAAAGCATTGAGCTGATCCGGGTTAGGCATGTTGACTCCTGACTGATGCTGTTTAATCCGGTTAACCGTCTATCGGTTATCTACCCTGATCATCTATCTTAAAATCAGATAGATACTAACTTTGTTTTATCATAATAATCCATAGAATGCCCAGCCATAGACAGCATCTGTTTCAGGGCTATAAAGCGTTAGCCGGGCTGCTGTCACCTTTACCGAGATCATCAACACAGATTAAACAGGCAGGCGCGTTAAGGCGTGCTGCCGGTCATTGGAGGCAGGATTATGGCTGATAAGAAGATTGTGATTCGTTCCGGACTGGACCGGATTCGTTACGTGCTGGTTTTTGAAGTTCTGTTGCTGTTGTTTCTGGCACCGGCGATCGCTTTTGCCTTCGACAAAGAAACCACGGATACGGCGGCTTTAACCCTGATTCTGGCGGCTAAAGCGATGATCATTAATATGATCTACAACTACTTCTTCGATAAGTTTGATGCCAAGCGTGGCGTAGTACCCACCGAGCGTACCGGACGTCAGCGCGTGATGCATGCCATCGGCCTTGAAGTGGCGCTGACAGTCACGTCTCTGCCAATTGTGACCTGGTGGCTGGATATTGCTATCTGGCAGGCGCTGGCGATGGACGCTCTGGTCATGGCTTTTATTGTGGTTTACACCATGGGCTACACCTGGGTTTACGATCGCGTTTTCCCGGTCACGCAGCCGGAGCAGGATCTGTTTGTCAGCGGCGAAACCGCCTGATTATCACTATCACTGTCACTGTCACGGTGACTGAAGTCTGAGATTTTCCGTTTCTTTACCGATTTTGTTACTGCTTTCTCAAGTGTAACGATTGCCCCGGATAACCTGGTTATCCGGGGCTTTTTTTTGACTTATATCATTACAATAAGCTACAGGAGGCGTAGTCTGGAGTTAAAGCAGAGATTCCTAAATAACCCGATAACTCAAGAGGTTAGGACTTCGGATCAGAGGAAAGGCATTGAAATTTTTCTTTGAATCTCAAGTTCAGTCAATGGGACTCTGAATAAACAACCAAGGAGAAGATTATGCCTATTGAACATCATGACCTGCTGAACGAGCTGCCTGAGTACAAAGAACAGATTCACGAGCTGAAAGTGGGCAATGCGCATTTCCGCAAACTGTTTGATGAGTACCATGAGCTGACTAAAGATGTTGAGAACATGGAGTCTGAACAGAAGCCTGTAGCAACTGATGTTGAGGAAGCCGCTAAACTGCGTCGTCTGAAACTGAAAGATGAAATGTTTGCTATGCTGAAACAAGCATAAAACTGTTCGGTTAAACCGGATAGCTGCTTGCTGAATTAAAGAGGGTCGCCGCTTCGTTCTGTCGAAGTCTGCGGCCTTTCTGTTTTTAGCCCCTGATTGAGCCACTGAGGTTACTGCCGTTTTTTTTGCCTATGGCTAACTCAGGTTTTTCGCTGTTTAACAGGGGCGCGTGCCAAGAAGGTAGTGATTGTTATGAATATTCAAGCGATTAAAGACAAGCTGAGTGCAGAGCTGGAAAGTCTGACAGCCCGTCTGAACCATATTGAAAAAGATGTGACTCAGGCGCACTCCAGTGATTCTGCCGAGCAGGCGCAGGAACGTGAAAATGATGAAGTGCTGGATGAGATCGGTAATGAAACCCTGCACAGCATTGAGCAGATCAAAGCGGCACTGAAACGTATCGATGAAGGTGAATACGGTGTTTGTGAAAGCTGCGGCGATGAGATTGCTGTTGAGCGTTTGCAGATCCTTCCTGAAACCACCTTCTGCGTGAAATGCGCTGAATAAGGGGCTCTATTGTCAGGTGTTGCACTGTTGCAGCACCTGATATTTTCTTCCCTCTCTCCTGCCTTTCTAATCGCACCTCATCTGTTTCTTAAAGCTCCTCATCTGTTTCTTATAGCGGCTCATCTATCGGCAGTCTTTTATAACGGATTGTAATACCAGAGGGATACGCTGGTGATCAGCCACATAATCACGCCGTAATGCAGATTATTTCTCAGAGCCTGTTTGGCGCTGATAAAGTAACGTCCCCGCAGTGACAGATTCATCCCGGACATCGGGCTGCAGGCGGTGCCAATCGCCCAGCTGGCCAGAAAGATCATCGCCAGCAGATCCATCGGCGGATTAGTTGGAATCATAAGCCCACTGATGGTGGCAATACTGATCACCGGATGCACGCCCAGCAGCGACAGCACGAGCATCGCCAGAAGCAGTAACGAGGTCACCAGCGGTGTCAGCTGCGGAATCGGTAGCTGATCGGCATACAGAGCAAACAAAGTCCCCAGACCCGCCGCCATCGTACCTGCCGCCAGAAACAGTGCTAACTCGTTACCCATGCGGGCAAGGCGCGTATTGGTATGATTTCTCAGCTTTTCCACGACCGCCTTACGCTTAAACAGCAGCACACCAATCGCCGTGAGCGGCGACAGGATACTGATAATCTGCAGCACCGAAAGCGTCGGGAACAGGTAATGGGCGCTGATGACCGCTAGTGCCAGAAATGCCGGTAAGGCAAGGCTGCTGATTCGCATCGGATAACCGGTAAAGGATTCCGCCTTCGGGCGTAGCTCGAAATAGGTGATCAGTACACCGGTAATCGCCAGCGGAATACCCGCCTGCATCAACGCCAGAAGGTTCGCACCCGGCGCATAGGTCAGCGCCACAGCGACTGCTGCGAAGAAGGGCGACCAGAATGCCCCCGCGCAAAATGCCCGGGATAAAACCTGATGCTGGGTATTTTTCAGGGTATTGCCGTCATGACTTGCAGAGGCAAAGCGATCCGCCATGATAAAAACAATCGACATATTGATCACAGCGCCAAACAGATGAACCCCGGCTAGGGTCTGTTTAAGGGCTGATCGGCCTTCCGGCAGAGCCTCCGGTTCTTCATCCGGCTCTTTTGCAGCAACCATGGAAAGAAAACTCACCGCCATCAGCATCGCCAATAGATTGCCGTTGGAACTGATCGCCGTTTGCCAGGGCAGATCCGCACCCTGAAAAACACCCCAGCCCATACCACCGAAACCCACCAGCATCAGTAACCCTGCCTGGCGGCGTGTAGCAATCGCCAGCTGACTCCAGCTAAGTGCCAACGCAAACCATAGCAGCAGCCCCGGCCAGATCAGAGATAAGTGAGTAAGGGGATTACTGGCGGTCAGCAGCAGCGCCAATGCCATACATCCGCCGATCAGCTGATAGCGTACAGAGGTTTTTTCTGTCGGATCAACCGGTGGTGGTTGGCGAGATAACTCAGGTTCGTGAGGTTGCCCGGCTTGAGATGATAACGGGGTTTGAAGGCTGCTATCGGTTGTCTGAGACACAGAGACCTGCCAGCTGAAATGATTGGGTGGGTGTTAAAACTGACCATTAGATAGACGCATCATACGCTGATGGCAGGGCTTTTTCGAGCAGCGGCTGTGGGACAAATTGAGAAATAATCAATCAGTCTCAGGTCTGGCAGACTTGAGCTGCGGGGATTTCCTGTTATGCTCTGCGCCCTTGTAAAACACTGTCCATCAGCCAGTGATCAATCTACCGAACGTTGAGGTTATTCCGTGGCCCTACCTGTTGTTGAACCTGAAAACTATGCCGCTCTGCTTGAAGAGAAAGCCAACCGGATTCGTGAGCAATTCGCAGCTTTTTATCCGCCAGAGCTGGAAGTCTTTGAGTCGCCAGCCAGCCACTACCGTATGCGTGCCGAGTTTCGTGTTTGGCACAAGGGTGATGACCTCTTCTATGTGATGTTCGATATCGGTGAAGACCCGAAAACCGACCGTAAAACAGTGCGTATGGATCAGTACCCGGTGGCCAATGAGCGCATCAATGAACTGATGCCAGCCCTGCTGGATGAGATCCGTGATGTGCCGGAACTGCGTCGTCGTCTGTTTCAGGTAGAGTTCCTCACCAGTCAATCCGGTGAAGCCCTGATCACCCTGATCTACCACCGCGCCCTAGGCGATGAGTGGGAAGTGCTGGCCCGTGAACTGCAAACCAAACTGGGTGTGCGCATCATTGGCCGGAGCCGCAAGCAGCGTGTCGTGCTGGATGTGGATTACGTGATCGAAACCATGCAGGTTGGCGAGCGCACGCTGGAATACCAGCAGGTAGAAAACAGCTTCACCCAGCCGAACGCGGCGCTGTGTGAAAAGATGCTTAACTGGGCGGTTGATGTCAGCAAGGGTGCGGGCGGTGACTTGGTTGAGCTGTACTGCGGTAACGGCAACTTCACGCTGGCGCTGGCAGAAAACTTTGATCATGTGGTCGCGACCGAAATCTCCAAAACATCGGTGCGATCTGCACACTTTAATATCGAGCGTAACGGTATTGAAAATGTGAAGGTTGCCCGTGTTTCCAGTGAGGAGTTCAGCGAGGCCTTGGCGGGTAAAACTGAGATGCGCCGTCTGGAAGGTTTTGATCTGGACAGCCGTAACTTCACCACCGTACTGGTAGATCCGCCTCGCGCTGGTCTGGATGAAAACACGGTGCAGCAGATCGCTCAGTACGACAATATCATCTATGTTTCCTGCAATCCGGACACCCTGCACGAGAATATGCAGGTGCTGAACAAAACCCATAAAGTGGTGCGTTTTGCCATGTTTGACCAGTTCCCGTACACCCACCACATCGAAAGTGGTGTCTTTATGGTACGCCGCTAAGTTTCTGATGCGCGTTGAAGCCTGATTGTCCGTATCAGGCCTGATGCAAAAAAGCCCTGCCAACCGTTTTTCGTACCGGTTAGCAGGGCTTTTTTATGCTTCTCGTTACAGATGTACTGCGGAAAATCAGCCGGAAGGGTAGAGGTCCGGCAGTGGCTGACTCTTTTCAGCGGTTTGCAGTCTGACCTGTTGGCTTGCTTCTGCCAGTGGCTGACCCTGCCAGTTTTCAGGTGCGGCATCCGGGCCAAACAGGCTCATCCGGAGCTGATGCAGTGCCTGATCAAACTCGGGGGTGGTTTTGGGCGCTTCCATCTTCTGCCATTTCTGCCAGGCATCCCATGCTGCCCGGGCCTGATTCTGCTGACAGGCGTTGAGCAGTGCCTGTCGGAAGATAGGGTTTTCCTCCTGAGGCGGTTCTGCGGGCTGATCCGCTAACGATGCACCATTACCCAGCCCCTGCAGCATTTGCTGGTGCAGCTTTTTCAGTTGCTGCTTTCCCTGCCACCAGAGTACCGCGAAAACCGCACTCACCATCGCCAGTGCCAACGTACTCAGCTGCCAGACCAGTGAGCCCCCTGCATTCTGAGGTTGTTTAGCGTTCTGATCGGAAGATGTCGCCGCCGGTGTGGCGGGTTTCGAGGCTACCGGTCGGTTCGGGTCTGCACTGATATTCAGAGGCAGTGCTTCCAGCGTGGCGTATTCCAGCTGGTCGGTTTCGGTGTTCCACCAGGGAATGCGGATCTCCGGCAGATTCAGCTCACCCGCTTCAGTCGGAATCAGTGCAATACTGAGGGTCTTTTCACCTGTCAGACCGGCACCTTTCTGATTCAGATTTTCCGGCAGATCATTCAATTGAGGCTGTTCCGGATATTGGCGAACACCGGGCATCGGCGGCATAACCATAGGGGGCAGCTGGGCGGCGGTCAGTCCTTTCGCCTGCAGGGTCAGCTTGCGGGTCAGCGGTGTGCCTTCCTGCCATTGGGCGTAGTTTCCGCTCCACTGCTGACTGAGGGTTACGGATTTTGCCGGTAGCCACTGGGCGTTTGCCGGGAAGGTATCCGGTACCGGCAACACATTGATCTTATGTTCCGGGCTCTGAATCCGGATATGTTTCAGGCCGCCCAATGAGTAGCGATTCTGAACCCGCACACGGCCGCTGAAGGTTTGCGGAGGAATCACCAGCTCACCACTGCTTTGCGGATAGAGGGCAAATTGCCACTCGGCGACGTTGTAGAGCCGGTCATTGATGCGGGCTTCAAAATCTTTTCGGTTGCCCAGCTGCACCATCAGCACATTGTCCAGATTCAGATCTGTCAGACCGTGATCCGAGATACTGGTGGCATAGTACAGACGCAGGGTATAGATCAGCTGCTGTTGCACATAGACAGAGCCGCTGTGGTCGATCTCGCTGTGCAGAAATACATCGGCGCTGGCCTGAGTGTTTTCCGGCTCCGGCCGGACTTCCAGCGTGATCGGCTGGCTGCTGACATCACCAATGGTAATGGCAGGAATAATCAGGGTGCCGGTGCGACGGGGCAGCAGGGAGATCTCCCAGACCCGTTCGGAAAGATTCTCGCCGTTGATAATCTGGATATTGGTGCGTACCTGCTGGGCCAGCACTTCAAAGTCCTGATACAGCTCACTCAGCTCCGGGTCGCCGGTCAGTTGCAGACCGGGGGCTTTCAGAAACAGGGTCACGCTTTCGTTTTCGGTCAGTCGGCTGCGGTCAACACTGGCTTCCAGTTCATTGGCCTGAGCCGTGCCGGTCAACAGAAGGCTGCTGATCAGCAGACTTAATGTCAGTAACAGAGTGGTTATGGGGTATCGTTTTTGAATCGGGCTTACCATGGTGCTCGTCCTTCAGGCAGCGGTTCACGGCGCTGATTGGCTTCATATTCAAATTTACGGCGTAACAGACCGGCAGGGTCATCCGGAATCCGGCGTAGCCACTGTTCCAGAGAGAGTTCTTCCTCACTCATGCCTTCGCTGCCAACGGCAGCATCGGCTGCGGATTGCGCATCCTGCTGCTGTTTTCTTTGTGCGTCTGCCAGTTTATCCAGTACCGCCTGATCCAGCTCTTCGCTCTCATTGACGTTGGTTTCATTGGGGTTACCAAACATGGCGGAATCATCATCCGGGCCTAAATCCTGACCGTTTTCATCAAGGCTGCTTTGTCTGTCAGGGCTATGTCTGTCAGGAGAGGGTCCGTTGGTTTGGTCTTCGCTAAGAAGAGAATCCTGCGGCAGGTTGTTTTGTGTCATGCCGGAAGAGCCTGTAGAACCCTTCTCAGAACTTTGTTGCTGCGTGCTCTGTCGTTGAGAGCTTGAGGGTTGTGAACCCTGCTGCTGAGAACCGCTCTGGCCAGATGGGCTGTTCTGAGGATTTTGGTTTTGCTGATTCTGGCTACCCTCGCCCTGCTCTTGCTGAGATGCTTCCTGCTCGCTGTTCTGCTGTTTTAGCAGCGTTTCGACCAGCTGTCGGTTGTGCTCGGCATCTTTCAGGTTGGGATTCTGTTCCAGTGCCTTGCTGTAGGCGCTCATGGCCTCATCAAACCGGCCCAGTTTGGCAAGGGCGTTGCCCCGGTTGTAATGGGCCTGCGGTGTGTCGCTTTTGGCAAACTCGCTAATCGCTTTCTGGTAGTCCTTCTGGCGATAGTAGGCGCTTCCTCGCCAGAGTGGATCTTCCAGCAGTTCTTCCGCCTGATCGTAGTGACCTTGCTGAAAGGCTTGCTCCCCTTCGGCTTGCGGATCCGCAGGCCAGAAAGCCAATACGGGCTTAGGGGCAGATAGCAGAATCAGCAAGGGGAGCATCAGTAGCCAGTTACGGCGGAAGGCGAGGGCCACCAAAGGCAGTACCGGCAGCAGAAACCAGTGTCCCTGCTCAATCCAGAGTGGCAGCTGCGCCCGGGTCTCTTTGATCTGCTGCGGGTTGATCTCTTCAGGCAGCAGGTAGCTGAGATCCTGTTCGTTCAGGGTGATCGGGTGACTTAAACCCGCAACGTCAGCGGCAAAGCTATCGATCTCTGCCTGATCCAGTCGGCTGATAATCACATTGCCCTGCTGGTCTTTGACAAAGCCCTGATCATCCAGCGGGATCGGTGCTCCGGCGGCGGTACCCACACTCATGATGCTGAGCTTCATACTGTCCGGCAGTTGCTTGCGGATCGCTTTCTGAGCCGCCTCATCCAAACCATCGGTAATCAGCAGCAGGCGGGCTTTCCGGAAGCCGGACTGACGCACCAGCTCCACCGCTTTGTTAATGCCCACTTCTGCGGCGCTGCCCAGTTTTGGCATCATCAGAGGATCAAGGGCGGGCAACAGATTACGGATGGTGGCAGTATCCTGCGTCAGAGGCGTTACCGTGTGCGCATCACCACTGTATGCCACCAGAGCGGTCATACCCTCTTTACGCTGTTTGAGCAGATCCTGTAGTTTCTGTTTGCTGCGGGTGATACGGTTTGGTGCAATATCTTCAGCCAGCATGGAGAGGGACAGATCCAGTACGATAACCAGATTGTCCTGTTTCACCATGGCCGGACGTGACTGCTGACTCCAGCTTGGCCCTGCCAGTGCTACACCGGTCAGGGTTAAGGCCAGAATCGTCCAGAGCAGATAGCTGGGTTGTTTTTCCGGTCTTGCCAGCAGTTGTTGCTGAAGATCCGGGCGCATGCGTTCCTGCCAGGGGTTGCTGGCATGGCGAAAGCGCAGATACCAGATCACCTGAATAATGATGAGGGGTAGCAGCAGCAGGGCCCAGGGGCGGGCAAAGTGAAAGCTATCCAGTAGTTCCAAGGTTGCTCCTTACCTGTTTCAAGGTGATTCCTTACCTTTAGCGCTATTGAATTCCGGGGCTGTTGCGTCCTCGTGATGGCTGGCCTGATTACGCCAGTAGATCAGGAACCAGCGTCCGGCGAAGGCGGTAATCAGCGAGGCAAAAAGCAACAACAATGGCCAGTGCATCAGGCTGTGACGGGGGCGAAACACCTGAGCTTCCTGTTCGATAGGTTCCAGCCGGTCAAGTTCCCGATAGATGGCTTCCAGCTCTTCGGTACTGCGGGCGCGGAAATAGCTGCCACCGGTTGCACCTGCAATGTTACGCAGGGTGATCTCATCCAGATCCTGTGACGGGTTGATACGGCGGGTCAGGCCAAACAGGCTCTCTACTTCCAGCTCATCAGCCCCGATGCCGATGGTGTAGATTTTTAGCTTCTGTCCGGCTGCCAGCTGTGCGGCCTGAATCGGGTCGATGGCTCCTGCGGTGTTGGCACCGTCCGTCAGCAGAATCAGAATCCGGCCATCCTCCGGCTGCTCTTTCAGGCGTTTTACGCCTAAGCCGATGGCATCACCAATAGCGGTCTGATCACCGGCCATGCGTAGCTCTATCTCGCCCAGTTGTGCGGATACGGTTTTGCGGTCGTGGGACATAGGGACATGCAGATAGGCCTGAGTACCAAAAACGATCAGACCGAGGCGGTCACCTTCGCGGCGCAGTACAAAGTCAGAGACGATCTCTTTTACGGCGCTCAGGCGGTCGATGCGTTGCTTGTTCAGCACCATATCATCCATCTGCATACTGCCGGAGATATCCACCGCCAGCATCAGGTCGCGGCCTTTATTCGGCAGGGGCTGGGGTTCGCCAATCCATTGCGGGTGCGCTGCGGCAACCAACAGAAGTAGCCAGAGCCAGCTGCCGACCAGAAGACGCAGGGTTTTTCGCTGATTGCGCAGAGTGCCACTTTTAACGCTCTGATTCGGGCTGAGCCAGGCGACCCGCAGGCGATAGTGTCGGGGAGCGGCCGGTGGCATAAAGCGATACACCAGCCACGGCAGTGGCAGCATCAGGAAGATCCAGGGCCAGACAAAGTGGATCTGGTTCAGGATCGACAGGGAACCGGAGAATGGCTCCCATTGAGAGATAGCGTTTATAGCTGTCGCTTGATCCACTGCTTTACCACCTCAATTAAGGCGTTTTCATCGAACGCTTCCGGGGATGGTTCGTACGCCTGAATCAGGATGCGGCCTTCACCGTTACTGAAATCTTTGGTGCGGCCACTGCGATCGAGAAATTCCAGCCAGTGCTTACCCGCCAGAGGCGAGATCTTTTCCCGGTCATAGTTAATCATCGCCATACGGCGCAGCAGCATGTTCAGTTCGTTTAACAGTCGCTGATCCTGCCCGTGCTCAGCAAAACGAACCCGCATCTGCTCCAGTTCGTTAAGGGCGTACCGGCGAGTTCGGGTGCGCAGATAGTAGCGGCGAATCAGAAAACCGAGAATAAGAAGGGTCAGAATACTGGCTACTGAGATCCACCAGGCGTTAAGGCTGGGTGTCCAGCCACCGGTGGGTTCCGGAATATGAATATCTCGCAGCTGGTCCAGCAGTCTGGATGCCTCTTGTGTAACTTGTTCGGTGCTCATTAAGCGGGGCTCCTGCCGAGCTGTAACGTGTCTATGTAAAAAACGGCGATGTAAAATGGTTATCGTTGTTTTGGTGTATCGTCTAACAGAATGTTCTGCTTGGCTTTTTACCTGAAAAAGGGGTTCGGCATTATAGCGGGTAAAAGAGGATTTTACCGGGAACCTTTAGCAAAAAACTGTTTCAGTTTGTCAGCCGGTCTCTCCTGTGTGGAGAGAGATATAAAGTGCCCCCGTGCTTTTTGCACGCTCTGCTTCAGAGCCTCTTGATGCAGGTCAAACTCTCTGCTGTAGCGCTGCTGCTCAGCAGGTCGGGTGCCATCGTAGTAGTAGTCCTGCTTGCCATCGGTGAGGAAACAGGAACCGGATGGCAGCTCACGTTCCAGCGGGTCGGTGATCTGTATCGCCACTAACGTGTGGTTTCGGCTTAACTGGCTCAGGGCCGATGCATCTTCCAGATCCAGTGACCAGAAATCACTGATGATGATAATCAGACTGCCGTGGCCGGGCTGACCGGCTAGCTGGCGAAGCGCCTGATTCATGCGTCCTGCACGGGAGCGGCTGGCGTCTTCGGTAATCTGCATACCCAGATCACAGCTGCTTTTCAGCAGGGGCAGCAGGCCTTTATTACGGGCCTTGGGTTTTATCAGTCGGGTGGTTTCTCCGTTAAATACCAGTCCGCCGCAGCGGTCGCCCTGATAGGTCAGCGCCCAGCCCAGCGTGGCAGCAGCATTGGCCGCCTGCTCGGCTTTGCTGCGGGCACTGCCAAACAGCATGGATGCAGAGAGATCGACCACGAGATGAACGGGGCGTTCCCGCTCTTCCATAAAGACCTTGGTATGGGGACGTCGGGTGCGGGCGGTGACTTTCCAGTCCATCAGGCGGATATCATCGCCGGGCTGGTAGTTGCGGATCTCGCTTAGCTCCATCCCACGGCCCTGCTGTCGGGAGCGATGCTGACCGGCAAGCGTGGAGCCGGTGGGCGAGCGCAGGGTCAGCCCCAGCAGATTCTTATGCTCCTGCAGGCGGCTGAGTTGCTCCAGATTCAGTTCCGGCAAAAAGGGCGATGCGTCCTGCAGCGGTGATGACGACTGCAGGCTTTTGCGGATCTGTTGCCAGGCGAATTGCAGCATTAACTTACCGGTACCTGTTGCAGCAGATGAGCGACAATCTGATCGGCACTGAAACCGGCAGCTTCCGCTTCGTAGCGCAGCAGCAGACGATGACGGAATACATCCGGCACCATCGCCTGTACATCTTCCGGCGTGACAAAGTCACGGCCTTCCAGCCAGGCGTGAGCGCGGGCACAGCGATCCAGTGCCAGAGTTGCACGGGGACTGACGCCGTATTCGATCCATTGTGCCAGATCTTTGTTGTACTGATCCGGCCGACGGGTGGCATCTACCAGATGCACAATATAGTGCTCGATGCTTTCGGCCATGTAGATCTCCAGCACCTCTTTGCGGCCCTGAATGATCTCCTGCTGGCTGACCGTAGGAGGAATATCCTGACGGCTTTCAGCGCTGAGCAGGTCTTTCTGTTCGTTACGGATCAGACGCAGGATCTCAAGTTCCGCTTCGGCACTGGGGTAATTCAGATTGGTATGCAGCAGGAAACGGTCAAGCTGGGCTTCCGGCAGGGGGTAAGTGCCTTCCTGTTCGATCGGGTTCTGGGTTGCCATCACCAGAAAGGTTTCCGGTAGCGGGTAACTGGTGTTGCCTACGGTGACCTGGCGTTCCGCCATCGCTTCCAGCAGTGCCGCCTGTACTTTGGCGGGTGCACGGTTGATCTCATCAGCAAGAACAAAGTGATTAAACACCGGCCCCTGCTGAAAGCTGAAACTGTTATGTTCCGGCCGGTAGATATCGGTGCCGGTAATATCGGCGGGCAGCAGATCCGGAGTGAACTGAATGCGCTGGAAGTCACCCTCAAGGCAGTCCGACAGAGATTTGATCGCCTTGGTCTTTGCCAGTCCCGGCGGGCCTTCAACTAAGAGGTGGCCATCGGCCAGCAGGGCGATCAGAAGTCGGCTGAGCAGCGTTTCCTGCCCGATGATCTGACTTTTTAAGTGGTCATTCAGAGACTGAAAAGCGTCGCGAACACTCATGGTTATCCTTACATTGCCGGGTCTTGCGCTGTTCTGTTGTGGTTTTGGAACAGGCTCGGTGCTGAATCATGATCCGCAGGTACGTCCCAAGGCAGAACCTGTTACGGATGCTGGCTGTTCGGGGTCTGTTACCTGCGGTTTAAGACAGTCAGCGAGTATAACGAGATTAGTTTCTGACTGGCTAGGGTTCTGATCAATGAAATTCTCTGGGGTTCCTGTAAAAAGTAATCCTCTGATTTTTAAACTAAACTTTGATCCGGAAGAAACATAAATGATGGCGGAAGGTCGCTTTAGCGCAGTTTTCGTGCTGTGGGAGCGACCTCTTATGTTGTTCGCTTCTTCCCCTATGCTTTTTTGTAATACATCATCGGTACAGTGGTTGATTTGTACTATGTTTTCAACAAAGCTATCCCATAGAGAGCAGGTGTTATGCCTGTTTTTTTATGGATTTAAGTCACATAAAGTCATCCCGGTATCATCTCTGAGGTTAATTGACGATGTATCAAGCCAGTGAAGGTCATAAACAGTTTCTCGGTCTTCTGGAAGACCAGCTCACACAAAAGTTTTCTGAAAAACAGGCAAAAGATATCAGCACTTTTGCCGGTCTTTATTACGCATCTGCTTCCTTAGAAGAGCTGACGGAACGTCGTTCGGATGACCTGTACGGTGCTACTGTTTCTGCGTGGAACTTTGTACAGAAACACGATAATACCGAGCCTAAAATCCGTGTTTATAACCCGGACTTTGAGCAGCACGGCTGGCAGTCTACGCACACCGTTATCGAAGTGCTGCAGCGTGATATGGCTTTCCTGGTGGATTCTGTTCGTATCGAACTGAACCGTCGTGGCTTAACGGTTCACTCGATCCATAACGCGGTTCTTAACTTCCTGCGTGATGACAAAGGCCAGATGACTGAGCTTAAAGGCCGCAGTGAAACCTATAAAGATGGTAAGGGCAGCGCTGAGTCTCTGATCTATATTGAGGTGGATCGTCACACCGATCAGTCTGAGCTGGATGAACTGCGTGACAGCCTGGCTGAAGTGCTGGCTGAGGTATCTACTGCGGTTGAAGACTTCGATCACATGGAGCAGAAATGCTTTGAGCTGGTTGATGCTCTGGCAGCAAGCCGTCCTGCTCATCTGGCAGAAGAGGATGTTAACGAAGCCGTTGATTTCCTGAAGTGGCTGAACGACGAACACTTCACCTTCCTGGGTTATGACGAGTACGAAGTTGCTGACGAAGATGGCAAGAAAGTACTGAAACTGGTTCCGGGTTCTGAGATGGGTGTCCTGAAACTGGATGACCCGCGTTACAACCCACAGGACCGTAACGAGCTGGCGCTGGATGGCCGTCAGTTTGTACTGATTCCTGAACTGCTGACCTTCGCAAAAGCCCCTGAGCACGCTCGTGTTCACCGTCCTGCGTACCCTGATTACATCCGTATCAAGCGTTTTGATGACAAGGGTAATCTGGTGGGTGAGAGCCGTTTCCTAGGTCTGTACACCGCATCTGTGTACAACGAAACCCCACGTAACGTACCGATCCTGCGTAAGAAAATTCAGGCGGTTCTGCAGGCTTCCGGCCTTGATCCAAATGGTCACAACGGCAAGCAGCTGATTCAGATTCTGGAGGTGTATCCGCGCGATGACCTGTTCCAGATCGGTCTGCACGAGCTGACTGAAACTGCGGTTGCTATCATGAACATCCGCGAGCGCCGCAAAGTGCGTCTGTTCATCCGTGAAGACCGCTTCGGTAAGCTGTTCTCCTGCTTGGTTTATGTGCCGCGTGACATCTTCAGCACGGAACTGCGCCACAAGCTGCGTGACCTGCTGTGTGAAGAGCTGGATGCCCACGGTAATGAGTTCCACACCTACTTCTCCGAGTCTGTGCTGGCCCGTTCTCAGCTGATTCTGCGTTTCAATGGCGATACACCGCCTAAGTACGATATCCGTGCGATTGAGAAGAAAGTGATTCAGGTGGTTCGCTCATGGAGCGATGATCTGGCAGAAGCGCTGGTTGAAGGTTATGGCGAAGAGAAAGCAAACGCTTACCTGCGCCTGTACCGTGATGCCTTCCCGGCCAGCTACCGTGAAGATTACAGCCCGCGTACCGCTGTTTTTGATATCGGTTACATTGATGAGCTGAACGACAAGCGTTCGGTGACCATGTCTTTCTATCGCCAGCTGGAAGCTGAAAACAACCATCTGCAGTTCAAACTGTTCCATAAGAAAGAGCAGCTGCCTCTGTCTGATGTGATTCCGGTTCTGGAAAATCTGGGCATGCGTGTTGTGGGTGAGCACCCGTACGAGATTGCCCGTGGCGATGGTGAAGTGATCTGGGTTCACGACTTCTCCCTTGAGCCATCATCCGGTCAGCTGGATGCCCCTCTGGTGGAAGTGCGTGATGTTTTCCAGGAAGCCTTCGAGCAGATCTGGAACGGTTCCGCTGAAAATGACAGCTTTAACCGTCTGGTACTGACCTCCCGCCTGAACTGGCGTCAGGTGACGGTACTGCGTGCGTATGCCAAGTACATGAAACAGATCCGTTTCAGCTTCGGTCAGAGCTATATCGCCACAACGCTGGGTAACCACTCCAATATCACCAGTATGCTGCTGGAGCTGTTTACGCTGCGTTTCGACCCTCAGGCGAACTACTCAGAGTCGATTGAAGAGTCTCTGGTTAACCGCATTAAAGAGTCGCTGGATCAGGTTCAGTCTCTGACGGAAGATATGATTCTGCGTCGCTACATGCAGCTGATGCTGGCGACCCTGCGTACTAACTTCTATCAGCTGGATAACGACGGCAACATCAAGTCTTATGTTTCCTTCAAACTGGATACCCATAAGATTCCTGATGTACCGCTGCCGCGTCCTATGTTCGAGATCTTTGTTTACTCCCCGCGTGTGGAAGGTGTTCACCTGCGTGGCGGTAAAGTGGCCCGTGGTGGTCTGCGCTGGTCGGATCGTCATGAAGATTTCCGTACCGAAGTTCTGGGTCTGGTTAAAGCCCAGCAGGTTAAGAACTCGGTGATTGTACCTGTGGGTGCGAAAGGTGGTTTCGTTAGTAAGTGTCCGCCTGCAAGCGGTGACCGTGACGATATCCTGCAGGAAGGTATCGCCTGTTATAAAACCTTTATCAACGCTCTGCTGGATGTGACCGACAATCTGGTTGAAGGTGAAGTGGTTCCACCTAAACAGGTGGTGCGTCACGACGAAGACGATCCGTATCTGGTTGTTGCAGCTGATAAAGGCACCGCAACCTTCTCTGATATCGCCAACGGTATCTCTGAGGAACACGGCTTCTGGCTGAAAGATGCGTTTGCATCCGGTGGTGCTAACGGTTACGACCACAAGAAAATGGGTATTACTGCCCGTGGTGCGTGGGTTTCTGTTCAGCGTCACTTCCGTGAATTCGGCCATGACGTACAGAACGAAGACTTCACCGTTGTCGGTGTTGGTGATATGAGCGGTGACGTATTCGGTAACGGTATGCTGCTGTCCGAGCATATTCAGCTGGTATGTGCTTTTAACCACCTGCATATCTTTGTTGATCCGAATCCGGATGCGCTGACCAGCTTCCGTGAGCGTCAGCGTCTGTTTGATCTGCCGCGTTCCAGCTGGGCGGACTACAACGCGAAACTGATCTCTGAGGGCGGCGGTATCTTCTCCCGTTCTGCGAAATCCATCGTGATTACGCCACAGATGAAAGAGCGTTTTGATATTCAGGATGATCACCTGTCACCGAATGATCTGATCACTGCGGTTATGAAAGCGCCGGTTGATCTGATCTGGAATGGCGGTATCGGTACTTACGTTAAAGCAACAACCGAAAGCCACGCTGATGCGGGTGATAAGGCGAATGACAGCCTGCGTATCAACGGTAACCAGATGCGTGCCCGCGTACTGGGTGAGGGCGGTAACCTGGGTGTGACTCAGCGTGCCCGTATTGAGTACGGTCTGAGTGGTGGTGCATCCAACACCGACTTTATTGATAACGCCGGTGGTGTGGATTGTTCTGACCACGAAGTAAACATCAAGATTCTGCTGGCTGAGCTGGTGGAACAGGGCGACATGACCGAGAAGCAGCGTAATCAGCTGCTGGAAGCGATGACCGAAGAAGTCGGTGATCTGGTTCTGAAGAACAACTACAGCCAGTCTCAGGCCCTGAGTCTTGCGAAGATCATGGCGAAAGAAGGCATCGGCCAGTTCCGTCGCTTTATCAACGCGCTGGAAAGTGAAGGCAAGCTGAACCGTGAGCTGGAATTTATTCCAGGTGATGATGAGCTGCTGGAGCGTTTCAACCAGGGTGAAGGTCTGACCCGTGCAGAGCTGTCGGTACTGATCTCTTACGCGAAATCAGATCTGAAACAAGCGCTGCTGGCGACAGAAGTACCGGATGACAGCTTTATCGAGCGTGAAGTTGAGCGTGCTTTCCCAGGTGTACTGGTTGAGAAGTACAAGCCTGCGATGTACAACCACCGCCTGAAGCGTGAAATTGTATCGACTCAGCTGGCAAACGATCTGGTGGATCATGGTGGTATCGCCTTTATTCACCGTCTGATCGACTCCTCGGGTGCCGAGGCTGCTGAAATCGCCCGTGCCTATGTGGTAACCCGTGAAGTATTTGGTATCCACAACCTGTGGAGCCAGATCGAACAGCTGGATAACCGTGTTGAGAGCTCTGTTCAGTATGACATGATGCTGGAGCTGATGCGCCTGATCCGTCGTGCAACCCGCTGGTTCCTGCGTCCGCATCTGGCGAATCTGCCGGTGCGTGATGTGATCGAACTGTACGAGCCGAAAGTCCGTATGCTGAGCGAAGGTATCGGTGAGCGTCTGCGCGGTGCACAGCTGGAAAGCTGGAGCAAAACCCGTGAAGATCTGATCAGCAAAGGTGTTCCTGAAGCACTGGCGGATCAGGTTGCGGCAACCTCCGGTCTGTACTCTCTGCTGGGTATCGTGGAAGCAGAACGTGCTACCGGTGAGAAACTGCAGCGTGTGGCTGAAGTTTACTTCGAGCTGGGTCATCAGTTGGATCTGCAGTGGATCAGCCAGAAGATTACTCAGCTGCATGTTCATGACAGCTGGGAAGCGCTGGCACGTGAAACTTTCCGTGATGATCTTGACTGGCAGAGCCGTGCTCTGGCGATCAGTGTGATTCAGATGGAAGATGGCGCGCTTGACGTTGAAGGTCGTGTGACTCAGTGGATGAAGCGTCACCAGCATCAGGTGAACCGCTGGCAGACCATCCTGCATGAGATCGAAAGCGGCAACAAAGCCGACTTCCCGATCTACTCGGTGGCCATGCGTGAACTTTTTGACTTGGCACAGATGCAAATGGAGGCATAATATGCCCCCATGCAGGAAGTCATCATTTCACTCAGCTTAAGTGCTGAAAAATATCTTGAGTATTACCGCGGTTACGCTTCCGGCGTAATCGCTTACGATACCCTCGGCAGGCGGGTGCAGTTACCCGCCTCCGTGTTGCGCCAGTTTGTTACCCACAAGGGGATTCATGGTGTATTCAGGGTAAAGTTCGGACCCGGTAATAAGTTCAAGAGCATAGAAAGGGTAGCCTGAAAGGGCTGCCCTTTTTTGTTTGTGCTGATTGTTTTACTCCTCATTCACGCTTCATCTCTCTTAACCCCTCTGCTGTTAATGCTTTTAGTGCGCTGTCAGCGTATAATTCCGCCGTTTTTCATCCGCTTTGATGCATCGCTTTCGGGAGTCCTGTCATGTACGGTTTAGCGCGCAATATTCTGTTCCGTTTTTCTGGTGAAACGGCCCATGAGTTGGCTTTGGATGGCCTGAATGCCGCCAATCGCCTTGGTCTGTTGTCTCCTTTTGTCGCAAAACCGGTGAATGCGCCGGTGGAAGTGATGGGCATTAAATTCCCGAACGCTGTCGGTATGGCGGCGGGTCTGGATAAGAATGCTGATTATCTGGATGCGCTGGGCACGCTGGGCTTTGGCTTTGTTGAGGTGGGTACGGTGACCCCTAAACCTCAGCCGGGTAATGACAAGCCGCGCCTGTTCCGTATCCCGGAGAAAGAAGCCATCATCAACCGTATGGGCTTCAACAACAAAGGTGTGCATCACCTGGTTGAGCAGGTTAAGCAGCGCAAGTTTCAGGGCATTGTCGGTATCAATATCGGTAAGAACCTGACCACCTCTGTGGAAGATGCTGAAAAAGATTACCTGTACTGCCTGAAAGAAGTTTATCCACACGCGGACTATGTGACGGTTAACATCTCTTCTCCAAACACTCCGGGGCTGCGTACCCTGCAGTTTGGTGAAACCCTTGAAGCGCTGCTACGAGCGTTGAAAGAGGAACAGACCCGTCTGGCTGAACAACATCAGCGTTATGTGCCGATCGCCGTTAAGATCGCTCCGGATATGACCGATGATGAGATTAAGCTGGTAGCGGATAACATCCGTAATCAGAAGATGGATGCGGTGATTGCAACCAACACGACACTGGATCGCGACGCGGTTCTTGGGCTGGATAATGCAGATGAAGCCGGTGGTCTGAGCGGTAAACCGGTGCGTGATAAGTCCACTCATGTGATTAAAGTGCTGGCGGAAACCCTGCAGGGCGAACTGCCGATTATCGGTGTGGGCGGTATCGATTGTGCTGAAGCGGCCTGTGAAAAGATCGAAGCGGGCGCGAGTCTGGTTCAGGTTTACACCGGTTTCATCTATCAGGGCCCTAAACTGGTTAAAGAAGCGGCTGAGGCGGTTGCTGCTTTGCAGGCATCCCGTAAGTAACCCTAAGGGAAGCTGACGCTTCTTTTTTGTCAGATACTAAAAAGGCTCGCGGATGCGAGCCTTAAAGTTCTTATGTACGAACGGTAGGATTTGGATCCTGAGCAGCCCGTCGGCTTGCCAGTGATCTGAAATCTAAGACAGTACGGTCGGATTCTTGTGGATTCCGGAGACACCTGTCATACCCGCCCATGAATCAGCGCGGCCTTCTCGCCATCCGCTCATCCAGTATTGTCGGGTATCAATGTTGTTATTTGGGCATAGATCACGGGATTTTCCGGTTACGCCCGCTTGGTAACCACGTAAAAAAGCTCGTTGGGCAGGGTCTCTTTTTTGTCTTTTCATAGTGAGTAACGCCTCGTAGCTATCTGTGGAGTTTGTCGGGGCACCGTGGCTCGTTCAGATGTGCTGTTAGTCGGCACTGGCTGGAGTCTACGGCGGGCCGAATCGCAACGGCCTCTGACAAACGCTCCCTAAATGTAAAGTCCTGTGGCACCTGGATGCCGTTTTTTCAGGTCTGGATTCAGATCTTGTCGGATCTGATACATCAGGTTTCTTTAACCTCCGGTCTGATGTTGCGGTACATATTCTCAAAATGGATGATCTTAAGAGTACGTACTTTCAAAGACCTGTTTAGGGGTTTAGAGTTCACTTGTTTTTACGGTATTCAGTGTTACGACGTTTGCGCAAGTTGTGCGGCAACAGTTAAGTTGTAGTTGAATTGACATACTTTGTCGAACACCTTTTTTTCATAATCCTGCCGTCGCTTAGTCGAGGCAGGAATAACGAAACATGCTAATGAAGTTAGCCTGTTGAATTGGCTGGGAAATAATGGCTTTACTAGATCTTTTTTTAACCTGTCCGAAAAGCCTTGAAGGCCTGTTAGCACAAGAATGTGCTCAACTGGGTGCAGAGAACGTAAAGGAAAAAGTCGCAGGTGTTGAGTGTCAGGCGACACTGGAAGTGGCCTATCGCCTCTGCCTGTGGTCCCGTCTGGCGAACCGTGTTCTGTTACGCCTTTACACTGGCCCAGCAGAGACTGCTGATGAGATGTATGACACGGTTCAGTGGGTCAACTGGCAGGAGCACATGCAGGAGCAGGGTACGCTGGCGGTTGATTTCACCGGTACAAACCGTGAAATCCGCAATACACACTTTGCTGCGCAGCGGGTAAAAGATGCCATTGTTGATCAGCTGAAAGAGAAAACAGGCTATCGCCACTCGGTCGATAAAGAGCGTCCGTCGATGCGGGTTAATGCCCGTCTGAACCGTGGTGAGGTGGTGCTGAGTCTGGATCTGTCCGGCAGCAGTCTGCACCAGCGTGGCTATCGTCTGGATGGTGCGATGGCGCCCCTGAAAGAGAATCTGGCCGCAGCAATTCTGATCCGCTCCGGCTGGCCTGAGCTGGCGAAAGAGGGTAAACCTCTGATCGATCCGATGTGTGGTTCCGGTACTCTGCTGATTGAGGCGGCTCTGATCGCTATGGATCAGGCACCGGGTCTGAATCGCAGCCACTTCGGCTTCTTCACCTGGAAACAGCACGATTTTGATCTCTGGCGTGAAGTGGAGCATGAAGCAGAAGCCCGTGCTTCTCTGGGTCGCAAACGCTGGAACGGTCTGATCTACGGTTACGATGCCAGCGGCAAAGCGCTGGTCGCGGCTCAGAAGAACATCCGTCGTGCGGGTCTGGATAAGATTGTTAATGTCACCAAAAAAGAGCTGGCTTATTTTGTTCAGCCAACTCACGCCGGTAATCTGGAAGCGGGTCTTGTTGCGACCAACCCGCCTTACGGTGAACGTATCAGTGATATGCCGTCGCTGATCCACCTGTACCGTCACCTAGGTGATCGTCTGAAAGAGTCTTTCCCGGGCTGGCAGGTCTCTGTATTCACCGGTAACGCCGATCTGTGTCACAAGATGGGTCTGCGCAGTCATAAGCAATACAACATGTTTAACGGCGCTCTGCCGTGTAAATTGCTGCTGTTTGCTGTGGCTGCTGATTCCGACCAGCGGGTACGTCCTGATAAGCCGACTCAGAGTACTGAAGAGCTGATTATGGATGAATCCGCCTGGAGTGAAGGCGGGCGTATGTTCGCTAACCGGGTGCGTAAAAACCTGAAAAATCTGAAAAAATGGCTGAAAAAAGAGAAAACGGAGTGCTATCGCGCTTACGACTCTGATATTCCGGAATACGCGGTTGCTGTGGATGTCTACGGTGATCACCTGCATGTTCAGGAATACGCACCACCGAAGACGATCGACCCTGCCAAGGCAGAGCGCCGCCTGATGGATGTGATTCAGGTGTTACCGGGTGTCTTCAATATCAACCCGTCCAACATTCACCTGAAGCAGCGTAAGCGTCAGTCCGGTCGTGCTCAGTACGAGAAGATGGACAAAAAGCGCGAGATGATGACGGTCACCGAAGGGCCATGCAAACTGCTGGTTAATCTCGACGATTATCTGGATACCGGTTTGTTCCTGGATCATCGTCCGATCCGCACCTATATCGGCGAGCAGTCAAAAGATCTGCGGGTTCTGAACCTGTTCTGCTATACCGCAACGGCGACGGTGCATGCTGCTGTCGGTGGTGCCCGCAGTACGGTCAGTGTTGATCTGTCCAACACCTATCTGGACTGGGGCAAAAAGAATATGCGCCTGAACGGATTCTATGGTGAAGAGCATGAGTTTATTCAGGCGGACTGCAAGCAGTGGCTGCAGGAAAACAGCCGTCTGTTTGACCTGATCTTTATGGACCCGCCAACCTTCTCCAACTCGAAGCGGATGAAGGATGTGCTGGATATTCAGCGGGACCATGGCCGTATGATTCGTGATGCGATGCGGGTGCTGGCACCTGGCGGGGCGCTGATCTTCTCTAATAACCTGCGCAGTTTCAAAATGGATGAGTCCGTTCTTGAAGAGTTTGACGTGCAGGATATCTCGAAAGAGTCAGTGCCAACGGATTTTGCCCGTAATCCTAAGATTCATCACTGCTTTGAGATCCGTTATTTTGACTGATCGTAGGGTGTAAAAAATACAGCCTGACGGGGCTTCCCCGCAGGCTGTTTTTATATCAGGTTGTTGCGTTTAGCTGTTAGAAGTTTCGGAGAATAAAGATGAGTAAGGTTTTAAATCTGTACACCACGCTTGGCTGTCATCTGTGTGAGCAGGCGCTGGCGATTGTGCATCCGCTGGTAGCGGAAAAGGGGATAGAGCTTAAGCTGGTGGAGATCAGTGAGTCAGAAGCTCTGGTGGAGCAATACGGTATCCGTATTCCGGTGATTCGTCTTGAGGGGCGGGAAGAGGAGCTGGGTTGGCCGTTCGATCAGGTGGCTGCCGAAGAGTATCTGGCGCTGGCACAGGCTTAAGGTCACCAGCGTTTGATCTGTTTAGCCGGTGGGCAGCTCGCCGGCTTTCATCAGGTCGGAGAAGAGATCGGCGGCTTCTTCGCTGTCATCCAGCTGCAGCACGCGTTTCATCCCCCGGCTTTCCTGTACGGTGCCGATGCTTTCCATCAGGGTTACCGCTTCTTCATAGGATTCCATCAGAGAGTGCGTCAGGCCACCAAACTGAGTGCCAATCTGCCCCCAGGCTTTGGTTAACAGCCAGTCGCCGAACATATCCTGATGGATATGAACCAGACAGTAATCATGTTCGTTTTGCCAGCGAACAATCACTTGTGCAACTCCTGCGGACTGATATGATTCCCAACTACTGAGATCGTTATTGATCGGTTAGTAGTCCCTTTAAAGCGCTAACTGCCGGTTTGTCAGGCAGGGTATAAATTGAGTCAGTATAACCCTGTTCAGATTGCTGAATCAGAACAGGATTAGTGAATCTTTTCAGGTGTACTTATTCTGAACGGCTTGATTGTACCAAAAGTACAGAATTAAGCAGATACGCGAAGTATCCGGACCCAATTTCTACCAGTGGCAGGAATTGAGCCTGAATCCCTCGCATTTGTAAAGTGTTGATATAAAAAGCGCTTTAGCTTGTTTGCAAAAGCAAGGCAGCGTTATATAAAGCCGTATCAAAAATAGAGCAGAGGAAAACTGATGCACATTATTGCCGATGAAAATATCCCCCTGGTTCAGGAGTTCTTCTCCGAACTGGGTACGATTGAAACACTGCCGGGACGTTCCATGACCCGGGAGCAGATTCAGAAGGCTGATGTGTTACTGGTACGCTCTATTACCCAGGTCAATGAGGTGTTGCTGCAGGGTACCAATGTACGCTTTGTGGCCACCGCAACCATCGGTTGTGATCATATCGATCAGGAGTATCTGGCAGCGAATAAAATCGGCTTTGCAAATGCCCCGGGCTGCAATGCCAACTCCGTGGTGGAGTATGTGTTGAGTGTCCTGTCTCTGCTGGCAGATCAGGAAGACTTTATCCTGAAAGATAAAACCATAGGTATTATCGGCACCGGTAATGTGGGTGGTCGGCTCAGGGAGCGTCTGGAAGAGATCGGTCTTAACGTCCTTGTGAATGACCCGCCCCGTGCTGAGGCAGAGGGCTCTGAAGGCTTTACAGAGCTTGATGAGCTGCTGGAGCAGTCGGATATTATCTCCATGCACACACCGCTGATTAAGCAGGGTGAGCATCCTACGCTGCATCTGCTGAATGAGTCCCGCATCAATAAGCTGAAACCGGATACGGTGCTGATCAACAGTGGCCGGGGCGCAGCTATTGATACTCAGGCACTGAAAACCCGTCTGCAGGAAAAAGGTGATCTGTACACCGTACTGGATGTATGGGAGTCAGAGCCAAATATTGATCATGAGCTACTGGAGCTGGTGGATGTGGGCACACCGCATATCGCCGGTTACAGCCTGGATGGCAAGCTAGGTGGTACTGAGATGGTGTATCAGTCCGTGTGCCAGCACTTCGGCCTGCCTGCCCGTAAGAAACTGGGGCAGCTGATCCCTGAGCCTCCGCTGCGCAAGCTTTCGTTCTCCAGTCAGGCGCACCGCTGGCAATCCACCCTGACGGCAATCCGTGCCTGCTACGATGTCCGCAATGACGATATGGCAATGCGTCGTGCATTCAGCAAAGCACGTAAAAAAGAGATCCCTCTGGGACAGGCTTTTGACGAGTTACGCCGGGCTTATCCGGTACGTCGCGAATTTCATACCCTTAAGGTTCAGCTGAAAACCAGCCAGAAGAAACTGGGTGACCGGTTAGAGAAATTTGGCTTTTCCGTTCGTTTGGGAAAATAGTTTGTTCGGTCCGATGAATAATTATTGTTCTAAGTAAGCGACCCTTAAATTTTTTGCATGATACCCGGCTTTGGCCGGGTATTTTTTTGCCTGAAAGAAAGCGACTTGTCCGGCTTTGTGCCGCCTGTGCACTGACTTCCCGTCATTCTGCTTTTTCTGAACCTGATGTTAAAAACCGGTAAAACCCTCGGTTAACCCAGTTTTTTTAAGGTTTTTTATCTGTTTATTACACCTTGACGCTCAATCATAAATTTCGCTACGTTAAAAAAGGCAGATGGTTGCCATCTGTAAAACATCGGGAAGATCCGTTCGAAACTTCCCCACAGGTTTTGCCTGTTCAGTTCGCTGAGGGTTTCAGATCCATTGAGTTATATGCTTTTCAACCTTTGAATGGCATCGGTTCTGAAGACTCAGGTCAATTTTACTGCCTTGTTCGGCAGTGTCGGAAGATGGAGCGACATGATGTCAGTAACCAGTCAATTGAAGAAGATCGCAGGTATTTCCTGCGTAGCCGCCACTCTGGCAACGGCAGCCGGAATGGCACAAGCGGATACGTGGCGCTATGCCCACGAAGAGTACAAGGGTGACGTACAGGATGTGTACGCCCATAAGTTCAAAGAGTATATCGAAGACAATTCCGAGCATACGCTGAAGATCTATCGCTTTGGTGAGCTGGGTGAGTCCGACGATATTATGGAGCAGACACAGGCAGGTATTCTGCAGTTTGTGAACCAGTCTCCCGGTTTTACCGGCTCTCTGATCCCTGAAGCCCAGATCTTTTTCATTCCTTACCTGCTGCCTACCGATATGGATACGGTGGTTAAGTTCTTCCGTGAGAGTAAAGCGATCAACGAAGACTTCACCGAGCTCTATGCTGACAAAGGCCTTGAGCTGCTGAAAATGTACCCGGAAGGTGAGATGGTGGTTACCGCAGATGAGCCGGTAACGAACCCTCAGGACTTCAAAGGTAAGAAGATTCGTGTGATGACCAACCCGCTGTTGTCCTCGACCTACGAAGCCTTTGGGGCAACGCCGACGCCACTGCCATGGGGTGAAGTCTACGGCGCTCTGCAGACCAATATGATTCAGGGTCAGGAAAACCCGATTTTCTGGATCGAATCCGGTGGCCTGTATGAAGTGTCTCCCAACCTGATCTTTACCGGTCATGGCTGGTTCACCACCGCCTCAATGGCCAATAAAGAGTTCTTCGATGACCTTTCTGCCAAAGAGCAGCAGATGATTCGTGATGCCTCAGAATACGCTTTCAATGAAACCATTGAGCATATCGATGGCCTTGCAGAGCGCTCTCTGGAGAAGATCACTAAAAGCAGTGACGACGTTACTGTAACCCGCCTGACTGACCGTCAGATTCAGAAGTTTAAAGCCCGCGCACCTCAGGTCGAGAAAACCTTCTACGACATGACCGGCGAAAGCGGTAAAGCGCTTCTGCAGCAGTTCAAACAAGATCTGAAAACGGTCTCTAAGTAAGCACTTCCCTGTATCCATCCCAATGGATGCTGACGTCAGAGAGGCCTGTATAGCAGGTCTCTCTGTCAGATATTAACGGCAACGCAGCTTGCCGAAGCATGGGCGAAATGCCATGACGGATTCTGAAAATTTAACCTATCACTCCGAGCTCCCTGGCCTGCTGGGTAAGTTCGACAATCTGATCAGTAAAGTTGAGGCCTTTATGCTGGCTTCCGGCGTTCTTCTGATGGCGCTGAATACCTGCATCAATGTTGTTGCCCGGTTTGGTTTCGGCCAGGGGCTTTTTTTTGCCGGTGAGATCAACCGGATTCTGATCATTCTTATCACTTTTGCCGGTATCGGTTATGCCGCCCGACAGGGACGACATATCCGCATGTCTGCCATCTATGATTCCCTGCCGCACCAGACCCGGAAGTGGGCGATGATTCTGATTGCTCTGGTCACCTCGGCCATTATGTTTTTCCTCGCCTGGCTCTCTTACGAGTATGTTGCGGACGTTTTTAAACGGGGACGCATCCTGCCGGCGCTGGGTTTTCCGATCTGGTGGATCTATATCTGGGTGCCGGTGGGCTTTGCCATTACCGGGATTCAGTATTTCCTGACGGTGGTAAAAAACCTGACCAGTAAGGATATCTACCTCTCTACCGGTGTGCTGGATGGTTACGCCGATGATGAGTCTGAAGTCTGAGCCGTCTCAGCTCAGCCAAGGCTCAGCTTCACAAAAAACTGCATAAGGATTGATCATGGCTACCACCTTAATGCTGATTATGATCGTGCTGCTTCTGCTCGGTTTTCCTATGATGATCCCGCTGATTACTGCGGCACTGACCGGCTTCTACATGATGTTCGGTGGCGTGGGGCAGATGGATACCTTTATTCAGCAGGTTCTGGGCGGGATTCGTCCGGCTTCGCTGATCGCCGTTCCAATGTTTATTCTGGCGGCGGATATTATGACCCGGGGGCAATCTGCCAGCCGGCTGATCGATATGGTGATGACCTATATCGGTCACATCCGTGGTGGTCTGGCGATCAGTACCGCCACCTCCTGTACGTTGTTTGGCGCGGTATCCGGCTCGACTCAGGCAACCGTTGTTGCTGTGGGGTCAGCCCTGCGGCCTAAGCTGCTCAAGGCGGGGTATTCCGATTCGTTTTCGCTGGCGCTGATTATCAATGCCAGTGATATTGCATTTCTGATTCCCCCCAGCATCGGCATGATTATTTACGGCGTAATCTCAGAGACCTCTATCGCAGAGCTCTTTATCGCCGGTATCGGGCCGGGGCTGCTGATTCTGTTCCTGTTCTCGGTGTACTGCCTGATCTACGCGACGGTACACAATGTTCCCACCGAAGATAAAGCCAGTTGGGTTGAGCGTTTCAGGGCGACCCGAATGGCGGTCTGGCCACTGATGTTCCCGGTGATTATTGTCGGCGGTATCTACGGTGGGGTTTTCAGCCCGACGGAAGCTGCAGCGGTATGTGTACTCTACGCCGTTATTCTGGAGTTTGGGGTTTTCCGCTCTCTGACCAGCCGGGATATCTACACCATCGCCAAGTCCACCGGCCTGATCACAGCGGTGGTCTTTATTCTGGTGGGTGTGGGTAACGGCTTCTCCTGGATTATCTCCTTTGCCCAGATTCCTCAGACCATTCTGGATGCGGTGGGCATTAATGAGATGGGGCCAATAGGTGTGCTGGTGGCTATTTCGGTGGCCTTCTTTGTTGCCTGCATGTTTGTTGATCCGATCGTGGTGATTCTGGTACTGACGCCAATCTTTGCCCCGGCGATTGAAGCGACCGGTCTGGATCCGGTGCACGTAGGGATCATCATTACGCTGCAGGTGGCTATTGGTTCAGCAACACCGCCCTTTGGCTGCGATATTTTCACTGCCATTGCGATCTTTAAGAAACCCTACTGGGAAGTGGTGCGGGGAACCGGGCCGTTTATCGGGATCCTGCTGTTTTCCGCGGGTCTTCTGGTGGCCTTCCCCGAAATCGCGCTTTTCCTGCGGGATGTGGCATTCAGTGACTAACCCGGGTTTGAGGAGTTGTTATGTTTAAACGAATTTTAGTGGCTGTTGATGGCTCGGTCACAGCGCTGGATGCTTTGGATAAGGCGATAGAGTTGCAGCAACTGACGAAACAGCAGGATACCGAGGCGGAGATCTACCTGTTATGCGTTTACAAGCATCACAGCCTGTTTGAGGCGTCGCTCTCGATGGTTCGTCCGGATGATATGCAGATTCCTGATCAGGCGTTAACTGAGTACGCCCGTGATGTGGTGGATCAGGCGAAAAAACATGCCCTTAAACAGGGGGTAACCTGTCGGGGCTTTGTCAAAGGCGGGCGTCCTTCGAAAAAGATCGTTGCCTTTGCCAAGTCGAAGGAGGTTGATCTGATTGTTATGGGCTCGAAGGGAACTCATACCGATGTAGATGGTATGTTTCTGGGCAGTGTTTCGCAGCGGGTTGCTGCCCATGCTAAATGTCCGGTGATGATTGTTTAGCCGTTGCCCCTGCCTTTTCCCCTCCCTATGAATAGACGTCAGGGTTAATCAGTGGGTCTGAAGGCTACTTCAGACCCACTGCTGATCTGCGCTAAAGGATCGATCCCGGCTTAGTCATTGATCGCCGCGATATATTGCAGCAGGGCCTTTTCCGCCAGCGGCGGTGAATAGTAATAACCCTGAATCAGCTCACAGCTTAAGTCTTTCAGAATCTGCAGTTGCTCCTCGTTTTCGACACCCTCGGCCACGGTGATAAAGTCAAAGTTCTCAGACATCTGCATCACGGTTTCCACCAGCTTCTTATCCCGGTCGTTTTCGTGCATATCCTTGATAAAAGCACGATCAATTTTCAGGACCGAAACCGGCAGCTCTTTCAGGTAGGCCAGCGACGAATATCCGGTACCGAAGTCGTCGATGGCGATAGAGATGCCTGCTTTGGCTAACAGGCTGAGTTGCTCCAGCGCTGCCGCCATATCGGTCATCAGACCGGATTCGGTCACTTCAATCTCCAGCGCCGCCGCTGGTAACTGATAGTGTTCAAGGCTGTTCAGACAGTTACGGGCAAAGTCCGGTTGAATCAGCTGCTGGCTGGCCACATTGATCGCCAGCACAAAGTTATCCGGCACCTGGTTCTGATCCCGCCATTGCTTCAGTTTCCGGCAGCTGTTGTCCAGAACCCACTGACCGATCTCGATGATCTGACCGGTTTTCTCAGCCACCGAAATAAAGACATCCGGTGGGATGCGTCCTAAATCCGGATGACTCCAGCGCAGGAGTGCTTCAGCTCCCAGACATTGTTGCGTCTTAAGGGTGATTTTGGGTTGGAAGTAGAGCTCCAGTTCCTGTCGCTCTACGGCGTGGTTCAGCGCCTCCTGAAGAGTGAGCTTTTGCTGAAGCTGCGCTTCCAGTTCCGGCGTGTAGTCCCGCCAGGTGTTGGGCTTTTTCGGCACGGCAAGAGCGGCCAGTCGGATCAGGGTTTCTGCCGACCGGTTCTGGCCGGAGGAACTCAGACCAGCGCGTACATTCAGGCGTATTCTGAACTCCTGATAGTCGATCGGTTCGCGGATCGTGTTCAGCAACGGCATAACATGTTTGGCCAGTTCTTCGCAGGAGAGGTCTGCCGCCTGTTCGGTAGGGCGTGCCAGTACCCATTCGGTACTGCTCCAGAGACCCAGAATATCACCCGGCTGACGATGTGCCTCGGCTCTCTCTTTCAGGGCCAGTGCCAGATTTTCCGCCACCTCAAGTCCATGCAGGCGGGACATCTCTTCCAGCCCGTCTACGGCGAAAAAGTAGAGCAGCAGGGGTTCGTTCTGTTCCAGTTGTTTCTGTAACAGGTTGAGCAGTCCCCGGCGGTTGGGCATACCGGTCAGGGGGTCTTCAACGCTCATACGACGCAGTTCGCAGGTTCGCTCCTCAACCAGGGTTTCCAGCTCGTCGGCACGGAACATCTGCTGCTGCAGTTTGAGTTGTTCCTGAAGAATATTCTGCAGTCGGCGCAGCACTTCCTGATTATCAAAAGGCTTGGTGAGAAAGTCCCGTGCCCCCAGTTCCAGCGCCTGATAGCGGGTGCTCTGATCGGTATTGGCGGTCAGAATAATCACGGCCGGTAGCTGGTCGCCCAGCAGATCTCTCAGCTGCTGCAACAGTTCGAGCCCGGTGATATGAGGCATGCGAATATCAAGAAAAATCAGATCCGGAATTTTCTGCTGTACTCTGGGCATCAGTTTGCGCGGGTCGGTCATGCACTCGACCTGCTCAAAGCCTTCGTCTTCCAGCAAACTGGCTAACAGATCGACATTGACCTCATTGTCATCAAGGATCAGGATATCGGCGTCGGTATTTAATGAGCGTTGTCTGTCCATAATTAATGCCCCAATCGTGTTTGCAGTGTCTGAAGTAGCTGATCCAGATCCAGTGGTTTGTTCAGATATTCGATAAAGCCTTCCTGCAGCAGTTTCGTGCGGCAATGATCTGAAGCCGAGGCAGAAACCGCAATGACCGGTGTTTTCCGGGTCAGAGGATTTCGGGCCAGCATTTTTTGCGCCTGCAGGCCACTGATGCCGGGCAGGTCGAGATCCATCAGAATCAGATCCGGTACATCGGATGCGGCGATCTCAAGCGCCACTTCGGCAGATGAGGCCAGTGTCAGGCGGTACTCCGGCTGTTCGTCGATAAAGGCCTGCAACAGGCGCTGGCTGGCCGGATTGTCTTCAACATAAAGCAGGTGCAGACCTTGTTGCTGCTCTGTCTTCTGCTGTTGTGAACTATCCCGGTTTTTCTGACTGTCTGCCAGGGGCAGGGTAAACCAGAAACAGCTGCCTTTATATTCTTCGCTTTCGACGCCGATCCTTCCCTGCATCAGCTCAACGAGCTGTTGGCTCAGTGCCAGACCGATACCTGTGCCTTCAATCGCGGAGTTTTCTGCACCAAGGCGGTTAAAGGGCTGGAACAGTTCTTCCAGTTGGTCCGGGGATATGCCGTCTCCGGTATCCTCAACCTCAATCCGCAACTGATCGTCTATGACCTTGCAGCGAATAAATACGCGGCCATCCGGACGATTATATTTTATGGCATTGGTGACCAGATTGATCAGCACCTGCTGACAGCGGGTGTAGTCGGCGTTAACCCAGGTCTCATGGGTGATGCTTTCATCAGGCTGAATACTGATCTGATACTGATCTGCGATCGGCTGCAGTCCTTCCAGAGCATCCTGCATCATTTCGGCGACATTAAGGGGTTCCAGCGAGACGCTGATACGACCCGCCTCAATGCGCGCCAGATCCAGTACATCGTTGATCAGGGCAAGCAGATGCTGGCCGCTTTTATAGATCTGTTTGACATGGCGCTGCTGACGTTCGGTCAGAGGATGCTTGCCGGATTGCAGTAGCTGGGCAAAACCCAGAATTGCATTCATGGGGGTACGCAGTTCATGGCTCATAGACGAGAGAAACTCGCTTTTAGCCTCACTGGCCTGCTGGGCGTCATCCCGCGCCTGACGCAGCTGCTCGTTAATCTGTTCGCGCTCATGCATCTGGCGGTAAAGACGGATCAGAAGTGCACAGGTACTGGTGAAGGGTTTCAGCCATTCGGCCTGTTCCGGCTGATAGTCCTTCGGACTATTGGCGATGGCAAACATACCGATCACTTCACCCTGATCGAAAATCGGGACGCCCATATAGCGGTACAACTCCGGGTGGCCCGGTGGCAGGTGGCTGTTGCCGAATCGCTCCTGCATCCTGTTGTCGATTATCAGCTCTTCACCGGCAAAGACCTTACCAATGAGAGTTTCCGGGTTGGTAAGCAACATATCCCCGGCAACCAGTTGTTCCATCAGTCGCCTGGATTCTTCGCTCCAGGACAGGTCGGTAATGGCATGCAGCTTAAGGGCTTTCCGGCCTTTAATGGTCAGCACTTCACCGATGAACGCGTAATCACTGTCAGTAAGCTCTCTGAGCGCTTCCATCAGGAATGCCCAGAGTTTGTCCTGGGACAGTAACGCCTGATAGTCGGTCAGGCCGTGGTGCAAAATCTTCAGCAGCGCTTTTTCCTGCTGTTCGGCCTGTTGAGCGGCCCGTATATCCTGCAGATCTGACAGGATGCCGATAAACTGCCGTTCACCGGGCTGATTGCTGTGGACTTCGCTCACCCCAAGGTGGATCGGCAGGCGGGTTCCGTCTTTCCGCTTGGCTTCCACCTCCCGTCCTTTGCCAATAATTTTGGCTTTCCCGCTGTGCATAAAGCGGCGCAGGTAATCATCATGCTCTTTGGCCCAGGGGCTGGGCATGATCACTTTGACATTTTTGCCTTTCAGCTCCTCTTCGGTGTAATCGAGGAGTTGTTGGGCAAAGGGGTTAACCTCAAGAATGGTGCCGCAGTGATTGATCCGGATGATGCCTGCAGCGGCTGAATCAACGATGGCCCGGTAGCGGGCACGGCTGATGTCGACTTCATTCTTTTCCCGGGCAAGGGCAATACTCTTCTGGTGCAGGCGAATCAGCTCCTCAGCCTGACGGGCGAGTTGTTCCAGTCGGCGCTCTTCCTGCGGAGATAGAGTGCGGGGTTGGGTGTCCAGAATACAGAAGCTACCCAGATGCAGACCATCCCGGATGCTGATAGGCACTCCGGCATAAAAACGTATCGCGTGTTCACCGGTCACCAGAGGATTGTTTCTGAAGCGTTCATCCTGCTGGGCATCGGGGATAATGAGATTTGCCCCATGCAGCACCGCATGGGAGCAGAAAGAAACGTCACGGTGGGTCTCGCAACTGTTGAAGCCCTGTTCAGACTTAAACCACTGACGGTTCTGATCCACCAGCGATACCAGCGCAACAGGGACATCGAACAGGTCCTGTGCCAGCTCGGTCAGCCGATCAAAACCGGGGTCGCGACCCGTGTCGAGAATCGCCAGATCATGCAGATGCTGAAGACGTTCTGTTTCATTGGCGGGTAATAATATATTCGACATGGTTAAGACCTTTACGTCTGTCGCTTGGTGATTGTCTGGTGTTGAGTGCGCAGGGCGGAGACCTTACGGCTTGGTTGCATGGTGATGAAAGCCTCAAGCAGATAGCTCGCCATAAGTGTCAGGAATTATACGGTAAAACTAATATGATGGATGCTGCTTACTGTTAGCTTACTATTGAAAAGTGCTGACTTTAGTAAAGAGGGCGTTTATCTGCGTTCCGGTGGGAGGATCTCAATAAAGAAATACAAGGCAAAAAAACCGGCCTGCAGTGTGCAGGCCGGTTCTTTTGTTTCATACGCTCTGTCACCAGCGCGTTGATCAGGATGTTAAACCCCGATTAACGGCCGCGCTGCAGCGCTTCAATACGTGCATCCAGCGGCGGGTGAGAGGCGAACATCGCAGACATCTTACCGCCGGAGATACCCAGAGCGGTCATAGAGCCTTTCATCATGCTCTCTTCACCGGATTCCGCTTTCAGACGCTGCAGTGCGTTAATCATCGACTGACGGTCTGCCAGCGTCGCACCGGCATGGTCAGCTTTAAACTCGCGCTTACGGCTGAACCATGCAACGATGGAGGAGGCCAGAATACCGAACAGGATATCCAGTACGATGGTCAGACCCAGCTCTGCAATCCAGCCCAGTCCGCCTTCACCGTTCTCATCGGCAGTGAACTGGTCGATGGCGTAAACCACAACACGGGTTACAAACATCACAAAGGTGTTTACCACGCCCTGAATCAGCGCCAGAGTCACCATGTCGCCGTTAGCAACGTGACCGATTTCGTGGGCCAGAACCGCACGAACTTCATCCGGGCTCATGCGTTGCAGCAGACCGGCACTGACCGAAACCAGCGCGTCGTTTTTGTTCCAGCCGGTTGCAAAGGCGTTGGATTCCATCGCCGGGAAAATACCCACGGTCGGCATTTTAATACCGGCTTTTTGCGACAGTTCTGCAACGGTTTGCAGTAACCAGGCTTCGGTTTCGTTACGTGGCTGGTCGATTACCTGAGTACGGGTACTCATCTTGGCAATCGTTTTAGACATAAACAGGGAAACCAGCGAGCCTGTCATACCGAAAATACCGCAGAAGATCAGCAGGCTGGTCAGGTTGAGGCCGCCGCCTTCGCGATAGCTACCTACCCCCAGTACGCTAAGGGCGATACCTGCGATTACAAGCACGGCCAGGTTCGTTAAAAGGAATAGTCCGATACGCATCATGTTTGCGAATTCTCCATCAAGTTAATCAGCTTTTTTATAAATCAGATATATAACATCAAATTGGGTTGAAACATCCGGTTGCAAGGGGGAGGTGCATTTTTGTTGTCACATCGCGATTGCTGCCGGTGGTTCGTTTTAAAGCATTATCCAACCAGATGCCCCTTTGATAACGCCCTATTTTTTTGGTTCCGTGAAAGTTCCCTAAAAAATGAAGTATTTACCAAAAAAATACCCCGGACATGCCGGGGTACTGATCTGTGTGCCTGTTATCGGGCATCTGGCTGCGCTTACTGGCTGTATTTGCTCAGGAATCGGCCAATGCGGTTGATCGCATCTTCCAGCTGATCAACGTAAGGCAGAGATACGATACGGAAGTGATCCGGTTCCGGCCAGTTAAAGGCGGTACCCTGAACCACCAGCATCTTCTCCTGTTTGAGCAGGTCGTAGGCAAACTTCTCATCATCGTGGATGTTAAAGCGTTTCACATCCAGTTTCGGGAACAGATAAAGCGCACCTTTGGGCTTCACGCAGCTGATACCGGGAATGTTGTCCAGCATCTCCCAGGCCAGATCCCGCTGCTCTTTCAGACGACCACCGGGCAGAATCAGGTCATTGATGCTCTGATAGCCGCCAAGAGCGGTTTGTACCGCATGCTGCGCCGGTACGTTGGCGCATAAGCGCATGGAGGAGAGCATGTTCAGACCTTCGATAAAGTCTGAGGCCTTATGCTTGTTGCCGCTGATAATCATCCAGCCGGAACGGAAACCTGCCACACGATAGGATTTCGACAGACCGTTGAAGGTCAGAAAGAGTACGTCATCCGCCAGACTTGCGATGGAGGTGTGCTTCTCTTCATCGTAAAGAATTTTGTCGTAGATTTCGTCGGCCAGCACCACCAGATTGTGCTCGCGGGCAACCTGAATAATCTCCTGAAGCAGGGATTCCGGATACAGAGCACCGGTGGGGTTGTTCGGGTTAATGATCACAATACCCTTGGTGCGCTCGGTGATCTTGCTGCGAATATCATTGATATCCGGATACCAGTCAGCCTGTTCGTCACAGATGTAGTGAACGGCTTTGCCGCCCGCCAGACGGGTTGCTGCGGTCCACAGCGGATAATCCGGTGCCGGAATCAGCAGTTCATCATCGTCATTCAGCAAACCCTGAGTCGCCATTACGATCAGCTCGCTGACACCGTTGCCCAGATAGATATCTTCGATGGACACATTGTCGATTTTTTTGCGCTGACACTCCTGCATCACCGCCTTACGGGCCGAGTACAAACCTTTGGATTCGCAGTAGCCCTGGGCATTGGGCAGGTTATAAAGTACATCCTGCAGAATCTCTTCCGGTGCCTCAAAGCCGAATGGGGCCGGGTTACCGATATTCAGTTTAAGAATACGGTGACCTTCCTCTTCCATTCGTTTGGCTTCTTCAAGGACAGGTCCACGGATGTCATAACATACATTGTTCAGTTTTGTGGACTTTTTGATGGTTTGCATACGGGTTCCGTTGTGCGGGCTAAGTGTTTGATTAGGCTGTGATGCCTCAGGGTATAGGAAAGCGATCCATATTAAATAATTTATCCGGCTTTGGTAAGCGGATAAATAGATGAATAGTCTGACTGATGGGTTTTTTTAATCAGAGTGATATGCTGTTTTTCTGATAAACACGATTCAAACAATAAAAAGGACCGTTTATATGTCTGGAATGCAAGGTGAGGCTCAGCAGGTATCATCTGAACAGAACCCCGAAGCTCTGGTTCTGCGTCAGGATAAAGAAGGGGTTGCCTATCTGACCCTGAATCGCCCTAAGGCGTATAACGCGTTGTCGTTAGCCTGTATGCAGGAGCTGATTCATCAGCTGAATGCGGTAGCGGATGATAAGTCGGTTAAGGCGGTGGTTTTGTCCGGCAGCGGTAAAGGTTTCTGCGCCGGTCATGATCTGCGTGAGATGAAGGAGGGCGGCACTGAAGCCTTCTATCAGGAGACGTTTTCCACCTGTGCAGAGCTGATGGCCAAGGTGCAGTCGGTGCCACAGCCGGTGATCGCCAAAGTACACGGAATCGCTACGGCAGCGGGTTGCCAGCTGGTGGCGACCTGTGATCTGGCTTATGCTGCCGCAGATTCACGCTTTGCAACGCCGGGCGTTAATATCGGACTGTTCTGTTCAACCCCTATGGTTGCCCTGACACGGGCCGTTCATCCCAAGCATGCGATGGCTATGCTGCTGACCGGCGAGATGGTCGCCGCTGATAAGGCAGAAAGTATGGGGCTGATTAATGAGGCCGTTGCAGCAGATGAGCTGGATGCCCGGGTTGATCAGGTTGCAGCACTGATTGCGGCAAAATCATCCTACACGCTGAAAGTGGGTAAAGAGGCCTTCTATCAGCAGCGCGATATGACCCAGAGTGAGGCCTATAATCACTGCAGTCGGGTGATGACCGAAAATATGCTGGCTTATGATGCGCAGGAAGGGGTTGATGCCTTTTTGGGTAAGCGGTCTCCTTGCTGGCAAGGACGTTAATCACAGTGGGCTCTGTCATGCTCTGAAACGAAAGTGGTTCAGCTGGACTGAACCACTTTATTACGACCGGTTTTCTTCGCCTCGTACAGGGAGTTATCGACCCTGTGTAGCGCGTCATTGAACTCTTCATCCTGTGCTAATTCACCCACACCGATACTGACAGTAAAGCGAACCGGTTCGTTGTCTTTGGAGGTAACCCAGGATTGCTCGCAGCGCATACGAATCCGTTCAGCGGCTTTCAGGGCGTTTTCGACAGAGGTGCCCGGAAGTATGGCGGCAAACTCTTCACCACCATAACGGGTCAGGATGTCGCTGTTACGAAGCTCATCTTTCATGATCTGACTGAAGGCCTGCAGAACCCGGTCGCCGGTGAGATGGCCATGGGTATCATTAATCCGCTTAAAGCGATCAAGGTCCAGCATCATAACGCTGACCGCAGGCTTCTCTGTTTTGCTCCAGATTCTGGTCAGCTCTTTCACTCTTTCCATCATGATCCGGCGGTTCAGAAGACCCGTTAACGGGTCACGCGTTGCCTGACGATAGAGGCGTAACAGCATGTGCAGCTGCGCCTGGTTGGCCCAGAGGGCGATCACCAGCAGGGTGGAGATTAACCAGAGATCTTTAAAGCCATCCAGTGTGAACAGAGTACCGGCAAAGAAATCGTTGTAGAGCAGAGTGACGATAAGACCTGCACCCAGAATGGTCGCTTCCATTATGGTGAGGGGGAAGACACTTAATATCGCCACCAGCAGAAACGGAATAAAGGTGTAGCCGATGAGCGCGGTATTGCTGTCCATCAGCTGAAACAGACTGGCGGTATAAAAGATAGCCGGAAAGGCGATCAGCAGGGTTAGACAGAGCAATGAGTGCTGAAGGTGGCGCTTGCGGGCGTTGTTTACCACCAGCAGTAGCAGCATCCCGCTGAACAGCATCAGGCGATAAAAGGCGATGACTCCCAGATCATCTGATTCCAGCAGCAGATAATCCATCGGAATCCAGAGGGGCGCAAAAATAGCGAAAACGACACTCAGGATATTAACGCGGGTACGGATATATTCGCTTCGGGCGGCGTTAAAGTCGTCGGAGTGGTATCGGTTGGTCAGGGTGTCAAACAGGTTCAGTTCGGACAGCTTACGGTAAAGCCCTCCGGTTGCATCATCCAGAACGGTAGCGGTAGACGGGCTTTGACGACGTTCCGTCTGAGGCGCATCGGTTTCCGGTTTTGAGGCAGAAGGGTTTTGCATAGAAGAGCGGTTACCTTGTCGCTGGTCTCATCGGCTTGCCGTTAGCGGGCAAGCCTTTGGGGAAAAATGCTGGTTAGGTTATAGGAATAGGTTGATGGGATATTTGATATATATCAGTTAGAGAAATATTCCATAGGGTACTTTAGGCGGGTAAGGAGCCTGATCTTACATGCTCAGGAGGCTTTTATTCCGCTTTTGGTGCCTCTTTGCTCTGTGCCGACTGATTCCCGTTATCCTCTTCCGCAGGTATGTCACCTTCATCTTCTTCTGCAACCGGTTCCGGAATATCTTCCGGTACTTCAAGGGTGAGGCGTCCCATATGGCCGCCACGGAGATCATTCAGTAAGACCTCAGAGGCTTTGTGCCAGTCGATCTGACCACCGGCTTTCAGGCCGCCACGCTTGCTGGCAATAATCTCAAGCACCGCTTCCGGAGTTTCCGGCAGTTCTTTCATCTTGTAGCGGGTTGCCAGAGGTTGCGGATAACGTATCAGTAGCTCATTGGCAGCAAACATCGCGATATCGAGATAGTCGATAGCGGTGTTACGGATTGCGCCAGAGGTGGCCAGACGGTAGGCGCTGTTCTGATCCTCAATACGGGGCCAGAGCACTCCGGGGGTATCAATAATGGCTATGCCGGATGGCAGGGCAATTTTCTGCTGGCGCTTGGTAACGGCTGGTTCATCGCCCACTTTGGCGACTTTCTTACCGGCAAGGCTGTTGATCAGCGTGGATTTGCCCACATTAGGAATGCCCATCACCATGACACGAACCGGGCGGTCTCTGCGGACCTGGCCTGCCATCTCTTTTACGATCTTTGGAATCTGTTTCAGCGTGCGGGATTCAGTTGTGGTAACGGTAATCGCACGGGTTTCATGCTGAGCTTCAAAGTGCTTAATCCAGCGTTTGGTCAATGCCGGATCGGCCAGATCATCCCGGCTGAGGATTTTCAGGCAGGGCTTGTTGCCCCGTAGCTCATTGAGCATCGGGTTTGCGCTGGAGTAGGGCAGTCGGGCGTCCAGAACTTCAATAATGACATCAATTTCGGGCAGGGCGTCTTTAATCTGACGACGTGCCTTGTTCATGTGTCCCGGATACCAACCTAACATAGCCATAGGGCTTTCCCACCTTACTGAACGCAACTTTTTGAACGCAGCTTTTTTAACAAAACAAGCCGCCGTAGCGTCAGCTAAAGCGGCTCAATTAAGCTGTAAAGTATATCAAGCAGGCAGGATTTAATCAGCAGTTTAATGGCGGCTGATCAGTTTTCAGGTTCGGCGGCCGTAAAGTCCAGAGACGCAGAGTTGACGCAGTAGCGCAGGCCGGTTGGCTCAGGGCCATCGGGAAAGACATGGCCCAGATGGGCATCACAATGGCGGCAGAGGATTTCAGTTCGTATCATGCCGTGGCTGACATCCCGCTCTTCACGGATAGCATCTTGGCTGATCGCCTGCCAGAAGCTGGGCCAGCCACTGCCGGATTCATATTTGGTATCGGAATCAAATAGTGGGCTTTTGCAGCAAAGGCACAGATATGTGCCTTTTTCGTGGTGGTTATAGTACTTGCCCGTGAACGGAGGCTCGGTGCCGCCACAGCGACATACGGCGTACTGTTCCGGTGTCAGTTCTTCCTGCCACTGCTGATCCGGTTTTTGTGATGGAGAGTGAGCTTGGTCAGTCATAGAGGTTGCTCCCTTTAACAGGGTGGATAAAAACAGGTTGATCAATCATAGACCTGTTTTTTCTTCCATTGATCCTCTTCTTCTACCATTTTTTCCAGTTCCTGGGTCAGCTGATCACCCTGCTGGCCTTCCAGTCGTTCCTGCTGCTCAAGTTTGGCTGCAGATTCTTCCAGCTCATCAATGCGTTTTTTGGTCGCCAGAATCTGGTCGGTATAGTCACCGCCCTGATTGTTTTTGCCCATCTCGCTGATTACACGACGGTAGTGAAGTGCTGCAATTTTAGGCTTCATCTCACGCTCGGATTTTTTACCGGCGGAGATATAAACTTCAATGATGGTTTGGGTAAAGGCTTTGCGCAGCTGTTTCAGGAATCCCTGTGCGGCACCGTGGGAGATTTTCTTCTCCTGATACTGCACTGATATATGTTTGTGCAGGAGTTTCAGGTTGCGACGTACATTGTTCGCAGTCTGAATATCTGTAACGGGAACGGTGGAGACGTTCTTATTCTTGGTGGCGAACTCAAGCATCTGTTTGGCATTTTCCAGATGCTTGGCTACTTTATCATCGGGATCGGCTTCATATTGTTGCTGAAAAAGTTCGACGATACTTCGGCAGAGGAAAACCCGCATATTCTGATCAAGATAATGAGCCGGAATCTCATCCATCAGAAACATAAGGTTTCTGGCTCTGTCTCCCAACGAGCGTAAATAGCGAATATGCTCGACACGCTTTTTTTCAGCAGCCTGCTTCGAGTAGACAATAAATATGAGGCCCAGTGCTAATGAAAGCACAACGCCAAGAATGATCACTGATGACATTCCAGGTTCCCTTTATCCTGAGCTTTGTAATTTTGCTATCCGGTAAGTGTTTCACTTTGTATCAAGTGTTCACTATATATGAAGACAAGCCTTCATATCCATTGCCTATCGGCATGATCCTGAAAAACTTAAAAAAGGCAGTCGTAATACACCTTGATGAATAATAAGAAAAAAATGCTCAGGGCGCGAATAATAAAGCCCTCAACAGAGGTGGTGGTTCATAGCCGTAACCGGTGAAAGCAAAGTAATGGAAGTTTTTGATAAGAAACGAAAAAAAGGTGTTGACACCTTTTGGATCGCTCTATAAAATGCGCGCCATCCTTCGATGAGGGGTTATTTGCAAGACCACGTCCCATTCGTCTAGTGGCCTAGGACACCGCCCTTTCACGGCGGTAACAGGGGTTCGAACCCCCTATGGGACGCCATCTTTTCTGTCAGTTTGGTTTAGTCTGAATCGACAGTTTGTGATGCGGGAATAGCTCAGCTGGTAGAGCACAACCTTGCCAAGGTTGGGGTCGCGAGTTCGAATCTCGTTTCCCGCTCCAATTTCAAATAACCAAAATCGGCTGCGTCCCATTCGTCTAGTGGCCTAGGACACCGCCCTTTCACGGCGGTAACAGGGGTTCGAACCCCCTATGGGACGCCATTTTTTCTGTCTGTATCTGAATTTTCAGATACTCAGTATGTGATGCGGGAATAGCTCAGCTGGTAGAGCACAACCTTGCCAAGGTTGGGGTCGCGAGTTCGAATCTCGTTTCCCGCTCCAATTACGCTGCGGTCAGAAGAAATTAGTTACATGTTATACGTCCCATTCGTCTAGTGGCCTAGGACACCGCCCTTTCACGGCGGTAACAGGGGTTCGAACCCCCTATGGGACGCCATCTTTTCTGTCAGTTTGGTTTAGTCTGAATCGACAGTTTGTGATGCGGGAATAGCTCAGCTGGTAGAGCACAACCTTGCCAAGGTTGGGGTCGCGAGTTCGAATCTCGTTTCCCGCTCCAATATTTGCTTATTAAGCAGATGGTCAGAGCATGTAAGTCGGTCTTATCGGAATTTACCTTTTTAAAGGTAGTGTGTCCCATTCGTCTAGTGGCCTAGGACACCGCCCTTTCACGGCGGTAACAGGGGTTCGAACCCCCTATGGGACGCCATTTTGCGGGAATAGCTCAGCTGGTAGAGCACAACCTTGCCAAGGTTGGGGTCGCGAGTTCGAATCTCGTTTCCCGCTCCAAATTCTAAAAGCCCGTCGCATACTTATGCGACGGGCTTTTTTCGTTTCCGGCCTCTGGTTTTGAACTCTTCTGGTCATTGCCGTTTTCTGCTCCGGATCAAAAGCCCCGGATTAAAAGCAACGGACGTCCTGTCCCGTCTGTATTTCCCTTTCCTGAATAGATGATATTTTCGCCTGCTTTATAGTTGTCTGACAAAACAACGGTTACGGCCTTTGTTCTTCGCGTCATAAAGCAGGTTGTCTGAGAGAGCGATGGCCTGATCCAGATCGGTATCTGTACCGGCAGGAATGATGACGGCTCCCACCGAGATGGTGATCTGTTGCTGGCGATGCAGGGGGTGCTGGCTGATGTGTTGTTGAAACTGATGAATCGCCTCTGCTAACACCTGTGCATTGTCATGGCAGACAATGATGCCAAACTCCTCGCCGCCAAAACGAAACAGATCGGCTGTCCATTTTTGCCAGTAGGATCTCATCGCGTCAGCCAGACGGATCAGCACCTGATCACCATCCTGATGACCGAAAATATCGTTAACCTGTTTGAAATGGTCGATATCCAGCAGAATAAATCCGATCTGTCCCTGACACTCCTGCTGGCTTTTCTCAAACAGGCGAGGCAGGCGTCGTCTGTTGTTCAGTCCCGTTAAGGCATCGGTGATCGCATCGAGTTTCAGTTGTTTGTTCAGCTCGGTGAGCTGAGCTGTTTTCTCTGCTACCAGACGTTCCAGCTCATCATTATTCTGTTGTTGCAGCTTCAGGTTTTCTGCCAGCGTATTAGCTTGTTCCTGCTTAAGGTGGTTAATTTTATCCACCAGAGCCAGAGCCAGTACGAGCATCTCAACCATGGACCCTATATTGATACTGTTGGTGGTCAGAGGCGTGGCAGGAATGAGGCCCATAACCTGAGCGAAATAGACCACGGTCGAGATCAGCAGAATAAGCCAGGCAAGGATAAAGATCCTTGAGGCCCGGTCACCTTTTACCCCCTGTAAAATGGCGGTAAGTAGCACGGTTATCATCATTGCTGATGCGCCGGGGAAAAACGCCATAAAGGCGGTTGCATATTGACCGGACAGTGCCATGGCAAGCGGAATCAGCTGATAAAGCGTGAGCAGTTGTATGGCCCGATACATTCGCGGGCTTTTTTGCCTGAATTTCAGAAATGAGCTGGAGAAGAAGTACAGGCCTATCAGTAGCAGGCAGGAAAGGACCACCAGTCCATGATTGCTCACCCATGAGCTGTCGGGCCAAAGGTGGTGTGCGAAGCCTCTGAACATCAAGTTCCAGATAAGAAATAAGCTGAGATAGAGACTGTAAAAGAAGAAGTCCCGCTCCCGGGTCAGAAGGCCTATGACAAGGTTATAGGCGATCAGCAGCAGTAGCGCACCATAGTAAATCCCATACCAGAGGCTGTCGTTACCCAGATGATCCCGATACGCCTGCGGTTCGAAGAGGAAAACAGGGGTGGCCTCATGCAGGCCGTCAAAGGTATCGAATCTGAGGTAGAGGCTGATCTCTTCGTCTGCATTGAGGTTTACCGGAATGGCAAAACCGCGGTAATTGTCGGTCCGGTTGGTATAAGGCCGATAATCCCCCAGCTGATAGCTGTCAGGCTCAGCTGATGGTGTCCGGAATAGCCAGATATCGATGTAATCCTGCAGCGGCTGATCAAGCAGTAGCGTCAGCGTTCTGGATTGGCTGCGGGTATTTTTTAAGGTGAGCCGGAACCAATGCTCACGGGGATCAGCAGACAGGTTGAGAATTCCGGGGTCAGCGGTTTGCCAGCCTGAGTCCGGGACGGCTCTTACCTGACTCAGGGTGCTTTTCAGGATGTTTTCTTCGGAATGCTCCCCCTGCAAGGTCTGAGGTTTCAGATGTTCAGCTTTGGCCGTGATGCCGTCAGGTGTCTCCAATACAAAAGCATTGGCAGGTAAGGGCAGGAGGGCAATGACAAAAAGCAGGACAGAGAAGATCAAATGAAAAGGGCGGATAGGATAAAGATTCAGCACAATCTTTGATCTCTCTTCTGGCTGGGGTTATCTGGTGTAGCATTTAAAGCGGTTATTTTTATATATGTTAACAGATAATCGGCGGATTAACATTGATCTTCAGCCGAGAGTGACCTGATATAGCAGAGGTTCCTGCCACGATTTTTAGCATCATAGAGTAGACCATCTGCAACCGCTATTGCCTGATCGAGATCAGGGCATTGGCCGGAGGGCATCATCACCGCACCCACTGAAATGGTGATGTTGTCGCTGTGGTGCAGTGACAGATTGCTGATATGTTGCTGGAATGTCTGAATTTTCTTCTCCAGCTCATGACGGTCTTTATGACAGGTAATGATGCCAAACTCTTCGCCACCAAAGCGAAACAGGTCTGCAGGCCAATCCTGCCAGAATCGGGTCATCGCCTCGGAAAGTTTAATCAGAACCTGATCCCCATCCTGATGACCGAAGCGGTCATTGACCTGTTTGAAGTGGTCTATATCCAACAGAATAAAACCGATCTGCTCATCAAGCCGGCTGCAGTGCTCAAGCTTATTCTCATAGAGTTGCGGAAGTTTGCGGCGGTTATAGAGGCCGGTCAGGGCATCGGTGATGGCGTCGTGCTTTAGCTGTTCATTCAGGGCGGTCAGTTGTGCTGTTTTTTCGTCCACAAGGCGCTCAAGTTCACTGTTGTTATCCTGTTGCAGTTGCAGGTTAACTTCCAGTGCCCGGGTTTGCTGGCGTTTCATCTGATTGATTTTATCTACCAGCGCCAGGGCCAGAACCAGCATCTCGAACAGAGAACCGATATTCAGAATGTTGGATGTCAGGCTGTTGGCGGGGATCATCCCGAACACCTGTGCGAAATAGATCAGGGCGGAAATGATCAGGATGCCCCAGGCCAAAGAAAAAATTAGAGCAGGTCGGCTGCCTTTCATGGCCCGGTAAACAGCAACCCCCAGTATCAGTATCAGCTGCACTGCTGCCGCCGGCATCAGTAAGGCGAAAACAGAGGCGTACTGCCCACTGAATGCCATGATCACGGCAATAAACTGAACGACGGTTGTTGCAGCGATCAGTTTATAGAACCCCGGGGTTTTATTTTTGAGCCGGAGGAAATGAATGGTGAAGATACTCAGGCTGATAAAGATCCCGGAAGAGGTCAGGGCAACAGCCTGATTCGCAAACCAGGTATTGTCCTGCCAGAAATATTGCTGTCCATAGCCGCGGAAGGTGATATTCCAGATAAAGAAAAAGCCCAGATAGAGACTGTAAAGGTAGAAATCCCGCTCCCGGGTCATCAGCCCGATGATCAGGTTATAGGCCAGCAGGATCAGCAAAGCCCCATAATAGAAACCGTACCAGAGTGAATCGGTTGTCACCCAGTAGTGGTATTCAGGGCCGGTGAGTAAATGGATCGGAATCGCTTCGTAGAGACCGTCGTGGGTATCCAGTCGGATGTAGATCTCAGTGGATTCCTGACTTTTCAGATAGACCGGAAAAGCAAAGCCACGATAGTCGAGAGGACGACTGCCAAAGGAGCGTCGATCGCCCGTCAGGTATTGCTGTTTTACCTGCTGGTTCTCATCCAGTTGCCAGTAATCGATATAGTCCTGCAGGGGTTGATCCAGCAGTAGCAGAAGCTGTTCAGGGTTATCCCGTTGATTGGTCAGGCGTATTTTCAGCCAGTGTTCCCGGGTATCAATGGCAAAGTTGAGTACCTGGTTGGATGCTTTTTGCCACTGGCCAAGGGGGGCAGAGCGGATCTCATCAAAAGTCCTCTTCTCCGGATTGGCCTGCAGAAGTTCAGACTCAAGCACAAAGCCGTCCGGCATTTGCTGAACAAATGCTTGTGCAGGTAGTGACAACAGGCAAAAACACAACAAAAAGACGCCGTAGAACAAAGCGTCTTTTCCTAAGACTTTCAACATGAAGCTTCCATTTCCGTATCGGTACGCGATTTTTTGTTGTTATGTGGGGTTACCAGTATATGGTTTATTGCTTTTCGGCTCGATAGTTTTATTCCCCTGTTGGTTGCAAAATCCTTCTGCGCCCATATATCTGTGCCATCTACTATGCGGCGTTGACCGTGTCTTTGCATACAGGCTGTATATCATGGGGTCTGTCACTGTGCTGAATTTTTCAAAAGGTGTTCCTGATGACCAAAGCACTCTCCATACGGGGGCTGAAAAAGGTTTACGGCAATGGTTTTGTCGCCCTTAAAGGCATTGATCTGGATGTAGAGCAAGGTGACTTTTTTGCTCTTTTGGGCCCGAACGGGGCCGGAAAATCGACCACTCTGGGTATTGTCAGCTCTCTGGTGAATAAATCTGAAGGTAGTGTTTCTATCTTTGGTGTTGATATTGACAAAGATTTTTCCAAAGCGAAGCGTTTTCTGGGGGTTGTGCCTCAGGAATTTAACTTCAACCAGTTTGAGAAAGTGCAGGATATTGTACTCAGTCAGGCGGGTTACTACGGTATTCCCCGGGCTGAAGCCAAGGTGCGTACTGAGCAGTTTCTGAAAGAGTTAGGGTTGTGGGATAAACGCGACAACGCTGCCCGCATGCTGTCAGGCGGTATGAAGCGCCGTCTGATGATCGCCCGGGCGCTGATCCATAAACCCCGCATGCTGATTCTTGATGAACCCACTGCGGGTGTTGATATTGAACTGCGCCGCTCTATGTGGGAGTTCATTAAAAAGATCAACCGGGAAGAAGGCACCACGATTATCCTCACCACTCACTACCTTGAGGAAGCCGAGAGCCTCTGTCGCAATATCGCCATTATTGATCAGGGCGAGATTATTAAAAACACCACGATAAAGGCGTTACTCAGCCAGCTGAATACCGAAGTCTTTATTATGGATACGGCGGACTCCCTGTCAGAAGCGCCTGAGATTGAAGGGTTTGAAACCACGCTGATCGACGAGCACAGCTTTGAAGTCGTCATGCAGCGCGGCCAGCATCTGAACGAAGTGTTTACACAGCTGAATGCTGTGGGTGTCAGCATCAGTTCCATGCGTACCAAGTCGAACCGGCTTGAAGAACTCTTTGTTGAGTTGGTGGAGCAGGACCGCAATAAAGAGGGTGCTGCTGAAAAGGAATCGGATCAGAAAGATAAGGTGGGTGCATAAATGAGTGTTCAGGAATATTGGATTGCGTTTACCACCATTATCCATAAAGAGATCAATCGTTTTACCCGCATCTGGGCGCAAACCCTGCTGCCACCTGCTATCACCATGACCCTGTATTTCGTCATCTTCGGTAATCTGATCGGTAGCCGTATCGGTGAGATGGGCGGCTTCAGCTACATGCAGTTTATTGTGCCGGGGCTGATCATGATGTCGGTGATTACTAACTCATACTCCAACGTGGTGTCATCGTTTTACGGAGCCCGTTTTCAGAAGAGTATTGAAGAACTGCTGGTATCACCAACGCCTAACTGGATCATTCTGAGTGGCTTTGTGCTGGGTGGTGTTGCCCGTGGTCTCACCGTAGGGTTTATCGTCACCGTGTTGTCGCTGTTCTTCACCGATCTGCATCTGCACAATCTGGGGATTACCATTCTGGTGGTGCTGATGACCTCGATCCTGTTTGCACTGGGTGGCTTTGTAAATGCCATGTTTGCCCGCAGTTTCGATGATATCTCTATCGTACCGACTTTCATTTTGACGCCGCTGACGTATCTGGGTGGTGTATTTTATTCGATCTCGCTGCTGCCGGATTTCTGGCAGGGTGTGTCCATGCTGAACCCGATTCTGTACATGGTGAACACCTTCCGCTATGGCATTCTGGGCGTGTCGGATATTGATGTGGTATATGCACTTTCAGCGGTTGCTGTCTTTATTGTGGCGATGTTTACCCTCTGCCTGACCCTGCTGAATAAAGGTAAAGGAATCCGGAGCTAAATGATGAGTGATTCAAAACAAATGCACGGACAGGAACATGCCAGCGCGGAGACTTCTCAGCTGGGTAAAGATACGCAATATGTTGACCAGTATGATGCCAGTCTGCTGTTTCCGATTCCCCGTCAGCCTAAGCGTGACGAGATAGGCCTAGAACAACTGGGAGCGGAGGAGGGGCGCTTGCCTTTCTTCGGTCAGGATATCTGGAACGCCTTTGAGCTGTCCTGGCTGAATCCGAAAGGTAAGCCGGAAGTGGCCGTGGCGGTGTTCCGCATACCGGCTGACTCAGACAATATTATTGAGTCCAAGTCCTTTAAGCTCTACCTGAACTCCTTTAATCAGACCCGTCTTGATGATGTTCAGCAACTTCAGATGACGCTGGAAAAAGATCTCTCCGCTGCCGCAGGTGCACCGGTAATGGTGGAACTGCACGCTCTGGATGGTGCAACAGAGCTGCAGGTTGTAGAGCCAAAAGGCCGCTGCATTGATGGTCTGGATATTGAGGTTGAGCACTATCATCCGCAGCCATCATTGCTGAAAAACCAGAGCGACCTGATTGTCGAAGAAACGCTTTACAGCCATCTGCTGCGTTCAAACTGCCCGGTTACCGGTCAGCCGGATTGGGCGACAGTAGAAATCAGCTATACCGGCAAGAAGATCGATAAAGCGGGTTTGCTGGCATATATCATCTCTTTCCGTCAGCACAATGATTTCCACGAACAGTGTGTTGAACGCATGTTTGTCGATATCAGTCAGCGTTGCCAGCCGGAAGAGCTGACCGTGGTTGCCCGCTACACCCGACGGGGTGGGCTGGATATTAACCCGTGGCGTTCTTCTAACCGTCCTGATCTGTCGAATCGCCGTTTTGTTCGCCAGTAGTCATTTCATTACGATCTGAAATGGTTGTCTGAAGACGAAAAAAAGCCCATGCAGCATCGCTTGCATGGGCTTTTTAGCTTTTGTATCAGGTGCTTTTCTCAAGCACGGGTTCAGGCTTTAGGCTGATCCGGTGTATCGGGGTTTTCATTATCTTTCGGTGCCGCAGGTTGGGCATCATGAGCCTGATGCTCTTCCTCGAGCAGTTTAATATCCTGCTCATGCTGCTCTTTGTACCGGTTGATCAGCTTCTTCGCTTTTGCCAGCTGTTCGCGGTAATGGGTGATCTTCTCCTCAACCGCTGCAGCTTCTTTCCGGCTTAGCTTGATATATTCTTCCAGGTGTAACAGTGAGCTGGTCTGTTGAGCGGCAATATCTTCGGCGGTTTCCGGGTTATTCAGTAAGCCTTCAATTAGCTTGCGAAGATTGGCGGTCAGCAGAAGTTTTTCATTCAGCATCTTACGCAGTTCGCTGATCTCTCCGGTTACTTTCATATCATCGGTTTCATCGGAATCTGCCGACACAGGGATAAAGCCTTCGCCTTCAATCGGCTGCGGTGATTCCACAGGGGTGATCTTAGGCGCGGACTCCGCTTTCGTATCGTCGGCATGATCGTCAGGCGAGGCCTCCTGCGGTTTCTCCTGATCATCAGGCGACACCGCATCTGTCTCGGTCATTGCCGCGACGGCGGGAGGTGGGGCTGTCTCTTCCTGATCCTCGCCCCGCAGAGTGCGGATCTGTTTTTTCAGAAAACGGGTGTGCAGAAACAGAAAAAAGATACCGCCCGCCAATAGTAAGAACAGCTGTATAATGCCAACCAGTGCCAGTGTGGACAAAACCATGTCACAATTTCCTTAAATACTCAGGTCAGGGCATCATAACCTGTATTGTTATTAAGCTCTATGCTCTCGTAATGCGTTAGAAAAGAGTCTAAAAAGCGTTAAAAGTGGCGTTTATATGGCCACTTTGACAGAGTATGCCGTTTAGCCCCTGTCCGGCTCATTTATCAGTTCAGTAAGCGGAGTTTGTATGCAAGCCGAAGCGCTATTGTTAAACCGTAATTCACACCCGAAATTATCCGGTGATCTGCCCGACAAAGAGACGCTGGAGTTTATCTATCAGGCGGCTCTGCGTGCGCCTGATCATGGTTGTATCCGTCCATGGCGTTTTATTGAGTTTTCCGGTGCAGGTCGTGAGCGTCTGGGCGAGATCTTTCACAAAGGGCTGATGGCACGAAAGCCGGATGCTGATGAAGCACAGCAGAATAAAGTCCGTATTATGACCCTGCGTGCTCCGCTGGTGATCGCCGTTGTTGCCAAGGTTACCGAAGACCACCCGAAAGTGCCGGTTCTGGAGCAATACTTATCGGCTGGCGCAGCAGCTCAAAACATGATGCTGGCTGCCCATGCGAAAGGCCTTGGTGCCATCTGGCGTACCGGTGATGTCGCATTTGATGCGGTTGTGAATCAGGAACTGGGTCTGGAAGGTGAAGATCAGATTGTCGGCTTTCTGTACATCGGTGATGTTGAAGGGCGTAACAAACCGCTGCCGGAACATAGCAGTGAAGATTTTGTTGAGCGTTGGGTTTAAGCATTAGGCTATTGTCAGAATAAGGCGAAAAGCAGTAAGGAGTTGATTGTGCAGCAGGCACGGGTTGATCAGTTTTTAGAGCACGTTAAAGCATCCATCCCACTGGTAAATCATATGGGGCTGGATCGGGTGACATTTGAGAACAAAGAGGTTTGTTTCCATGCCTCCCTTGCCCCCAACCTGAACGATAAAGGTACCGGTTTTGGTGGTTCTATCAGTGGTCTTTGCACGCTGGCGGGATGGGCGCTGACAACGCTGTTGCTGATTGAGCAGGATCTGGAACGCAGTGCTGTAGTTAAAACCGGTACGATCGACTTTTTTGCCCCTGTTACCTCTGATTTTATTGTCCGCTGTTTCTGTCCTGAAGAGGATGGAGCCGCCGCGCTGATTGAAAAGGTGCGCACCAAAGGCCGGGGACGTTTGCCGATCGTTGCTGAGATTCTTCAGGCTGACAAAGTGGCGGTAAGATACACAGGCGATTATGTCGCACTGGACGCCTGAGAATGCATTAAAAGCCCTCAGGCAGGGTAAGTGATTGAGATTTATAAAAAAGTTAGAAAAACTTTCAAAAAAGTCTTGCCCTTGCCAGATCACCTCCCTATAATACGCGCCATCTGTTGAGCAGCTAGCGCTGTTTAGCCAGATATTGCGGAGAGGTGGCCGAGTGGTCGAAGGCGCACGCCTGGAAAGTGTGTATATCGAAAGGTATCGAGGGTTCGAATCCCTCCTTCTCCGCCACGAATTCTAAAGCCCGCTGATTCTATGAATTGGCGGGTTTTTTCGTTTAAATCCCTGCAATTTCGCAGAATTTCACTTTTTAGAGCCTATTACGCTACGGTCAGTCTTTGAAACTGGTACGTGTAACTGGTACGTCCCAATGGTTTCAAAGGTCGGTTTTGGTTGACTGATTGGGCGTATAAAATGTGTAAGATGCCGAGTCCTTGGAAACATCCTGATAGCGGAATTTATTATCTCCGCGTAGAAGTCCCTGAAGACGTTCGTGGTGCTATCGGTAAACGGTGGATCAAGAAGTCCCTTCGTACCCGCGACATCCCAGAAGCAAAACGCCTGTTTGCTATTGAATACTCCAAAGTGAGTGCTCTGATTGAGCAAGCGCGTAGTCGTGTCCATCTGACCCCAAAAGATATTGAGATTCTTGCCTCCCGCTGGTTTGATGCCTGTTTGTCTGAAATTGAAGATGAGGGGGCGTTTGAGCTGTATTCGGTTCAAACAGATAGCGGACTTGAGCCTGTTACTGAGTTCGTGATTGATGCTTTGCAGTCTGGGTATGAGGATCAGCTAAAGATAGTTGGTGGTTTTGTCACTGAGATTCTTGAGCAGCACAACCTTCTAATCTCAGAGGGGAGTGAAGATCACAGGAGGCTTACCGATAGGGTTAGCTGGCGCTTTCTGGAGCTATCCCGTATTGCTTATGCCAGACACTATGGGGACTGGTCATCTGCCCCTGATAATCGCTATACAGCTCGTTTGGCTGACTCTCTGAGTATCGAATCCAATCCTATTGCGCCTTCAAAACGCAGCTATAAGCCGCTCTCTGAGATTGCTGAGGCCTATATCACCTACAAGACAGATCGAGGTGATTGGGATGCCAGGACGCTCTCTGAGGTCAAAAGTGTCTTTGGTCAGCTGGTGGACTATCTGGGGGCTGATACCGACCCATCATCTATCACCCGTGAGCAGCTGAGGGAGTTCAGCTCTCTGTTGTTGCAGTTGCCTAAGAATTACACCCGAACCCCTAAGCTGAGTAAGCTGCCTCTGAACGAATTGGTGGAAGTGGCTGCCGATAAAGAGCTGCCCCTTGTGTCAGCTAACACGGTCAAAAAGAAGTTCGTCTTTGTGAAGTCTCTGTTCAAACACGCTGCCCGTGAGGAATGGGTTGATAAGGACAGAGCAGAGGGGATCACTATTCCAAAAGGCAGTGAGAAGAAACGCTTGCCATACACAGAGAGCGAGCTGAGAGCGATTTTCACAGCGACCAAGGATTCTGAAAAGCCTTCTGAGTTCTGGCTGCCGAGAATCAGTCTGACCACAGGGATGCGGAAGAATGAGATTCTGCAACTGACCAAGGATGATGTAAGGCTGGTTTCCGATGTCTGGTGTTTTGATGTTAACAGCAACAACGGGAAGTCCGTTAAGAACGACAACTCAGAACGCCTTGTGCCTGTTCCCGATGTGATTCTGAAAGCTGGCTGGCTTGAGTATGTAGATACAGTGAAGCAGGGAGAGCTGTTCACCTGCGCGAACTCCACAACCTTCAGTCAGAGATTCAACCGGATGCTTGATAAGCTGGGATTGAAGCCAGATGCAGGGGAGAATCTGTTAAGAGACTTCCATTCATTCAGACACACGTTCAGAGCGAATGCCCGTGGCTTTGGTATCGCTAAGGAAACGGCTGATCTGATTGGTGGCTGGCGGGATCAGGAGGGTAGAACCTCTGGTGATTCCTACGGACTGCATTTTGAGACGTTTATCGGTGAACTCAAAGAGGCGATTGATAAGATTGAGTACAAGGTAGGGTTCGGAGTCTTTCATTTGTGATCGAAGGTGCTCGCATTGCATTTCCGCAGCTCGGTAACAGGCTTGGTTTCACTATCAGATCATCATTCGATTCTTGGGTGAGTCATCAATGCCATGCATTTAAAAAGGATGACATAATGAATTCAATGCACATCTAGAAAAGGGATAACTATTTTGGCTGAACTGATAACGAAACTTGGAACTCGAATTCAAATATCAGATGAATCTAAGAAAATTCTAGGACTGAAGAAAATTGCTGAACCTCTGTCAGAACAGCACATTCGCCAAGCTGCCGCAAAGTTGGACACTGAGGGTGGGGCGATAAGTTCTTTTAAAGACTCTACAAATTTTGATGTGATCATTGATTTCAAAAGGTACCCACCAAAGGCCATTCTAGGCATAGCGCTGTCAGATTATTATGGTGTAGACATTCTCCCAGAACACTTTTCGGGTGGTGAAAAGAGTGGTTGTTTTCGGATACTCCTAGATCTAGGGTTTGAAACTGTTGATAAAGAGGGTAGGAATCCTATGCGTGAAAATGAAGTGTTTGAATACACTCGCTTTGTGGTTGGAAGTTTGCACACTAAGCTAGAAGCATTTGAGCGTGCAGGTGTTCGGGTCCCTAATCAAGCTCGTGATATTCCAGGGCCAACTAGATTTAGTAATTGTGTTGTGTTGTTTGTTACCTTGGAGAAAGAACGTAAGGAGCTTGTGCACAGATACAACGATAAGTTTCTCCTTGGTGGTCGTATGTTTCAATGGGAGTCTCAAAACAAAAATACCCCAGAAACACCTCATATGGTCATGATTATTGAAGGGGAGCCAGTTGTACTTTTCGCCCGTGTTCACGAAAAGATTAAAAGCAAATCACAACCATTCACATATGTAGGCCAGCTAGGGTATGTAAAACATAGTTACCCTGTTGACAACAAGTACACTCCTGTTGAGGTGATTTTTGAAGTGTCGGAGCATCAAAATCAGGCTAGTGATACGTTGTCTGACTTGTACGAATGGGCACCTGGTATCGATCCTGAAGATAAATCTATTGATGTTTCGAGAACCATTCTTAAACAAAGTGATGCCCCTATAAGCTCAATTAAGGCTACAGCGAGGCGTGGTAAATCTACAGGTGGTAACAAGATTAATTGGGCAGAACGAGATGAACGAAATAGAAATTTAGGCTTAGCGGGTGAAGAGTTAGTTGTCGAGTATGAAATTCAGAGGTTAACTAACCTTGGATTAACCGACTTGGCAAAAAGGGTTGAACATGTTGCCAAAAGCTCTGACTGTAATGGTTATGATGTTTTGTCTTTTGATGAGGATGGCACTGAGCGGTACATCGAAGTTAAGACGACTAAACAGTCAAAAGGGACTGCTTTTTTCATATCGAGAAATGAAGTGAAGGTTTCTAGAGAAAAGGATGAACAGTACTGGATATATCGCGTCTATGGTCTTAAAAATAGTTCAAGTGAAGCTAGCTTCTATGCCTTGCGGGGGCCAGTGGAGAAACACTTCAACCTAACTCCAGAGAATTATAAGGCACTTCCCAAGTAGTCAGTTAATGAAGAACCATTCATTGTACCTTACAGAACTGTAAGAGAGTGAATTAAGAGGGCGAGCTATTTTTTGTACATCGCAATTCTATGTTGAAAAGTTTACTTGCCTCTCTAAACTCAAAATTTTTCCCACAAATTTTCGAGCCCCTGTATAACGCATATTCGCCAGTCGATTCCCCCGTTACCCCGCCTTAACCGCTCTCAAAAAGAACATGGCCGCTACACCCGCTGACCTTCGCTGTGTCCGGCAGCCTTCAGCCGATCCCTTCCTGCTTTGCCTGAGTTTGCATCTGAGTGCTTGGCTCATAAGGTGTACCCTGTGAGCCATAACGGGATGCTATGTGTTTGGCTGGATCATTACTGTTGATTTTCTTTGATCCATGCGTAAGATTGTGAGCCATACCTTTTGATCCAAGGAGTTTTGAGCATGGGTGATGTTATTGGATATGCGCGGGTCAGCACCGATGACCAGACCACAGAGAACCAGAAGCAAGCCATAGAGGAGCGTTACAACGTCTCCAAGTGGTTCACAGAGGAAGCGGTATCAGGGGCAACCAAGGCTGCTGATCGTCCTGCAATGGGTGCTCTCATTAACTATGTGAGAGAAGGCGATACCGTGGTTGTCGTGGCTATTGATCGTCTGGGGCGTAACACCATAGATGTTCTGACCACAGTGGAAGAATTGAAGGCTAAGGGGGTATCAGTTGTCTCAATGCGTGAGGGCTTTGATCTCTCAACCTCTGCCGGAAAGCTGATGCTGACCATGTTAGCTGCTGTCGCTGAACTGGAGCGGGAAAACATCAAAGCCCGTCAGATGGCAGGTATTGAACGTGCCCGAAAGGAAGGTAAGAATCTGGGGCGTGAGAAAGTGATAAATGATGCTGAAGTCGCTCAATGGAGAGCTGACAACAAGGCCAGTATCAAGGCTACAGCTGAACACTTCGATATTTCAACAGCGTCAGTCAAACGAGCTTGCAGGAGGTAGATGGATGCTGAGTAAGTACGACAAAATGGACATTATCGTCTGTTCAATCCTTTTGGCTATTACCGTGTACTACAGCTGGACAGGCTGAGTTGTAAGCCCCCTTTGAGAAGATCATTGGGGGCTTTCTTTTGGTTGGCGATAAGAACTCGTTTGCTCGTGAACCATACTTATAGTTCATCCCAGTTTTTTCACTCTTGTTCTGCCATCTTACCTTAGTGTTATCTATATGGTTTTTATGCAAGATCCCTACACGTTCGGCGAAGTTCAATTAGGAGCCAGTAATAGAGGGAAAAAACTGATTTCTCTCTGGGAACAGACTTAAGGTAGCAGCCTCCTGTGATCCCATTGCATGTCCCCTAATCGGTTGGGGGACAGTAATAGAGGGAAAACTGATTTCTCTCTAGGGAACAGACTTAAGGTGGCTATGCTGCTTTGGTGATTCCTTGTCACTCTATCTTTGAGCTTCAGACACAAAACAGCCTCTCATCTTCGGATCATGCTGGAGTAGTGAACATCTGACAGTGATGGTGGGAGAGGTGGTGGCCTCCTGCTGAGTCACAGCTACGTGTATTCTGACACGGTGATAGAGGGTGGCAGGGAACAGACTTAAGGTGATCTTAGAGATTATCTTAAGGTGATACTTCCTATAATAATTACCAATAAATAATAATAATCCTTAAGAAGATACTTAAGATAAATCCTATAGATACACCCTAAGTATCTATCTCTATTGGATGTGTCAGAGAACATCCATCCTTGTCAGAAATCATCATCCCTATCAGCACTCCCTTTGCTGACAATCAATTCCAATCAATAAATCAAACAGTGACATTCTCGAAGGTGATAGGTCAGGTAGACGGTTGCGTCCGTTCACTGGTCTGTTTGCCTGAAGGGAACCTGTCATCTTCGATAATGAGGACGCAAATGACTAAGAAAGTGAATATCTACACAGACGGTTCCTGTCTGGGCAATGGCTCCAAGTCTGCAAAAGGCGGTTGGGCAGCCGTCATAGAATCCCCTGAAAAACAGCTCAGAATGAGCGCCAGCGCAAAAGAAACAACGAACAATAGGATGGAATTACAGGCAGTTATTGAAGGCCTGAGAGCACTAAGAAACGATCAGCTAAAGGCAGTGATTCATACAGACAGTGCCTATGTCTTGAACGGGTGTGAGTCTTGGATGCCCAAGTGGAAACTGAGGGGCTGGAGACGACCAAAGAATAAACCGATTGAGAATCTTGATCTCTGGAAAGCACTGGATCAGGAGCTTCAGAAACGCCCTGTGAGCTTCGTTAAGGTAAAGGCGCATAGTGGGCATCCTCAGAATGAATTGGCTGACTGTCTGGCAAATAGTGCTGCTCACGGGCGCTCTGTGAAGGCATACCGAGAAGCTGGTGACTACCACTGATGAACCACTAGGGGCTTGTGTATCAGGCCTCTAATTTTTTTGTTTAATTGAGAATTATTGTCATTTGTATGTGTTTGGGTGTATTTGTTTTTTCCGCTAATCACACAGTAGATCACCTAAGAAAATCCTTTATATACAGCCCGCCACCGCGTTCTCAGCCTCTTGCAGACTAAACAAGGGCTTACCTGTTGGTTCGCTCAAAGAGTGCTCAGATCGCAAATAGGAAAGCACTGAAATCTCAAACTCCTCAGATGTGAGGAATTACGAACCAGCAGTCGTGAAGGCAGGGCGCAACGGAGGTACTTTCGCCTGTAAGAAACTGATCGAAGGTGAGACTGGGGAGGTTAAGTAATGAGCAATCTGATCGTAGCTAACGTAGCTGTTAAACAAGATGACCAAGGTCGTTTCTGTCTGAATGACCTGCATAAGGCGGCTGGGAATCCGCCAAAACATAAACCGGCTTTATGGTTCGTTAACGCGCAAACGCAAGAGCTGATTAAAGAAACAGAAAAGGTAGGAAATCCTACCGTTTCTACAAAGGCTGGCCGCAACGGTGGAACATTCGCCTGTAAGGAACTGGTCTACGCCTATGCCATGTGGATCTCCCCAGCGTTCCATCTGAAAGTAATCCGAGCCTATGACACTCTCCAGACTCAGGGGATCGCTGTAGCTGAACACGCTGCTGAGGACGTTCTGAATGATCCTCTGGAATACTTCGAGCGTGTCCTGCAACAGGCTAAGAAGCTCAAAGCTGAACGTGACGGTGGAGTGAGTCAGTCCTCTAACTAATCGCAGAGTTAAATGTGCAGAATCCTCACATTTCTCCTCGTTAGGTGTATTGGATTTGGAGGAGATACTTTCGTGGTCAAGAAGCAGGGAGGTTAAGTAATGAGCAATCTGATTCAACGTGAGTTCCAAGGCCAAATGTTCTCATTCCGTGAGGACGGTTACTTCAACATGACCGAAGCTGCGAACAATTTTGGTAAGCAGCTTAACAACTTCTGGATGTCTCCCCCGACTATTGAATATCTGGAAGCACTCGAAAAAACCTTGGATTCCAATGTTTATCTGAGGGAGGCTACCCGTGGCCGCAATGGTGGCACTTGGGGTCATCCTAAGTTGGCCGTGTTCTTTGCCCGTTGGTTAAGCCCTGCCTTTGCCGTGTTCTGTGATGCAGTGATTGACGACATTCTGAACAAGAAAGCGTCCCTGACTATCGACAAGCCTGATGAATCCTTCGCAATGAAAGTCCCTCAGTCTCTGCCGGAAGCCCTCCGAATGGCTGCTGATCTGGCTGAGAAGAACGAGCGTCTACAGGTTGAACGTGATGGTGTGGTTAAGACCATTGGCAAGTATGGTCACACGGGCAATCGCGTAGCCCGTACCCTTGCCGGTGTGAACACGAATGCAGCTAAGAGTGACCTGCACCGTCTGGGATACCTGTACAAGCGCGGTGGTGCACTCATAACACACGGTAGATATTATCTGATGAGTGTCTACCAAGTGGGTCACAGCGTTACACCCTAGACATCTGGTACTCGGTACTGGTACGATTTTGACAGTAGCGTTGTTTGAAAGTGCTTTAAAAACAGCGAGTTACAGATTTTTGCTGGTATCGAGGGTTCGAATCCCTCCTTCTCCGCCACGAATTCTAAAGCCCGCTGACTCATAGAGTCAGCGGGCTTTTTCGTTTCTGTCTCTTCTTTATTTCCCCTCGCCATCTCTACCCCTCAGGGCATATATAGTCTGAGGGGGTGGTCTGCTATTCTCATCCGGCTTGCCCCACACAACCCCACAATTGCACAGCAAAAGCTACATCTGTTGCTACGCTGTATAGACAAAGACATTCTTTCAGAATGCTTTGTTATATCTTGTAAGTCTGATGTAGTGTTTAATGGTATACCGCTACTAATTAACTACAAATCCTGCGTGAATAAAAAAGATAAAGGATACCCCGGTCAGGATGAACCGGATAAGAGCAGCCAAGAGCTGCCGTGGTGCAGGGAATGCTCGAATCTGATAGTTGATGAGACCCCTATCTATGAAAACATGGTCGTTAAGAAACAAGCTCCTGCTTTTCTCGTTGCTCCTGCTGGTGGTTGCTCTGGGCGGAATGTCCTGGGTGGGCACGAATGCGATGAAGCACACCTCCGATGAAGTGATCAGTCAAATCTCTGTGTCCAGCCGTGAACGTGTTCATGACATTCTGGAGCAGGCATCCTTCCGCGTTGCCAGTGATGTGGGCAGTTATATGAACCGGGCATTTGATACGCCTGTAGCGATGAATCGTATTCTCTCTGCCGGTTTGGATGATCCTTCAAAACGTCTGAGTCGTGATGAAGTGCAGATGCTGGCCCGTCAGGCACTCGATGCGAATCCGCTGGTCAGTTCTGCTTATATTCAGTTTGAGAGAAATGGTTTTGGTGACAACGATGCCGCTATGATCGGTGCCGGTGATCACACCACTACCATAGGTACTCTGGAAACATACTGGGTTCGTGAGGGAAATTCACTGACTCACTATGTCACTGATGACCCTCAGGCAAAGTACTCTGAAACACCGAATGATCTGGGTGATCGTGAATCTGAGTGGTATCTCTGCAGTTACGAAACCAGTAAGACCTGTATCGTTGAGCCTTACCTTTATGAGATTGAACCCGGCAATGAAGTGCTGATGACCAGTCTGGTGACCCCGCTGCTTCGTGACGGTCGCTTTGTCGGGGTAGCAGGTTCTGATATCAACCTGCCAGTGCTGCAGAAGCTGATGAAAGAGATGTCCGCCAAGCTGTTTGAGGGCAAGGCTCAGCTGCATCTGATTACCGAAAAAGGCCGTATTGTGGCCAGCAGTCAGTATGCGTCGAAACTCTCGCGTCCACTGGCGGAAGCTGATCAGGGATTTGCTCAGTCACTTAAAGGGCAAGCAGGCGATATTTTCGAGTATAACCAGCTGTTGGCGGTAGATCAGCCGATCCATATTGAAGCCCCGGATACCCGTTGGCATCTGGTACTGACCGTGCCGGAGTCTGTTGCCTTTGCCGGTGTCAATCAGCTGAAATCTGAGCTGCAGGATGATGTTCGCAGAACCATGGGCACTCAGCTGGTGTTCTCTCTGGTGATTATTGGGGTTGCCGCTGCAGCCATTGTGATCTTTGTGGGTACCATTACCCGACCGCTGAACCAGATGCGTGAACGTGTCTTTAACCTGAGCAGTGCCGAGGGTGACCTGACCCAGACACTGAATATTGAAAACCACCGTGAGCTGATCGAAATCAGCCAGGGGATCAATCAGTTTATTGCCAAGTTGCGGGATATGATTCTGGCCCTTCAGGAACAGAGCCTGCAGGTACAGAAGCAGACCAATCTGCTGAGTGAGGCCACGGACATCACCACCGAAACCATTGCCCGCCAAACGGCAGAAACCGACAGTGTGGCAACCGCTATGGAAGAGATGGCATCGACCAGTGCTGAGGTTGCAAGGCTGGCGTCCACCAGCGCCGAAGGTACTCAGGTTTCAGATAAGATTCTGCAGAGCACCCAGGCCAGCTTTGATCATAGTGTGACCCAGGTGCAGGCGATCGCTCAGGCGATGGTTGAAAACAGCGAGCGCATCAGTAAGGTCTCTGCCCGTAGTGACGACATTAATCAGATTGTCAGCACGATTGCTGCTATTGCCGAACAAACAAACCTGCTGGCGCTGAATGCTGCCATTGAGGCTGCTCGGGCAGGCGAACAGGGACGTGGTTTTGCGGTGGTTGCTGATGAAGTGAGAACGCTGGCTGCCAATACCCAGAAATCCACGGAAGAGATTAATGAGCTGGTTAAGCGTCTGCAGAATAACGTGCGGGAAGCGGTTGAGCAGATTGAAGCCAACAAGAGCCGCTCCGAAGAGACAACGCGCAGCATTGCTGAGAGTGTTGAAAGCCTGAAAGAGTTAGCCGGTCAGGTAAATCTGATCTCTGATAATACGGTTCAGGTGGCGTCTGCCGCTGAAGAACAGAGTCAGGTAAATGCGGAAATCAGCCGGAGTGTTGTCGGAATTGGCGATACCGCTAAAGAGCTGCATGATCAGGCTCAAACCATTGATGGGGTTCGTAAAGAGCTGACTCAGGTGGTGGGCTTGCTGGACAACCAGTTGAGTCGTCTTAAGGTGTAACGCTTTACGGTTACCGATAAGAAGAAAAAGCCGGAGTTGATGCTCCGGCTTTTTTTGTCGGTCAGATTGAGTAGCCGATGCTGTGTATGGCCTTGTGCTGGCGGCGCAGTTCCTCAAAGGCTTCTGACGGTATGGGTTTGCTGAGCAGGTAGCCCTGATAGCAGTCACACTTCAGATCAGCAAGGGCATGCAGTTGCTCTTTATTTTCAACGCCTTCTGCCAGTACCGTAAGCCCCAGCGCCTGACCCATTGCGGTGATGGCCCCGACGATCTCGTAATCGCCCCGGTTGTGCTCAATCTCATCAATAAAGCTTTTATCGATCTTTAACAGATCCAGCGGCAGCTGCTTAAGCTGAGTGAAGGAGGAGTAGCCGGTGCCAAAATCATCCATTGCCAGTTTGATGCCGATATCACGAAACTGCTGCAGCAGTTTCAGCGTTTGCCCGGGATTACCCATCAGGCTGCTTTCCGTAAGCTCCAGTTCCAGATGCTGCGGCGGGAAGCCGGTTTCCAGAAGAATACGGGTGATATGAACATAAAGCTCTGCATTACTGAGCTGAACCGGCGAAAGGTTAACCGCCAGCCGGAGTGGCTCGAAACCGGCATCCAGCCAGGCCTTGCCCTGCCGGCATGTTTGCTCCAGTACCTTAAGGCCTATCTCGTGAATCAGGCCGTTTTCTTCGCACTGAGGAATAAAGTCGTTGGGCGGAATCATCCCTTCCGTCGGATGCTGCCAACGCACCAGCGCCTCTGCGCCGATAATCTCCTGGGTATGAATATCGATCTGCGGCTGGTAATAAACGATCAGCTCATCATTCTGCAGCGCCTCATGCATCCGGGCTTCAAGTTCCAAACGGTTTCGGGCGTTTTGGGTCAGCTCATCCGAGAAGAAACGCAGCCGTGATCGACCTTCATTTTTCGCCTGAAACAGCGCGGCATCGGCATGCTGTAGCAGGGTGTCCGCATCCAGTCCGTTTTGCGGAGCAAGGCTGACTCCCATACTGGCACCCAGTTTTACGGTACGGTTATCAGAGAGTTTCCAGGGCTGGCTGATCCGGCGAATCAGGTTATTGGCAATGCGGATCAGTTCATCGCTGTCTGAGAGATGATCAAACAGCAGGGCAAACTCGTCACCACCTAAGCGGCAAATCGTATCGGCCTGGGGTACATCCTGATCCAGCATGGTGGCGATATGGCGCAGCAGTTCATCACCACTGCTGTGGCCATAACTGTCATTCACATTTTTAAAGCGATCCAGACCGATAACAATCAGGGCGACCTGATGTTTGTCCTTCTGAATCTGGCGGATGGCATGGTCGGTACGCATCATGAGGTTTTTCCGGTTTGCAAGACCGGTCAGCGGATCGTGATAATCCAGAAACATCAGGCGGCTTTCTGATTCCCGTTGCTCGGTCAGATCCGCAAAAACCCCAACATAGTGGTTAATATCGCCTTTATGGTCACGAACCACACTGATATTCAGCAGTTCCGGATAGGTGCTGCCATCGGCCCGTCGGCTGGTCAGCTCACCCTGCCAGTGTCCGTACGTGCGGATGTTGTGCCACATCGCCCGGTAAAAACGACGGTCATGGTCACCGGACTGAAGAATTGACGGGGAACGTCCCAATACCTGCTCTTCGGTGTAGCCGGTCATATTGCAGAACGCTTTGTTGACCCGCTGGATCTTGCGCTGGGCACTGACCACCATGACCGCTTCATTGGTATTCTCAAAGACGGCTGCCGCCTGCTTAAGGCGCAGCTCATTCTGTTTGCGTTGGGTAATATCTTTCAGGTGGACAAAGAAGCGGCCGCCTTGTTTGGGCCAGTAAGAGGTTTTGATCTCAACATCAATCTCAGTACCGTCTTTGCAGCGGTGGCGGGTTTCAAAGGTATCCTGACCTTTCTGGCGAATCGCTTCGATATGCTTACGGGTCTCATATTGCGATTCGACCAGCTCCAGGTCATGAATACCCCGCTGCAGGATATCTTCCTGACTGAAGCCGACCATGTCGCAGTAGGCCTGATTCACTTCAAGAATCTTGCCTTCCATATCGATGATCCAGAAACCATCCATCGCGGTTTCGATAACACTGCGATAGGTTTCTTCCCGTTCGACCAGATTCTTCTCAACCCGGATGCGCTCTGATATGTCACGAACCGAGGAGATAAAGTAATCCTCATCACCGATTGTTATCAGGCTGGTATTTACTTCAACCGGCAGGGCGTCGCCATTTTTGGTCTTGTGCTCGGTGCTGAACAGCACCGCATTACCCTGGCTGACTTTCTTTTTAAAACTGGCAAGATCGATATTGACGGCAAATTTTGAGATAGCTGATACCGGATGACCAATCAGCTCTTCCCGATCATATCCCAGCTGGCGGCAGGCCTGCTTGTTGGCGTCGACGATATGCAGGTTGGTGGCATTGAGAATAAAGACGCCATCTCTGAGTTGGTCGATCAGGGTGTTCAGCAGAGTGGGTTGATCGATCCGACTGATCTGCTCCTGTAGTTGCCGGGATTGTTCCTCTTTTCGGGTCAGTTCCTGCTCCAGATAGTCAACGTAGCCGGTCTGAATGGCCCGGCTGACATCGTGTCGGGTGATAATACCGGCGACCTTATCTTCACAGTTGATCACCACAAAGCGACGCACCTGTTGCAGATCCATCTGTTGCAACGCCGAGATGATCAGGTTGTTTTGATGGATGGTCAGTACCGGCTGATGCATCACTTCATGCAGGGGGATCTGACTCAGATCGTTATGTTCCAGTGCCAGCTGAACCAGATCCCGCTCACTCAGAATACCAACGGCCTGATCATTTTCTGTCACCACGATAGAGCTGATATGGGCCGCGTCCATCGCAGACAGTGCCGCCTGAAGATTGCTCTGGGGTGGCAGGGTCACCACCTGTCGGGACATGACCTGACCCACTTTCAGATTGATGGTGATGGGCAGATGCAGGTAGTGATCTGTGAAGTCTTTGTTGCTGACCATGCCCACCAGTTTGTTGTCTGAATTAACCACCAGCAGATGACTCAGCTGGTGCTCCGCCATGGTGAGAAAGGCATCGTTACGGTGGGTCTGTTCTGAAATGGCAACCGGTTTGGCTGCAAACTGCGCAATGCTGCCCTTAAGTGGGCCCTGATGTCTGGCAAGCTGGTGGATCAGGTGGTGTTCGGTGAACATGCCCAGAGGTTGCTGGTCGGCAGCAACAACCGCCACGCAGCTGCATTTCTCCTGTTGCATCAGTTGCAACACAGCGGCGATATCTTGTTCTGGTGAAACGGTAATCAGCTGAGGAGACAACATCTGGCTGACTTTCAGTGATTCCATAACTTTTCCTCGGGCATTCAGGCTCTCATTGTTTCAGGTAGCGATAAATTACAAATGTTAATTATGTATCATAATGTAATGTTTTGTATATTGCTCTGGGTCACAATAGACTGAACCTGCCTCAGAAGCCTCTCTTATAGGGTGGAATTCTTACCAGAAGTCACTCGATGAGAGGCCGCCTCAGGAGGAGCAGCTCAGGCAAATCCCCGCAGCCCAGTCCGGAGCCGCTTCGGCATACTGACTAAGTTGAGAATGATAATTAAAAGGGTCGCGCAGTAATATGAGCAAATTGTTTATGTGGGTCATATCGCCCTGATGTGCCTGCTCAATCGCTTCCTCGGCCATATAGTATCTCAACAGGTAAACCGGATTTACCTGCTGCATCTGCTTTAGTCTGTCACTTTCAGCCAAAGGCTGATCCTCAAGGCGCTGATGATACTGCTTCAGCCATAGCTCAAAAGCGGATGGGTGAAGACAGATTCCTGCCAGTTTCTGCTGCTGTTCTTTGGCCGGTGTTTCGCTGAGCAGGCGGAAAAACAGCGTGATATCGGTTTTCTGCACTTCCAGTAATTGCCAGAGCTCTTCGATCAGCGACTGATCCCTGTTAGCGCTGTCATTATGGGCAATTAAGCCCAGACGCTTACGCATCAGGTTGAGGTATTCGGTCTGATACAGATCCGGGTAGCGTCCCAGTTCGGCTTCCAGCCGTCTCTGAGCCACAGAGCCATCCCCTGACACCAAAGGCATCAGGCATTGCCCCAGCCGGAACAGATTCCAGCGCATCACCTCTGGCTGACGTTTAAAAGCATAACGCCCCTGATGGTCAGAATGATTACTCACCTGATCGGCCTTGTAATAATCCATAAACTGAAATGGGCCGTAGTCGAAAGTCTCACCGATAATCGACATATTGTCGGTATTCATCACCCCATGGACAAAACCATAGGCCTGCCAGTGTGCGACCAGCGTGGTGCTTCGGTGAATCACTTCCCTGAGCAGTGCCAATGGGGGATTGTCATGGTTCGTATGCTGCGGATAGTAGCGCTGGATCACATAGTCGGTCAGCTGTTTCAGATCATCGAATCGCTGACTGTAGTAGAGATGTTCAAAGTGTCCGAAACGGATATGGCTGGGGGTTATCCGCAACAGCATAGCGCAGGGTTCCGGGAAGCCTTCGCGCAATACGGTATCTGACGAGCCAACCAGACAGAGCGCTTCTGTCGTCGGAATCCTCAGACCTGCCATCGCCGCACTGGCCAGATATTCCCGAATGCTGGAACGCAATACCGCCCGACCGTCAGCAAAGCGGGAGTAGGCGGTTTTACCGGCTCCCTTAAGATGAAAATCCCGCAACACGCCATCGGGTCCTTCATGCTCGCCCAGTAAAAGCCCCCGTCCATCTCCCAGCTGGGGGTTATAGACACCAAACTGATGACCGGTGTATTTCATCGCCAGGGGTTCGCTGCCGGCAAACAGCTTGTGGCCACTGGCGTAGGCTGTCAGCTCCTTTGGGCTCAGCGAGTCAGGATCCAGCCCCAGTTTCTGGGCAACATCCGGGTTTACGCTCACCAGATAGGGATTGTTCAGTGGCGCAGGGGCGATGCGCTGGAAATCCTGTTCCGGCAGCTGTTGGTAGTGACGGGTCAGCTGAAGATCCTGCAGCTGAATGTCTGAACTATTCTGGCAAGTGCTCATAAGGGTCGCCGGTTCATCAGATTTACCTTGGCAGCTCATGGTTAAGCGGGTGATAGCTTAGGACTATATCATAGTATTTTAGTTGGTTTTCCCGGGCGGGGTATGGCCGATGGGGTCAGAGGAACGAGGTCGCATCAGTTAAAAAATACCCCGCACGGCCTATACCCCTGTTTTGGGTTTTAGGCCTATAATCGGTGTCCTAAATTTGCCGCACTGCACCATAGACCGCTGTTTAGCCTGTCTTACCTGACATCCGATTCAGAGTGCGCGCAACGGCGGTCATAGCTGCAGTAAATAATAAGATAACAATCAAGAAGGCCCCCGATGACCGAACTGCTGCATACCTTCCTGCTGGCGCTGGCTTTTTTAGCGCTGTTAGGTGTTGTTTTTGAAGAAGTAATTCATATTAACAAAGCCAAAGTGACCCTGTTTCTGGGCACGGTTTCCTGGCTTTTGATGTTTATTTTCCCGGAGAGCGATGCCGGACTTGTCCGCATTGAAGAAGGCCTGTCGGAGAGTATCTCTGAGATCGCCGAACTCTGGCTGTTTCTGGTGGCGGCGATGACCTTTGTCGCCTACCTGAACAAAAAAGGGCTGATTCAGAACCTGATCTATCTGTTCCTGCCCTCGCGCATCTCCGAGAAGATGCTGCTGGTGCTGACCGGCCTGTTCTGTTTTATCTTCTCCTCTATCGCCGATAACATCACCGCGACACTGGTATCTGCCGCGCTGATTCTCTCCCTGAATCTTGAAGCTAAAAAGACCCTGCGTTTTGCAGCGCTGGTGGTTTTTGCGGTCAACTCCGGTGGTGTCGCGCTGATTACCGGTGATGTGACCACGCTGATGATCTTTCTCTCTGGCCATGTCAGTGTGCTCCAGCTGCTGTATCTGTCGATGCCTGCGCTGATCGGTGTGGTCGCGCTAACGCTGATGCTATCTTTCGGTCTGAAAGGTGAGGTGCTGATTGAGAAGAAAATCACACCGATCCGCCGGGTGGATCTGATTATCGCTGCGGTCTTCCTTTCGACGATTCTGCTGACCATTACCTTTAATGCCCTGTTCCATATTCCGCCGATGCTGACCTTCCTGGCGGGCATGTCGCTGATGTTCCTGGTGGCGCGTTTCTTCGATGATGATAACGAAGACCCGATTATGGACTACATCCGGGTGATCGAATTTGAAACCCTGCTCTTCTTCCTCGGTATTCTGTTGCTGGTGGGGATGCTGAAAGAGATCGGTGTACTGGAAAGTCTGGTCAGCCTGTACGAGGTGATGCCGCCGGTACTGGCCAACTATCTGATGGGGGTACTCTCAGCGGGTATTGATAACGTACCGCTGACCGCCGCCGTGCTGAAATCCGGTATTCATATGAGTACACAGGAGTGGATGGGGCTGACCTACGCCGTGGGTGTGGGTGGTTCGCTGCTGGTGATCGGTTCCGCTGCGGGTATCGTGATGATGAGCAAAATTGGTGCCCTGACTTTCGGCCGCTATGTGCGCTTTATTCTGCCGCTGCTGATCGCCTACACCATAGGCTATGCCGGTGCCTGGGTCTTAGGTCACTGGATGTTCTGATCTCGCTTAAAGATCCCGGAAAGGCCAGCATTGCTGGCCTTTTTGTTGTCCGCCTTTCCGGTTAACTTTCTGTCATACTTGGATTAATCAGAGCCCCCTATTGGCTCAACCTAACCCTTGAATGACAGGAGCCATCTGTGTCTTCCATCGCCCGTCTTTCTCTTTCCCGATCCCTGAGCTTCTCGTTCCGGCTGAATCTGCAGGCACGTATGCTGATTTTGCTGGGTGGTTTTGCCCTGTTGCTGACCCTGGCAATGGGGGCGGTTTCACTTAATTTTCTGGCTGCCACGCTGGAAACCCAGATGGGGCAGCAGGCGCTGGATGTTGCCCGTGCCGTTGCCCGCCTGCCGCAGATACGGGAGGGGCTTGAGCAGGGTGACAGCCGTAAAATTCAGCCGATGGTGGAAGAGATCCGCTCGGCGATTGGAGCGCGTTTTATCGTGGTCGGTGATGCAGAAGGGGTACGTTATGCCCACCCGTTACCGGATCGGATCGGCAAAAAAATGGTCGGAGGTGACAACGCCCGGGCACTGGAGTTGGGGGAGGAGTACGTCTCTAAAGCTGTCGGCAGCCTTGGGCCATCGGTGCGGGGTAAGGTGCCTGTTTTTTCTACCGCTGAATCAGACAGTGAGGATGGCCATCAGAAGGTGATCGGTATCATCTCCGTCGGCTATATGCTCAATCAGATCGATCAGGTGGTGGACCATTATCAGACTGGCCTCTGGTGGTTTTCAGCGGCAACGGTTCTGGTCAGTCTTATTCTGGCGAAGCTGATCAGTGATTACTTTAAACGGGCGATTTTCGGACTGGAACCGGAACAGATCGCCCGACTCTATCAGGAACGGGATGCCACCCTGCAATCGGTTCGCGAGGGCATTATCGCCATTAATCCCCAGGGAGATATAACCACCTTTAACGAGGCGGCTCTGAATATCTTTGGGCTGGATCCGAAGGAGAGTATGCAGGGGCGAAACATTCGGGAGTTTCAGAGCAACAGTGATCTGTTACAGGTGATGGAGACCGGTCAGCCGATTCTGGATAAGGAGGATCTGGTGGGCGGTGAACGGGTACTGGTTAACCGTATTCCGCTGTTTCAGAGTGCCAGCGGCAACAACCCGAAAAAGGTGATCGGTGCGGTATCCAGTTTCCGGCGTAAAGATGAGCTGGATCGTATGACCGATCAGCTGAACCGTATGCAGATCTACGCGGATACCCTGCGCAGTCAGGCACATGAATACTCCAATAAGCTGCATACCATTGCCGGTCTGATTCAGATCGGCGCAACCGATCAGGCGATAGACCTGATCGGGCAGGAAACCCGGGATCATCAGACCCTGCTGCACTTTTTGCTCACCGCCGTGCCGGATCCTGTGCTGTCCGGCTGTATTCTGGGTAAATATAACCGCGCCCGGGAGTTGGGGCTGATGCTGGAGATCGACCCGGAAAGTGAGATGCAGGATCTGCCGGATCATCTGCCCCGGGAACTGCTGGTGACAATTCTGGCCAATCTGCTGGATAACGCGATGGATGCCTCGCTGGATGCCGGACATGCCAAGCATATCCGCCTGTCGATGACGGATCTGGGCAATGACCTCATCTTTGAAGTCGAGGATGAAGGGGATGGCGTTGATCCTCAAACCGCCGATGCTCTGTTTGGCAAAGGTGTGAGCAGTAAACCCGGTGAGAATCATGGCTATGGACTTTATCTGGTGGCGCAGGCGCTGAAGCGTCTGCAGGGGGAGATCGCCCTGGAACCTCTTGAGCCGAAAGGTACCCGTGCTGTGGTTTATATTCCGAAGCAGCCTAAGGGCTGATCCGGCTGTTTTACTATCCGGCTGCCTTACTGATACGGATTCGTGCCGGATTTGGCGAATGAAATCAGGTGATTAACAAGCCTAAGCGATATAATGAACCGCTTTTAAAATAACAACAGACCGATGGTTAACTTATGACACAGGCCGCTAATACACCCACAGCATCCTACCGCATCGTGATCGCAGAGGATGACCGGCGCATCGCTGAGATTCAGCAGCGTTTTATCGAAAAGATTCCGGGTTTTGAGGTCGAGGGTATCGCGCTGACACTGGATGAGGCACGGGATCTGACCGAGATTCTGCAGCCCGATCTGATCCTGCTGGATATTCATTTCCCGGAAGGCACGGGTCTTGAACTACTGCAGGAGCTGCGCGGACGTAATCAGGCTACCGATGTGATTCTGGTGACCGCTGCTAAAGAAGCGTCAACGCTGCAGGCCGCCCTGCGTGGCGGGGTTTTTGATTACATCCTTAAGCCGCTGGTATTTGACCGTTTACAGGCGGCACTGCAGAACTACAGCCGCCACCGGCAGCAGCTGGAAGCACTGGTTCAGCAGGATTCCAGTCTGGCACAACAGGATGTGGATCAGCTGATGCCGCGTAATGATGCTGCGCCGACGGCTGACGGTATGGGTGATGCCTCTGCCTCTGAGCCTGCTGCGGACTCAGGAACCAGCCATAAGAATCTGCCCAAGGGGATTGATGCCCTGACTCTGGATAAGATCGTGGCAGCTTTTGACACGGACGTGACCGAAGCGGTTAACGCTGAGACACTGGGGCAGCTGGTGGGCGTCAGTCGAACCACCGCCCGTCGTTATCTGGAATATCTGGTCAGCTGTGAACAGCTGGAAGCGGATATCAGCTACGGCACGGTGGGCCGGCCTGAGCGTCGCTATCGCCGAAAATCGAACCGCTGAGCAGCCCCCCTCCGATCATCCCCTTTTCAGAACCCCGAAACAAAAAAAGCCGGTATTCCCCTACAGGATACCGGCTAAATAGTGAGCACGAATGCTCGACCCATTCCGAATGTATACCCACCCGATGAGAGATCCGTTCAGGTGGGCAACGGTCATTTAGATGCTCTGGCTGATAAAAGTTCCTGAGCCTTGCTAAATCACCGAAAAATAATGATTTGTTTCCTCTCGTTCCTGTTCTTTTTTACTGATCAGGCGGTTTTCTCGGTGCCGCTGTTTGTGTCAGCGTTCAGAGCCGCTTTGTCACGTTTTTTCTGCAGCAGCATCTGAACCACAGGGGCGACCAGAACCAGTACGGTAATGCAGACAATCACCAGCGTAATCGGACGCTCCCACAGGAAGGAGAGGCTGCCGTCAGAGATCATCAGTGCACGGCGCAGGTTGTTCTCCATCAGACCACCCAGAACAAAGCCCAGCAGCAGAGGTGCCATCGGGAAGTTCAGCATACGCAGACCGATCGCCGCCATACAGAACGCCACCATCATGTAGATATCGAAGGTGTTGAACGAGACCAGATACACACCGGTAATCGCAAAGAAGAGAATCATCGGCACCAGTACGGTACGTGGAATCATCAGCAGCTTAGAGATATACGGAATCAGCGGCAGGTTCAGAATCAGCAGTACGATGTTGCCGATGTACATAGACACAATCACCGACCAGAACACGTCCGGGTTGTCGATCATCATGCGCGGGCCCGGCTGAATACCGTAAGCGATCAGGGCACCCAGCATGATGGCCGTGGTACCGGAGCCCGGAATACCCAGTGTCAGCAGGGGTACAAAAGAACCGGATGATGACGCGTTGTTTGCCGCTTCCGGTGCCACCAGACCACGCAGGGAGCCGGAACCGAACTTCAGTTTCTCTTTTGCTTTCGCCAGATTACGCTCCATGCCGTAGGCTAAAAAGGCCGCAATCGTCGCACCGGCACCTGGCAGAACACCGACAATAAAGCCCAGAACCGAAGAGCGCAGCGCGGTTGGAGCAACCTCTTTCACTTCCTCTTTGGTTACGGCCATGCTGCCGATCTGGCTGGAATCGGTTTGGTTCTCTTCATCCTTCAGGTGATCGCGTTTCAGTACCGCCATCACCACTTCTGCCAGAGCAAAGGTTGCCATCGCCAGCAGCAGGAAGCTGATACCGTCCATCAGGTCGATATTGCCGAAGGTGAAGCGTTCAACGCCGGTTGAGCGGTCGGTGCCCACGGTAGAGATCATCAGACCCAGAACCGTCATCAGAAGGGCTTTAAGAACCTGCCCTTTGCCGGAAAAGGCCGCAACAGCGGTCAGGCCAAGAACCATCAGGGCGAAATAATCCGCCGACTGAAAGCTCAGGGACACGCTGGCCAGAGCCGGTGCTGCGACTAAAAGGAAAATGGCTGAAATAGTACCGCCGGTGAAGGACGCATAAGCCGCCAGTGCTAATGCTTTACCTGCCTGACCCTTCTGAGCCAGCGGGTAACCGTCAAACGCGGTAACTACGGTACTGGAACAACCCGGTGCGTTGATCAGGATGGAGGAGGTTGAGCCGCCAAAGATCGCACCGTAGTAAACACCGGCCATCAGAATGATGCCCGAGGAAGGTTCCAGACCATAGGTAATAGGAATCATCAGGGCGATGGCTGAAATAGGACCAAGACCCGGTAACATGCCGATAAAGGTACCGACAAAGCAGCCGACGAAAACCATCAGCAGATTCATGGGCATTACGGCGGTGCCCAGACCCGTTAAGATACCGTCTAACATGGGATTAACCTCCGAAACCGATCAGGGCAAACAGTTGGCCCGGAGCCAGATAGATATCCAGCAGTTGTGTCAGTGCAAACCAGAACACCAGTACAAAAGGCAGTGACGCACCAAACAGGATCTTTTTGCGTCGTTCACCCAGTACCCAGAAACCGGCAAACAGGAAGAAGGTGGTCGCGATAACAAAGCCCATCCACTTAAGCCCCATGGCGTAGACCACCATAATGGCCAGCAGCTTGATCACCGTTGACCAGTCGTAGCCCAGTGCAGGCTTCAGGGTCGGAACCGCCAGCTCGTCGCTTGCCTGTTGTTTGTTTTTTTGCTGTTCGCGCAGTGCGTTGATCACCAGCGAAAAAGACAGCACCGTACCCAGAACAGACAGAACATAAGGTAGGGTACGTGCTGTAAACGGTTCATATTCATCACCGGGGAAATACGGGATCAGCTGAGCTGATAACCCGTAGCCGATCGACAGCGCCAGAAAAATCAGGCCGCCGATCAGATCCTTGTTCAAAGATAAGGATGACGTCGATACAGAGGTCACAGGTTTTGAAGGTGTCTGATGGTTAGACATGACGAACTCCAGCCGAAGACGAAAGCCCCCGGAAAAGATATTGAATTCAAATCAGATAGAGACAGACCTGAGGTGGTTGCTGCAGCCGTAGCGGGCTGTAGTACTTAGTGCAGTACCTGGCGCAGTACCTGAGGTGTGTTTGAGATGTCGTAGTGGTAACGGTGGTGACCGGAACCTGATCAGGCTCGGTTACCACCGCTGTTCACTCAGGGTGTGCTGCGCTTACTTCAGGAAGCCCAGTTCACGCATCAGACTACCTACCTGCTCTTCCTGAGATTCCAGGAAGCTGACAAACTCAGTGGTCGGCTTGTAGTCGTTAACCCAGCCGTTGCGGGAGCGAACTGTTTCCCAGGCTTCAGTGTTGTACATATCGCCCAGCACTTTCGCCAGCTCATCACGTTTGGCATCGCTCATACCCGGCGCACCAAAGAAACCACGCCAGTTGGCAAATACGGTGTTGTTGCCCATCTCTTTCAGAGTCGGAACGTTTGGCGCATCAGGTGTACGTTTTGGTGCAGTGGTCGCCAGAATACGAACCTGACCGGCTTTTGCCATTTCCAGTGCTTCACCAAGACCTGTGGACAGCAGATCCGCTTCACCGGACAGCAGGCCTGCCATCGCTTTACCGCCTGCATCGTAGGCGATGTAGCGCAGGGAGCGTGGATCAAAACCTTCTTCTTTAATCGCTGCTGCAGGTACCAGATGGTCCATGCTGCCACGGGTAGAACCACCGGCAAATTTCACTTTACGTGGGTTTTCACGGTAATCCACGATCACGTCATCCCAGTGGTTGTATGGGCTGTCGTTACGCACGACCAAAGCACCGTAGTCGGCAATCGTACCGGCTACCGGCGTCAGATCACGGAAAGACTGTGGGAAAACACCGGTCAGAGAACGGATAACGATCGGTGTTGAGTTCACCATCAGAGTATCTTTTTGCTGTGCTGCGGTTTCGATCAGGTAAGCGATCGCTTTACCACCGCCGCCACCGGACAGGTTCTGGAAGGAAACCTTGTTCACCAGACCGGATTTTTTCAGCGCTTCACCGGTACCGCGTGCTGTGCCATCCCAGCCACCACCAGCGCCACCAGGCACCAGAAAGTGAATGCTCTCAACCTGAGCCTGTGCGGCATTAACCGACAGAGGCAGAGACAGTGCGCCTGTGAACGCAACGGCCGCAGCCATTTTCAGTAAGGTTCGACGGGTGAATGATTGATTGGTTTTCATGATGGTGACCTCGTTGATTATTTTTATCGGGGTTCTTTTCAGTTAACACATCAAATAATTTGATGAATGCTTTGGTTGTTTCCGGCGGTGCTGCCCGCCAGTGACCTTGTTCAGGTCTGTTCATGGCAAGTTGAACATGCAATGAACCTTAGTTAACGAGGTGACAAAGCAGAAGTTTATGAACTTAAAGGCTTTTTATTTCTTAAAGGGCATTTTGTTCATAAAAACCACGGCGGGCAGAATTGTGATAGCGGGGCGGTGACCTGATCGGTCGGGAAACAGCAGGCACCGGAAAAAATCCAGTGGCAGCGATGACTTAGCCGTGTCTTTCCTATGCGTAGCTCGGGCAGCTCGTTATAATGAAAATAAGAGATAAAACAGATCAAACGACTCGGTCTTATAAAGACTTATCGAGGATATTATGGAACCCCTATTTGTACCTGACAGTGACCAGGTCAGGCGCTGGCTGAGCGAAGGCTCAACCACGAACTATATCTGTGAGCATTGTGACGGTTTGCACCTGACGGACCTGCAGCAGCTGGATGGAGTTCTGGACAGCCGTATTTTTGTCGAGTCGGATCATCTGGTACTGACCACCGAGGTTGAACTGCGCCCGACCGCGTTGTTGCCTCTGACCATTGAAATAGGTCGTATCAACGCTGCGTTTCCTCATCTGAAAGTCTTTATCGAAGTCTCTGATGAGGCGCTGCCAAAACTGATCATGATGGACACCCTGCACACCCGCGCCGGTGTTTCCTTCAGCCAGTTCCGTCATTTCCTGCTCAATGTGATGGAGTACACCCGTCAGCTGGTCAGTGATTGCCAGAACATGGGCGTCATCACCTACCCTGAAGGGCCGGGCGGTGAAGACGATGATGGTGAAGGTGAGTATCTGCATTAAGTTTTGTTTTCTTTGCAGCAGCCGGATCTGAGCAGGATCCTGCTTATAAAAAATACCCGATCAGCATAATTTTGCTGATCGGGTATTTTTTTATCCAAAAAAAGCCAATGAGATCAATCGGTTGTTGTTTTTCGGGTTCTGGCCTGTCACTTGCAATTATCAGGGATGTGCTGGCTTTACTGATGAAGCCACATGGGACTAAAACAAAAAAGATAAGGAACGATCATGATTAAGAAACATTTGATGCAAGGTACTGTTTTGAAACACTCAACTCTGAAAAACACAATTGTAAAAAGCACTGCACTGGCGGCGGCATTAACCGCATCAGTATTCAGCTCCGGTATTCAGGCACAGGACAGCAAGTCCTATATTTTTGCCACGGCAACAACCGGTGGCACTTATTACCCGGTGGGTGTAGCGGTGAGCACTCTGACCAAGGTTAAGCTGGAACCTAAGCATAAGATCTCTCTGTCGGCGATCAGCTCTGCCGGGTCTGGCGAGAATGTGAAGCTGCTGCGTGAAAATCAGGCGCAGTTTGCGATTTTAATGGGCTTATATGGTAGCTGGGCTAAAACCGGTGAAGGCCCGCTGAGTTCTGCAGGCCCTCAGAAACATCTGCGTTCAGTGACCATGCTTTGGCCACAGGTAGAGCACTTCCTAGTTAATAAAGAGAAGGTTAAATCCGGCACCCTGCAGGATCTGCAGAGTATGGAAGGCACCAGTTTCTCTATTGGTAAACGTAACTCAGGTACAGAAGGTGCCAACCGGTATATCTTCAGTCAGCTGGGCATCAACCCGGATGAGAAGTTTGACCTTGCCTTCCTGGGTTATGGCGCGTCTGCCGATGCATTCAGCAATGGCAAGATTGAAGGCATGAACACTTCTGCAGGTGTACCTGTTTCTGCCGTGACCCGTACGACAGCGTCTCTGGGTGATAATGTTCAGCTGCTGAACGTAACCCCTGATGAGCTGGCAAAAGTGAACGCCAAGTACCCTCTGTGGGTACCTTATACGATTCCGGCGAACACCTATCCTAACCAGTCCAAACCGGTTAACACCATCGCACAGTCTAACTTTATGGCGGTTCGGGATGATGTCAGTGAAGAGGATGTTTATCTTCTGACTAAGGCGATCTATGAGAACCTGGGCTTCCTGAAAAATATCCATAAGGCAACGTCTGAGATGTCTCTGCAAACGGCGATCAATGGTCTGCCGGTGCCTCTGCACCCAGGCGCGGCGCGCTATTACCGTGAACAGGGTGTGAAAATTCCTGACGCACTGCTTTAACCCTTTCAGGGCAAGACCCTCTTGAATTCAGCAGGGTGTCACTTTCCAGTGATCTGAACTGAGCCGGCATCTGTGCTCACTCAGTTGTCGGCCACGGCATCAATCAGCGCTGGATGGTCTTGCTTATTACGGTCTTGCCCTTTTTCGTTTCCCGTATTGTCTGACCGGATGCCGGTGGTGTTTGCACCTCCTGCATCCGGTAGTCACTTTTGCGCTTTTTGTGTTGCTAAAGGACGCTGTTATGAGTCAACCGTCATTGAGCCGTGAGGCTGATCTTGAGTCTCAGGGCACCCCTTCGTCTGAAGAGCTGGATGCACATCTGTCTTCTGATCCGGAGTCGGCTGTACCGACACCGGAAACTCAGGGCTGGTTCGGAAGACTAACCTTTGTTTTCTGTATTTTTGTCGCCCTGAGCCATATCTATTTCAATACACTGGGCAACATGTCTGAGCTGTGGTTATCAGCGATGCACTTCGGCATGTTTGGTTTTCTGTGTGCTCTGTTATACCGAACCGGTAAGAAAAGTAGCGGTGCAGCCAAAACCTTTCACTGGGGCTTCAATCTGGTGCTGGGGCTGCTGAGTCTTGCGGTGGTTGTCTACCTGATGCTGGGTGAGTCAGCACTGTATGCCCGTGGTGTGACCTTTATTACCAGTGATTGGCTGGCGGCTATAGTCGCGGTGGTTCTGGTGGTTGAGTTTGCCCGCCGTACCAGTGGCTGGGTGATCCCTGTGATGATCCTGATCGCTCTGTCCTATGTGGCCTGGTGGGGTAAGTATCTGACCGGCGTGTTTCATTTTCCGGGTCTGACGTCAGAGACACTTCTGTTCCGCAGCTACTTCTCTAATGAGGGTATGTTCGGTTCTATTGCCCGGATCAGCTCCACTTACGTGTATATGTTTATCCTGTTCGGAGCCTTTCTGGTTCGCTCCGGTGCCGGTGAATTTATTATTGAGCTGGCGCGTTGTGTCGCGGGTCGCATGATTGGCGGGCCGGGGCTTGTGGCGGTGCTGGGATCTTCTCTGATGGGCTCGATCTCAGGCTCTGCGGTTGCCAATACGGTATCAACCGGCGTGATCACCATTCCCATGATGAAGCGTGCAGGTTTCCGTCCGGTTTATGCCGGTGGTATTGAAGCGGCTGCTTCAACCGGTGGTCAGCTGATGCCGCCTGTGATGGGGGCGGGTGCCTTTATTATGGCGTCTTATACGCAGGTGCCTTATCTGGACATTATTACGTTGGCGTTTCTGCCGGCGATGATCTACTTCCTGTCGGTGGCTTTCTTTGTCCGTATCGAAGCCAAGCGCCTGAATATTCAGGTCGTTGAGGAAGAAACACCCCGGGCTCTTGATATTCTGAAGCGCGGCTGGCACTCACTGGTGCCGATTGGTGTGTTGGTTGCTCTGCTGATTTATGGCTTTACGCCAACCTATGCTGCTGGTTTCAGTATTCTGAGTGTGATCTTTGCGTCCTGGTTGTCACCGAAGCCGATGGGGCTGCGGGATATTGCCGAGTCTATGGTGCAGGGCACCTACAATATGATCCCGACAGCGGTGCTGCTGATTGCAGTAGGCCTTGTGATCAATGTGGTCACTACGACAGGTGTGGGTAATACCTTCTCGCTGATGATCAGTCAGTGGAGTGGCGGTAGTTTGCTGATCAGTCTGGTATTGGTGGCGCTGGCCTCTCTGGTTGTGGGTATGGGGCTTCCGGTGACGGCATCCTATATCGTTCTGGGTACGCTATCTGCTCCGGCACTGTACAGCCTGATTAACGAATCCCATCTGATCGATTATCTGATGAGTGGTCAGGTGGAAGGCATGGCAAGTGCCATGATCACTTTGAGTCTGCCAAGTCTTGCGGAAGCTCTGCCTCAGGGGCTGACACTGGCACAGGCGCAGCAGGTGATCGCAACCTTGCCTGCGGATTCTCTGGATATGGTGGTTGAGCAGGGGCTGTCAGCAGAAACGCTGACTATCAGTCTGATCTCTGCGCATATGATCATTTTCTGGCTGTCTCAGGACAGTAACGTGACGCCTCCGGTGTGTCTGGCAGCCTTTGCGGCGGCGGCGGTTGCCCGGGCTAACCCGATGCGAACCGGCTTTATGGCCTGGCGGTTTGCCAAGGCGCTCTATGTGGTGCCGTTGCTGTTTGCTTATACCCCTTTGATTGGCGGAACTCTGGCTGAAGTGCTGCAGATCTTTATCTTTGCTTGCCTCGGTATGTATGCACTGGCGGGCTTCTTTGAAAACCATCTGGAAGGACCTTTGCAGATCTGGCAACGGGCTTTGCTGGTACCTGCAGCTGGCCTGATGCTTTGGCCGGGCTTAGGGCTGGTAATGCAACTGGCTGGTGCGGCAATTCTTGTGGCGCTATTTGTCATGAGTCGTCGGGCAGAGCCGGTTAATCCGCATCAGGTGGTGACGGCTGAGGCGGCCTGACAAGGCTGGGCTGCCCTTTCTTGATGGAATGGCAGCTTTTAGCTTTCTCTCAGGGTGATCAGGACTTAATATCCTGATCACCTATGAGCCAGCGTTGGCTGCAATTGATCCTGTTTAATTCTGATCCGGGGCTGCATTTGAACATACCGGTATTGTCCGCTGGCCGGGCACGCTTTATCTCTTACCCGATAGCCATCACCCTGTTATTGGTCTGCTGTTTTCTGTTAACCGCAGCGGTCAGTCATTACTCCTATTACAGTACTCTTGCCCAGCTGGAGCAGGAGAGTCACTTCAAACTTAACCTGTACAAAAAAGTGGTGCTGAGTGAACTCAAGCGGCACGCTTATCTGCCTCTCATGCTGTCTAAAGATGATCAGGTACTGGAATACCTGCATGACTCGGAGCTGAAGATAAAAGGGCAGGCGCTTAATGCGCATCTGGAATCTCTGAGTGAGGGAACAGATGCACTGAATATTTATCTGATGAATCCCGATGGTACGACTATCGCCACCAGCAACTGGCAGGATCAGACCAGTTATCTGGGCAGAAACTATCGTTACCGGCCTTATTTTCAGAATGCGCTGGCCGGAAAGCCCGGAATTTTCTTTGCGATTGGCGTGACAACCGGCATCCCGGGGTTATTCCTGTCTCACCCTGTCTATCTGAATGATGAGGTCGCCGGCGTTGTGGTCGTGAAAGTCAGTATGAAGCCTCTTGAAAAGCTATGGGCGGAGCAGGGAACAGAGAAGGTTTTTCTGACCGATGCTAACGATATTATTTTCAGCAGTACCGAATCTGACTGGCGATTTAATGCCCTGTTCAAACTCTCACCTCAGCAACGGGAAAGCCTGAGAGCCGATCGGAAGTATCTGGATTATCCGATCCGCTCGCTGCCGATCCGGCTGGATACGGATATTCAGAATTACCGCATGATCCGGATTTCGGACGGTCACCGGAATGGGCTGCATTACCTATGGCTGACACAGGCTCTGCCTAACAGTCCCTGGAAACTGCATATTATGGCCAGTGGGCACTCTGCCAGAGAGGCTGCTATTAACGTCTTCTTTCTGGGGTTGTTGCTGTCCAGTCTGGTGGGCTTACTGGCGTATGTTCTGATGAAGCGTAAGCGGGTTGCAGACCGGCTTCGTGAAGCGCACAACCTGCTTGAGCAGCGGGTTGAGGCCAGAACCAAAGAGTTGTCTGAAAGTAATCTGCAACTGACCTATGAGGTTGCTCAGCGCCAGAAAGCCCATGAAGCGTTGCGTCAGGCACAGGATGATCTGATTCAGAGCAGTAAGTTGGCGGCGTTGGGGCAGATGTCCGCAGGTATTACCCATGAACTGAATCAGCCACTTTCAGCGATTCAGACCTTTGCCCGAAATGGCGAAAAACTGATTCAGAGACAACGCTTCGAGGCTGCCGGTGAGAACTTCAGCCGTATTTTTTCTCTGACCAGCCGGATGGGTGAAATCATCAATCACCTGAAAACCTTTGCCCGTAAGAGTCAGAAGCGCAGGGAAACACTGGATCTGAAGCGATGTGTCCAGAACGCCCTGTTACTGGTGGATCACATGAGTGAACGGGATCAGGTCCGTATCGATATTGTCGCGGAGACAGATCAGCCTCTGCTTGTGTCCGGTGACCCCGTTCGTCTGGAACAGGTGTTTGTTAATCTGTTAAGCAATGGCGTTCAGGCGTTGCTGAGTACGGTGAATACCGAGAAGATCATTGTTATTAAAATACGCCCGGCCGGGGAGAATGCTGAGGTGGTGATTCATGATAACGGTCCCGGATTTGATGATCAGGTGCTGGAGTCAATTTTTGACCCGTTTTTCACCACCAAAGAAGTGGGAGAAGGTATGGGACTGGGTTTATCCATTGTGTACGGCATTCTGATGGAGCATAACGGTGATATCGTAGCCCGCAATAACAGCGGTGCGGAGATCCGTGTGCGCATACCCTTATTTGTTCATTCCCCTGAATCTGATGATGCTTTACCGGAGAGTTTGTCCTCATGAATTCTGATCAAGCGGCAGGCCAGGCTGCTGATATGTTGTCGCAACTAACGGTGCTCTTTGTTGATGATGAAGAGAACATGCGGATCTCTGCAGAGCAGTGTCTTCAGCTTGAAGACTTCAATGTCATCACCTGCAACGATGCCAAAAGCGCTCTGAAACATCTTAAACCCGGCTATCCGGGGATTTTGGTCACGGATATCCGTATGCCCGGAATGTCAGGGCTGGAGCTGATGGAGCAGGCTTTAACACAGGATCATGAATTGCCTGTGATTTTGCTGACCGGCCATGGAGATATCGATACTGCAGTAACGGCAATGCATAAGGGGGCTTTTGATTTCCAGCAAAAGCCGTTCGATCCGGATCACTTTATCCGCATTGTCGGCCATGCCTTGCGTCAGCGTGCACTGGTACTTGAAAACCGTGACCTCAGAAAGAATGTGCAGTCATCGGGTGTGGTTGAATCCCTTTTGGTAGGAAAAAGTCCTCAGATTGAGGCGTTACGGGAAACGGTGCTGGATCTGGCTGATCTGCCGGTGAATGTTCTGATCCACGGTGAAACCGGCAGTGGTAAAGAGCTGGTGGCAACCTGCTTACATCAGCTGAGTCAGCGTAAATCGTCCCCTTATGTTGCCCTGAACTGCGCGGCGATGCCGGAGCATCTGTTCGAGAGCGAGGTATTTGGCTTTGAGAAGGGCGCTTTTACCGGAGCTGACCGTCAGCGAATCGGTAAGCTGGAATATGCTCGGGGAGGCACTGTTTTTCTGGATGAAATTGAGACCATGCCCCTTAACCTTCAGGTGAAACTATTGCGTGTACTGCAGGAGATGAAGGTGGAGCGTTTAGGTTCTAATCAGCTGATTGATCTGGATTTTCGCCTTATCGCCGCAACCAAAACGGATCTTCTGGCAGCCAGTGAGCAAGGTGAGTTCCGGGAGGATCTGTATTTCAGGCTTAATGTTGCTGAGATTCATATACCGCCTCTGAGAGAGCGTAGGGAAGATATTCCGCTGCTGTTTACGCACTTTATTCATCAGCTTGCAGTTGATTATGGTCGTGAGCCTTTTGAGCCGGATCTGAACGATATTCAGGAACTGATGCAGCATCGCTGGCCGGGTAATGTCCGGGAGCTGAAAAATATCGCCCAGCGCTTTGTCTTTGGTCGGCAGGGGCAGAAACTGGCGGTGTCTGAACTGATGAAAGCGCCATCAGCAAAAAGCGGTGTCAGCCTGCAATGCCAGATGCAGAGCTTTGAGCGCACTCTTCTTGAAAGCGCGCTGAGACGTCATAAAGGTCAGGTTCAGCCATTGCTGGATGAGCTGGAGTTGCCGCGCAGAACGTTTAATGAGCTGATGAAAAAACACGGTATTGAGCGGAAGGATTTTTGTTAAGTCCCCCTCGCTTACGATAACGTCATATAAGAAAGGGCACCTTTTGTGGTGCCCTTTCTTTTTGGTTCTGCAAACCGATCAGGTAATAATCGGTGCAATATCCGGTTGTTCCGGTGGCTCCATCGGGGTGTCCGGTTCCAGCTCGTCGTTCCAGGCTTCAACCTGATCAACAATATCGCTGGCATCCTCTCTGAAGCGGGCGATATGGAACAGCGCCTCGCCTTCGTGTACCAGTGGCAGATTCACCCGGCCAATTACGATGCCTTCGCAGGGGGCGATCACTTCAACCTCAAACTCACCCATAGGGTCGGCCACCAGAGCAATGACGCTCCCTTTGGTGGTTCGTGCTCCCAGTGGCAGCAGGGTTCTGAGAATGCCGCTGGTGGGTGAACGCACCCAGATAGAGTTAAGGGCAACGGTAGTTTCCTGCGCTTCTTTTTTGCGTCTTACCCGACGTACCATCCCCAGATGACGCATCACATTGATAATGCCGTTCATACCGGCGCGGATGCAGACTTCATCAAAACGCAGTGCTTCTCCGGCTTCGTAGAGAATGATCGGAATACCGTTGTCGGCTGCTGCTTTGCGGAACGTCCCTTCTTTGCTGTCAGAGTGCAGAATCACCGGCAGACCAAATGCATTCGCCATCTCGGTACAGGTCTCGTTTGCCGGATCAAAGCGGATCTGTGGCAGGTTTGCTCTGTGCCGTGCGCCAGTGTGCAGGTCAATGCCATGGGTGGCATGACAGACCACCTTGGTCATAAAGGTGTGCGCCAGACGCCCTGCCAGTGAACCTTTTTGCGAGCCGGGAAAACTGCGGTTCAGGTCCCGGCCATCGGGCAGATAGCGACTGTGACCCACAAAACCATGGATATTGACGATAGGTACGACAATCAGCGTACCTGCAAGATTGGACAGCTGGCGCTGTTTGAGCAGGCGGCGGATGATCTCGACACCATTAATTTCGTCACCATGAATGGCGGCTGAGACTAAAAGAACAGGGCCGGGTTTTTTACCATGAATGATCTGAATCGTGAGATTAACGTCGGCGTTGGTGACCATGGCGGCAACCGGGATTTTAAGGGTACGACGCTGACCGGGAAGGATAACCTCTCCGTTTATTTCCAGAGGGTTTGCTTTCATGCATTTAGCTCCAAATGAGCGGTTATGTCCGACAGGCTGACAGCCTGATTGTTCTTACAAACTGACCTTAGATGTCACTTCAGTAGCAGGCATCAGGCGGAGCAGCAGACGTTTTTCCGTGCTGCTCGGTCTGATCTTGCCTGATTGCTATGATCCGTTTCTGATATTTATGTAAGGGACTATAACGTCAGCAGCCTGTTCAGCGCTATAAGATCTAACGCTAAACAGATCCGTTTATTTAGCCTTTGCACAGGTTACGGCTTAGCCTTTGCCACGGGTTTTGGTGTTGTTGGGTTTGGCGTTTTGCTCAATAAACTCAACGATCAGGGTGGCGACATCTTTTTGGGTCGATTTTTCAATACCTTCCAGACCCGGAGAAGAGTTCACTTCCATCACCAGCGGCCCACGGTTGGAGCGCAGCAGGTCAACACCGGCCACATTCAGTCCCATGCACTGAGCAGCTTTAACGGCCGTTGCACGCTCTGCAGGAGTCAGTTTCGTCAGTTGCGCAGTACCGCCACGGTGCAGGTTAGAACGGAATTCACCTTCGGCGGCGGTACGTTCCATCGCAGCCACTACTTTCTTGCCGATCACCAGACAGCGAACGTCAGAGCCACCGGCTTCTTTGATAAATTCCTGTACCAGAATGTCGGCCTCCAGCTCGCGGAAGGCATCGATCACACTTTCTGCAGCCTTGCGGGTTTCCGCCAGCACCACGCCTTTACCCTGAGTACCTTCGGTCAGTTTGATAACCAGAGGTGCGCCACCGACCAGGTCGATCAGCTCTTTGGTGTTATCCACACTGTGGGCAAAGCCTGTTTTCGGCATACCTACACCCTTGCGGGATAGCAGCTGCAGCGAGCGCAGCTTGTCACGGGAGCGACCCAGAGCGATAGATTCTGTCAGGGTATACGCGCCCATCATCTCAAACTGACGAATTACAGACAGACCATATTGCGTTACCGATGCGCCGATACGGGGAATAATGGCGTCAAAACCTTCCAGCTTTTCACCGTGATACCAAACTGCCGGAGAGGATGAGGTGATATCCATGTAGCATTTCAGGGTGTCGATGACTTTTACTTCGTGACCGCGATTTTCGCAGGCTTCTACCAGACGACGGGTGGAGTAGAGTTTTCCGTTGCGGGATAAGATGCCGATTTTCATGATATTTCCTTTAAGTTGTGTCGCTGTTCCGGATATGTCCCTGCGATACGCAGGTTGTTTCAGGGACATAAAGGTGTAAGGGTTATTAAGACGCTGTACCGGCACGGGTGTACCGGCTCAGCTTTAACGGGCGAACCCGGCGGAGTATTTAATCTGCCGGGTGTAGTCGGGGTGTCGAGCAGGCGTAAGACAGGTCTGAATCCACAATAAAGTGTCCCCGTAACGCGGTACGTCCTAAAAGCATGCGATAAGCCATGCTTTCTCTGTCGGTCAGTGTCACTTCTGCGACCACCTTTTCATCACCAACATGCAGCTCGGTTTCAATCACATAGCGTTCTTCGGTATGGCCGCCGGAATCACTGACCTGACGACGGTCTTTCACCGGAGCTTCTACGGTTATTTCAGGCTGTTGCTCTTTACGGATCGGGTGTAAGCCAAAACGCACCCATTCTTTACCATCAGCCCCTGTGAAGGGTTCGACAAAAAAAGCATGAATAGCCGATGTTCTGGCACCGGTATCAACTTTGGCGATGATCTCTTCTACGCCCAACGAGGGAATTGAGATCGCTTCGCGCCAGCCAACAATACGTTTTTGGATGTTATTTTCTGTCATGGTTTTTCCTTAAAGCCGGACATCTTCTTTTAATAAGAGTCTAGAAGACGTTCAGAAAAGTGCGCCTGATGAATTCATAAAGGGTACAAAGGGTTTGTTACAAGGGGAGGCGCAAAAAAGATGCGGCATTTTAGGGCGGCAGAATCAGGCGTCAACAAATAAAATGGCGAAAACTGAAAAAAGGTAAAATCCCTGTTTTTGCCGATATAAAAGGACGAATTGCTGGCTTTTGCAGGCATATTCTAAGAACGGCAAACCAATTGATTACGGCCCTGATGTTTAGCGTCATAAAGAGCGTCGTCCACTCGCTTAAGCCAGCTGTCCAGAACCTGATCGGTATCTTTAAAGGCACTTACCCCCATACTGACCGTTACCTGCAGCTTCTCCTCCTCGTAGGGTACAACTAACTGACTGATCCTTAAACCCAGCCGCTGTCCGATAATGCAGGCTCCATCCAGATCGGTATGGGGCAGCATAATCAGAAACTCCTCACCACCAAAGCGTCCGCAAAAGTCTGTTTTACGCAGGATATCTTTGCAGACACCGGCGATACCTTTCAGCACCTCGTCACCGGCCAGATGCCCGTACTTATCGTTAACCTCTTTAAAGAAGTCGATATCCAGCATCAGCAGGCTGGAGGTGTAGCGATACCGTCGGCAAACATTGTATTCCCGCTCCGCCAGCTCCATAAAATAGCGGCGATTGGCAAGGCCGGTCAGGGCATCCATGGTAGCCAGCTCCGAAAGCCTGCGGTTACTGGCCTCCAGTTCAATGTTCTTCTGTGTGAGCTGCTGATTCATAAACTGCAGCTTCTCCACCCGGGTAAAGCCTTCTTCTTCTGTCAGGGTTTCAAGCTCTGCCTGAAGGGTCGCGTTACTGGGGATCACTTTGATGCGGGCAATACACTCGTCCCCTAAGATTTCCAGCTGAGAAACCCGGGCCCGCATATTACGTTGCAGATGTAAGCTAAAGATTCCTGACAGCTTGCCACACAGAAATGGCAGCGCGTGATCCTCTGTCATGTCGGGAAACAGCTCATGCTCCCAGGGATTTTTGATCACCAGCTGTGCGCTGGGCAGACCATCATCCATGGTTGCGCCGGTAATCTCACCCCAGCCAGCGGTCGCGATTTTTTCGCCCCAGTGCAGCAGGCCGCTGATAAAGGATTCATCATCATAACGGGTGATGACGTCATAGTCGGTTTCAGAATGCTGGCTGGCAGAGTAAGCCACCAGTAACGAGAAATAGGTTTCACCCAGTTCTTCGTAGAGCGGCACCATCATGGATGCCAGAGAGGGTTGTTGCCAGAAGAGGGTTGCTGGCTGTCCTAAAAATAAGAGTCGGTGGTGCTGGTCATCCCAGTGTAGCCATTCCGGAAGCGCCATTTCAGGTATCCTGCCCGCCGTTGATAACCTGATCTGAATAACATCGGATCCCTGGCTGAACGGCTTGTTATTGTTTGAGCTGACAATAAGCTATGTGATTAGACTGAACCTATTAAGTGTAGAAGAGATTTTTAGGAAAAGAGCAAAATCTAAGGTTGTGCCTAACTAATTGATAGTGCTAGAATTACGCCCGTTGTTCGGCACAGCCCAAGCGCTATGTCAGCAATCATTGTGGTGGCCCTGTCGGTCCCCCCGCAACGATACCTCGTGAACCTGGTCAGGTCCGGAAGGAAGCAGCCACAGCGAGTGACTCGTGTGCCGGGGTGTGGCTGATGGGGCCATCTCCATTTCAGGGTAACGCTTTGTTTTACAAGGCTTTTTTTGATGTTGGTACACTTTGTTTTCATAAGTGAGACACAAAGTGGAACACAAATCCCGATCTTTCCCTTATCTCCAGACCTCTCGTCATAACGTCTTCTATTTCCGTATCCGAGTACCCAAGGCACTTCGCTGCGTTTTCTCCTGTGAATCTATCCGACGATCATTAGGAACACGTAACAGACGTGAAGCTGTGCGTCGCTGTGGGCTTTTACTTGAGCAGGTAGAGTCATTGTTTACCTCCGCAGCGGAAGGGCTTAGCGTCGACCTGTCGCGCCTCTCATGGCAGACCTCACAGCAGCATGATGCTGTCGTGATCAACCCTGCGCCCGTCCCTGTTCAGCCTGTCAGTATCAGTCCTATGCTATCCGATGTTCTGAAGGAGTACCGGAAGTCTCAGGAGCTTGACGGGGTGAGCGAAAAGACACTGAACGACAAGGCTTCAGTGGTCGACCTTCTTATTCGTATCGTTGGTGATCTTCCTATTGATCAATACCAGCGCCAGCAAGCCCAGAAGTTCAAAGACACAGCGCTTCGTCTGCCTCCGCGTCTCAACCAGTTACCTGACGCTCCCCTTGAGGAGCTGATAGAGAAGGCTGAGCGAACCATTACGCCGACGACCTTCAATAATTATCTGAAACAGCTTACCTCTGTCTTTGCCTACGCGATGCGTGAAGGTCTCTGTGAAAAGAATCCCTTTGATGGGCTGAGGGTTAAACAGAAGGTTAAGGTCAGCGAGTTACGCAACAGATTCGATACTGACGATCTGAGACGACTATTCAACTCAAATGAGCTGGGGAGTGAGCGGGAGACTAAACCTTATCGCTACTGGTTGCCCTTACTGGGGCTGTACACTGGAGCACGACTCAATGAACTCTGTCAGCTGTACCTTGATGATGTTGTCACTGTCGATGGTATCGACTGCATTCATATCAGAGCACTTAGGGCTGACCAGAAGCTGAAGAACGTCACCTCTGAGCGCATTATTCCTATTCACTCCAAGCTGATAGAGCTGGGCTTCCTTGAGTATGTCCTTAAACAGCAAACGGAAGGGCAGGAGCGTCTGTTCTCTGAGCTAGGGCTTCATGCTAATCATGGGTACGCCTCTGCTGTGTCTAAGTGGTTTGCGCGTGTAAGGGATAAACTGGGCTTTAAGGGAGGCGAAGACCGCAAGGACTTTCACAGTTTCAGGCATACCGTAGCAGACCACCTGAAGCAGCTGGGTGTATCTGAGAGCCTGATCGGTGGGGTACTCGGACACCAGACTGGAGGGATAACGCTAGGTCGCTACGGGAAAGACTTCAGGGCAGAGAGCCTGAAGCCTGTCATCGAGATGCTGGAGTTTCAACTATGAAAAATGACCAAAAATCTGTCTGGGTTTTAGAGTTGGTCGGACTGGGATTTTCCCCCGTAGCCCCTTCAATTCGTGAGTAGAGGGGAGGCAAGGTCTTTTCTGATAGGCTCAAATGCTTTGTCTAATTCCCTAAGAAGTTTCTGTGCCGCGTTCTTATTGAAGGACTTGTAATGGTTTATTTGCCCCTTGAGGCTGTCATACCGTGTCTTGAGTTCGTTTTTAGGTTGTTGCCGAGACTCAATAGACACCTTTAGCTGATGGACAGCAGCTCTTAGATTGTCTTTGGTCGACTTGGATGCACATACTTTATTTGAGTTAACTGTTCTTCTATGGACTTCTTGGCGGCTTCCTTTATCCATAACCTTAGTTTTTTTCTTCTTGACCTTCAGTCCGCGTGATTTAAATACTTTTTGTGCGGTTTGGATTGCTGTGCTCTTTTCTGTCTTTGTCAGTCTGCGCTGATGCGAAATGCAGATGTCATCGACATACCTTGAGTAGGTGTAGCCTTTGCCCATAAAGTCTTTTGCAATGAGAGGCTCTACGTCCCAAAAGATAAGGTTGGCTATGTAGGATGAGGTTGGACTCCCTTGAGCGAGCCCATCACCATAGCAGCACAAAGCCGTTAGTATGTCGGAAACCTGCTCATTGAATTTAAAAAAGTCTACCCAAAGGCTGCGGACAAATGTTCTTGGTATGCTTGGGAAGAAATTGCTAGCGTCGATTGTGATTACAGTACCTTTATTAGTATGAAGGGCTGCATTGTCTTTGTACGAGCAGTTGGGAAGAGAGCCTTTGAGGTAGAAGGGGTATTCGCAACGCTTAAAGATCTTTTGGTTAATTCTCTTGAGGATGGTTTTTAGCGGTTCGCGAATACTATAAATTTCGCGGATTGAACCGTCAGCTTTGACTTTCTCCTGTTGTAAGTGATAGTAGCTGGCTGAATTAATCGCGATGTGGACAAGTTGCTCTTTTGTCAGCCCAAGCAGGCCTGCTAGTGACTCAACGCTGGAAAGACGACTACCCGAAAATTTTGGAGCTAGGAGCTGGAGTGGCCGACTGCTCGATAAGTGATCTTGCGACATCTTTGAGTCCCTTCTTTAAATCATCTGAAACACTCGTTAACTCAGAGTCATCGCTGGCTAGAAATACAAGAATGCTTGAGGGAATCCCAAGGGATCGAGAGATTTTGTCAATAGTCGCCAAGCTAGGCTCACGTTGTCCATTGATAATCTGAGAAAGGTAGGGCACAGAAAGCCCTGATTCTGATGCTAAGGTGCTCTTAGTAACACCTTTGAGCTTACGACACTCTTCTATGGCTAAACCAAGATTCATAATTATGTCTCCAAAGAAGAATTAGGTCTGGGGCACTCCGCTCATTAGCAGTCGAATCACTACGTTCATCCCCGCAATTACAGACCAAGAAAGTCTCTAATCTCAGGAAAATAACGTACGAGCGCCCCTAATACTTTAAGGGCTTGTCCGATCAAAGATTGCCTCTTGGCTTCTGAAAGCTCGCTTTCGTGTGCTTTTTCAAGCTCCTCAAGTAGGGCGTTCAGCTTTTCACGGTCTTCGATGCTACATTCCAACTTCCCATCAAGTTCTTTCTTCAAGCACATTAAAAGTGCTTTGGTTTGACTTAAATTAGTCATTTTGCCGTCTCCGGTGGTTGCGACGCGAAATTACGTCTGCCCCGTTTCCGTAACACCAAGTCGCTATGCCAGATAGCGGCATAGAAAATGAGGGAAGTTGGAATCCCAGACCTTATCTTCGAGCTCTTTTGGAGCTCTACTGCCCCGATTTTCCTGACAGCGAATCGACGTACCGCCGCGAGAAAACGTGTGGGGGGAAAGGTTAGACTCACGTATGAGCCGAAACTTAGTATCTCTAGACAAAGCAAAAACAAAGAACCTGATTCAGGTGAATCACCTGATCGTTAGACATTAGTCTACACCATGTTTAGCTTTACGCAACTATTGTTTAGCTCAGAGCTAAATAATGTATTGGTGTCCAGCTGAGTAAACTTGTTGGACACACTTTGCCAGCCCTCTGGAACCTGCATTGCACCGTGTCAAGGTAAGTCATATTTGAATTTGTTGACACGATGTAACGGTGAGCCTAGTATTTATTTGACACAAGCGTGCAGATATAGGGAGCCGACCACATGACCGGGCAGAACATCGCTTACATTCGCGTATCCTCAGTTGACCAGAACACAGACCGTCAGCTTGCAGGCGTTGCAGTAGATGAGACATTCACTGATAAGGTCAGTGGTAAGGACACGAACAGACCGGGGCTGACTAAGTGTCTGCGTCATGTTCGCAAAGGGGATACGCTGCACGTACATAGCATTGATCGCCTTGCCCGGAACATGCGTGACCTCCTGTCGCTGGTCGATGCTTTGACCGGGCGGGGCGTCACCTTACAGTTCCACAAGGAGAAGCTGACCTTCACCGGGGATGATAATCCGTTCCAGAAGCTACAGCTTCAGATGATGGGCGCATTCGCTGAGTTTGAGCGGTCGATGATTAACGAGCGCCAGCGTGAAGGTATAGCCGCAGCGAAGGCAAAGGGTAAGCAGATCGGAGCTAAGCGTAAACTGAGTGCGGAACAGGTGGCAGAGATACGCGATAAGCTGGCGTCAGGGGCAAATAAGAAAGCACTAGCCCAAGAGTACGGGGTAAGCAGACAAACGCTTTATACGGCTCTGAAAGGGCATTCAAAGGCGTAGATTTTAATGACCACTCCTTAGGAGGGAGGATTAGCAGGTGCTTATATCTGTTTCTGCTCCTGTTGTTTTCACTGCGTTGAACTGAGGACTGGATTACTTCGTCAAAACGGAATAGTGCCGAGAATCTAGAAGACGCTGACACCTCGTCTCTGAAGGCGTGGGAGTTCACTCAGCTCCTCCTTAGCTTCACCGCCTTCTGTAACTGTCATTCACCTCCGCTGCTGTTCAAAAACGGCACAGTACCGAAACTGGACAGGACGACGAGCGTCAAATTAAGCCGAGCGTCGCTATTCTGAAGGCGTGGGAGTTCACTCAGCTCCTCCTTAGCTTCACCGCCCAAATATTTGAAGAGCATCTACGTCCTTTCGTCAATAACGCAAAGAACCACGATAGCCCACTTCTAAGGAAAAACGAGCGCGGCGTTTACGACACGTCACTTCACTCCTGACGCTGATTAACGTAAACGCAACCCCGAGCGCAAAAGGGCATTAAGTCCTTCGCTCTGATTCACGACTCCTTAGGGACGTATGCCGGAAAGACTGGACGCTTATATGACGTCTTCCGTGAGTCATTACCATTTAATGATAATTAGCCTAGCCGGAGCCTACAGTTTGACTGTGCTTCTTCCCTTTAACTCATTGGTTCTTGTCTATACAGGATAATTACTATCCCAATGCCTGAACTTAACGCCCACGTAGTATCCCTTCATTAAGGGATCAGTTAGAGAAGTCAAGTGTTAATGTACCCAATTCCTGAGACTCAGCATAACCACCGGTGGGCTAAGACCCTCATGCATAGCAAGCCGCAGAGCTTTAGCCTCATTGACGAATTGCAGACTTTCACCCCGATGTACCGTTATGGCCTCAATGGGGAGATTGTTGAGCAGATGTTCTGCACTTTGTTCACAGTTACAAACAGGAACCGTGCGGCTATGCGTCAAGCCTTGCAGTGCGCACTTTTATGTCTTGCTCAGTGTTCTACGCAGGATACGAGGTCTGTACGTTACGGCTTTATTCATAAGCGTACGACGAAGCGAGAGAAGGTCATTGCGCGGTACAGGGAGCGTTTATTCAATGATACGCAGCTGAATACCGTCTTAGATGAGTTGTCAGGACTAGGCTTTGTCCGATATGAGGAGGGCTTCAAAGGCGAAGGCATGCCTCAGGGGCTTAGTACGCTCTGGTTTGTTGAGCCGCCCTTTAGCGACTGGCTAGCAGAGCATGGAGAGGCGTTACAAGTTGTGACGCATGTTGAGCAGACCGAGCCGCTTGTGTTGAACAGTGATGAGGAGGGCGCAAGGCTCAAAGACTACACCGACAACGACCAGACTATTGCTATGCGAGAGCGTGTAGTAGCTGCGAATACCCTGCGTAAAAAGCACCAGTGGACGTACATGCCGCTAGACAGGACATTACCTGCGTATGCTGGCTTACATCGAGGGAAGCGTAAGAAGACATACAGGCAGTTTGAGGAAGGCTCTGCTCATGCACTGATTACACCGGAGAGTCTTGTGTGTCGCCGGGTCTTCAAAGGTTGTTTTGAGTCGGGGGGAAGGTTTTACTGTGGCGCGCAGCGTCTTAACAAGGCAGAGCGTGCAACCATTCAGATTGACGGTGAAGCGACGGTGGAGCTTGATCTTAAGAGTTTACACGCAAGGCTGCTCTACAATCTTGATGGACTGGAAGCGCCTGAAGACTGCTACGAGGCAGCTACGCCAGAGCTACGAGCGAGAAACAAGATGATTAACATGTACTTGATCAACACTAAGGATAGAGCGACAGCAAAACGCGCGTTCATGGCTGACTACGGCGGCACAGGTGACGGTGCTAAAGCTGCATTCGATGAGTACATCGCACAGCATCCAAAGATCGCGCAGCACTTCTACAAGTCAAGCTGGAAACGCTTGCAGTTCATAGACAGTCAGCTTGTAGATGCGGTCGTAGCTACTGCTGTGGCGAAGAAAGTACCGGTGCTGCCGGTTCATGACAGCTTTATCGTCAGGACTAGAGACGCTATGTGGATATATGATGTGATCCGTACCTCATACCGAGAACTGACGGGGTTTGAGCCTGTGGTGGACTGGGACGATTGATTGAGTTCAGGTATCACAATGAGCAGCTGAGAGAGTCGTACAGACAGCTTAAGGTGGGACACATAGTGAGACACACGGCCTTGCTTCTTGTCCTACCTTGCAGGTACAATGCCGCCCTCAATTTAGCGTCTTAAGTGTGTCAAACATCGCTGAAAGCCGCGCCGCATAGGGCTTCGCAACGATACCTCGTGAACCTGGTCAGGTCCGGAAGGAAGCAGCCACAGCGAGTGACTCGTGTGCCGGGGTGTGGCTGATGGGGCCATCTCCATTTCAGGCCCCTGAAATGTCTGCTCCGTTTCCCCATATCTTCTATTTATACACAAGCATTCGTGATTGAGCGGGCTGTGGATATCTGTCTATTGATTGATTTTCCTATTTATTTGGTTTCACCCGTAAACCCATTAATGCCCTCAACAATCTCCCGAAACAGTTTGAATCCCACAGGGATAAGCTCATCCGGAAAGTCATAGTCCGGGTTATGCAGCTGCGGGCTGGTGTCTCCTGCGCCGAGAGCGAACATGGCTCCTTCGGCGACTTCGGTGAAGATGCCAAAATCTTCTGACCAGCGAAAACCTTCATCTGGAGTGACCAGTGGCGTACCTGTCACTTCACAGGCTTTTTTGACCATCTGATAACCGCTGTCGCTGTTTACGCTGGCGCGGAAAACATCATCCCATTCCAGAGAAAAACTCAGCTGGTAGTCATCGGCTTGTTGCTGAACCAGCTCTGTAGCCCGTTCGATCAGTTGGTTCATCGCTTCGTTGGTGGAGGTTCGCAGGGTTGCCATCACGGTGGCTTCTCCGGGTGCGGTGCCGAAGGCGATCTCCCCAAGGTGGGCATAAACCACGGTGACCAGATTAAAGCCGGTCATTTGCTCATTTTCCTGCTGTTGGGGCAGCTGATTCAGTTGCTGAATGATATTACTCATGGCGAGTGCGGGGCTGATGCCATCTTCCGGATGGGCAGCGTGGGAGGTTTTGCCTTTCAGGCGGATAATCATGCCCCGTGATGCGCAGTTAAAGGCACCGGGCTTGCAGTAAACCGTACCCAGAGGTTTGCCGGGCAGGTTGTGCAGGGCAAAGCAGTAATCCGGTTTCAGCTGCTCAAACTGACGATCGTGAACCATATTCACGGCTCCGGCACCGGTTTCCTCCGCCGGTTGGAACAGGCAGATGACCCGACCTCGTTGAGGGCGGTTTTCTGCCAGATGGCTACCTAACGCGGTGACGATCGCCATGTGGCCATCATGTCCGCATTTATGGGACACACCATCGCACACGGAGCGGTAGGGCAGGTCGTTAATCTCCTGAATGGGCAGGGCATCCAGCTCGCAGCGGATCAGCGTTGTGGGGCCTGATTCTTTACCATCAAAACAGAAGGCAAGACCGTTACCGCCGATCTTCTCCAGTGTTGTATCCGGATTAAAGCGCTGAAAAAGACGTTTGATCCGCTCGGCTGTCGCAACCTCCTGATCAGAAAGCTCCGGGTGTTGATGCAGGGTATGACGGAACTGAATGAGGTCCTGATCTGACAGCATGGCAAACTCCTGAGGTCACGTGTGATAACGAACCTGCAGGGTAGAGGAAACAGAGGGCAGAATGAAGTGATCCGTTCTGTTTTCCCCAGGTACAAGGTGAGCCCCAGGTTTACTCTTTACCGAGATCCTGTTCTTCCAGCCGGTGTAGCAGATCTTCACGAATATCCATATATTCGATATCCGGTATGCCCAGAAAACGCAGCACTTTTTGCAGCTCCGGTTGGTATTCCTTGGAGTCATAGATGCGCCAGAATCGGCGATAGCGCGAGCTGATATCTTTAGCTAGTACCAGAATACAAAGCAGGGATTTTGTCTGATCCGGCAGCCCGTTGGGGTTATCCAGAATCTCACTGTAATGGGCCTGACCTTCAACGGCGTCGGCGATTCTGTCTGGCATAAACCAGTGTCGGGCGATCTGTGCGCCCAATGCAAAGTGGTTAGTGCCAAAGCGCTGCTCTTCCTGAGTGGTCAGGCCGAACAGATCCGCGCCATTGATATCCCGCAGAAAGGCTTTGTATTCCGGATGGGACTCCAGCATCAGAGGGATGGCGCAGTCGTGCATCATGCCGAGGGTGTAACTGTCGTGAGGATCAAGGTCAGATACCCGGGTCGTGATGTCTGCGGATAGCTGAGCCACTTCGGTTGCGGTATCCCAGAAACGATCCAGCCTTCCCAGTTTACCCATGGAGTTTTGCAGGGCCGCCAGCCGGATGACGGCAAAAAGTTTATCCAAGCCAAGCAGGGTAATGGCATGGGTGAGATCTGTAATCTTGTGGCTCAGGCGAAACAGGGGGGTATTCACCGCCGCCAGCACACTGGTATAGAGGAAAACGTCCTGTTTCAGAATGTCTGCGATCTCAGAGGCTGAGGGGTTTTTGGCTTTCATCAGTTCTGCGATGGCGATAACAGCCTCGGGACGGGAAGGAATTTTATAGCGTTCGTCGATGGCTGAACCCGGGTTGGACGTTTCCATAAGGCAGTTCCAATTCAAAAGTGTAGAAGCAAGGTATCTTTATTAGCTTAGTCTACCAAACTTTGTTTTAGGCAAATCACTATAAAACGGCATTTTTTATATCCAGATCAAAGGATTAGCGTGTCAGGGGGTAAAACACGGTCTGTGTTATTGCGTTACTGCCTGTTAGAAGATGTAATTAGCAGGTGTTTAAACTACGCTTTTTAAGACAGTGCTGCCTGATGAGGGCCTCGTATGTTTACCCGTCGTTCGACATCCGCGTTACCTGTGATAGCCACACTCCTGATGGTCTTATCCGGCTTGTTCAGCGCTGTTTCTCAGGCTGAGTCTGTGTCGGGCAGGGGCAGCCCCTCTTTTCCTTATCTGCCGCAAGCCGAATATGGTGAAGGTGCCTGCTCACGCCCTCTTATTATGGCGCATTCAGGAGATTATGCGCCTTATCAGTATCGGGGCGAACAGGGCGAATTGATCGGCCTTGATGTGGAACTGGCAAGGCTGTTTTTGCAAGGGATGGGGTGTCAGCTTAAGGTGGTTCTTTTACCCCCCAAGCGGGCGCAGAAGATGTTAGCTGAAGGGCGCATCGATATGATGGCAGCGGCTTCCGTTACCAAAGCCCGCAGGAAATTTGCCCACTTTTCCCTGCCTTATCGGGCTGAGACCAGTGTGATGTTTATCCGGCGGGATAATGCCCCCTTCATGTCTTCCATGAGTCTTTTCGAGATGGTGCGCTCGGGGATGAGTTTTACTACGGGGCTTGGCGGATGGTATGGGGAAGCCTGGGAAGATATTAAGCCCTATCTGGATGAGGGGCAGTTATCTCTGACCAACAGTACACTGGGGCAGGTGAACATGGTTCTGATGAATCGTGCTGATGTGGCTGTGGTTGATCGTTATGTGGGCTTTTACCATGCAAAAACACTGGGTCACCCTGATGCGATTCTGGAGCATCCTCAGGTGTTGAGTGATGCCCCTGCGCATTTTATGTTCAGTCAGGTCGCGGTGAGTAAGGTATTGCTGGTGCGTTTTAATGACACCATTGGCAAGCTTAAACCGGGTTCTGAATACCGTCAGATTCTGCAGAAATATTTGCCGGAGTAATCCGGCAACCTGTCGCTTTTCAGTCGGCTTTCTATGGGTTAAACCGGATTGTTTTCCAGGAAATCGCAGACTTTTTTCAGTACCAGTGTTGGATTTTCCCGGTGGGGAACATGGTGAATATCCGGCAATAATTCCAGCTTAACCTTTCCGTTTACGCCATCAGCGATCCGCTGCGGCTGATCAGCAGAGCCGTATTCATCTTCTTCCCCATGCAGTACCAGTGTTGGGCAGTTCACCCCCGGCAAGGCTGCATCCAGTGACCAGTGATCAAAGTCAGGGGATAACCAGCTGTTTATCCAGGCATCGAGCACCCATTGGGTTCGCTCGCCATGATAGCGGGCAAGACGGTCAAAAGCCTTCTGATCCTGAAACATCGTCTCAGCTTCACGGATACCGGAGCGAGTGAGTTCTTCCACAAAAGCCTGAGCGGACTCGGTGATCAGCAATGCGCACCACTGAGGATGTTGCGCCGCTGTATGAACCGCCATGCCACCACCAACACTGTGGCCAAAGGCGATAAAGCGTTCCAGCTGGAAGAAATCACAAACCAGTGGAATAAAACGCTCTGCTTCCTGAGCAATAAAGTCCGGGTCAATGGGTTGAGTGAGGGGATCTGACTGACCAAAGCCTAAGCGATCGTAAGCGATTACAGTCCTTCCGGTCGCCTTTGCCAGCAACTCAGGGAAATCCCGCCATAGGTCTACCGATCCAAGGGAGTCATGAAACAGCAAAAATGGCGTTGCCGTGGGCTTGGCATTCGCCGGTATCCAGCGTTTGGCGAACAGGGAACCAAAGGGTGTCGGAAGGGTAAAGGTATCGCAGGTCAGCGGTGCTGTGTCAGCAGTATTGGTCATAGCTAGGCATCCTGTTGTTCTTGTTTTTATATCGATCAATGCGCCATATGATGCCAAGAAATGTTCAGAAATGCTGCGTTCAACCCCCTATTGGGTGAGACTTGCGGGTCACTCTTTTCTCAAGTGGTTCAGGTGTTGTCTGAAAATAGCGGAAACGCAGCGGGTCAGAGGCAGGCTAGTCTGACCGGTTTTTTGATGCCTGTTTTTCCTGATACATCTGCTGGTCAGCGATGTGCAGCAGTGCTTCAACACTCTGAGGCTCGTTTTTCAGAAAAGTGGCATAACCGATGCTGAGGGATGGCGTAATGGTCTGGCCATTGCTGGTCATGGGGTGGGAGCTTAAATGGCTTTTGATCTGGTCGATCTGCGCTTTGACCTCTTCGGGGTAGCTGATGTGCTCCAGAACCACCAGAAACTCATCGCCTCCGATACGGGCGACGACATCATTTTTTCTCACCGACTCCCGCAGGTAGTGGGCAATGTGTTTCAGTAACTGATCTCCGGTTTCATGGCCGAAAGAGTCATTCACCGCCTTAAAGTCGTTCAGATCAATATTCAGCAGAACAAAGTCTTTACTGGTTTTATCAGCCGTTGCCCGCTCGAGATAAGACATGATATGGCGTCGATTGGGCAGGTGTGTCAGTTCATCCTGCAGAGAGGCATTGTGGGAGATGCGGTAGGCGCGAATCAGCATCAGCAGAGAGATATACAAGAGAACAAAGCCACCGAAACCCAGCAGATAGACCCATTTCACACTGGGACTTTTCAGATTATAACGCCCGGCAAGGGTCCATTGGGTGTTCGGCAATAGGATTGGCAGCACCAGATCGGCATTACTAAAAAGTTTGGCATCGCCATAAAAGGTGATGGGATCAGCATATTGGGAAGCGCGCCTTTGCATCGCAATGTCCACGGATTCCAGCTCTTGAATACCGGTGTCTTTCAGAAGCTTTTCATAGTCCAGAACAATGCTGACACTACCCCAGTAAAGGGTATTGATGGGGAAATCCCGAAAGATAGGAAAACGGGCAATCACCGCCTGTCCGCCCTGAACCAGTTCAAGAGGGCCATCAAGGTATACACCACCCAGCGCCTTAGCTTTTAAAACCGAAGCATGTTGTTTGGGATTGGTGCGAAAGTCGAAGCCGAGCGCTTTTTCATTCCCCTTTAAAGGATATACGTGGCGGATGACGTTATCCGGCGCAACTCCGATATTGCGGATGTAGGGGGCTTGTCGAATCAGTTTTTCTGCGATCTGTTCCCAGTGCTTCAGGGTAAACTCAGGATCGATGGTGATAACGGTTGCCAGACTATCGGCTTTATAGATGTGCTCAAAGATTTTTGCTTCAAGGCTGGCTCGAACCAGAGCGATTTCCCGGCGAACTTCCTGCTTCTGTTCCGATTGCAGGTATTCATTACGATTGTCTGCAAAACTCTGGATCAGCAGAAGCGCACACGTCCAGTAGAGGAGTGAGGCCAAAAAAATAGCGTGCTTGTTATAGACAAATCCCGACATATTCATAAGAACATTATTGGATGTGGCTGCTTGATAAGTAAAGCAAATATTGCATTGCGGGAGACTTTGCTCTGCTTTGACATTTGTGCAGGCCCGCAGCGACACATAATTTTTTACTTTGATGAAAAAACGTAATCTGTTGTACTCTGCCCGCTCGCTATTTTGTCAGAAACTTCCCCGCCCCGTTACCAGCAGATGACTATCGATCTGATGTCAGGTACTAAGAGCAGGCAGGAAATGAATCGCGGGTAGCATAAACCCAGTCGCAAAGAGGTTGTTCAGTCGATGATGATTAAAGAGTTTACCCGGGACCAGCAGTCTAAATTGTCGCTGTCCGGTCGTTTCGATTTCAGTGCGCACAAAGATTTTCGTTCAGCCTGTCAAAAGTTGCTGGATGCTAAAACGAAGCAGATTACGCTGGATCTGAATGGAGTTGAGTATCTGGATAGTTCGGCCTTGGGAATGTTGCTTCAGTTCAAAGACAAAGCGGATCAGGCCCGTACAAAAATTCAGATAGAAAGCCGTAACAGTTTCGTCAACGATATTCTGGCCACGGCGAATTTTCAGAAAATCTTTCAGATCGTGAAATAATGGGCCCAGCCTGAATGGCAAAGTGGATAGTGACACAGTAGATAGTGACAAAGACAGAAAAGCCCTCATGATGAGGGCTTTCGTGTTTCTGAACGGTTTTTTATCCGATAAGTAACGCCTGATAGTGTTGCAGCAGCAGGAAGATGGTCGCCACCGAGATCACGGTACTCAGCAGAATAATGGTCGAGGTGCGCTGTACATGCAGCTGGTATTGCAGCGCCAGTACAAAGCTGCCGGCTCCGGTTGGTGTTGCCGCCATAAGTACCGCAACCGCTGTCCATAGGGGAGAAAGGTCAAATACGGCCATCGCCAGCCACCAGGTCAGCAGAGGCTGAATCACCAGTTTGATACTGGTCATCACGCTCACTTCTTTAAAGCCGGATGAAACCGGCTTGCCCACCAGAAACAGGCCGATAGCAAACAGAGCGCAGGGACCTGCGGCGGAACCCAGCAGTTCACAGAATTTGTCGATAGAGGCTGGCAGAGGTTCCGGCTGCATCGCCCAGAAAATCCCCAGCACCGGGGCGATAATCATCGGGTTCTTTAGCAGAGCTTTGAATACGCCCCAGACCACTTTGCCATGAGACGCGCTGCCTTTTTGCAGGGAAAACTCCACTACCAGGGTCGCAGCCGCAACCACGACTGCTGAGTTCACTACTACCGTGATAATGGTGGGCACGGTGGCGGCTTCACCAAAGGCCGCCAACGCCAGCGGAATACCCAGAAAACCCGTGTTGCCGTAGATCGCATTCATACCGTTGATACCGGCTTCAGCCAGGGTATTGCGGAACAGCAGCATACCCAGCAGCATCGCCCCCAGCATGGTCAGCGCCTGAGCGCCCACATAGACACCCAGAAAATCGGCATCAAATACCTGCTCCAGCTCGACATTAGACATCGCCCGGAATAACAGGGCAGGCAGGGCCACCCAATAGACAAATTTGTTCAGTCCCTCACTGGAACCGTCGCCAAGAAGCTTAAAGCGTCCGCACAGATAACCCGCCAGAATGATGGCGAAGATTGGGAAAACGATATTCAGCAGAATGGTCATAAAGGTCGTCTTAGAGTTAGAGGTTTTGTTGTTATGTGTCTTAACGACAGTAAGCCCGCTTATCCTGAGTGAAATACTCAGAGAAAACCAGCTCAAAAACTGCAAAGGCGTTATGCATTTTGTGCAATGCCTTTGTTTAAATAAAGAGCCTGCGCTGTGACTGATTTTCCCGATGATTCTTCTCCGGTGGCGCAAAGGTTGATTAATTATGGTCTGCCATTTTTACGCTCACTGATCTTTAAATCTGAATATTCGTATCCATCTGGAGAGTAACCAAGTAAATAAATCAACTTTAAACGATTTCTGGAGCAACTATGACTGATCTTTTTTCACCGCTGAAACTGGGCGCTGTTGAAGTAGAAAACCGGGTATTGATGGCTCCGTTGACCCGTTGCCGTGCCGATGAGAATCATGTGCCGACCGACCTGATTGCAGAGCACTATGCGCAACGTGCTTCTGGCGGCCTGCTGATTGCGGAAGCAACCATGGCGATGGAAGGTAACTCTGCCTTCTGGCGTGAGCCGGGTATCTACTCTGACGCTCAGGTAGAAGGCTGGAAAAAAGTCACCGATGCCGTACATGCTAAGGGCGGCAAGATCTTCCTGCAGATCTGGCATGGTGGCCGTGCCTGTCATCCGGTACTGAATGACGGCAAACAGCCGGTTGCACCCAGTGCTATCGCGATTACCAATTCCGATATCCACACGCCGGAAGGCAAAAAGGCTTATACCGAACCCCGTGCACTGGACGATGCTGAAATTCCAGCCATCATTGATGGTTTTGTAAAAGCAGCAGAGAACGCTAAGCGCGCAGGCTTTGATGGCGTTGAGGTACATGGCGCTAATGGCTATCTGCTGGATGCCTTCCTGCGTGATAGCGCCAATCACCGTGAAGGCTCTTATGGTGGTTCGGTTGAAAACCGCGCCCGTCTTCTGCTGGAAGTGATCGAAGCGGTCAGCAAGGTATGGGGTTCTGATCGGGTGGGTGTTCGTCTGTCGCCACTGAACAGCTTTAACAGCATGAAAGACAGTGATCCGGTTGGCCTGATGACCTGGTTGTCTGAAAAACTGAGCGGTTACAATCTGGCGTACCTCCACCTGATGCGTGCCGACTTTTTAGGTGAGCAGCAGATGGATGTGGTAACACCGGTGCGCGAGCATTATCAGGGTAATCTGATTGTGAACATGGGCTACAGCCCCCAGGAAGCGCAGCAGGTGGTTTCTGAGGGCATTGCTGATGCGGTTGCCTTTGGTGTGCCTTTCATCGCGAACCCGGATCTGCCCCGTCGTATTAAAGAGGGGGCAGAACTGAATCAGGCCGATCCGAAAACCTTCTACACTCAGGGGCGTGAAGGTTATAACGATTATCCATTTCTGGAAGAGCTGTCACCGGCTTAATCACCTGACGGCAGAACAGAGGGAAAAATATGAGCGAAGCATCGCAGAACACAAGCTATACCCCACCCAAGGTCTGGAAATGGGAAGCGGGTAATGGTGGCAAGTTTGCCAATATTAACCGTCCGGTTTCCGGCGCAACGCACGAGAAAGCGCTGCCGGTGGGTGAACATCCGCTGCAGGTCTACTCACTGGCCACGCCAAACGGTGTCAAAGTCACCGTTATGCTGGAAGAGCTGCTGGAACTGGGTTTCAAAGAAGCAGAATACGACGCCTGGCTGATCGATATTATGGAAGGCGATCAGTTCAGTTCCGGCTTTGTGGAGGTGAACCCAAACTCCAAGATTCCGGCGATGATGGATCACAGTGTTAATCCGCCACAGCGTGTATTTGAGTCCGGGTCTATCCTGCTGTATCTGGCAGAGAAGTTCGGTGCCTTTATCCCGAAAGATCCGGTGGCAAAAACCGAGTGTATGAACTGGGTGTTCTGGCAGATGGGCGCAGCCCCGATTCTGGGAGGCGGCTTTGGCCACTTCTACGCCTACGCGCCGGAGAAGTTTGAATATCCGATCAACCGCTACACCATGGAGATCAAGCGTCAGCTGGATGTGCTGGATAAGCGTCTGGCGGATAACCCGTATCTGGCGGGGGAAGAATACTCCATCGCCGATATGCTGGTCTGGCCCTGGTATGGTGCGCTGGTACTCAACCGGGTGTACGACGCGGCAGAGTTCCTTGAAGCTGACAGCTACACCAACGTGATGCGTTGGGCAAAAGCGATCGATCTGCGCCCTGCGGTTCAGCGTGGCCGTATTGTGAATCGTACCTGGGGGGAAACCTTCGAGCAGCTGCGAGAGCGTCACAGTGCGGCAGACTTTGATCAGTTGGGTTGATTAAGGTGGTTGCCTGTTAGTGCTGACTGACTGAAAAGGAAATAAAGCGGACAAGGATGTCTGAGCTGAAGTCTAAGTTGTACAAAGATGGGGATCGCTAAAGTTTTGGGGCTGTTCGCCGAGCTGTTTTCAGAACTATTTTGAGAACTGTTTTTTTGAGTGCTACAGAGGAATATTTCAGAAGGAGAGGCTGATATCGGGGCTTTTCATTCTGAGGTAAAGCAAGGCACAAATCCCCATATAAACAACTCAGATGAGCTGTAACGCGGGCGGGCGAGAAGGATCTGTGCCTTGCTGTGTTACCTCAGATTGCGAAATCAGACTGTTGCTCATTAAAAGCAAAAGCGCTTTCCGCTTCAGCAACGCTGTAAGAATGACGGATTAAATGATCTGGAAAAACAGGTTTTTTCGTTTTGATTGTCTGTTTTTTTCGATGATTGGTCGGTTTTACCCGTTTAAGCTCCCTGACTGGCAAAACCCTGTGATTTTTGTGGATCTGCTGTCCTTACCTTGAGATCTCCCGGATTTTTGGCAGCAAAAAAATTACAGGCTTTTATCACTTGGAGCCGGTTTGGCGGCTGCCAGTACCGCTTTGATACCGGGATGCATCGGGTCCGGTGTTCGGGTCACGGCATAGTGACTGACGGAGACGGACTGAATCTCACCGGCTTCTTCCACCAGATATTGCCGGCAGACCTCATCGACAATGACAGTGGGCGCGGTAAAAACGCCCATACCTTCCCGGGCAAAAATCTTGATCAGTGCACTGTCGTTAATCTCGGCCTGAACCTTCATATCAATATTCTGCTGCTTCAGCCAAAACGAGAGTTCCGAGAACCACTGAGTATCGGTGTCGTTGGTCAGTAGCGGGTGGCCATCCAGTGAATGGGGGAAGCCCCGGCGAAGACTCCAGGCCAGCCTTGGGGCAGCAAACATCGACAGGTGTGAACTGAGCAGATGCTTAGGGTGCAGATCACCGACACCGGCTGACATCTCCTGTGTGATCGGCTGGTCGCTGATCACAAGATCCAGTGTCTGACGTTTCAGGCTGCGCAGCAGATCCGGCAGATCACCACTGACAACCTTAAGTTGCAGCGGTTGACCGCAGTTCAGTGCCGGTTGAATCAGACGATATGCGATCATCTTGTGCACGGACGCGGCAAAACCCACCGAGAACTTAATCGGCTGGTCATCATTGGGATGACGCAGTACCTGATCCAGCTCGCCGGCCAGAGCAAAAATTTTGTTGGCGTACTCTCTGACTCTTTCCCCGAGCGGGGTCAGTTTCAGCCCCCGGCCTTTGCGGCTGAACAGTGCGCCGGTTTTGGCTTCAAAGGCGGAGAGCTGGCCACTTAGGGTTTGCGGAGCAAGATCCAGCTGATCACTGGCCCGGGCGATAGAGCCGGTCTCTGCGATAACCCAGAAGTAATAGAGGTGTTTCAGGTTCAGATCTTTTAACACGCTGTTTGCCCGCTTTGTCGCTTGGAGAATTACTTAAGAGAGTTACTTAAGAGAATTGCTTAAGAGAGAGTTGTTTAAGCACCGGATAACGGCGCAGCGGGCATTCTAGCAGTTTTAATCCAAATGTTTAGAGAAGCGACGGGAAGCGACGACAAGCCCAAGGGCGGTAAAGCCCAGTAGCCAGAGCGCATCCGGTTGCAGATCCATGACTCCGGCATCCCGCAGAATAATGCCCCGACTCATACGCATAAAGTGAGTGGCGGGCAGGGCTTCCGCAATCCATTGTGCCGCCTCCGGCATCGCTTCGTAGGGAAACATAAAGCCGGATAGCAAAATGGAGGGCAGCAGGATGAAAACGGTCATCTGCATCGCCTGCAGCTGTGTTTTGGCGATGGTGGAGATCACTAGCCCCAGTGTCAGGCTGGCGCAGATAAAGAGCAGAGAGGCCGCTCCCAGATCCAGCAGGCTGCCACGAACAGGAAGATCAAACAGCAGGCGGCCTGCGGTCAGAATTAAGCCGGTCTGGATAAAGCCTACCAACACATAGGGGGCGATTTTACCCAGCATCAGCTCCAGCGGTTTAACCGGTGTGGTGATCAGAAACTCCATATTGCCCTGTTCCCGCTCCCGCACGATGGCCGCCGAGGTGAACAGCACCATGGTCATGGTGAGAATGACCCCCAGCAAACCGGGGATAATATTGACCACCGAGCGCTGCTCCGGGTTAAAGTAAAGTGCCACGGCGAAGGTGTCTGCGGGGATGGCGGCTGAGGGGGATGTTGCTATTTGTGGCAGTTCCCGGATGCTGCTCAAAGGAAGCTGTCTCAGACCTTTGATACTGGCGGCCACCACGGTGTCAGAACCATCCACCAGCCACTGGCCTATCGGTTGCGGTGATGGGGTTTTCGCACCGCTGGCCGGGTGTTGGCTCAGGCGGGTTGAGAGATCCGGTGGCAGATAGAGTACCGCTTTGACGGTACCGGCGGTAATGGCGGCTTCCGCCTGCTGCAGGTCATCAAAAATATGGCTAAAACGCACAACCTGTGTGGCTTCTGTGGCCTGAATCAGCATGCGGCTGGCCTGAGTATTACTCTTATCCACGATCCCCGCAGGAAGGTTGCGGGCATCGGTGTTGATGGCAAAGCCAAACAGCATGAGCTGGACGAGGGGAATCATCACGATCATGCCAAAGGTCATGCGATCCCGGGAGAGTTGGCGCAGCTCTTTCCAGAGCACGGCGAAGATTCTGGTCGCGGAACCCTTGAGTGTTTTAACCCACATGGCGGCCTCCGGTGCAGCTGACAAAAACATCTTCAAGGCTGGGGTGGACGCGGTTCAGGCTGCGCGGCCCGGTCTGCTGGCTGAGCCAGTGCTCCGGATCCGGTGTTTCCTGACGCACCAGCACCCGTAACCGGCTGCCGATCTGCGCGGCTGATATCACTTCCTCTTTTTCGGTCAGCTGGTTTTTCAGGGTTCTCAGGTCGCTGCCGGAGACTTCGATAACCACGGCTCCCATGTTGTCCATCAGCACTTTCGGTGAGCCATCGGCACGTTTGATGCCGTTTTCCAGAATCGCCAGGCCATGGCAGCGTTCCGCTTCATCCATGTAGTGGGTTGAAACCAGAATCGTGGTGCCCGCATTGGACAGATCAAACAGGCGTTCCCAGAATTCCCGCCGGTTTTCAGGGTCCACCGCTGAGGTAGGTTCATCCAGAAACAAGAGTTCAGGCTTGTGCAGCGTGGCTGCCGCCAGCGCGAGCCGCTGCTTCTGGCCGCCGCTCATGGAACCGGCCATCTGCTTATGCTGGTGGGTAAGGTCGTAAACCGTCAGCAGTTCTTCGATGCGCTGTCGGGCTGCTTTGCGTGGCAGGCCGTAGATCTGGCTGACAAAGTTCAGGTTCTCTTTCACCGTCAGGTTGTCGTAGAGGGAAAACTTCTGGGTCATATAGCCGATGCGCAGACGTAAGGATTCCTCTGCACCGGGCAGGGTTTCACCGAGCACCTGAATCTCCCCTTCGGTGGGGCGTAACAGGCCGGTCAGCATGCGGATTGAGGTGGATTTGCCACAGCCGTTTGGCCCCAGAAAACCGTAAATACTGCCTTTGGGGATCGCCAGATCAAGCCGGGATACCGCAAGGTTATCGCCAAAGGCTTTACTCATCCCCCGTGTTACGATGGCGTAGTCGGCCTTGGGCGGGGCGTTATGCGCTGTATCTGGCGCCATGGCAGCAGCACTTCCAGAGCCAGTCCGGTGGCGAGTGTTCGGGCGTCACCCTGCAGGTCGATATCCACCAGAAACATCAGCCGATCCCGGTTCTCTTCGTTAAGGGCGTAGAAAGGCGTAAAAGCGGGCTGAGTGTGGATTCGGCGGACGATGCCCTGATAGCGCAGGTTCTCACCGTTACTGTGCTGTAAGACCACCTCTGTTCCGGTCGTAAGCTTATTCAGAAGGCTCTGCGGTAAGTAAGCTCTTACATAGGGCTTCTGGTCATCCAGAACCGTTGCCAATAATGTACCGGCGGTCACTCGGTCGCCCACCTGCCAGGGCAACTGATCAATAACGCCGGCTATCTCACTGCGTACGATGAGCTGTTCCTGCTGATGACGAGCACTGTTCAGGCGTGCTTCGGCAGCGGTTACGGCAGCTTTGGCCTGTTCGATCTCCTGCTGTCGGGGGCCGGCGCGAAGTTCTTCCAACTGTGCCTGAGTACTTTTCCAGCGGGCCAGGGTCACCTGACTTTGGGTTTTAGCGGCATCCAGCTCCGCCTCATTGATCATATTGTCACGGAACAGCTGACGGTCGCGATCCAGTGTTTTACCGGCTGACTGGTATTCCGCTTTCGCGGCGGTCGCTGCTGCTTCTGCCCGGACGATGGCTTCTTTACGGGAACCGGCTTCCAGCAGATTAAGTCGGGCGCTTGTCTGCTGAAGCTCGGCTTGTCGCTGGCGGATCAGGTATTGGCTCTGAGTGCTGTCCAGCTGGAGTATGACCTCGCCGGAGCGAAGCTGATCGCCTTCTTCCACCAGAATACGGCTGATTTTTTCGCTGGCAGGCGCGGTGATCGTTGCGGAATGGCGTTCAACCACACCGTAGATGCGTTCACTATTCTCCTGACAGGCGGCCAGCAGGGGACTAAGTATCAGACTCAGGAGCAGCAAGGGGCGTTTTATCATGGGGTGACCTCTTTGACTTTCAGCATGCCTTTAGTCAACAGCTTGCTGGTGTGCCGGATGTGTTCGGCAATGGTATCCGGGGAGTGGCTGATTCCCAGCTGCTGGCTGATCACCGGAGGCGCGATTAAAGGAAATACCATCAGGCTGATAAAACTGAATTGTGCTCTGGCCGGATCGACATCCTCTCTGAGCATGCCACTGGCGACCAGTACATCGGTAATCCATTTTCGGGAGTAATGAACCAGCTCCTGAGTGGTCTTAAAGAATACCGGATAGGCTTCGCTGTCCTGCTGATGGAGAATCTGAAAGACAAGTCGCGGCAGGCCGGGATGCTGGGTCATCACCTGATAGTAAGTGCTCATCAGTTTCTGCATCAGTTCTTCACCGGACAGCTCTGTCTGCTCGTCCCGGTGCAGGGACTCCGGATAGCGGAACTGATCAATAATCGGGGTGAAGGTTTCCCGGATAATGGTTTCGAACAGGCCGATTTTGGAGCCGAAGTAGTAGCGGATCATAGCGGCATCAACCCCCGCTTCCCGGGCGATCATGCGGGTTGAGACGGGTTTATAGCCCTGTTCGGTAAAAAGCTTCAACCCGGCATTCAGCAGTTGTTGTCGGGCTTCAGAGGGTTGTGAAGGACGACCAGGACCCTGTTTTTTTCTTGGGGTTGTCATTGGATCTGACGATTTTTCCTTTGTCATGACGTTGCATCCTGAAGCGGGTATTCATCTGTTGATGAATATCCTAGTCGCTGCGGGTCAGATTTGGCATCAACTTTATTCCTCAATGTTTCATCAAATGATGAATTTGGTAGCCCTTCTTTGCTTGTGTGGAGTTGTAACTCTATTTTTTGTCATCGTTGATCGTTAGTATGTGCGCTCTTGAGGTCGTGTCTTTTTAGGTTATGGAAGCCTGTCTGTTTCAGGAAAAAGAGAAAGGAAAAAAGATGAGTGCGGTTGTTGTTGATTATTCTCTGCGGGAAGGCGGTGATGAGTTGGTTAATAAGCATCAGGAGCTGAAAAGCTTTATCGATGCCTGTCAGGTTATTGACGATTACCCGTGGGCTGCTGAGTACCTGCTATCAGAAAAGCTGGGTGAGGGTGGTGGCTTTTACTTCTTTCGTGATGAGGGGGATAAGCATGCCAGTTTCCAGCTGACGCCGATCGAGGCGGATCGGGCATTTCTGGATATGGATGTGGTGCAGAAAAGTGGTTTTCTGGGGATGTTTGGCCGTAAGTCGGTTCATAAGGACTTTGAAACCGTCAGTATCCCGGAAGCCAAAGCGCTGATAAAGGATCTGTTTGACCATACGGTCGATAGCCTCTACCGGAAATACTGTACCAAGTGATCCGACGCGCTGTCTGAAAGTAGATTATCCCTTCTATTCAAAAGGATTTAACATGCCGGGTATTCAATGTTGATCTGACCGGCTTTGGGGTGATCACCGGTAGCAAAAACAGAAGGAGCTTTCAGTGGCGTTTCAACGTGTTGTGCTTGTTTTGAGTCTTATGCTGACCTTGGGTGTCGGGTCTGTGTTGTCGCTTCCGGTGGCAGCCGGGGATGATGCTGATCGCTCGGTTTATCGGGTGGCGTTTGCTCAGGATACTCTAAGTAATGATTTTCGCCGAGCCCAGGTGCTGGAAGTGCAGCATGGGCTTGCGCCCTATGATGACATCGCGTTTGTATACTCCGATGCCCAGGGCAAAACCTCTTTGCTGATCCATCAGATCCGACAGTTTATTTATCAGCAGGTGGATGTGCTGATAGTGGGAACAAATGATGCTCAGTTGGTGGTGCCTGTGATTGAACAGGCTCATGAACAGGGTATTAAGGTGCTGATTCTTGACCGGGGTGTTGCCACGGAGCGTTACACCAGTTTTCTGAATTCAGACAATGTTCTGATCGGTCGTTTGGGTGCCCGTTTTATTGCGGAGCGTCTTAATGGCAAAGGCCAGGTGCTTTTAATGGAGGGGTTACAAACCGCTGATGTGACCCGTGATCGCACCCGAGGATTTCTGGATGTGATCGGCCAGTATCCGGATATTTCTGTGATTCGCCGAACGGGCAATTATCTGCGCAAGGATGCCCTGCTGGAGATGGAAAAACTGGTTGCGGAAAAGATCAGCGTCGATGCTATTTTTTCCGAAAGTGACAGTATGCTCAGTGGTGTGCGTGCGGTTCTGGCCCGTCATAAGATCGATCCGGCCTCGATTATTTCGGTTGGCTGCGACTATACCAGCGAAGCCCGGGAAGCGATTCTGGCGGGTAGCCAGACAGGTTCGGTACTTTTCCCACTGGGAGGCAAGGCAACGGCTCAGGCGGTGCTGGCGCTTAAAGCCGGCAGAACGATTCCTCATCATATTAATATCCCGGCTGATCTGCTGGTCACCCGGGATAATGTAAACCAAGTGAAACCGGTATTCTGATTATGGCCTCTGAAGGCACGCTAAACCGAAAAAATCGACTGGCTACCCGCTTTGCACTTTGGGTGGCGATGCTGACCGTTCTGGTGATTTCCGGGCTTGGGGTTTATTTCGATAACTTTCTGCGCTCCAGCTTTCTGGAGTCGACCCGTACCCGAATGGCTTATGGTTTTGAGCGCCTCAATTTTAATCTGTCTCAGATCGAATCAGGTTTGCAGGAGGGGGTAGCGTTTCTGCGTGTTGATGAGGCCGCTCTGGCGTCTATTAATCTGATTAATCTCTATGAAGACCGGGAACACTACAACAGCTTTCTGCTGGATGAAGAGAAGAAAAGTCTGGCGAAAGAGCTGCTAAATAAAGTGAAGCTCTCTTTCAATGATGACATCGTACTCTATGGCCGAAATATGGATGTGATCGCCTATGTGTCCCGGGGGGACAAGGGCTTCCATCTTAATATTGTCTCCTATAAAAATGAGCAACCTCTGTTGCTGCGTCGGTATGAGTCCGAAACTCAGTTCAAACCGGTGCCTTTCTCCCTGATGGAAGCTGATGGCATTGATTATCAGCACATCAATTATTACTCCGATGAAGCGGTTCGCACCGAAACTCAGCTGACTTTACACCGTTCGGATCAGAAGCTGGTGGTGAAATCTCATCTCAGGCTCTCTAATGGAACGACCGGTGCGCCCTCTGCGCATATCGAGATGTCCCGGCGGTTGGGAGAGGATTACTTTCTGTCTCTGTCAGACGATATGAACCTGAGGATCGCACTCTCCGACCGGTCTCCATCCGGTCTTGATCATATTCCCGCTCTTAAAAGTGAGGCGGCGACCTTCAGTGTTCTTGAAGGGAAGGAGCATTATGTTGGCAGTATGTTTCTGGATACCCTCGACGGGCGGGTCTTCTTTAATGCCCGTATGGAACGGGATCAGCTGACAAAGGCTTTGGGCCAGAACCGGACGCATCTTTTTATTCTGTTACTGGTTGCCGTTATCTTTGCGCTTTTCTGGATTCGGTTTATCACGGTACGCAGTCTGCGTCGTCCGCTTCAGGCGTTGATGGCCCAGATTGGCAAAATCCAGAGACAGGACTATTCCCCGACCCGGGTTCGGCAAAGCCATGATGAGCTGCAGGAAATTTCCGAAAGTATTAACCAGCTTGCCAGTACCGTGCGGGAGCGTGAGTATTCGCTCAGGAAATCCCAGAAGGAGCTGGAATACCTGTCTGATCATGATGTACTGACCGGATTATCGAATCGTCGTTTCTGGTCGCGTTTTCTGGATCAGGCACTACAGAGGGCCGGTAAGCAGCAGGCATCCGCGGCCGTGCTCTTTATCGATCTGGATCAGTTCAAGCAGGTTAATGATATTCAGGGACATGATGTTGGTGACAAGCTTTTACAGGCGGTGGCCTATCGGCTGGAATCCTCATTGGCGGCTAATGAAACCCTCGCCCGAATTGGCGGCGATGAGTTCAATCTCCTGATTGAGGGGCTTCGGCAACCAAAGGATGCTGAAAGTGTTGCCCGACGCATTATTGGGTTGTTTGACCGTCCCTTTACGGTGGCTGAACAGCAGATCAATATTTCAGCCAGTATTGGCATAACCCTGTTTCCGGATGATGGTCGCGATAGTATCTCGCTGACCAAATACGCAGATCTGGCGATGTACAAGGCGAAGGAGAATGGCCGTAACAATTTCTGTTTCTTCTCGGAAGAGCTATCGGCAGAGATGTCCGACAGGGCTGAGCTGACGCTGGCTCTGAGACATGCCCTGAAAGATATGTCGGAGTTTGAGCTTTACTATCAACCCAAAGTGTCTGCTGACAGCGGTAAAGTGGTTGCGGTAGAGGCGTTGATTCGCTGGCACCATCCGGAGATGGGCTTGGTATCACCCATGCGCTTTATTCCTCTGGCTGAAGAGTTGGGGCTGATCATCCCGTTGGGAGAATGGGTGCTGGAACAGGGTTGTCGCGATTATATGATGCTGGTTGATCAGGGTGTCTGTCTGGACCATATCAGTATTAACGTATCCAGTGTTCAGCTGGATCATGACGCCTTCCCTTACGTCGTGGATCGTATCCTCAAAGAAACCGGCATCGCTCCCGATGTTCTGGAGCTTGAGATTACTGAGAGCTATATCGCCCGGCGACCGGACGAAGCCCGAAAGCGTTTGCAGGACTTTCGTCAGCGGGGTGTTCGGTTAGCGATTGATGACTTTGGCACCGGCTATTCCGCCATGAGCACCTTGCAGAATCTGCCGGTCACCCGACTTAAGATCGATAAGTCATTTGTGGATGGCCTGCCTCATAATGATGATAGTGTTGCTCTGGCAAGGGCTATCGTGAGTCTGGCAAAAAACTTTAAGCTGGAACTGACCGCTGAAGGTGTCGAGAACGCCGATCAGCTTGCCTTTCTTTCAGCAGAAGCCTGTGATGAGATTCAGGGCTACTACTTTTCCCGCCCACTGCCCCTTGGCGAGTTTCTGGCATTTTGCCGTGATAACCGCCCGGAGGAGCTCATTGTTTTTTCCGGTGATTAGTCTGGGGTGCCCCCAATCAGATGACTTAGATCAAATTGTCGTATTTGGTCAGAATGGTCGTATTTCACTGGACACCTTGGTTTGTTACATTCATTAACAAAATGCGTGAATGCACTTATACTTAAAATATATATTTCAAAAGAGGCAATTGATTGCCTCTTTTTTTCGCTAAGCCGGATGCTTTTATAACATACTGTTTTTCAGGTGTTTTTTTAGCTGCTGACACTGTTTTTGTTGGCTTGCTAATTGCAGTGAACTTAAGGGCGGCAAGGTGTCTTATGTTTGTCTCTCACGGTCCGAATATGTCCCTGTCTTTCAGGTTTAGAGTGGTTTGAACTACGTTTGAAAAAACGTTTTGGGGTTAGTTAGTGCTAGTACGTAACGTTTGGCTCATGATTTGTCTGTTGGTGGTGGCGGGATGCGCCTCCCATGATGAATTGAGTGATGACATTGTTGCAGTACCCGAGCTTGCGGATGATGTGTCCTCTGTGACCAATGACGCCCCGTTTACCAATAAGCAGCCTGCTATTCATGTCCCTGACGACGATGCTTTCAACCTTTGGTGGCGTTATACCGGCAACAAAGAGCTGGAGGTGCTGATCGACCGGGCATTAACGAACAGTCAGACCCTTCAGATTGCGGCTCAGCAGGTTGTTCAGGCCAGAGCTTTGGCAGTACAGGCTGGTGCATCGGGATCGCCGGTTGTCACTGCGCAAGCCAGTTATTCCGAAGACGCTCCGGCGGGCAGCGCAAATGTCCCGCGGGGATCTATGCCTCAATCCCAGGGCGGGTACGAAGCCGGTCTGGTGGGTCGTTACACTCTGGATCTGTGGGGACAGAATGAGTCTCTGGCCCAGTCGGCAGAGCTGAAGCTGAAACGTGCCATTTTCCAGTATGACGCCCAACGTCTGGAGCTGATCTCCCAGTTAGCCAAGAGCTACTTTGAATACCTCTCTCTGAATGACCGTATTGCCAATACCCGTGAAACAGAAGAAGCGCTGACCTCAATGCTGTTGGCGATGGAAGACAGGTACGACCAGGGGGATGCCACGGTTGTTGAGATGCAGATTCAGCGCTCGGCCATCTTCAGCTCCCGGGTGCGTTTACCCACCCTGTTAAAAGATCGTCAGCAACTTGAATTTTCTATCGCCCGTCTGGTGGGTGTGGCTCCGGGGCAGCTCAGGTTGTCTGAGAAGGGATTAGAAAGTGTCGCTATGCCGGATGCGGTTCGGGGCTTGTCGACAGCGTATCTGCTGCGGCGACCGGATATTCGGGCCATCGAGTCCGGCATGCTGGCAGCGGATGCTGACCTTGATGTGGCCCGGAAAGCGCTGCTTCCGGGCCTGACGCTGTCTGCAGGTATCAGTTCCAGCGTGCAGAATCCGGCAGACCTGTTTCAGCCCAATACACTGGTCTGGAACGCATTGGGCACGCTGAGTGCCACTGTTTTTGATGGTGGCGCTAAAGAGCAGAATATTAAGTTCGCCCAGGCGGTTCGTAATGAACTGGTCGAATCCTATGCCAATACGGTCTACAACGGCTTGTCTGCCGCCCGTACCGCCATTACTGAACTGGAATTCAGCGGTGAGCGTCTATCGATGCAGCAGGAGTCTGCTCAGGCTGCCAAGGTTGCTCAGGAGTTTGGTTTTGAATCTTACTCGGTGGGCGGCATCGACTTCCTGACTTACCTTGACTCGATGCAGTCCTATCAGGAACGCATGGATGTTCTGCATCAGTTTGAACTCCAGTATTACAACGCCTTTGTGGATTTCTACGCGTCTCTGGGTGGGGGTATTCCTTATCGTTCTATCAGCGATAACAGCCCGGTTTTTGCAGCAGGTACTGACCGCTCCAGTGATGGTGTCACTATACTGCCGCCGGCCACGGTATCTACCCGGCGCTATGTGGTTGATGGCTGGATGGACTCGCCTGAGAACTTCACCTCCAGTCCCTGGCTGGTCAAGCTGATGGGGGTTTATGACCGCTTCGCCGTTGAAGCCCTGATCCGTGATATGCCCCGTCGCTACGAAACACTGGCTCCTGCTGAAGATATCCTGATTGAGCTGGTTGATGTCTATTACCGGAATCCTGTCTCTGACACCTCCTGGTACAGCGTTAATTTTGCCGGATTTTTATCGGAAAAAGAGGCTCAGGACTGGTGTATTCAGTTAAGAACCCAGCAGCAACGCTGCGTGGTTTATCAGCCGGATGAGAACTTTGATTATATCGCCCGATTTGATGTTGCCGCGGTTGAAAAGCGGGCTTATTACGCCGGTGACTCCCATCTGGCCCGACGCCATCGGGCTGAACAGCAAGCCCGGGTTGCCGATCAGCAACGCTTAAACGGCGTGAAGTACGGTCAGTTGTACTCGCTGATTAAGGTTGAATCCGGTCATGCCTGGCTGATTGGTAACCGCTCTTATAAGGTTTGGCGTTTTCCTGTTGGTGCGGGTCTGGCCTATAAGGGCAAACTGAAAAGTGTTAACAGAAGCCGGGCCATTATCAGTTTTGAAAACCGTGACTATCTGTTGCGCCCCCTGTATCAGGTTGAATCTGTTGAAACCGGTGCGGAGAAGCAGCTGTTTGCCCGTATGCGATGGGGCGGTAAGAGCGGCGAAGTTTATTACCACCGCATCGGGGAGCGTCTCTATGGTGGCGGTATCATCAGGTCGATCAATGCCAGGGAAGTTGTTGTCGACTGGAAGGGTGTGCGTGTATCGCTGCCTGTTGTGAACAGGTAAGGATGATAACTATGACCCGTGAAGCACCGCAGAACATCACTCCGAACGAGAAGCGGCCTATTGCAGGACTGACCGCAAGGCAGCAGCAAATTCTGGAATTGATGCAGAAGGGCAAAGTTAACAAAGAAATTGCCCGTGATCTGGATATCAGTCTTGGCACCGTCAAGCAGCATCTGGTGGCGATTTTTAAGAAGCTCAATGTTCAGAATCGCACCATGGCCGTTGCCCGGCTGGCTGAGTTTAAAGACCAGTCCGGCTTTAACGAGGCTTTCTCAAGAGAGACCCTTATTGCCAAGCGTCCGGCTATTGTTCTCAGTCTGAAGACCAATGGTCGTCTGCCCCGGGCTGCTCTGAAGCTATTTCACTCTCGTTTGGCGGAGGCTGCCTTTGACAGTCAGGCTCTGTTTATGAGCCGTGAACCCGGTGATGGCGATCTCATTTTCGGGCTGAAACGCTCCTCTGCTCAGGATATACGCACGGCACTTCTGGTGGCGGATCATCTGTATCATCTGATGCGTGATTTTGTTCGCGATGAGCTGTCTGATGCCCGTGCGGATCAGGTGCTGACCGGCGTGCTGGTTGCGGGGTTGGTCACAGTCAGTCAGAACCGGTTTGGCGGCTGGTCCGGTGAAACCATTGGCAGTCATGTACTGACCTGGGGGCATAGTCTTCGGGAAAGCACATCGGAAGGTTGTCTCTATTTCGACGAGCCGGTGAAAGCGGTAATGACCGCCTTTGATATCACTTTGCCGGAGGGGATTCCCGATCAGTTACCTTTGACGGACGTCGGGCGTCTTAACGATTGGGATCATGAAGAGAGCTTCCCGCTGATCGGGCGTGAGCAGGAGTTGTCAGAGATCTCTGATCTGATCGCAGGTGAGTACCCGCTTCTGATCGTAGAAGGTGAGAACGGCATGGGCAAATCCCGCCTTTGCCGTGAGTCTGCCAGAATGGCTCTGGCTCAGGGGTTGTGTGTGCACTACATCAGAATTGTCAGTTCCGGCTTTTTTGACAGCGCACAACTGCACTTTGCAGAAGACTGGTCTGAAATGGTCTGCAATGCCGAAAACGGTGAAGAGTGTCTCATCATCCTGGATGATGCCCACCATCTTACTGCTGAGGGCAAAGCTGATATTACCCGGTATATGTCGCAGCTTCCGGCGGGTACCCGGGCGCTGATCTCCGGGCGTCAGCCTCAGAAATATGCGTTTGAAGATGAGCTTTTTAACCAGTGCCGGAAGATCCATCTGCAGAAAATGGATCGTGGCGAAATAACTGAACTGATCTCTGATGATCAGCTTCAGCGGGTCAGTTCAGAGGAAGGTCGTGACGACATTGCTGAGCTTTCCCGTGGCATTCCGCTCTTTGCCAAAGAGCTGATGTTGCAGGACGGGGATGAAATCTCCCTAGCCCTGCTGATCACCGTTGCTTCAAGGATTGATAAATTTAAGGTCGACTGGAAGCTGCTTTACTGTATCGCCAGCCATGACTCAGCCGTCAGTACCGAGCGTCTGGTCAGTCTGATGCAGGATGACCCAGCTTATATACGGGCAGCCGCTGAGCGGGCAGAAACGTTGGGGCTTTTAAGTTATGAATCAGATCAGGCTGCTTTCAGGCACCCTCTGGTTCGCGATGTTGTGCGTTATCTGTTTCAACCAACTACTAATGTCAATTCTGTAAGCGAATATCTATGAGTCAGCATCAAACTAAAACATCGGGCGGATCTGCAGATAAGCGCGATAGAAGGATTCTTCCGAAGATTAAGGTCAAAGGCATACGTTCATTGCGTAAGGTGCTGGGTACCCGTGATGTTCGTAAGCTGATTCCTGTTATCGTGCTGGCCTCCCTAGTCAGTAACCTGCTGGCGCTGGCATTACCGTTAGGCATGCTGCAGATTTTTGACCGGGTTCTGAAGAATCAGTCAGTTGATACCCTGATTGTGCTGACCCTCGGCATCGTTCTGATGATGATTCTTGAAGAGGTGCTCAAGGGCGTCAACGAAACGGTCACCAACTGGCTGGGCGCACGTTTTAAGCACCGGGCCAGTATGCAGGTGCTGAATAAGTTCTTTCAGATTCCGATGCAACTGTTCAGCAAAGAGGAAGCTGGCGCTTACGCTGAGAAGATGCAGACGGTGTCTAAGGTCGCGGATGTTTATTCCGGTAGTGCGCTACTGATCCTGCTGGATCTGCCGTTTATCTTCATCTTTCTCGGGGTCATCTGGCTGATTGCCGGAGATCTTGTTTGGGTACCGGTCGCCCTGATGAGCCTGTTTGTCATCGTCGTGGTCTTTTTTGGTCGTTGGATGTACCAGCAGATCCTGAACCGGGATATCAATGATGAGCGTCGAATCAGCTTTCTGACCGAGGTGCTTACGGGTGTGCTGTCCGTTAAGACCATGTCGGTTGAAAGCATCATGCAGCGCCGCTATGAGCGACTGAAAGAGAATAGTGCCTTGCAGGGCGAGCGACTTTTCTTTGGCAGTACCTTCGCCAGTAATCTGGGCAGTGTGATGTCTCAGGGGATGATCGTGCTGGTGATCTTCTTTGGCGCCACGCTGGTCATTGATGGCAACATGACCGCCGGTGCTTTAGCCGCCTGTATGATGTTGTCGGTTCGCGCTCTGCAACCTCTCCGGAAAGGCCTGAGTACCTGGATGCGTTATCAGGCGTTTATCGCCGGTGACCGCCGTTTATCTGCCGTTTTGTCTATGCCGGGTCGCCATGAGCTGGGGCTGGCTCAGCTGGAAGAGATCCGCTATGGCCTGCGTCTTGATCATATCTGCTTAAATCAGGGGGGCGATGAGCAAAGCGGCGGTGCGGTATTTGATAACCTCTGTATGAACCTTCCCCGTGGTCGTTATATTGCGATTCGCGGTGATAGTGGCAGCGGCAAGAGTACGCTTTTAGCCCTGATGAACGGCATAGAAACACCGGACTCGGGAGAGATTCTGGTCGATGGTGCCCCTATTACGGATTTTGTTTCTGAGTCTGTGCGACAAAAAATCGCCTTGTTGCCACAGGAAGGTACCGTTTTTGTCGGTTCCATTCTGGATAACCTGACGATGTTTGAGCCAAGCCGGGAGGCGCGGGCGCTGGAGATCTCAGAACAGATCGGGCTCGACCTGATCGTTGCCGGTATGAAGCAGGGTTATCAGACCCCTCTGGGTGAAAATGCCAGTGAGATTCTGCCGATGGGTGTCCGTCAGCTTATCGCCATCGTGCGGGCGCTGGCCTACAACCCGGACATCATTCTGTTTGATGAAGCCAATAGTGCGCTCGACTTTGAAGGCGATAAGCGTCTGCGCCAGTTTCTGGAGTCCCGTAAGGGCGAGCTGACCATGGTGATCGTCGCTAACCGGCCTTCTATGGTTAAGCTGGCTGATGAGGTTTACCGGATTGAGGACGGTAAACTGGTTGCCGATGATGGTGAGTTCATTTTTAGCCGGTTTGATGTTGAAGATCAGGGCAGCGCGCGGCCAGAGGAAGACACATCGCTGGAGAACGTGATCGGTACCCGGGTTTTCAATGACTCAGACCTGTCCCGCTGTCTGCTGCCACTGCTACGCCATCTCGGTTGGAGCGGTAACTCCCGGGAATTTGCCCAGTCACTGCCTCATCTGGCAGACCATGTCGATATCTCCTATTTCTTTGGTGCAATGGCCAACCTTGGCTTTAAAGCGCGTCACTACAGCCATAACTTTAAGCGTTTTGACCGCCGTTTGCTGCCTTGTCTTTTTATGCCGGACTCTTCACCGGCGGTGGCGATTCTGGAAGTGCTTTCTGATGGTGATTACCGGGTCTTTAACAGTAAGACGAACCAGGAAGAGATCTGGGAGAAACTGCCAAAAGGCCGAGGCGAAATCTATATCTTCAGCCCACTGGATTCTGAACAGGATCGGGGTAAGCGACCTTGGGTACGTGAGCTGTTCTGGAAATTCCGCAAGCACCTTTCCCTGGTGTTTGTTGTTACGTTGATCAGTACGGTACTGGCGATTGCACCATCGCTGTTTGTTCGGACCGTTTTCGATACCGTGCTGCCAACCGGCGATACTCAGATGGGTGTTTTTCTTCTGATGGGGGTTTTGCTGGCGATTACCCTTGGCTGGTTTTTGAATACCCTTCGTGGGCGGTTATTAGCCTACGTTGGCGGCCGTGTTGAATATGTACTCGGAAGCGCCATCTTTGAACGGGTCCTGCGCCTGCCCTCTTCATCTTTAAATGGGGTATCCGTCAGCCGTCAGATCAGTCGCATTAAGAGTCTTGAACGTCTCAGAGACCTGTTTCTGGGGCCTTTGGTTCTGCTGGCTTTTGACCTGCCCGCCAGTGTGATTTTACTGGTTGCGATTTTTCTGATTAATCCCTGGGCCGGCATGGTTCTGGTGGTGGCTATTATTGCCTTTTTCTGTCTTCTGTTTCTGACCCGTCCAATGGCAGACCGTTCTGCGGAGCGGTCATCAGAGGTATCCGGCAAGAAAACTGAGCTGATCGATGAGTCACTGGGCAAGATGCGGGGCCTGAGGGCTCTGGGTGCGCAAAGCATGTGGATGGGACGATTCCGTAATCTCAGCGGTACATCTGCTGCCGTAGGTTTCAAGGAGCAGCAGGCGCAACTGAAAATCTCCGCCTTTTCCCATCTGATCGGCAGCTTCAGTGGTTTGGGGGTTCTGGTTGTCTCGGCGTATATGGTGATTCAGGGGCAGATCAGTGCCGGTACCATTATGGCGACGATGATTCTGACCTGGCGCTTTATCAGTCCGATGCAGGGACTGTTTATGGCGCTTACCAGCTGGTCGAGAATTTCGACGAATATTTTCCAGGTAAATCAGCTGATGAAGCTGGCTCAGGAATCTGATGGCCACAATCTTGAGGCCAACCGTTTTGTGGGGCAGGGTGCGCTCGACTTTAACCGCGTTTCCTTCCGCTATGCAGCACATCTGGACCCGGTTCTGCTGGGGGTTAATTTCAAAGTTCCACCCGGAAAGATTTTAGGTATCACCGGGCCCGATGGGGCGGGTAAATCAACACTTCTGACGCTGATTAGTCGGCTGCATTATCCGCAGGCGGGATCTATCCGGATCGATTCCATTGATACGCGCCAGATAGCCTCGGATTATCTGCGATCCATTATCAGTTATATGCCGCAGCGGTGTGACATTTTTTACGGAACAATCGCTCAGAATCTCCGTCTGGTGCATGCCTCCGCGACGGAGGAAGAGCTGGCCTGGGCCATCGAGATGGCCGGTCTAACGAAAGATATTGAGCGTATGGATGAGGGGATCAATACACGTATCTCCAGCAGTGATGCGGAACAGCTATCCAATGGCTTTAAGCAACGACTTTCTCTGGCCAGAACGATTCTTAAGCCAGCTTCGATTGTCCTGCTGGATGAGCCGGGTAATGGTATGGATGATGCCGGAGATGAGGCGTTAATGCGCTGCATCAACTGGCTGAGAGGGCAGGTTAGTTTAATTCTGGTAACGCCTCGTCCAAGCCATTTGAAAGTAGCCGATCATATTTTGTATATGGAAAATGGTTCGGTGGCAGTCAGAGGTAGCTATGCGGAAGTTGAAAGTAAAATCATGGCGGGACTTAGTTAATGTCAGTTCAATTTAAGCATCAAGGTGACCAGGAGGAGCTTGGCGCCTCTGTAGATATTGCCCGTTCAGAGGTGACTCTGGGGGCCCGCCAGCGACGTCTTTTGTCTGAAACGATTCAGGTTGAAGATGAGCTGATTCCCTCGTATGCAAAACCGGTACTTTATCTGGTCATCCTGATGGTTTTTGCATTTGTTATCTGGGCTGCGGTGACCCGGCTGGCAGAAGTGGCATCTGCTCCCGGTGAAGTGATTCCTTCCGGCCAGATTAAAGTGGTGCAGCATCTGAACGGTGGTACCGTCGCCGAAGTGGCGGTCGAGGAACGCATGTCGGTCAAAAAAGGCGACATTCTTATTAAACTGGATGACAGCCGGACCATGTCTGATTTACGTCAGATTGAAGGTCGTCTGGCATCCCTTCAGTTGAGGGCTGAGCGTCAGCAGGCTTTTGTCATGGGCCGCGAGCCGGATTTTTCCGGTTATGAAGAGCGTTATCCCTCCATCGTTGCTGTTCAGCGACAGCAGTTGCAGAACCAGATCTCTGTGCGGGAGTCGACATTGGATGTGCTGCGTCAGCAGACCCGTCAACGGCAGTCACGGTTAGATCAGTTAGCAGAGTCACTGGACTCGGCTCAGCAACACCGCAGACTGACAGAAGAGATGCTGGATATGCGTCGTGGTATGGCCAAGAAACGCCTGATCACACGTATTACCCTGTTAGAAACTGAAAGAGCGGCAGTTTCTGCGAGGGGAGAGGAGGAGCGAATTCTCAAAGAGATGAATCTGATCCGACAGGAGTTGGCTGAAGCCAAAAGCCGGTACTATGAAACCCAGAATCAGATTCTTCAGGAACCGCTGGATCAGATCGATCAGTTAAAAGCGCAGATCGCTGAAACAGAGGAAGAGCTGAGCAAAGTTAAAAGCCGTCTCGATGAACTTTGGGTTCGCGCTCCGGCCAGCGGCCTGGTCTTTAATCTTGAAGTGAACAACCCCGGTCAGGTGATTCAGCCCGGTTCTGTTCTGATGCAGATCGTGCCTGACAACGTACAACTTCAGGCCGAGGTTCGGATATCACCGGATGATATCGGCTATGTCCATGCGGGCCAGCAAGTGAACCTGAAAGTGAGCAGTTATGACTTTTCCCGGTTTGGCTATGCCACCGGCAAGCTTCAAAGAGTTTCCGCATTCAGTGCTCTGGATGAGCAGAGTCAGCCGTATTTTAAGGGCTGGGTTGTGCTGGATAAAAACTATCTGGGCAGTGACCAGAGCCGTTTCCCGCTCATGCCGGGGATGGTGGTCTCCGCGGAAATTCTGACCGGTGAGAAGACACTGCTTGCTTACCTGGCTGATCCTATTACCAAGGGACTTTCCAACAGTTTTAACGAGCGATAGTTCACTTCTTTAAGGGGCTGGCAAAGGGAAGGCCAGCCCCAATTCCCGTCTAAGATGTATTTTTCCTGTTATATAACTTCTGGCCAGCTGTTAAGTTGACGGCTTTGGTTTAATCTTGATGAAGTAAAACAATTATTTTAATTACCGGATTGTCCTTCAAGGAGTTCCACTATGGCTGATGAAAATAACGGTGCAGGTAACAACCCGTCCCAAAACGGAGTAGATAATTCTAACTCTGATGATGCGCTGCTGTTTGATGAAGCAACGGTTTTAAGCCGTAGTGATGCTGCTGAAGAAGAAAAAGAGGAATTTGACAATTCCGAAGTCAATATTGGCTCCGAAGACTCCGGTAATGAGAACATTCAGGCCTCCATTGAAGACTCCTCTGATTTTCGTCATGCCCAATATGCTGCTGGTACAACTGTTGAAGAAGGCATTGCCGCCGCTGCAGTAAACTCCGATGAAGAGTCCATTACTGAAGTTGTGGAAGAAGAGGTATCCGAGGGCGGTCGTCAGGATGGGATTACAGAAGAAGAAACCCCGACTCAGGATGGCAGCACGCCTGATATTCCGGATGAGCTGGCTGAAACCGATGGTGAATCGGAAGAACCTGTCTTCGATTTTATAGATCCGGTTGTTGCAACACGGGATACCGCTTCAGCTGCAACAGATGGCACTGACGGTCCGGAAGCTCCGACTGAAGCTCCGACTGAGGCTCCAACGGAAGCACCGACAGAAGCGCCTACGGAAGCTCCGACTGAAGCTCCGACTGAAGCTCCAACGGAAGCACCTACGGAAGCTCCAACCGAGGCTCCAACGGAAGCGCCTACCGAGGCACCGACTGAGGCTCCTACGGAAGCGCCTACCGAGGCACCGACTGAAGCGCCTACGGAAGCTCCAACTGAGGCACCTACGGAAGCTCCGACCGAGGCTCCAACGGAAGCACCGACTGAAGCGCCAACTGAAGCTCCAACGGAAGCGCCTACGGAAGCACCGACTGAGGCTCCGACTGAAGCGCCAACCGAGGCTCCGACTGAGGCGCCAACGGAAGCTCCGACTGAGGCTCCAACAGAAGCGCCAACGGAAGCGCCGACTGAGGCTCCAACAGAAGCACCTACGGAAGCACCGACTGAGGCTCCAACGGAAGCACCGACCGAAGCTCCGACTGAGGCACCGACTGAGGCACCGACCGAGGCTCCGACAGAAGCACCGACAGAAGCACCGACTGAGGCTCCAACGGAAGCACCTACGGAAGCGCCTACCGAGGCTCCAACGGAAGCGCCAACTGAAGCGCCAACTGAAGCGCCTACTGAGGCTCCAACGGAAGCTCCGACCGAGGCTCCAACGGAAGCGCCAACTGAAGCTCCGACCGAGGCTCCGACAGAAGCGCCTACTGAGGCTCCAACTGAAGCTCCGACCGAGGCTCCGACAGAAGCGCCTACTGAGGCTCCAACTGAAGCCCCAACCGAGGCTCCAACGGAAGCGCCTACGGAAGCACCGACCGAGGCTCCGACTGAAGCTCCAACGGAAGCGCCTACCGAGGCGCCTACGGAAGCACCGACCGAAGCGCCGACAGAAGCGCCTACGGAAGCTCCAACCGAGGCTCCAACCGAGGCTCCAACCGAGGCTCCGACTGAGGCGCCAACGGAAGCTCCGACTGAGGCACCGACCGAGACTCCAACGGAAGCGCCAACCGAGGCCCCTACGGAAGCACCTACGGAAGCTCCGACTGAGGCACCGACCGAGACTCCAACGGAAGCTCCAACGGAAGCACCTACGGAAGCTCCGACTGAGGCTCCGACTGAGGCTCCGACTGAAGCGCCTACCGAGGCTCCAACAGAGGCTCCTACGGAAGCCCCAACAGAAGCACCTACCGAAGCGCCTACTGAGGCTCCAACGGAAGCACCAACTGAGGCTCCGACCGAAGCGCCTACTGAGGCTCCAACGGAAGCGCCGACTGAAGCGCCTACGGAAGCCCCGACAGAAGCGCCTACGGAAGCACCGACTGAGGCACCTACGGAAGCGCCTACTGAGGCCCCAACCGAGGCACCTACGGAAGCACCTACGGAAGCACCTACGGAAGCGCCTACGGAAGCTCCTACGGAAGCTCCGACAGAAGCGCCAACCGAGGCACCGACTGAGGCACCAACGGAAGCACCGACGGAGGCTCCAACAGAAGCACCTACGGAAGCACCGACTGAGGCTCCAACGGAAGCACCTACGGAAGCTCCAACGGAAGCTCCGACTGAGGCTCCAACCGAGGCACCGACTGAAGCGCCTACTGAGGCTCCAACGGAAGCGCCAACTGAAGCGCCGACTGAAGCTCCAACGGAAGCGCCTACGGAAGCTCCAACTGAGGCACCTACGGAAGCTCCAACCGAGGCTCCAACGGAAGCGCCTACCGAGGCACCGACTGAGGCTCCTACGGAAGCGCCTACCGAGGCACCGACTGAGGCTCCTACGGAAGCGCCTACCGAGGCTCCAACGGAAGCGCCAACCGAGGCACCGACTGAGGCACCGACCGAGGCGCCAACAGAGGCTCCAACAGAGGCTCCAACAGAGGCTCCAACAGAGGCTCCAACGGAAGCGCCTACTGAGGCTCCAACAGAGGCTCCAACCGAGGCTCCAACCGAGGCTCCAACCGAGGCTCCTACGGAAGCTCCAACCGAGGCACCGACTGAGGCACCGACTGAGGCTCCTACGGAAGCACCGACCGAAGCTCCAACGGAAGCTCCGACTGAGGCTCCTACGGAAGCGCCTACGGAAGCGCCTACGGAAGCGCCTACGGAAGCGCCTACGGAAGCGCCTACGGAAGCGCCTACGGAAGCACCGACCGAGGCTCCGACAGAAGCACCTACGGAAGCACCGACTGAGGCTCCTACTGAGGCTCCAACAGAAGCGCCTACGGAAGCACCGACTGAAGCTCCTACTGAGGCACCGACAGAGGCACCGACAGAAGCGCCTACTGAGGCTCCTACGGAAGCGCCTACAGAGGCTCCAACAGAGGCTCCAACAGAGGCTCCAACAGAGGCTCCGACTGAAGCGCCTACGGAAGCTCCAACTGAGGCTCCAACGGAAGCTCCGACAGAAGCACCGACGGAAGCGCCTACCGAGGCTCCAACCGAGGCTCCAACGGATAAATCGGATAAGAGCGATAAGTCCGATAAGAGCGACAAATCGGACAAAGGCGATAAGTCTGATAAGAGCGACAAGTCGGACAAAGGCGATAAGTCCGATAAGAGCGACAAATCAGATAAAGGCGATAAGTCCGATAAGAGCGACAAGTCTGACAAAGGCGATAAGTCTGATAAGAGCGACAAGTCGGATAAGAGCGACAAGTCGGATAAAGGCGACAAGTCTGATAAGAGCGACAAATCGGACAAAGGCGATAAGTCCGATAAGAGCGATAAATCGGATAAAGGCGATAAGTCTGATAAGAGCGACAAATCGGATAAAGGTGACAATTCCGATAAGAGCGATAAATCAGACAAGTCTGATGGCGGCCCTAAAGGTAACAATGGTCACGGAAATGGTGATCAGGATGCTCCTGGTAATTCCGGCGGCAACAACAATGCCGAGAACAGCGATAATTCCGGTCAGGGTAACTCTGGCAACGGAAACGGTGGCAACCAGGGGGATGGAAATTCTCAGGGCAATAATGGTCACGGAAATGGTGATCAGGATGCCCCTGGTAATTCCGGCGGCAACAACAATGCCGAGAATAGCGATAACTCAGGCAACGGAAATAGCGGCAACGGTAATTCCGGAGGTAAGAATTCGGATGACGATGCTGCGGATAACGCGGGCGGCCCTAAAGGCAACAATGGTCACGGAAATGGTGATCAGGATGCGCCGGGCAATTCCGGTGGCAACAACAATGCCGAGAATAGCGATAACTCAGGCAATGGAAATAGCGGCAACGGTAATTCCGGAGGCAAGAATTCGGATGACGATGCTGCGGATAACGCGGGCGGCCCTAAAGGCAACAATGGTCACGGAAATGGTGATCAGGATGCGCCGGGCAATTCCGGCGGCAACAATAACGCCGAGAATAGCGATAACTCAGGTAATGGTAATAGCGGCAAAATGAAGTCCTCATCAGATGATGACTCGGCAGGCCGAAGTGCTCAGAACCATAATGAGTTTGGGGCTCCTGATGACGACAATGATGAGGGAGCATCTCCGGCTGATGACCTGTTTGCCTTCGGTGGTGAGTCTGGCAGTCAGAACTTACTGGATGCGCTGGATAACGGTGCTCAGCAGAGCAGTGCCGATGACTGGTTATCGCAGGTTGAAGAGGGAGGTTCTGAAGGCGGAGATGGCTCTGACTTCGGAGACTTCGGTAGCGACCATGAGGGTGGCGATGATGACTTTGGGGACCTGGATGATACTCCGGTAGACTGGGGTTAATCATTAAATGGAGAGCTTTTTAGCTCTCCATTTTTTTAGCAATCACTTTTAACGGCGTCTTAACCCGAGCATGAACAGGTATTTTGTTGAAAGAAAACTGGCCACAGGTGTGGGCACCGAACTGAGCCTGTGTCGGCTCAATGAGGAGCAGGGGCAGCTTGTTGTGGTAAAGGAACTGATAGATGTGCAGCATCTTGATAATCTGGAAACAGAGTTCGAGGTGCTTCGTTCTATCAGTCCCCACCCCGGCATCATCAATCTGATTGATGGGTTTATCTTCAAAGAGAAGGCTTTTTTGGTTTACGACTACTGTTCCGGTGGTGATCTTTTCAACGTTATTAAGACGAAAGGCCCCCTGACGGAGAGCCAGTCTGTATCGCTCTTGTCTCAGATGGTCAGTGCTCTTCAGCATGCCCGAAACCACGGCTTCTTTCATTGCGACCTGAAACCCGAAAATATTCTTCTTAAAAGCTCGGCAGAATTTATTCTTGCGGATTGGGATATGGCGCGACATTCCCACCAGCTGCGGGTCAGCATGCATTACGGGTCAACGCTCAGTATGGCCCCGGAAGTCATGCTGGGGCAGCTCCATGAGAATTCAGATATTTATAGTCTTGGCTGCCTGATGCATTACTGTCTGTTTGGCGCGCGGGTGTTTAATCTGACCAGTGCCAGCCTGCCCCATGAGAGGATCTTTGCTCACCTTGAGCAAACCTATGAGATGCCGGACGGAAAGTGTGGTGCCAATCTTAAAGCACTTATCTGCAGAATGATGGCGAAAAATCCGGATGAACGTGCATCGCTGGCTGAGATTCATGATTATCTTGAAGGTCACCGTTTAGTGGTTCCACAACCGGATTTGTCTTCCGATATTTATGATGCGGTGCCGACGATAGTCTCCCCGAGATATGCTGACATTTGCAAAGAAAAGTCTATCAGGCGTATTCAGGCCCACCAGAATGATCCGGGTGATACGCGGGGGCAAAGTCTGGTTCTGGCCCATCGGTTAATACTTGCCTACCTTGGTGATATCGAAAGTCAGGAATTTTTGGCTTCAGCCTATCGCTCAAACACTCTGCTGCACTCCTTTCCTGATCGTGGACAGACCTGGCTTGATCGGGCGGAGTCACTCTCCCTTTGAATCCTTACCAAAAACGACATTTCCTTTGGATCGATTGTTAAATTGATCGACAAATGACAGTGTGTGCTAACAGAATGTTACAATATGAGTGCTAAAACTGCGTCCCGTTATATTTGGCCGCTTAGAAAACTGCTCAGGCATTATTTATGACGGTGATACGATGAAATTGGGTGCGAAAGCGGATTGGAATGCAGTTTATGCAGAATGGAAAATGGCCAGTCCGGGGCAGCGTGAACCCAACAAGGATATCTGGAGTCTGCTTCCGGCAGAAACCGAATGGTTCTGGGCAGACGTTGAAGGTGGTGACCTCGATAACCTGCACATTATAGGTTCATCAGACTGGAAAGAGGTTTTTGGCAGCTATAAATTAAAAGAGGTTGTCGGTGCTGTCGAAATGAGGGCTGAAGATGACCGCTATCGCCATACATCCCGAATTAGAGAGATCGCTTTAGCATCCCGTGAACAACAGGTATTTCCCTCCATTATTCTTGTTGCTGAATCCTTGGATGGGCCGTTTGTAGCCATTGATGGTAATCACCGTATGGCTGGCTTTTCCATGGCCGGTGACCTGCAGGGCATGCAGGTACTGATTGGGTTAAGCCCCAAGCTTTCAACGGAATTTAAGTGGTTTTATTGGGCATTAAAAAGGAAAAAAGAGAGTGATATGAAGATTTTTGTGAGTGTCGCCTCCTATTGTGATGATCTGCTTTTTTTCACCTTAAAGGACTGTATTGCTAAGGCAACAAACCCGGGGAACATCGTTTTTGCCGTTGTGGATCAGAATGATCAGTCCCAAAAAGAGCTGATAGATCAATTAGAATTCAGTGATCAGATTAAGTATGTCTACATCAACAAATTTGAAACTCAGGGCGTTTCCTGGGCGAGGAATATCGCCTTCTCACTGTGGGATTTTGAAGAGTACTTTTTACAGATCGACTCTCACACATGTTTTGAATCGGGTTGGGATGAAACCCTGATTAAGCAACTGAGTGATCTGCAGAAAGAGGCTGCCAAGCCGGTAATCTCCACCTATCCTTTTGATTTTCAGCTGGATGATGAAGGCGCTCCGGTTTACAAGGAACCATCGGGTAAGAATGCAATGGTTTTGCGACCACACCCGGATACGGTGCTCTCTGATGACAGTGCTGTATTACGTTTCCGGGCTGAAAGTGTTCGTTCTGATAAGCCTGTTCCGGGCGCTCATCTGGCAGCCGGTTTTATTTTTACGACCGGCAATTTTATAGAAGAGATACCTTACGATCCGTATTTGTATTTTCACGGTGAAGAGCAGAGTCTGAGTCTGCGTGCTTATACCCGGGGATGGGATATCTACCATCCCGTGTGGACACCTCTTTACCATAACTATAAGAAGGTCGATGTCAGTTACAGTGCCCAGCACTGGCATGAAAGTGTCAGAGATAAACGTGCTCTGACGACCTCGTATCTGAAAAAACGCTCTAAACTTCGGTTGAATCGATTACTTTTTGGCGATGGTATTCCGGGCAGCGCTTATGGTCTGGGGAGTGAACGATCGCTGGCTGATTATAGTGAATTTAGTGGTATTAATTATCTGGATAAAACCATCTCGGCACCGGATAAGTGATCTGCGATAGTTATCGCGCAGAATAATTTTTTAACCCGTCTCTGAATATAGGGAAGCGCTATGCGTGCACTTTTGATAAGTGTTTTCTTACTCACCTGTTATGTCTCCAGCCCGTCTCAGGCTCAGGAAGGTATGTATGTCGGTGGGTTTTACGAAGCCGTCACAACCGACAGCAAAAAGAAAACCGATGCCGATTATGATTATATTGATAGCGGCAACGGGCCGGGTCTGGAGTTGGGTGTACTCTTTACGCCAGAGTGGGGTGCGAGACTGGAGTGGGGGCAGCAGGATTATGACAGAGCTTCTGCACTGGCATCCGGTGGCACCGAACGGCGTTTAGGCATCGATCTGATGTATCGGTTTACCGAGAAAAATCATCTTTATACTTTTGCAGGCTTTAAAAGTGTCACCCCGGGGTTGGGGCATTCGGTGATCAATGCCGGTCTGGGGGGCAGTATTCCAGTTGCTGATCGTTGGTCTGTATTCGCCGAGGGTACGGTTTATCAGGGGATGAAGACCTCTTTCACGGATCTTGGCACCAAAGCGGGTATTCGCTATCAGTTTTATAACAGTGAAACGGATTTTATTAATCCTCACAAACCGGTTCATACCGTGATTATTTCTGTACCTGAGCCGGATCTTGATAAAGATGGTGTGATTGACCGACTGGATCTCTGTCCGGGAACGCCAATGCAGTATCTGGTGAATGAAGATGGTTGTACGATTGCCGAGCAGTTTGTGGTGTCGATGCAGCTGAATGTACTCTTCCCGAACGATTCCTCTGATGTTGATCCGGCCTACTATCCGGAAATTAAGAAGGTTGCTGACTTTATGGCGCGTAATCCGGAAACCGCTGTTGAGATTGGTGGCCATACATCGGCACCGGCTTCATTCGAGTACAACCTTAAGCTTTCTGATGCCCGTGCTAAGGCTGTTGCCAGAGTTCTGGTTGATGAGTTCAGGGTTGATCCCGCACGGGTAACGGGGAAAGGCTATGGTGAATCCCGTTTGCTGGATCCGGCAGATAATGAGATGGCTCATAGTACCAACCGACGTATTGAAGCCATTATCTACGCCGTTGATCTGCAAAACCTGACCCGTTAATCCAACGATTGACGCCCTAAAAAAGTAAAAGCGCTGCGGTTATCCCGTGGCGCTTTTTTATATGCGTTTATTGCCAATCTCTGTGGCTATGTTTGCAGGTGTTGGTGGTTAACCGTGTCCGTTATATCAGTAATACAGGGTTGCGCTGACTTTTAGCCCCCCAAGATCGGATTGGTCAAAGCTCAGTTCACCCTGATAGCTCTGACAGATCGATTGGCAGATGGATAGCCCCAGACCGTGACCGGATACACTCTCATCCAGTTTTGTACCTCTTTTCGTGAGCTGCTGCTGTTCCTCTGGGCTGACCCCTGCGCCGTTGTCTTCAATGATAAACACGATGCCTGAGCGCTGAGAATCCTGTAAGAACTCAAGTGTTAAGGTCACGTCACTGCGGGCGTACTTTGCGGCGTTATCCAGCACATTGCCCAGTAGCTCCAGGGTATCGTCCCGGTCAATGCGGATACCATCCTGTGCTGTCAGCTCTGACGGAAAAGCCGACTGAATGGATATGGCAGGGTAGATACGCTGCATCACCTGAATTAACGGCGGCAGATCTTCAAGGGGGTAAAACATCTGTCCCGGCAGGCAGCGGCCCGCGATACGGGCACGTTTCAGTTCCCGATCCAGCAGGTACTGAATTTGATTCAGTGCATCGGTCATTTTCTCCTGCTGATCCGTTGGCAGTTCCCGCTTCTGAATCTGCAATTGTTGTAACGGGCGTTTCAGTTCGTGGGCAAAGTTGCCCAGAGCGGTGCGGGAGCGCTCGGTACGTTGTCCCAGCTGATCCAGCAGCCGGTTGATCTCATCGCTGAGCGGTTGTATCTCCCGGGGCGAGGCGAAGCTGGCGTTTTCCTCACCTCCCTGATGTAAAGCGCGTACCCGTTGCCTGAGCTGTTCAAAGAAGCGGAAGCTACGACGGATACTGTGCCCCTGAAGCCACCAGAGCAGTGTAAAAGCGATAAGCAGGAAGCTCATCACGCTCAGGTTGAAGAGGCGGGTATCGTGCGCGAGAGGGTGAATGTCTTCAGCTACCCAAACCGAAATAAGCTGGTTGTGTCGCTTCACTTCGGTTCTGTAGGTTAGCAGGAGTTGCTCATCAATCAGTTCATCAGGAGCGAGTACCGCTTTGGTCAGCAGCTGATCGGGCAATTCAATATCCCAGAGTGAACGTGAGCGAATTCTGTTTTCTTCCGGCAGCGTGATCTGATAATAGTGTCCGGAGAAAGCCCTTCGGTAAATATCCGGTATGCGGCCTTCATTCAGTATCAGGGTGTCATCGGGGCCGAGTTCAAGGGCTGCGATAAAGCTTTCGGCATCATGTTCCAGTCGGCTCAGCACATAGTTTCGTGTCAGGTTCTGTGACAACGTACTGATCAGCAGCAGGGTGATCACCAGAACAATCAGCAGTGACAGCAGCAGCCGAAACCGCAGCGCGCTTTCTATCGACTTGCCTTCAGACGATCTGAACTGAAACATCGTATAGGGGGTATCCTGTTGGTGGTGACGAATGGTCAGGCGATGGGCGCCAGAGGCTCCGCTGAAAACCAGAATCAGGCTTCTGCTAATAGCTGATACCCCTGCCCTCTGAGTGTGCGAATGCGGTCTTTCCCCAGATACTGTCGCAGCTTATTGATATAAACCTCAATCACATTACTGTCTCTCAGGTGATCATCTTCATAAATATGTTCACTCAGACAGCTTTTGGACAGCACCTGATTGGGATGCAGCAGCATAAAGCGCAGCAATTTGAATTCATTGGCGCTGAGTAAAATCGTCTGCTGGTCGAGCTTCAGTTCCCGGGTGTCGGTGTCCAGTACAATCTGACCAACGCTGATCTGGTTGCAGGCCTGTCCGTGATGACGGCGCAGAACGGCATCGAGCCGTGCCAGTAACTCTTCGGTATGAAACGGCTTGCCCACATAGTCATCCGCACCGGCTTTCAGTCCATCGACCCGTTCATGCCAGGAATCACGGGCGGTCAGAATAAGAACCGGTGTCAGGTTATTTTGTTGCCGAAGCTCCTCCAGCACCTGAAGCCCGTTTTTCTCCGGCAGGCCCAGATCCAGAATAACGGCATCAAAGTTTTCCTCCGAAGCCAGGTGAAGCGCGTCAATGCCGTTATGGGCCAGTTCAACGGCATAGCCCGCCTTACGAAGGTCAGGAGCCAGTGCATCGCATAAAATAAGATCGTCTTCGACCAGTAGTAATTTCACCATCGACTCCTTTGCATAAACGTTTCCCTGTTCTGAATGATCGTTTTATAACTGCCGCTTTATGATTGCTTCTTTATAACTATCGCTTTTTAAGAGAGCAGCTGGATTCCATGGCGATTCATGGGCCGGAGTACTCAATCTTCCAGCTCCTGTTCCAGAATTTCTCCGGTTTCAGCGTCTAACTCGTATTCCCAGACTTCGCCACGGTCATTGAGATACTCAAGCTCATAAATCAGTCGGCCATGGTCGCGCTCCAGCTCAGCATCCAGCAGGTTGCCTTCAAACTGATGCTGGTCGATCAGTTGCAGCAGAGGTCGGATCTTTCCCTGTTGCATCAGCGCCATCACCTCTGAGGCTGATAATTTGTCGCTGGCATAAACCGGCCGTGTGATGCCGAGCGCCAACGCTGCCGATAACAGAAGCATGAGCCACCAGAGGAGCACTTGCCTCAGATGGTTAGTCGTCCCAGCGACCAAAGTTTGGAATATCGACGGTATCTTCATCAAAAATGCCTTGTTCTGCTTTTTCATGACAGGCCTGACATTGAGAGAAACTGCCCACATCAGGGTTATTCAGAACCATTTTGCGGTAGTTGATCTCGTCATGTTTGTGTTCAAAGTAGTTTAACTCAGTGATGCGTATAGGGGGCTGCTGACTATCAATTCCCCGGGTGAATTTGCGGAATTTACCGGCATTACCGCTATCGCTGGCGTTGTCAGACAGATAACGGGTCAGTTCTTCCCGGGTTTCAGCATCAAGAGCGGCATCTTCACCAAAGTGATTTCCCAGATCCCCCATCATCGCTTCCCAGCCTGCCTTGGGTAAGAGTTGAGCCGGATAGGCGATATGGCAGGCTCCGCATTCCTCGATATGGGTCGCATTGCCGGTGTTTTTTGCCTGATAGCCTTCTTCGTGCTCATCGCCCCACCAGCTACTTTGTGCCTGTTGGGTAAAGCCACTGAGGCCGACGAAAAGAGCGGTTGTGAGCAAAGCTCCACCTATCGGCCAGCGTATCTTTTCCAGTAACGTTTTCATAATCTGCTCCTGCATGTTCCAGCGTTAAATCTAAAATTGGGGTTAAGTTCTGAGGGGTATTCGTTGTGACTATTTTCTGCCCCCTGTTCTGAATCCTGTTTTGACTATCGTGCTACTGGGACTGTATCCAAAGCAGCAGATCACCTTTCTCCTGTGAGGTGCACTCTCTGCCGAGAGTCCATTTGCAGTTCCGTTTCAGCCATTTACGGATCTTTTTCTCGCGGCTTAACCGTTCCGGATTGACAGAGGGGGCAAGGGGCTCGATCGCTCTGTTGGTTCGAACGTGCCTGCCCGGTTGCGTGAGATCTTTGCCGTGGCAATCGACACAGCTGCGTTGTACAGGCGATTTATTGTGTTCAAAGCTTTGAGACCAGAGCGTTTTGCCTGCCTCCGGGCTGAAATTCCGGCCGCCGCTGGCCTGATATTCCTTCAGTAGGGTGTTGACGGCTTCGGTATTGTCGTTGGCGGCCAGTACCTGAGATGAGACGCCAACGGCCAGCCACATGGCTAAGGACGCTGCTGAAAAGCTGATCTGAACAGGGTTTATCCGCTTATGATGAATGCTGGGCATGGTTGCTCTCCTTGCGAGGTTCTGTGTCCGCTTGGTTGTCCTTATGCTGAGGTTTTTTGCCGGTGATCATGGCGCGCACCAGATTCTCCCGATGCAAAAGGCTGCTGATCAGTACGCCTGCAAGATGAATAACAACCAGAAACAGCAGGCCATGACCGAGCGCATCGTGCAGGCTTTCTGTGAGCGAGTTGCTGAAAATGCTGAGGAAGCTATTGGCCAGAGGTCCTTCGCCTTCTCCTGCCAGCATGATCATGCCCAAAAAGCATTGCATCAGAAGTGCTCCGAGCAGAATAAACACCATCAGGCCTCCTGCCGGATTGTGTCCGGTATAGTGCTCGGGTTTGCGACTCAGCAGGCTTTTCAGGTAGCGTTTTTGCGCCTGTTTGCCGTACATAAAGTTAGAAAAGCGGGCATAGCGTGTGCCGATAATGCCCCAGACCAGCCGGAACAGAATCAGCAGGCTGATACCGTAGCCGGCGTAGATATGGATGACATCCGGGCCATCTTCACTGGCAAAGGCGATGATAAAAAGCAGGGCCAGTGACCAGTGAAAAACTCTTAGCAGAGGGTCCCAGACTTTGATGCTGCTGTTATCCTTCATGGTGAAATCCTCATGAGATGGTTCAGGGTTAATCGTGCCGGTGGCAGGATGAGCCCCGTTTGAGGTTTCCAGTTTAGAGAAGCAGTCTTAAACCAAACTTAAAGTGCGACGAATATTAATGGCTCGTTGAATTTGTTTATTTCCGGTCAGGAGTGATGAGGCAGATGCAGCAGGATCTTTTCTTACAGAGCAGTGCTGATGAGCCGGTGTTGGCGGATTCACCAAATGAGCAGGCCAGGTTAATCGCCATTTCAGACGAAGCGTTGCTCTTAAAGTCAGCGTTGACACCTGTTGCCAGTCGAATATTGGCGCAGATAGAAACAGTGGCTGTTTCTAATCCCTTCCGGCAGCGCTATACGCCGGGAGGGCATCAGATGTCTGTGGCGATGACCTGTTGTGGAGAGGTTGGTTGGGTGACTGATCAGCAGGGGTATCGCTATAGTGCCGTTGAACCTGAGAGCGGGCGCAGATGGCTGCCAATTCCCTCTGAATGGTTGCAGTGGGTTCAGCAGTTAGCTGCAAGGGTGGGTTTTGAGGGTTTTGCACCGGATTCCTGTCTGATCAACCGATACGCTCCGGGAGCTGGAATGGGGTTGCATCAGGATCGTGACGAGCGGGACCTTTCTGCACCGATTGTCTCGTTTTCCCTTGGTGCTCCTGCCGTGTTCCGCTGGGGAGGCCTGACACGACAGGAACCGGTGACTGAGTTTCTGCTGGAGCATGGCGACGTTCTGATTTGGGGTGGGGCAGACCGGCTGCGTTTTCATGGTGTGAAAAAGATGAAACGCTATCACCATCCGCTAACAGAAGGCTATCGCTATAATCTGACCTTCAGGCAGAGCTGAACTCTCGTCAGGCTAGGTCAGGTCAGGTCACTTCTGAAGAGCGACCGGATCGGGAGATAACTGACTGCCCTCAGCAAAAGCGAACCTGTTTTTCCCCGCCCGTTTGGCCTGATACATCGCATTATCGGCCAGCTGAACCAGATTGTTACCGGACGCACTGTCATGATCGGGATAAAGTGCGATGCCGATACTGCAGGATATATCGGTCAGGGTCTTGGATTCGAGATGATAAGGACTGCGCAGACTATCCAGAATATGCTCGGCGACCACAGACGCAGAGCTGGCTTTGTCCAGATGGTAGATCAGCAGTGCAAATTCATCTCCACCCATGCGGGCGCAGGTGTCTGATTCCCGAATGGTCGACTGAAGCCTTTTGGATACTTCGGTCAGTAGGGCATCACCCATATGATGGCCATGCTGGTCATTAACTTGTTTGAAGCCATCAAGATCGATAAACATCACCGCAAAGCGGGTTGGGTAGCGTTTGGCGGTCGTCAGTGTATGGTTTAAGCGATCATAGAACAGAGTACGGTTGGCCAGGTGAGTCAGCTGGTCATAATGGGCCATGTGTTCCAGTTGAATATGAGCCCGTTTTGAACTGGAGATATCCTGCAGGGTGCCGCACAGTCTTGCCGGGTTCCCGGATTTATCCCACTTAACAATGCGACCACGATCCAGAACCCAGACCCAATGCCCCCGTTGGTGGCGGATACGGTATTCACACTGATAATGGTCCATCTTGCCGGTCAGGTGCTGGCTGAGTTTATGCTGCACTTCCGGCAGGTCATCCGGATGAATCATCGATTCCAGTTGTTCCAGCCGGAAAGGGTTCAGGTCTTCTGGTGTCAGGCCGGTGATATCAGCCCAGCGGGGGTTGATCTCGATACGCTCGGACAGAAAGTCACGCTCCCAAGTGCCGACATTGGTTCCCCAGATGATGTCATCCAGACGGGATTTTTCTTCCAGCAGTTTCTCTGAGGTCTTGCGTTTACGGTACAGCAGATAGCCCAGTGCCAGCGCGGCCAATACCAGTGATGTTAACGTGATCGCCAGTACACTGTAGATAAACATATCTTTAGAGCGCAGATTGGTCAGCTGCTGATCAACCATCTGTTCGAGCCGGTTCTGGTAGTGCCACAGACTGTCTTTGGCATCACGCAGTTCATTGATATCGGTGACGATCGAGAATAGATAACTTTGCTTATTGAGCGTGACCGGTACGGAGGAAACTTCGACTGTTCTGACAGAGCCATCGGCCAGCCGGTGGCGAAAAATGAAGTAATTACGGTTTTCCTGACGGGCAAGTTGGCGTTCTGCGGCAACGCTTTCGGGAGAGAGGGCGTTAATCTGCTGGATATACATCCGTTCCAGCTTGTTTTTGCTGTAGCCGTAATACTCAGAAGCGGCTTGATTCGCTTTAAAAATTTTGCCACTTTCCGGGTCGATCAGCATCATAACCACGGCATGTTTTTCAAAATATTGTTCAAACTCACCGGCCAAAGCCTGTGATGAAGAAAACAATAAAACCAAGGTTATAAACCCGTTAATATAGCGCTGCAGAAAAGGCATAGTAGTTCTGTGTATCCCTGTATGAACATGCTCTTTATTTACAATATTTATTCATTATCAGTTATTTGAGGTTGCTATGAAAGACATCATGAGTGACAACCAGTGGATTCTCTCCATAGCCTTTGTTTTTGCCTGTTTGGTACTGCGCTGGTTGTCAGTTCGTTTTGTAAAACGGGTCGTGAAAGATGAGGATAATCTGCACCGCCGTTGGACAAATACGGTCACCAATATCACAAGCTTAGTCATTATTATCGGCCTGGTAATTATATGGTTGAGTGAACTTCGCTTTGTTGCGCTGTCGATTGCCGCGTTTGCTGTTGCGTTAGTGGTTGGGACGCGGGAGCAGATTCAGTGCTTTCTTGGTGCAGTTTATATTGCCAGCAGTCGTGCGTTCAGTATTGGTGACTGGATCAAGGTTGAGCATCACTACGGTGAGGTCGTGCGCAGTGACTGGCTGACGACAACCTTGCTGGAGGTGGATATTGAGGGCATGAGTTATTCCTATACCGGTCGCAGTCTGGTCATTCCGAACAACAAATTCAGTACCGGTGTGATTCAGAATCTCAATTTTATGCGTCGCTATGTGGCGCATCATTTCAGTATTGTCAGAGAGGCTGATGCCATCAGCGTTCGGGATGCACGCTTATATCTTGAAGATCTTGTCCGAGAGTACTGCAGTCCGTTTAAAGAGGTTGCGGATCGTTACAGTAGTTTGATTGAAAAGCGCCTTGGGATTGCTCTGAGTGTTTCCGACCTGAATGTTCGTGTTGCAACGAATGAAACCGCCCGCAATGTTTTCGTGGTGACTATCTTCTGTCCGACCCAGGAAGCGACCCGGATTGAAGAGGAAATTACAGAGGATTTCCTTGATTACTGGTACAGCGTTACCCACAAAATGGATGAATTCTACGGCCCTGACCAGCATCTGGATGAAGTACCGGAAGTGGTCGTGAGTGAGAGTCATCCGGCACGTCGGGTACGACAGAAAAAAGATTGATTTGGCAATAAGTTAGCGAAACAATCGCGGTCTGCCGGTTTAAGAAGTGCAACACCGGCAGCAACATTTGGTGTACAATGCCGAGCTTATTTTGTCATCGTTTCAGCGATGTTCAGAGCCGGGATTTTCCCTTAAATTTCTTTCAGCAGACTGGTTAATATGAGTTATCAGGTACTGGCCCGTAAGTGGCGTCCTAAAAATTTCCATGAGCTTGTCGGACAGGATCATGTGCGTAAAGCACTGGTCAGCGCACTTGATAACGACCGTTTGCATCACGCTTATCTGTTTACCGGTACGCGGGGGGTGGGTAAAACAACCATCGCCCGGATTATCGCCAAGTGTCTGAACTGCGAAACCGGTGTGACCTCCCGTCCCTGCGGCGAATGTACCAGTTGCCGCGAAATCAACGAAGGTCGTTTTGTTGACCTGATTGAAGTGGATGCGGCGTCCCGTACGAAAGTGGAAGATACCCGCGAACTGTTGGATAACGTGCAATATGCGCCATCCCGTGGTCGCTACAAGGTGTACCTGATCGATGAGGTGCACATGCTCTCCACCCACAGTTTCAATGCACTGTTGAAAACTCTGGAAGAGCCACCTCCACACGTCAAATTCCTGTTGGCGACAACGGATCCGCAGAAACTGCCGGTGACCGTTTTGTCCCGCTGTCTGCAGTTCAATCTGAAAAACATGCCGCCGGAGCGTGTGGTTGAGCATCTGACTAACGTGCTGACTCAGGAGCAGATTCCCTTTGAGGAGGCTGCGCTCTGGCAGCTCGGACGTGCTGCAGACGGCAGTATGCGTGACGCGCTGAGTCTGACGGATCAGGCGATAGCCTACGGACAGGGTCATGTAGATGCCGCTCAGGTCAGTGAAATGTTGGGTCTGGTGGATCATCGCCATGTGGGTGCTCTGATCGATCATCTGGTAAACCGCGATGCTAAGGCTCTGTTGGGTGAAGTTGCCCGTTTGTCAGAACAGGCTGCAGACTTTGAAACGATTTTGTCTGATATGGCGCTTTACCTTCACCGTATGGCGGTTGCGCAGGTGCTACCGGATGCGGTGGATAATGCCCTGGGCGACCGGGAGCAGGTTTTATCTCAGGCGGCCCGTCTTACCGCCGAAGATGTTCAGCTCTATTATCAGATCGCCATTAAGAGTCAGGAAGATCTGCCATTGGCTCCGGATGCTCGTTCCGGCTTTGAGATGGCGCTGATTCGTATGGTGGCATTTGCTCCTCAGGGCGTGCCCAGTGAAGGCGGGAGTGCACTGCCTTCCCAGGCTGCCCCTTTGAATCAACAATCAGCACCTTTTAATCAACAAGCGGCACCTGCGGGACAGGTCGCCTCTCCGGCGGCACAACCACCTGTTCATGAGTCGGAAGACGAGGCTAAAAAAAAAGCGTTAGTTGAGCCCGAAGCCGATGAATCTCTGATCGATTTTGATGCGCCTGCGCCTGTGGCTGATCATGCCAGTGCTCCGCAGGTCGCTCCGGCTCAGCCAGAGCCTCAGATTTCTACCCCGACCAGTGCGGAACCAAAGCTGGTTAAGTTTTCCCGGCCTGAACCTAAGGGTAATCCATCCCCTGAACCAAAACCTGATGTCCGCACTGACGAGGCTCAGGAGGGTGCAACGGTACAGAGTGCCAGAGCAACACTTGGCGGAGGCTTAAGAACCGTTCAGTTCCCGTCGGCCGGTTCTGAGAAGACAGAGCAGGCTGCGGCAACCCCAGCTCAGCCTCAGCCTCCCGTTCAGGCTCAGGTGGCTTCACCCGCACAGGAACCTGCTGATGTTCCTCCATGGGAAGAGCTGCCGGTTATCCCGGAACAGAACTCTGTGGCACCGGCTCCCGCTCCGGAACCTGCAGCCTATGATGAGAGTATGCCTCCGTCTGATATGGCTTCGGGTTTTGAGGCTGCATCGCATCCTGCGCCGGCTTTCTCAGATAGCAGCGCTCCCTTAAATACCAGCGCCCCCATAAATAGCAATGCTCCTTCAGCTGAACCCTTGACTGAGACGCCGGTGGATGCCGCTTATCAGAATATGATGCCTGAACCTGTCTCGGAGCAACCCCGTCAGGCACCGGAGCTGAGGGATGCTAAACTACCTGACGTGACCGAATCAGAGATCACACCTATGGTGGGGCCTTGTCCTGAACAGCTGAACACCAATCAGGACTGGCTGCAGGCATTTGCGCATCTGCCTTTAAAAGGATTGGATCGCTCGCTGGCGAAAAATGCCGCTATGATTGGCCGACAAGGCACTCATCTGCAATTTGCATTGAAGGCCGTGACCGAAAATTTCTTAACGCCGGAGCGTGAAGCAAGTTGGCAGCAGAGTATCCAGACGTTATTTAATGAGCCGCTCACCATTGAAATTAGCGCTTATAGTACAGATCTGGATACACCTGAAGATTATGAGGCGGCGTTGAGGCAAACCCGTCAGCATCAGGCCGAAGCTATTTTCACACGTGATCCTGTTATTCAGGGATTACAGCAGGCGTTTGGTGCCGAGGTGCTGACCTCATCGGTTGAGCCTTTGGTTTAAACTCTGCTCAGCCGGTGTGGTCTGAAAACAGGACACCTAAGCGGCGTGCCCCGTGTTGGCCGTTTAACTGATATGGACCTGGCAGGCCGTTGGTTGTGTCTGGTCAAAAATATTTAACGACTTGAGGATAAAGCAATGTTGAAAGGCGGAATGGGTAACCTGATGAAACAGGCGCAGGAGATGCAGGAAAAAATGCAGAAACTGCAGGAAGAAGCCGCAAATCAGACGGTTACAGGTGAGTCCGGTGCGGGTATGGTTAGCGTCACGATGAACGGTCGTCACGATGTTAAATCAGTCTCTATTGATGAGAGCCTGATGAGTGAAGACAAAGAGATGCTGGAAGATCTGCTGGCTGCCGCGGTAAATGATGCGGTACGTCGTGTTGAAGAGAGCACTCAGGCTAAAATGGCTGAACTGACCGGTGGTATGCAGATGCCTCCTGGTTTCAAAATGCCGTTCTGATAAGTGCCCTCTGTCTGACGGACACCCCGGCATTATCTTCAGGTCGGTCCTGGCTGGCCTGAAGTGCCAACTGAAACCTGTTATAAGACGTGAACGACCCGGTAACAAGTCTGCCTGCAAACAGATAACGGGTCAGACTAACGGCCTGATTAAGGATCTGTTATGGCTTTCAGCCCCTTGGTTGAAGAATTGATTACGGCTTTGCGCTGTTTGCCCGGTGTTGGCCCGAAATCGGCTCAGCGCATGGCATTGCACCTGCTCGAGCGTGAGCGCGAGGGGGGCTTCAGACTGGCTGAAGTGCTTGAGCGATCTCTGGAACACGTTGGTCAGTGTCAGGAATGCCGTACACTGACGGAAGAACCGGTTTGTGGCTTATGCCGCAGTGAACGACGGGATTCAGCTTTGCTCTGTGTGGTTGAAACCCCGGCAGATCAGATTGCGATGGAGCAAGCCGGTGGTTTTTCGGGACGTTACTTTGTTCTTACCGGCCATTTATCTCCCATTGATGGCGTAGGGCCGGATGCTTTGGGTTTGGATCTGCTGGCAGAAAAAGTCAGCCGTGATCGGGTGCAGGAAGTCATTCTGGCCACAAACCCCACCGTAGAAGGCGAAGCGACCGCCCACTACATCTCTGAAATGCTGCAACATTTACCGGTAACCGTAACTCGTCTGGCCCATGGAATCCCTGTTGGTGGCGAGCTGGAATATATTGATGGTGGAACCCTGAGCCGTGCAATGGCCGGCCGGTTACCTATGGCGAAATAATGACCGAAGATACAATAGCGTACCGTTTTATCGATTCCGACAGTCTGTTGCAGGAGCATTGCGCTCATTGGCTGACCTGTCCTGTTCTGGCGCTGGATACCGAATTTATCCGCGTTGACACCTTCTACCCCAAAGCGGCTCTGATACAGATCCAGGATGATCAGGGGTGCTGGCTGATTGATCCGCTGACCATTACTGACTGGGCCCCCTTTAAAGCGGTTCTGGCCGCAGACTCCGTGCTGAAAGTGCTGCACGCCTGTTCCGAAGACCTTGATGTGTTTGCGAAACTCACCGGCACCTTGCCTTCGCCTATGATGGATACGCAGGTTGCACTGGCTTTTCTGGGTGAAACACTTTCAGTCGGTTACCAGCGCATGGTTGAAAACTGGCTCAATATTTCACTGCAGAAAGAGGAAACCCGGTCGGATTGGCTGCAGCGTCCCCTGACCCATAGTCAGTGTGCTTATGCCGCGGCGGATGTTTTTTATCTCTATCAGATCTGGCCTAAAATTGAGCAGAAACTGAAGGAAGAGAACCGGATTGACTGGTGCACCGAAGAGTGTGCTCAGATTATCAGGTTGGCGCAGCAAGCACCCGATGATGAGTTCTACTTTCTGCGGGTTAAGCAGGCATGGAAGCTGAATCAGGAGCAGCTGGCAGTGCTGCAGGTATTGGCAGCATGGCGGGAACAGGAAGTGCGGGAGCGCAATATTCCCCGTAGTCGTCTGCTTTCAGACAACCTGTTGTGGCTGATTGCGATGAAACTGCCCGCTAACCGTATGGAGCTTGCCCGTATAGAGGGTATTCGCCACGGCACGATCAAGAAAGATGGCGACGATATTCTTGAACTGGTGGATATCGCCCGTAACCGCGCTCAGGCGATGTGGCCGGCGTCTTTACCATCACCCATCGGCCATCCTTACCGTGACTGGTCGAAAGCGATGAAAAAGACCGTGCGTCAGGCAGCAGAAGAGAATAACCTCCCTCCGGAGCTGCTGGTTCGCAAGCGTCAGCTGGAGCAGGTTCTGAACAGGGCGATACGCGGTGAGCTGAACTATATCCCGGAAGAGTGGCAAGGCTGGCGGGAAAAGATTGTGGGTCAGCCTTTGATAGACCTTCTCGATAAGCTGCGTAGCAATTAAATACATATTACTCACTGAAATAACGAGATAAAACTGTGAAAGTTATCTGCGAAGTATTTAAAAGCCCGCGTAAAGATGAGATGTACCTTTATGTGGATAAAAAAGAAGGTTTCAAACGTATCCCCGAGTCATTACTGGAAGTCTTTGGTAAACCTCAGGCTGTTATGACTATGCTTATCCGTGAAGACAAAGATCTGGCGCGGGCTAAAGCTGAAGATGTATTACGGGAGATTCGTGAGAAAGGCTTTTACCTGCAAATGCCTCCTCAAAAGGAGGATTATCTGCTGGATTTATATAAAGCTCCGACCGAAGGCAAGTATTAAAGATGAGCGAATCGGGACACTTTTGGGAACAGAAAGCGCTGGCAGAGATGAGCCATGAGGAATGGGAATCTTTGTGCGATGGCTGTGGGAAGTGCTGCCTGCACAAACTGATGGATGAAGGTGACGACACGGTGTACTACACAGAGGTAGCCTGCAAACAGCTGGATATTACCCAATGTCGTTGTAATGACTATCCGAACCGTAAAACCCTTGTGCCCGATTGCGTTGAACTCAGCATTAAGGATATAGACCAGTTCAGCTGGTTGCCTAAGACCTGTGCTTATCGCCTGGTAAAAGAAGGTAAACCGCTGCCTGAATGGCATCACCTGATTACCGGTGACCCTAAGAGCATCCATAAAGCCCGCCAAAGTATTAAGGGGCGGGCTATCAGTGAACATGTGGTTCTGCAGGAAGATCTGGAGTGGCACATTATCAACTGGGTTGAATAATTAACCCGGCACTTCACTCTGTACCGATGACCGCTTGCAAAAAATCCGCTGTCTTGCACAAAAAAGACAGGCGGATTTTTTTATGACGCGCGTTTTAATGATGACGGAGAAGGTCAGGCCTCATCTCTACCCAGCATCATTAAGGCAACGCTTTGAATTTCAGCGGTTTCCCGATAGCTCTGATCCCGACCGGAGCCGCCGGCATGGCCGGAGTCCATACGGGTGCGCAGCCAGACGTTATCTATACCTGCTGTCTTAAGACGCTGGGCCCATTTTGCGGGTTCCCAGTACTGGACGCGGGGGTCATTCAGCCCCGCCTCAATCCAGAGTTTAGGTTTAGAGTCTTCTGTCTGATGCCTTTCGGGATTCAGGTTGTCCAGGGGGCTGTAGTGGCGGATACGCCAGTGAGCCTCTGTTTCTTCCGGGTTGCCCCATTCCTCATATTCCCCGATGGTGAGGGGGAGTTCCGGACGGGACATGGTGCGAAGGACATCGACAAAAGGCACTTCTGCGATGATACCGCTGACCATTTCCGGGTTGCGGTTGTAAAGTGCACCCAGCACAATGCCTGCGGCACTGCCCCCTTGAACCACCAGCTGACTGTTGTCTGTGATGCCTCTTGAAATGAGTGCGTGAATCACGGATTCAAGGTCACGAATGCTGTTTGCTTTATAGCCCAGTCGTCCCTGATGGTACCAGTGCTCGCCACAATCTCCCCCGCCGCGAACATGGGCGATCGCAAAAATGATATTCCGCTCCATCAGGCTGAGTCTGCTTGATGAAAACCAGGGATCTAAGGGATCACCATAAGCACCATAGACATACAGCAACAGAGGCTGCGGTTGGTTTGATGTCAGCAGGGATTTTTTTCCGACAAGACTGACCGGTACCGGGGTGCCATCGACCGCAGGAATCAGGATCTGTTGACTGGTAAATTGGCTCAGATCCGTATGGTTCAGCGGCATCTGACGTAGCTGTTCCAGTTTTTGGGATGACATCTGGTAGCGGTATAGCGTGGGCGGCTGATTAAAAGACTCCAGTTCCAGTCTGACCCAGTCGGTATTGCTGTTTGGGTTGTCAGACAGGTTGATGCTCACCAGCGGGTACGGTGGATTAAAACTATGCTGCAGCATGCCGTCCAGAGAGTGAATCAAGATCTCCTGTGCGCCGGTCGTATGGTCGCGCTGAAGAATCATCAGGTGATTATCGAATAACTCAAAGCCTTCAAACGTTTTTGTTTCAGAAGGCGGATGGATCTCCTCAGCTTGTTGAATAAAGGCTTCCGGCGTTAAAGGAGAGATGATCTGATCCGGACTCAGCCTATAAAGCCCGAAGTAGGGGCGTTGCAGGTTGCTGCGAATATAGAGTTGATCTCCGATGCTATCCACATGGTATTCATGACCCTCCTGCTGCCGGATCAGAGGTTTTAGGGCTGCCAGTGGTTTGTCAGCGGGCAGCAGATAGTAATGGGTGCTCTGCTTGCTCAGGCTTTCGATGAAAATGGTTTTCCGGTCGCGGCTTTTACTGCAGCCTACCCAGAAGCGGGCATCCGGTTCTTCAAAAATGATCTGCTGGTCGCCGGTTTCGATATTCAGTGCCATCACCTGCCAGGGGCGCTGGGTATCGTCTAATGGAAAGCAGAGAAGTGTTGACTGATCTTCTGACCAGATAAGGTCTGAAGCCAGAGGGGGCAGATCATCAAAAGAGCGCCACTGATCCTGGTTCAGATCAACCAGCTGCAGGCTGTAAATCTCATCGCCTTCCGTATCCGTCGTGATGGCCAGAAGTTGCTCATCCGGTGAGATAGCCAGATCACCAAGGTCAAAGTAGTCATACTCTTCAGCCAGTTTGTTGGTATCGAGATAGCAACTCGCCTGGTGCAGGTTTTCCTGATTCTGGCGATTTTCATCACTGAGTGGCGCACGCCAGAACTGTGGGTAATCGAGGGCTTCTCTCTGGCGAACAAAATAGCGGAACTGCTCAAGGTCCGTCGGATAGCTGTCATGATCCAGAGGGGTACGATGGCGTATTTCCTGAAACAGGGTTTCCTGTAGCTCATCACTCAGAGCAGAGTTGGCATCCTGATTGCATTTCTTCAGGAATGCCATCGTCTGAGGGCTCTTTTTTTCCAGTGATGAGAGTGGGTCGTTCTTTAGCTCCCGGGATAAAAATTGTGGCATTTGGTTAAGGGATGCCGTGCTGAGGTCGTTATTTTGTTTGGCTTGAGACATAATAAGGGCGCTTAAGAATCAGGGTGTTATGCCGCAGATTGGCGGCTATAGGAATTGACGACTATGGCGTTTGAGAACTATCAATTTCTGAGTTGGATCATCTATCTATTATCTGCTTTGGCAGTGATGATTGTCACGCTCAGAATTACCCGTCGCTGGCCGATGACGCTGCGCGGATTTATTGTAACAACCGCTGCAGTGCTGTTCGCGTTCCCCTGGTATGTTCAGGGTAGTGCGGGTCATCTGGCTCCGGCGGTGATTATCACTTTCTTTGAGACCTTTGGTGGTGTTGAAGGAGCCACTTGGATGCGGGCAGGATTACCCCTGTTGGGTGCTCTCGCAGCAGGTTATCTGCTGTTGGCCAGTTTCCTGTGGTTTATGAAAAACCGAAGCCAGACCGAAGAACAGGAAACAGGCGAGGCCGCCGGAGAGTCCTGAGCTGAAACTGTCGGTTGCGGCCGGTTAAGGTGAAAACGGAAATCTGTTGCCGTTTTTATTGCTGCCCGGGTTTGTAAGGTGGCAAAAAATATCAGAGGTGGGCCGTTTACGGCTTAAAGGAAATTATTCAGGAAAATTGATATGACAATGCACGTCATTATTCTCGTATTAGTTATGTTGTTTGCGGGTGTTTTTGGTGGACTGGTTAACTTCTATCTGTTGAACCAGAACAACAAAGATACAATCGCCCTGGCCCGTTCGCTTGTCGTTGGTGTCAGTGCTGCTTTTCTCGTACCGGTAGCGCTGGATCTGCTGGGCAGTGATATTGTCTCCCAGAGTCAGGAAGATGCTTCCAAGCTTCTTATTTATACCGGTATCTGCCTGATCGCTGCGATTGCTTCCCGCATGGTTGCGACTAATACTCTGGATCGCACTTTAGTGGCTGCAGAGACGGCTAAGACTGAAACAGAACAACTGAAACAGCAGCTGAAATTACTGCAGGATTCTATTGTCCCTCTGTTGGAAACTGAAACCGAGCATGAAGATCAGGCTGAAGTGTCTGCTACAGAGCTGGATACACTCGATGTGTCTTCAACTGCGGTACTGAAAAGCCTGGCCAGTGGCCGTCATATCTATCGTGCGCTGCCAACTCTTTGCACAGAAACTGAACTGGATGAGACCGATCTTCAGAAGAGTCTGGCAGTTCTTGTCGGTAAAGGCATGGCGGGTCGTGTCAACAGTGGCTGGGGGATGCGTTGGTATGTGACCGAGCGCGGCCGTAAGCTTGCTGAATCGATCGTATAATCGCAGAAAAGAATAATCAGATGGATACCGGACCTGCTCCGGTATCCTTGGGTAAGAAAGGAACTGAAATGCCAGTTATTGCAGATCGACCAAAGGGGCGTCGCCAAAGCTTCAGCACCAGAGGATGCCGAATTCTTCTGATGTTGTGGACTTTTGTCTTTGCCACCGTGGCCAGTGCGGCAGACGTGAAGCCGGATGTTCGTGTCCTGATCGATATATCCGGTAGTATGAAAAACAACGACCCGTCAAACCTCCGGGTTCCGGCGTTGAATCTGCTGGTCGATCTGCTGCCAGAAGGAAGCCGTTCCGGCGTCTGGACCTTCGGCACTTACACCAATGAACTGGTTCCCCATAAAGATGTGACCAATCAGTGGCGTCAGGATGCCCGTGCCCGAAGCCGGGATATTACGTCTTCTGCGATGTTTACCGATATTGAAAATGCGCTGGAGCGGGCAAGCTATGATGCTAATCGCCCCGACAGTAGTTTCGATCGTCACATTATTCTTCTGACCGACGGTCTGGTGGATATTTCAGAATCCCGGAATGAACGCCGTAAACGTCAGGAGAACAACGAGTCCCGCGACAGTATTCAGTTTGATCTGCTGCCAAAACTGAAAAAAGCCGGTTACACCATTCATACCGTTGCTCTGTCGGATAACGCCGATAAAGATCTGATGCTGAAACTGGCCCAGCGTACCGGTGGTCTGGCTGCGGTAGCAAACAACGCTGAAGAGCTGATGCAGCTCTTTATGCAGGCTCTTGACCGCACGGCTCCAAGTGAGCAGGTTCCACTGGAAAATAACCGTTTTCTGGTGGACAGCAGTATTAACGAATTTACCGCTCTGATTTTCCATAAGCCGGATAGCCAGCGTGTTTTCCTGATCTCGCCGAAAGGTGAGCGTTATACGTCACTGACCCATCCCGATAATGTTCGCTGGCACTATGAGAGTCGTTATGACCTGATTACTGTTGCGGACCCTGAAGATGGTGAGTGGCTGGTTGAGACGGAGATGCATCCGGATAACCGGGTAACGGTTGTGTCGGATCTGAGTCTCAAGGTTAGTGATGTACCGGCTACCCTGTTCCGTGGCTTAAGTCTTGATATTGAAGCCTCTATTCAGGAAGAGGGCGAAACGATTACCCGCCCTGAGTTCCTGCGTATTGTCTCTATGGAAGCTCAGCAGCTTGCCGACAGTGATCAGGTGCTCAAGTCTGATGTGATGACAGGCAAACCGGGTGCTGCGGGTTCTTTTGTTACCAAACTGGGGCCATTTAATACCACGGGTAACTACCGGATTCAGGTTAATCTGGATGGTAAAACCTTCCAGCGGTCCGTTTCTCAGCCGGTATTTGTTCAGGATATTGTGAGTTCCAATGTCGATTATGACGATGCCAATGAACCTCAGAAAGTTTACTTTACGAAGGTATTGCCTGAACTGAAAGCCAGCGACCTGACGATTACCGCTCAGGTTAACGGTCTGACTCAGAAGGCTCAGCTGGCCAGTCAGGAATCCTGGTCGCTGGACCTGCCGCAGATGAATCGTGAGAAAGAGCAAAAGATTCGTGTGTTTGCCTCGGGCACCGTACAGGGCAAAGCTTTCGATGTTGAGCTGGATCCGGTCATTATTCCGCCTCTGAACCCTGAGCCTCAGGTAGAAACCCTGGATCAGCCCGGAGATATGGGAGCGCAACCGATAGATGACAGCGCGTCTGGTTCAGGTGGTGGCAGCGGTTTTGGTACCGACGATGATAAACCGAAAAAACCGATGAACCTGCTGGACCCGAATGATCAGCCGCTGGAGTCTTCAAAGCCGGGTGATGCCAATCTGTTATGGGTTTATCTGGCGGTTGCACTGGCGAATATCGCGCTGTTTGCCGGAGCATTTTGGCTCTACAAACGCTTTGTTCAGCGCCGCATGGCAGCCCGTCAGCAGGCTCGGGACAGTAAGCGGGATGATGACTTGTCCCTATGATTTTATCCTTAGGTTCAGCGGAAACGAGCAGGATTTAAGGTAGAATAAACGATATGAAAATGGCCTCTGTTTACGGAGGCCATTTTTTTAGTGTGACTATGACTCTCTATTGCTTTCCATTATTAGCGGACCCGATTTCATGTGTGAACTTCTCGGCATGAGTGCCAATGTGCCAACTGACATCTGTTTTAGTTTTAGCGGTCTGGTGAAGCGCGGCGGTGAAACCGGCCCTCATAAAGATGGCTGGGGTATCGCCTTTTATGAAGGGCGAGGCTATCGGGAATTTCGTGATCCCAAGCCTTCCGTCGATTCTGAAATTGCCAGACTGATTCAGAATTATCCAATCAAAAGCAAGGCGGTAATCAGTCATATTCGTCAGGCAAATGTAGGTGAAATTTGTCTTGAGAATACGCACCCTTTCAGCCGTGAGCTTTGGGGACGTTACTGGAGTTATGCTCATAATGGCCAGCTGGAAGACAGTAAGACTCACTTTCCTGCCAGCTTTTATCTGCCTGTCGGAACAACAGATAGTGAGCAGGCATTCTGCTGGCTGCTGGCTCAGATCCGACTGAACTTCACTGATAAGTGTGCTGTTGGTCCTTTAAGTCAGGCTTTGCACCAGTGGTGTGAACAGTTACGGGGTAAAGGCGTGTTTAATATGCTGCTGTCCAACGGCGATTATCTGTTTGCCTATTGCTCTACTAAGCTCAGTTGGATCACTCGTGAAGCGCCATTCGGAGAAGCTGAATTGTCCGATGTTGAGATGAAGGTGGATTTCAAAGAGGAAACGACGCCTCATGATGTGGTGACAGTGATTGCGACGCAGCCTCTGACCGATAATGAGAGCTGGACAACGCTTCAGCCGGGAGAGTTGGTGGTGTTCAAAGAGGGGCGGGTCGTTGAGCAGTTCTTTTCAAAGGATGTTTCTGAACAGGTTTAATTCAGACTGCTGACACCCTCTCATACGGATAAAAAAAGGCCAACCGAACTGTCGTTAAAACGACAATCCCGGTTGGCCTTTACGTTTGTCAGGCAGAATTACTGAACGGTTTCGTTCTCGCTGAACATGCCTTCAAACAGTGCTGTGGACAGATAGCGCTCGCCGGAATCCGGCAGAATTACCACAATGTTTTTGTCCGCGTTTTCAGGTTTCTCCGCCAGTCTTAAAGCGGCAACCATGGCGGCTCCACAGGAGATACCGCAGATGATGCCTTCTTTCAGCATCAGTTGGCGTGCCATCTCAATCGCTTCGTCGTTACCGACCTGTTCTACCTGATCAACCAGTGACAGATCCAGATTCTTCGGTACAAAACCCGCGCCAATGCCCTGAATTTTGTGCGGAGCAGGCTTCACTTCTTCATTGTTGATCGTCTGGCTGATGACCGGTGAATCAACAGGCTCAACGGCAACGGTTGTAATCGCTTTACCCTGGGTGTTTTTGATGTAACGGGAGATACCCGTGATAGTACCGCCGGTACCTACGCCTGCTACGAGAATATCAATTTCGCCGTCAGTATCTTCCCAGATTTCAGGGCCGGTGGTTTTCTCGTGAATCTCAGGGTTGGCCGGGTTTTCGAACTGCTGTGGCATAAAGTAATGCTCAGGATTGCCTGCTACCAGCTCTTCAGCTTTAGCGATGGCACCTTTCATACCTTTAGCTGGTTCGGTCAGCTCAATGTTGGCACCCAGAGCTTTCATCATTTTCCGGCGCTCTAGACTCATGCTGGAAGGCATGGTCAGGGTGATTTTGTAACCACGGGAAGCTGCCACAAAGCAAAGCGCAATACCTGTGTTACCACTGGTCGGTTCGACAATCTCCATACCAGGCTTCAAAACACCACGCTTTTCAGCATCCCAGATCATATTGGCACCAATACGACACTTCACAGAAAACGCAGGGTTGCGGCTTTCAAGCTTTGCGAAAACTTTGCCATGATTGGTCAGACGGTTGATTTTTACCAGAGGGGTTTCGCCGATGGTTAGCGAGTTATCATCAAAAACCTTGCTCATTGTTTTTCCCTAATCTTATTGGATGTGTCGTTATAACCGGCTCCTCATTTTGAGCTATCAGGTTATATCCGTTAAAGGCTAGGTTAGGGATAGGCAGGAAAAAAATCTATCAGATCTTAATTCAATAATGTTTTAAGCTAAGAACCTAACCGTTTATTCGGTTAGGTTCTTAGAAATACCGGCTGAACCTGGCGTTACCGAAGAAGGGATAAGGCGATATTGGGCGTCTGATTTGCCTGAGCCAGAATGGTTGAGGAAGCCTGCTGGATAATCTGGTTGCGGGTCAGGTCAGCGGTTGCTGCCGCAAAGTCAGTATCCTGAATACGGGACTTAGCGTCAGAAGTATTAACCACCATGCTGGTGTTATTGCGCTGCATGGATTCAAGTTCAGCCATAGCACCCGCAATTTCACGGCGGATCTCATGGATGTTTTTGAGGGCTTTGTCTGCGACAACGATCGAGCCACGAGCATTCGCTGATACATTTACACCTGCTAAGCCAATCCTCTCAGCAGTTCCTCCCCGGAGTGAAAACTCAGATTGTTCACCAGAGTTACTTCCTGTTTGAAGCTGAAAGGTTTTTTCATGAGGGGGAGAGTAATCATAAGCTGTTCCATCAAGTTCATAGCCAGAAATTTTGAAGCCTTCCAAAGGTTGTGTCGAATAGCTTTTTGAGTCGCCTACTGCATCGTGAGCATCCTTGATGCCCATATTATCAGCATCGGCGCCGCCAATGCCGCCAACATCAGCATTGCTTAAATCCATGCTCTCTATATAAGCTCCTCCGTTATCTCTTACATAAGTCTGAAAATCAGCTTCAGACATATCGAAGAAATGCTGAAGAGCATCGTCGACGCTTCTTCCTTGCACTTTCAAATAATCCATAAAGCTGGCTATACCATCGGAATAGCCTGCCTCTTTCATATCGTCATGGAGCATTCGAGCTGCGACATAGGCTTGAGAGTAGTCTTCTGAGTCGGCAACGGTCGAAAGGTTGAATGTAGACATAAATGTAGATGGGGCTGTTGCGCCAAGATCACCTGCAAGCCGATCGTCTGCACCGTGTATCAACTCAGCAGATCCTTCTCTAAGCCACGCTGCATTTGCATCGCTGCCAACAAGTGTCGATAGTTGGTTTGCCATAACGGCATGAACCATTTCGTGGGCAATTACACGGTCATTTTGTGTGGTGTCTCCACCCCATCCTGCTTGAAATGCTGCGCGACCAATAGACATCTTAATGACATCGTTTCCTGATGATGTAACTGCAGCCACTACGCCTGCGGGCAAGGTATTAACAATCTCGATGAACATCTCATCGGTTCCATTACCTTCAATGCCAAAGTATGCTTTGATATTGGCTTCAGACTGCTCAAGAGCACTGTTAGTTTGCAGAAGAATGTCTTGATCTGATAAAGGGTTGCTGGGGTCTTCATCTGCCTCAGGACCTTGTAGGAGCGGAATCTCTCCCCCCAAACTTGCCGATTCAGCAATACGGTTTGCTGAGTTAATAAGCTCTTCAACTTCAAGCTGGGCACCATCTCGGTCTTCTTGACTTAGGGTGTTACTCGACATTTGAATGGCGAGTTGCCTTATACGCTGAGTGATATTAGTAATTTCACTCATCGCGCCATCAGCAATCTGAAGCGCAGACAAGCCATCCTGAATATTTCGGGTTGCCTGATTGGTACCGATAATCTGGGTTTCGAGTCGATTCGAAATCTGCAGACCTGCTGCGTCATCTCTGGCGGAATTAATACGACTGCCGGATGACAGTTGTTCAAAAGAGCGGTTAAGGCGGTCGGTTACATTGGACATAAAGTCCATGCCTTTGAGGGCGCTAACATTTGTGTTTACAAAAAGCATAAGCAGACCTGTGAATCGGTTCCATGTTACCTCTATGCAAGCACTTCTTTTTAACCTTTTACCGCTCTTGCATAAGAGAAAGGGATATCTCTTCTGAATCTATCGACACATTCAGTTACATCTTTAACTTTTTTTTGATTAATTTTCAGTCTTCTTTGCTGGTTGTGACTTTTGAGTCACTCACTGGCTTTCGCTTCCTGAAAGACCCAGTAAACTAGGCGGAAATAATGCTGCAGTCAGTGATGCAGCACTTAACCCGATTCGACAATAAAAACAGAGATACTCCGTTATGAAATTCCAGGGTACTGATCAATACGTTGCTACCGATGAACTGCAGATGGCGGTTAACGCCTGTATCGCCCTTGAGCGTCCGTTACTGATTAAAGGTGAGCCGGGAACCGGTAAAACCATGCTGGCCGAGGAGTTGGCCGATGCTTTGGGCGTGCGTCTGATTCAGTGGCATATCAAGTCGACCACTAAGGCGCATCAGGGCCTGTATGAATATGATGCCGTGTCCCGTCTGCGGGATTCCCAGCTGGGTGATGATCGTGTGCACGACATCAAAAACTACATCAACAAGGGCAAGCTTTGGGAGGCCTTTGAATCCGATGAACAGGTGGTACTGCTGATCGATGAGATCGACAAGGCGGATATCGAATTCCCCAACGACCTGCTGCTCGAACTGGATAAGATGGAGTTCCACGTTTATGAAACCGGAGAAACCATCAAAGCCAAGCAGCGCCCGATTATCCTGATCACCAGTAATAATGAGAAAGAGCTGCCGGACGCCTTCCTGCGTCGCTGCTTCTTCCATTACATCAACTTCCCGGATAAAGAGACGATGCAGAAGATTGTCGATGTGCATTATCCGGATATCCAGCAGAAGCTGGTTTCTGAAGCGCTGGAAGTGTTTTTTGATCTCCGTGAGGTTCGGGGGCTTAAGAAAAAGCCATCAACCTCTGAACTGATCGACTGGCTGAAACTCCTGATGGCTGATCAGATGAGCCTGGAGATGCTTCAGGAGCGTGATGCCGCGAAAGCGATTCCGCCACTGCATGGCGCACTGGTGAAAAATGAACAGGATGTTTCCCTGCTGGAAAAACTGGCCTTTATGCACCGCCGTCAATCCCGCTAGGGGGCTGCTATGCTGATCGATTTTTTTAACGATATCCGCAAAGTCGGCGTGCCGGTCAGTCTCCGTGAGTTACTGGATCTGCTGGCGGCGCTGGAAAAAGGCGTTGCCTTTGCCAGTATCGACGACTTTTACCTGCTGGCGCGTACCTGTCTGGTGAAAGACGAAAGCTACTATGATCGTTTCGACCGGGCCTTTGGGGCTTACTTTAATGGTCTTGAGGGACTCGACGATCTGCTGGATACCCTGATTCCTGAAGAATGGATTCGCAAAGAGTTCGAGAAGATGCTGACTCCTGAAGAACGGGAGAAGATCAAATCTCTGGGTAGCCTGCAGGAGCTTTTAGACACCTTCAAAGAGCGTCTTGAAGAGCAGCAAAAGCGCCATGCCGGTGGTAATAAGTGGATCGGTACCGGTGGTACGTCGCCTTTTGGTGCGTATGGCTACAATCCGGAAGGTATCCGCATCGGGCAGGATGGTAACCGTCACAACCGGGCGGTAAAGGTTTGGGATAAACGTCAGTTTAAGAATCTGGATGACAGCGTTGAACTGGGTACCCGTAACATCAAGGTGGCTCTGAAGCGCTTACGTCAGTTTGCCCGTAGTGGTGCGGCATCTGAGCTGGATCTTGACGATACCATCCGCTCTACTGCTCATAACGGCGGTATGCTGGATCTGAAACTGGTGCCGGAACGACATAACAGTGTGAAAGTGCTGCTGTTTTTCGATGTGGGCGGTTCTATGGACGGCTACATCAAAACCTGCGAAGAGCTCTTTTCCGCCTGTCGAACCGAGTTTAAGCATCTGGAATATTACTACTTCCATAACTTCATCTATGAGTCGGTCTGGCAGAATAATCTGCGCCGTTTTGATGAGCGTATTTCGACCTACGACCTGCTGCACAAGTACGGTTCTGATTATAAGGTGATCTTTATTGGTGATGCGTCCATGTCGCCCTACGAGATCGCCATGGCCGGTGGCAGTGTTGAGCATTGGAACGAGGAGAGTGGTGCTCAGTGGATGCAGCGGGTGACGGATACCTGGAAGAATGTTGTCTGGCTGAATCCGGTGCAGGAACGCTACTGGGATTACACACAGTCGATCGGTATGACCCGGCAGTTGCTGCATGATCGTATGTTTCCGCTAACGCTGTCGGGTATCACTGACGCGATGAATCTTTTAACGAAAAAGAGCTGACTCAAAGCCATTAAAAAAGGGAGCGATATGCTCCCTTTTTTTGTCATCTGGCTTAAGATTTTAGCCGATGGTGATGGCTGGCAGTTCAGGTGCCTGCAGCTCAGATTTCTCGGTCGGAGCCATCACGGTAGCGGTACCGACAACAACTTTCTCATCGTTCTGGTTAGTCACCAGAGTGTCGATCACAACGCGGTTTTTGCTCAGCTTCTCTTTTACCGTCAGAGTAACGGTCAGAGTGTCGGCCAGTTTAACCGGACGACGGAAGCTCAGCTCCTGACCCAGATAGATGGTGCCAGGTCCTGGCAGAACGGTAGCGAGAGCAGCAGAGATCAGAGAGCCGGACCACATGCCGTGGGCGATCTGCTCACCGAACATGGTGCTTTTGGCAAACTCAGCATCCAGATGTACCGGGTTAACATCACCGGAAACAGCTGCGAACAGTACCAGTTCCTTTTCGGTCAGAGCACGTTCCAGTGTTGCGGTATCGCCAACCTGAATCTCATCGTAGGTTTTGTTAACCAGTACGGTCATTTTCATTCTCCAGATATCGGTTACTTTTCAGTTATCTTGTCTTGAGCACTTCGTTTGAACTCAGATTATTACGGCGCATATTACGTGATAATGACGCCTGATGTAATCAGCTCAATAGCTTGATCTGTTGCTGTTAAACCAGCACAGACATGATCGCTTAGCGTTTAAAACGATCAGTTTTTGGCTCATATCGGAATCAGGCTAGGTTAGCCTGCTTTGTTGTGCGTCGCAATAAACTGGCTGACCAGCGGGTTCACCAGATCCGGATGCGTTAATGGCCCCATATGACCGCAGGGCAGGGCGTGATGCTCTGCTTCAGGGAAGGTGGCTTTCAGAGTTTCCATCACGGCATGGGCTGATGGCTGGCTCTTAGTACCTTCCAGTAACAGAGTCGGGCAGGTGATCTCTTTAAGATCATCCGGTTGGCAGTCTTCTGTCATCAGTGCGCGGAAGTCATAGGCGACTTTCAGAATACCCCGGGAGAAGGCTGTCTTCATAGTTTCATTCAGGCGTTTGAACGTCCCTTTGCCATTCCAGTAATCAATAAAGCAGTCCGCAGCGGACTCTGCATCGCCCTGATCAATAAAGCCTTCAATCTTCTGACTGAGAACGTCTACGGCATGATACTGGGGATGATCGGGATTAAGCAGGTGGAAGGCCACGGGCTCGAAAAGACTCAGGCTGGCGACGCGATCAGGGTGAAGACGGGCGATGCGAAGAGCTGTCGCCGCGCCGTAGGAATGCCCTACAAGATGAAACCGGTTTTCGGGGATCGCAGAGGCCAGCAGATCCAGTTCAAACTGTAACTGATGCTGATCTCTGGGGTTGTCAGGCATCGGTGCCTTGCCGTAGCCTGAGATATCCGGTGCCTGTGATGGCAGGTCCAGGGACTGGCGCAGGGATTGCCACTGCTGACCGCTGCTCATGGAGCTGTGTAGAAAAAGAACCGGTGTCGTGTTCATTAGTGGTAAGTCCTGAAAAAACAATGAAATAGCATACGCTGGAGTTTTTTGATTCTAAACGCAGGTATTCAGGAAAAAACGAATAAATTATGACTGTCTGGTCGCAAATTATTAGGAAAATCAGCTATTGACTCAACTAAAGTCTGATTCTTTTGCGATGCAGCGTAATGCTTAATTCATATGCTAAACCTCGCTTGTGAGGGTTTAGGCTTGGGCTCTGTCATTTCGCTGTTTTAAACGTCAGAGACAACACCGGTAATGTGCAGTTGCCGGTCTTTAAGACTAACGCCAAAAGGTTGATGTCTGGCAGCAATGAATGAGCTGAACAGCTTATCCTCCTGAACAAAATAACTAAAAACTTTAGAACGCTCAGAATAATAACAGGGCTCAGAAACGAAGGTATCTCCGATGCATCAGAATATTTACGATATGGGGCTTGAACAGACGCCCGCGAACTATGAGGCACTGTCTCCGTTAAGCTATCTGAAACGTGCGGCTTCCGTATATCCGAATTACACCGCGCAGATTCACCACGGAGAAAAAATCACCTGGAAAGAGACCTATCAGCGCGCGGTTCGTCTGGCATCTGCGCTGAACAAAGCCGGTATTCAGAAAGGCGATACCGTTTCATTTATGTCGCCCAATATTCCTGCACTGTTTGAAGCGCACTTTGGTGTGCCTATGTCCGGTGCTGTTTTAAACGCACTGAACACCCGTCTGGATGCCGAGGCGATCTCTTTTATTCTTCAGCATGCTGAAACCAAAGTTATTTTCGTAGATCGCGAATTCTCCGATGTGATCTCCCGCGCCGTTAAAATGCTGCATAACAAGCCCCGGATCATTGATATTGATGACCCTTTCTATGAAGGCGGCGAGCTGATCGGTGATACCAACTATGAAGACTTTATTGCTGAAGGTGATGAAGACTTTGCCTGGGAAATGCCAGCCAATGAGTGGGATGCGATCACCCTGAACTACACCTCAGGCACAACCGGTAACCCTAAAGGTGTGGTTTATCATCACCGTGGTGCTTACCTGAACGCCCAAAGTAATGTGATCTCCTGGGATATGGGTCATCACCCGGTTTATCTGTGGACGTTACCGATGTTCCACTGCAACGGCTGGTGTTTCCCTTGGAGTGTGGCGCTGGCGTGTGGTGTGAGTGTGAGTCTGCGCCATGTTCGTGTTGAGCCGATTTACGAAGCGATTAAAGAGCAGGGTGTTAACCACTTCTGTGGTGCGCCGATTGTTCTGAATATGCTGAACAACGCCGATGACGAGATGAAAGCCGGCATCAATCACGAAGTGAAAGTTATGACGGCTGGCGCAGCGCCACCGGCTTCTGTGATTGAAGGTATGGAAGGCATGGGCTTTAAAGTGACCCATGTTTATGGCCTGACAGAAACGTACGGTCCTTGTGTACTGTGCGAATGGCACAGTGAGTGGGATGACCTGCCATTGTCTGAGCGTGCCAAAATGAAAGCCCGTCAGGGTGTGCGTGCGCCGATGCAGGAAGGTCTGATGGTGGCTCACCCTGAGACCATGGAGCCGGTTCCTCAGGATGGTAAAACCATGGGTGAAATCTTCATCCGCGGTAATCTGGTGATGAAGGGGTATCTGAAAAACCCGAACACCACAGATGAATCTTTCGAGGGTGGCTGGTTCCATTCCGGTGATCTGGCGGTATGGCATGAAGACGGCTATATCGAGATCAAAGACCGCTCCAAAGATGTGATTATTTCCGGTGGTGAAAACATCTCCTCCATCGAGGTGGAAGATGTGCTTTATCGTCACCCTAAGATTATGGAAGCGGCAGTGGTTGCTAAGCCGGATGAAAAATGGGGTGAAACCCCGTGTGCATTCGTTGCTCTGAATCCGGGTGCTGAACTGAGCGAAGCGGAAGTGATCCAGTTCTGCCGTGACAACATGGCGAACTTTAAAGCACCGAAGAATGTCGTTTTTGGCGATCTGCCAAAAACGTCTACCGGCAAGATCCAGAAGTTTATGCTGCGTGATCGTGCCAAGGAGCTTTAAGGCTTATCCAGGCCTTATGGCTCTGATGGACTGACCGGAATAACTCGCTTCGGTCGTCCATCCTTTCCTGTCTGTAAATTTTGCCCGGATTGGGCCTGAGGGAGCGCATTGCGCTCCCTTTTTTATGGTCTGCATTCTTCTGCCGTAATGCTGTCAGAATGACAGGTCTTAAACTTATAATGATGTTTCTGGTCTATTGAGGTATCGGGCAGTTTCTTGGTTTCAATCATTAAGTGCTACCCTTAGATCAACGAAGCCGGTTAGCTTTCATTTGGTTTGTCTGATTAATAAAACAAACGTGCGTTTCAATCGTTTGTTTTACTTTTATTTGTAACTGGTTTATGTTGGTTCGCATAAAGATAACAACCTCTGTAGCTCCCTTGCGAGTGAGCCAATAACAATAAAGAAACGGGAGAAGAAGTCATGATGAGTCCGTTCTTCAAAGAGCGCTTTCCGGAAGACGTATCCAGCGAGATCGATCTTACCGCGTACAGCTCTGTACTGGATGTTCTCGATGAGGCCTGCAAGCGGTTTGCTGATCGCCCTGCCTTTTCCAACATGGGTAAATGCGTCACCTTTGCTGAGCTGGATGTCTTAGCCCGTGATTTTGCCGCGTATCTGCAAAACCATCTTGGCCTTAAGCCGGGAGAGCGGATCGCGATTCAGTTGCCGAATACCCTGCAATATCCCATCGCCCTGTTTGGTGCGCTGCGCGCCGGACTGGTTGTGGTGAATACCAATCCGTTGTACACCGAGCGTGAGATGCGCCATCAGTTCCAGGATTCCGGCGCTAAGGCTCTGGTCGTGCTGGCGAATATGGCGCATCTGGCTGAAAAAGTACTGCCGGATACCGGCATCGAGCATGTCATTATCACCGAACTGGGTGATATGCACAGTTTTGTAAAACGTAATCTGATCAATAGCGTTGTGCGCTATGTGAAAAAGATGGTGCCGGATTACAGTATTCCGAATGCGATCGCTTACCGTGACGTTTTATCCATTGGTAAAGTGCTGCCTCTGCAGGAGCATCATGCACAATCAGAAGATCTGGCTGTGCTGCAATACACCGGCGGTACTACCGGTGTTGCCAAAGGGGCTATGCTGAGTCACCGCAATCTGGTGGCGAATATGCTTCAGGCGCGCATTATCCTGAACACCATCCTGGACGAAGGCAAAGAGAGCATTGTGTTGCCTCTGCCGATGTATCATATCTATACCTTTACCGTCAGTCTGGTGCTGATGGAGTCCGGTAACCACTCTCTGCTGGTGACCAACCCAAGAGATCTGCCTGCCTTTGTCAAAGAGCTGGGTAAAAACGAATTTACCGGTTTTGTCGGTCTGAACACCCTGTTTGTGGCGCTGGCTAACCGTGACGATTTTAAACAGCTGGATTTCTCCAAGCTGAAACTGACGATCTCCGGTGGTATGGCGCTGACCCACGCTGCTGAAGAAGAGTGGCATGCCATTACCGGTTGTCACATCAATGAAGGTTACGGCATGACTGAAACCTCGCCGATTGTGACATTCAATATTCCGTGTAAATCACAGTTGGGTTCTATCGGTTTACCTGTGCCATCAACCGATCTGAAAACGGTAGATGATGAAGGTAATGACCTGCCCCACGGTGAAGTCGGTGAGCTGTGCGTTAAAGGCCCGCAGGTGATGATGGGTTACTGGAAGAATCAGGCCGCTACCGATGAGATGATTGATGCTGATCAGTGGCTGCACACCGGTGATATGGCGGTGATTCAGGATGATGGTTTTACCCGTATTGTGGACCGTAAGAAGGATATGATTAACGTATCCGGCTTCAACGTGTACCCGAATGAAGTGGAAGATGTGATCGTTTCCCATAAGGGCATTATTGAAGCGGCTGCTGTAGGTGTTCCTGATGGTAAGACCGGAGAGGCGATTAAGGTCTTCCTGGTGCGTCGTGATAACAACCTGACCGTTAAAGAGGTTCAGGAGTATTGCCGCAGTCATCTGACCGGTTACAAGGTGCCTAAGCAGGTTGAGTTCCGTGATGAGCTGCCAAAGACCAATGTTGGTAAAGTGCTGCGCCGTACATTACGGGATGAAGAGCTGGCAAAAATTAAGCAGGAGGAGGCCGCCTGATCAGGGTGCGCTGACTGCTGACGATATAAGATCAAGGGGCTTCGGCCCCTTTTTTTGTGTCTGACTGTTTTATCTCAGCGGTTTTTGCTGTGTTAAGAAGTCGCCGCTTATCAGGCTGTTACCGGAAATCTTCTGCGTTTTTTAGTCAAACAGGTTAAAATGCCCGCCTTTAAATACGACATCATTAAAGATACGTTGCGTTTTACCGGACACGCGTTGAGTTTCACCAGAGGTTTCTTCCTGCATGGCTTCAGACAATACCCCGCGAACAGAGGCACCGGAACAGTCGGATGCTGTAAAACCAAGCTTTGATTCCGCTGAAGTTGAGTCCGCGCTGGATCAGGTTTTACTCAAAGATCGTTTCCGGCTGCAGCAGAGTTGGCGACAGGCACTGAAGCAGAAAGACAGTGATAAGCAGCAAAAGCTGGCGCAGCAGATACTGCGTTCAGCAGAAAAAGCTGATCGGCGCGCCAAGCTGATTCCCAAGGTGGAATACCCGGAAAACCTGCCGGTCAGCCAGAAAAAAGCCGATATTGCCGAGGCGATCCAAAACAATCAGGTTGTGGTTATCGCCGGTGAAACCGGTTCTGGTAAGACCACGCAGATTCCGAAAATCTGCCTTGAACTTGGTTTAGGCGCTAAAGGCCTGATCGGCCATACCCAGCCACGCCGTCTTGCGGCACGGACAGTCGCTGACCGTGTTGCCGAAGAGCTGAAAGTGCCTTTGGGTGAACAGGTGGGTTATCAGGTGCGTTTTACCGATCAGGTGACGGATAACACCCTGGTCAAGCTGATGACCGACGGTATTCTGCTGGCAGAAACCCAGAATGATCGTTTTCTTAACCGCTATGAAGTGATCATCATCGATGAGGCCCATGAGCGCAGCCTCAATATTGATTTCCTTTTAGGCTATCTGAAGCAGCTGCTGCCGAAACGCCCTGATCTTAAACTGATTATCACCTCTGCAACCATCGACGTAGAACGCTTCTCCAAACACTTCAGTAATGCGCCGGTGATTGAAGTGTCCGGCCGTACCTTCCCTGCCGATGTGCTGTATCGCCCTCTGATGGAGCTGGAAGAGGATGAAGAACGCGACTTTGACCAGTACCTGCATCAGGGCATTCTGGAAGCAGTTGAAGAGATCGGTCAGATCGAGCGTGAGCGCAAATGGGGGACAGGACCGCGCGATATTCTGATCTTCCTGCCCGGTGAGCGGGAGATTCGGGAAACCGCCGAAGTGCTGCGTAAGGCCAATCTTCGCGGTACGGAAATTCTGCCACTGTACGCCCGCTTAAGTGCCAAAGAGCAGAACAAGGTGTTCCAGAGCCACGCCGGTCGTCGTATTGTGCTCTCCACCAACGTGGCAGAAACCTCTCTGACTGTGCCGGGTATCCGCTATGTGATTGATCCGGGTACCGCCCGCATCAGCCGTTACAGCTACCGTTCCAAGGTGCAGCGCCTGCCGGTAGAAGCGATCTCTCAGGCCAGTGCCAATCAGCGTAAAGGCCGTTGTGGTCGTATCGCGGAAGGTTGCTGTATCCGTTTGTACAGCGAAGAAGACTTTATGGGGCGGCCGGAGTTTACCGACCCTGAGATCCGCCGTACCAATCTTGCTTCGGTGATTCTGCAGATGCTGAATCTGCGTCTGGGCAAGATCGAATCCTTCCCCTTTGTGGATAAACCCGATAACCGTTTTATCCGTGATGGTTTCCGCCTGCTGCATGAACTGGGTGCCGTGGATGATAAAGAACGCCTGACCAAAGTAGGTCGTATGCTGGCGCGTCTGCCGATTGACCCGCGCATCGGCCGTATGGTGCTTTCAGGAGCAGAGCATGGTGCGCTAAACGAAGTGCTGATTATCGCCAGTGCCCTGAGTGCTCAGGACCCGCGTGAGCGCCCGCACGATAAACAGCAGGCTGCCGATGAGAAGCATCGTCAGTGGAAAGACGATCATTCTGATTTCCTGGCCTATGTGAATCTCTGGAACGGTTATGAGGAACAGCGTCAGGAGCTGTCCAACAGTCAGTTCCGTAAATGGTGTCACAAGAACTTCCTCTCCTACCTGCGCATGCGTGAATGGCGGGATGTGCATCATCAGCTGAAGCTGATGAGTAAAGAGCTGAAGCTGGAATTCAACACGAATCCGGCGGGCACCGCTAATCTGCACAAGTCGCTCTTACCCGGCCTTTTGAGTCATCTGGGGATGAAGCTGGAAGACCGGGAATATCTCGGGGCGCGTAACCGGAAATTCCATATTTTCCCCGGCTCCAGCCTGTTTAAGAAACAGCCCAAGTGGATGATGGCGGCGGAGCTGGTGGAAACCAGTCGACTTTACGCCCGTCAGGTGGCCAAAATTGAGCCGGAATGGGTAGAGCGCTACGCCAAACACCTGACCAAGCGCAGCTACAGCGAACCGCACTGGGAAAAGAAACGAGCTCAGGTGGTGGCTGATGAGAAGGTCACGCTTTATGGCTTACCGGTGGTGCCTAACCGACGGGTGCATTATGGTCCCATCGATCCTGTGGTCTCCCGTGAGATCTTTATTCGTAGCGGTTTGGTAGAAGGCGAATACGACAGCAAAGCACCATTTTACCGTTACAACCAGCAGGCGATTGCCGATGTCGAGCAGTTGGAATCCAAGGTGCGCCGCCGGGATATTCTGGTGGATGATGACACCCTGTTCCGCTTCTACGATGAGCGAATTCCGGAAGGGATCTATAACGGTGCCAGCTTTGAGAAATGGCGTAAAACCGCTGAAAAGGATGATTCGCAGATTCTGTTCTTTGATCCTGATGCCCTGAAACAGCGTGATCCCGATGAAGTTGAGCTGGAGACGCAATATCCTGATCAGCTGGGTCTGGAAGGGATGCGTCTGTCGCTGGATTATAAGTTTGAGCCGGACAACAAACAGCAGGATGGTGTCAGTATTCAGGTTCCTGTCGCCGGTTTGCAGCAGGTGAATGAACATCGGCTGGAATGGCTGGTGCCCGGTATGCTGCGGGAGAAATGCATCGCCCTGATCAAGAATCTGCCCAAGCAGGTGCGTAAGAACTTTGTACCGATTCCGGATTATGTCGACCAGATTTTGCCGTTGCTGGAACCCTGTGATGAGCCGCTGACGGATCATCTGGCAGAGCGCCTGCGCCGTAAAACCGGCCTGCGTATCGATCCGGCCCTGTGGCAGACCGATACTCTGGAGCCCCACCTTAAGATGCTGATTCAGGTGGTGGATACCAAAGGCAAGGTGATCGGCCAGTCCCGTGATCTGGCAGAGCTTCTGGAGCAGTTCTCCGGTCACTCTGTAGCTGAGGTGCGTATCAGTGGTGATGACAGCTTTAAGCGGCAGGGACTGACGGAATGGCCAGCCGATCTGAAGTTACCACAGGTACTTGAGCAGGAGCAGCAGGGGATTGTGCTGAAGGCGTTTCCTGCACTGGTGGACAGGAAAACCAGTGTCGATGTCAGCCTGTTTGATCTGCAGGGAGAAGCTGATGCCAATCACTGGCCCGGCGTGCGTCGCCTTTTGATGCTGGCGCTGCCACAGCAGGTGAAGTGGATTGAGAAATCCCTGCCGCAACTGAATCAAACCGCTTTGCTGTTCAACAGCTTAGGTAAAAAAGAGCAGTTTGTTCAGGATCTGCAACTGGCAGTCTTTGATCGCGTGTTTAAAGGTGATCATGGGTCAGAAGGCCGTGACCTGCCCCGCGATGCCGACACTTTTGCAGCTTTGCTTAATGAAAGGAAAGAACTGATCGGTAAAGAGGCGGAAGCCTTATTGAAGCTTTGCCATAGAATCCTTAAATTAAATCATGAGATTCACAAACGCTTAAAGGGTAAAATCCCTCTGGCGCTGGCGTTTATTTACAGCGATATTCGTTTTCAGCTGGAACATCTGGTCTATCCCGGTTTCTTACATCAGACCGGCCCGGAGTGGCTGGAAGCGCTGCCGCGCTACCTTGAGGGTATCCTGATCCGACTGGATAAGTCCGGTATTAATCGCGGGCGGGACCAGCTCTGGAGTCAGGAGCTGGCGGATCTCTGGGAAAAATATCAAACCAAAGCAGAACAACTAAAGCAGCGTGAAGGCAGTGCCAACCGGTTATTACCTTTCAGATGGATGTTGGAAGAGTACCGGATATCTCTGTTTGCACAGCAACTTGGCACCGCTATGCCGGTCTCGGCAAAACGGCTGGATAAACTATGGAGTGAGTTAACCTGATGGCTTTAGATCGCCAAATTATCGAAGAGCGTATCTCTTTACCGGTAACCCCGATGATGACTGCGGGTCTGCATCGTTTTACCCCCCGCAACGGTGAAGTAAAGGGAACGGTGCTGATGCTGCATGGCTTAATGCAGGGAAGTGATGTGTTCTTTGATCAGGTTCGGGGCGGAGGACTCGCCTTTTACCTGGCTGAAAAAGGGTACGATGTTTTTGTCTGCCAGTTACGGGGGCGTGATGCCACCAATGAACAACTGAAGCTTGAGCCCTTTGGGCTGAAGCAGATTCTGCAGGAAGACCTGCCTCTGATCTGGTCATCGGTCGAAAAACGTTGCCGCCATCAGGATATCTATCTGGTGGGTTATCAGTTTGGCAGCCTGCTCTGGAGCGCCATGATCGCCCGACAGCCGGAGCTTCTGGACAAGGTGCGCGGCATTCTGCATTTCTGTCCGCAGCGGGCACTGATCCCGGGCGGGAAGCGCAAGAATTTCTGGTATGACTTCCTCGAACGCAGCATGATGCCCAAACTGGGTAAGTTGCTGGGCTTTGTCCCCTCTCAGCGCTTTAAAATCGGTAACAGGAATGAGTCACTGCCGCTCTACTCGGATGCACTGCAATGGCGTACCGGCGAGTGGAAAGATCAGTGGGATGGTTTTGATTATCTCAGTGCGATGGAGAAGCTAGACCTGCCGCCAAGCCTTTATTTTGTCACCTTAAAGCAAGCGTGGCGCGGGCTGGAACATGATTGCCGGGCCTATATGTTTGAGTTGGGCCATCACAATGGCCGTATGATCAAACTCGGCTCAAAAGTGGGTAATAAGGCCAACTATGCGCGCAATGAATTGTGCACGCATCTGAAAGCGGAAGAGGATTACTTCCCGCTGATACTGGAATGGATGAAAGAAGTTTTGCCTCAGGAACAGGAAGCCTCTGCGGCCTCTTAAACCTGAGTCTCCGGATATGGGGCAGGTATGCTCGAACGGATCTCTACAGCCATGAAGCCCTCTGTGATCGCGTCTTATCACCTTTTGGCGACGGGCATAAAGCGGTCACTGTCAGCTCTTTTGGTGCTGGGCATTGCTCAAACAGCCTGGGCTGCCAAGGCGAATCAGGATCTGGAGCTGGGTATGCTGGCCCGTGCGCAGCTGGAAGATCATCGGGGAATTTCGCAGGCAGAAACACTCTCTCTGCAGGAAGCAGCCGGTTTACCCTTGTTTCGTGTCTTTCTTCAGGGGCAGGTTGCCCCGCGAGCCGAAATTTATGTCGCTCTGCATGCGGATGATATCCGTCTGCAGCTGGCGGAAGCGAATGTGGGTTATCTGCTGACCCCGCAACCGGCCAGTGCTCTGTCTGACCCGCGAACCGGTCGGGGTTCTCTTCGCTCAACGGCTTTTAGAGGAGCGGGCCAACGCTCAGATACAGCCCCCGGTTTTTGGTTACACCTTGGCCGCATGCCGGAAAGTTATGGCCTGCAGAGTCAGACCCGGCCTGAAGACAAAATTCTGAGTGCTTCCCATATCGCGTCATCTCAACTGGCGAACCATCGTTACCCTGAAGGTCTCCGCCTGAGCCAGCTGTCTGATGATGTGACGACTCAATTGGGTATATTCCGGGATCATCAGGTCAGTGTGGTTTCTTCCGATGATCAGCCCTGGTCAGCGGCGCTTCGGCTTGCCGGACGTTCTGCATTAACGGATTACGGTCAGTTTCAGGTCGGCTTCAGCCTTGGCCTGAAAGATATCTTTGTCGGTAGCCGTTGGCGTGAGACGGACATGGCCCTTGATGAAGGCTTTGCGCATTCAGCGCTTATTTCCCCTGTTTCGCTGTTTAAAACAGAAGCGAATGCTGTCGACAGTGAACAGCGGGGTGCACTGGAATTTGTCTGGCACCGTAAAGGTTTTACCCTTCAGACAGAAAGTTTTTATCGTCAGATAAATGCGGTGCATGAAGGTGTTGATGCGTCCCTGAATGGACATTATGTTGAGCTGAGCTGGCTGACAAAAGGAGAGCGACGCTCTTTCAATAACCGTGGCATCTTAAACCATGCCAGACCGCAGGGAGCATGGGGAAGTTTTGAATGGGTAGCCGGTGTTGATTCTGTCTCCATGCACAGGTCTGATACGGACGCTTCATCCCGCGCTTATGACTGGTTTTTAGGTCATAACTGGTACGCCAATCCCAATGTGAAACTTTATTCCCTCTGGCGTTACACCGATGCCGGAGCTGTGTTCACTGCGGATGGAAATGATGGCTACGGCCATGGTGTCCGGCTTGGGGCGCAGCTTACTCTTTAATGGGTTTGTTCTTTAATCTGCTTATATCTTACGGCGACCCTTTGAGTGGATCTGTCGCCGGTTATTTCAATTCTTCTGGATTATGCGATGCGTGTGTTTCTGACAAAAATAACCCTGTTGTTCAGTCTGCTGATGACTCCTTTTGCACTCTCGGCCAATCAGGACAGGGATCCCTGGGAAGGCTGGAACCGCAACGTGCATGAGTTTAACGAGGTGCTGGATGCTTATGTCGCCCGACCCGTAGCCAAGGGTTATCGTTTTATCACCCCCCGTTTTGTCCGTTCCGGTGTCAGCAATTTCTTCAGTAACCTCGGTGAAGTACCCACGACCATTAATGACCTGCTTCAGGCTAAGCCTGGCGATGCACTTAAATCGTCCGGTCGCTTTGTTATTAATTCAACGGTGGGGATTCTCGGACTGTTCGATGTGGCCAGCTGGATTGGCATAGAGGAGCACAAAGAAGATCTGGGGCAGACGTTGGCTGTATGGGGTGTCGGTAGTGGCCCCTATGTTGTTATACCGTTTTTAGGTCCGAGCACCTTGCGTGATTCTTTAAGCATCTACCCGAATTATCAGTTTAACCCGCTGGAATATGCACCTCTGACTACGGAAGAGACCTACGGCGTTCTGGCGCTGGATCTGGTGCACCGCCGGGAAAGTCTTCTGGATAAAGAGAGCCTGATCTCCGGTGATAAGTACGTGTTTTATCGCGATGCCTATCTGCAAAGCCGTGATTATGAGATCAAGGATGGTGAGGTGGAAGATAGTTTTGATGCAGGGTTTGATGACTTTGATGATATGGATTTTGACGAGGATTTTTAACAGGTCGCCAATAATAGTCCCTTGGGATTCTCTGTTCGTCGTGCTCCGTCTATGTTGACCGCCCATGTTCACTGCCTGTGATCACTCATGGGAACTGACCGCTCAGAGCATCCCAACCATTTTCAGTCCCGCACAGTACTTGTCCTGTAACGGCTCTGAATCTGTTTGCTCCTCTGTGGCAATATCCTCATTAAACAGTTCAACTCGTGTTATCTCCACTCTGGCTTCAAAAGGCTCATTGCCCAGATGCTCACGCAGTCTGAAGCGGGCTTTGACGCCGGTGGTAACTTCTTCAGACAGCACCACCCTGGCACCGGTTGTACTCAGATCCAGGCATTGCCCCAGAACGCGGCGGTCACCATCGTCAAAAACAAGCTCGCAGCTCAGGCTTAACCGTGTTCGTGGAAAAGCTCTTTTTTCGCCATTCGGCAGGAAAAATTCCATATTGATCCCTTATACTTATTAAAGAAGTTTTGCAGATATTACATTTGTATCTGCTGTCGTGCCAGGGCACTTAACTGCGTTTTACTTGTCTTTAATAGGGTTTACACTATCTGGTAGCCAAAGCCTCATTCGCTAAAGCGCTCTCAGTGGTCAAAGTACGGTATCAGCAAGCAACAGGTTAATTTTCAGTTATCAGGGCAGGCAGGTAAGCGTTGAACCATCACGTCGGCCTCAAAAGATGAAAAAACCGTACAGATATACAGAACCATAGCTGTTATTGAGTCACAACAGCAAGCAAGTATTAAACGCTAATGTTTTAACAGGCAACGGGTAACCCGAAATAGTCAACACTGGCTGACGGTTTACTCAAAGGGTGCTGAAAAGGACACTTGAAGCTTATGCTCACAACCTTGATGGATGCCGTTTATGTTTCAGGTTCCTCCACTGAAGGGCCGTTATGTACGGCGCTGTGCGAATCTCTGGAAGCAGAACCTTTGCCTCTGATCGAATCTCCGGCAGAGCTTCCCGATGCTACCAAGCTGGTTATCTTTGAGATCCGTCAACCGGATGATCTGTTTGCCATTGAAGACTGGCTGATCTCTTCCCGTGAATATGCACTTGTCGTCATCGGGTCGGATGAGCATGCCGAGACCCTGATTAAAGCCCTTGAAGCAGGGGCTGATGATTATCTGCTGAACCCGGAACAGAATATCGCGTTAACGGTTTTGGTGCTCAAGCGTGCGGTCAGCCGCAAGCAGGAGCTGCTGCAGAGTCAGCAGACCTATGATGAGCTGGAACAGCTGAACCTCGAACTGATGACCAGTCTGGATCTGCTCAGGCAGGATCAGCAGGCGGGACGTTACGTACAGCAGAAGATGCTGCCGGACTCTCCCTGGGCATTTCAGAAGCATGACTTTTCCTACATGATCTGCCCCTCGCTATATCTGAGTGGCGATTTTGTCGATTACTTCCCGATCAACGACCATCAGGTGATGTTTTATCTGGCTGATGTATCCGGTCATGGTGCGTCATCTGCTTTTATTACTATTTTGCTTCGGGTTTATATTCGCCGTTATGTTAAACGCGCGCTGAGACTTGGAGAGCCGGTGAACCCTGCCGATATCTTACAAAGGGTGAACAGCGAACTGCTCGAAACCAGTCTGGGTAAGCACCTGACGATCTTTCTGGGCTTGCTGGACAGTGAAAGCCGCCAGTTACGCTACTGCAATGGGGCTCATTTTCCTTATCCGGTATTGGTGGATGAGGAGCAGGGAGCGCGCTACCTTGAAGGTAAAGGTATGCCCGTAGGACTTTTTGCTGATGCGACCTATGAGGAGTTTGAGTTATTGTTGCACCCGCGATACCATCTCACCCTCTTTTCAGACGGTGTGTTTGAAGTGATCAATGAAACCTCTCTGGCGGCGAAAGAAAAACGTCTGCTTGAGATAGCAACTCAATTTGCAGGGCAACATGACGCTATGGTGAATCATTTTACCGAGTTAGGCATGCAGGATGCCCCTGACGATGTCAGCCTGTTGGCTGTATCAGGTTCTTAATATGCAAGAAGGCAAAATTCTGGTTGCGGAAAACCGGGGCGTTTATGTACTCAAATTTATGGGTGATGTTCGTTTAACGCTCTGTTCCACCATCGACTCATTACTGAAGCGTATTTTTGGTGGCGACGACCTGAAATCAGTGGTGATCGACTTGACCGAAACGGAAGGGATCGACAGCACAGCGTTGGGTTTACTGGCTAAGATTGCCGTGAATGCCAATGAGGTGATGCCCCATAAGCCGACAATCGTTTCCACCCGGGAAGACATTACCCGCGTGCTGGACAGTATGGGATTTGACCACTACTTCAATCTGCGTCATCAGCCGATTGCACTGGACTACTCTCTTGAAGAAGCGCCGGTGCTGGATGATGAATGTGCCGACAGCATCCGCCAGAAGGTGATCGATGCGCACCGCACCCTGATGGGTTTAAACCCGCGTAATAAAGAAGAGTTTGAACCCGTGGTATTCGCACTGGAAAACTGCAAAGCGACGCCGGATCTGAAAAGCTTCCACTGATTCGTAAAGCTGATGGTGAACCAACAGCTGAATCCAAAAAGCCCTGACTCACTGTGCGCTAGGTGACTCAGGGCTTTTGCGTTTCAGGTTCTCTTTAACTGACGGCGATGTTTAAAAAAGCGGAGCTAACAAGGCTTCCAGTTTGGCCTGATCTGCTGCGAAAAGGCGAATGCCTTCCGACAGCTTCTCGGTGGTCATCGCATCCTGATTCATCTGCCAGCGGAACTCGGCTTCTGTCATCGCGTCCGGTCGTGGCATCAGTGGCTTGTTGGGCCACAGTTTACGTTCCAGTGGTGATTCGTCAGCCGCCAGCTGTTCCAGCAGTGCAGGGCTGATGGTCAGACGATCACAACCTGCCAGTTGCTCAATCTCATCGGTGTTACGGAAGCTCGCACCCATCACAATGGTGTCGTAAGCGTGCTGCTTGTAGTAGTTGTAGATGCTCTGAACAGACAGTACGCCGGGGTCGTTCGCCCCGGTGAAATCCTGCTCCGGGAACGCTGCCTTGTTCCAGTCCAGAATACGACCAACAAAAGGTGAGATCAGCGTGGCGCCGGCTTCAGCACAGGCGATAGCCTGAGCCTGAGAGAACAGCAGTGTCAGGTTGCAGGTGATCCCTTCCTGTTCCAGAATTTCAGCGGCTTTAATGCCTTCCCAGGTGGAGGCGATCTTGATCAGAACCCGCTCACGGCCCACGCCCAGAGCTTTATAAAGGTTGATCAGACGACGGGCTTTCTCCACCGTAGCGCGGGTATCGAAAGAGAGACGGGCGCTCACTTCTGTGGAGATATATCCGGGAATAATACGGCTGATCTCGGCACCAATCACCACGGCGATTCGGTCAACCGCATAATCTTTCTGTTGTTCGGGATCAGCGGTTTCCTGCTGAGCCTGCTGAACCGCCTGTTTAATCAGATCCTGATACTCAGGTTTGTCGGCAACCTTAAGGACCAGAGAGGGATTGGTGGTCGCATCCTGCGGTTTCAGTTGTGCGATGGCGTCAATATCGCCGGTATCGGCGACGACAACGGTCATTTGACGCAGTTGTTCCAGTTTGCTGGCCATAGTGAATCTTCCTGCGGTTCGTTAAGTTCTTTGTTTTTAAAGAGAATTCAACAGAACCGCAATAGCACTAAGGTGGTGCAGGTCGCATAACCGGAAGTGGTTCACACTCAAAAACAGACGTTATCCGCTGAAAGCGGCATCCAGAATTGCCTGCTCAGAAACCAGCGCCATCGCCTGTTCCAGTACCTCAGGACCCGCACCTTCTTTATAGGCGTTTTCACTGATATGGCGACGGAACTTGCGTCCACCCGGACAGCCCTGAAAGATGCCCAGCAGGTGACGGGTCATGTGACCCAGATAGGTCCCCTCAGAACACTGCTGCTCGATATAAGGCAGCATCTTGGTCAGCGCCTCGTGTCGGCTGATCAACGGCGTATCCAGACCAAAGATCTTCTGATCCACCTCAGCCAGCAGGTACGGGTTCTGATAGGCCTCACGACCTATCATCACGCCATCCACATGCTCCAGATGGGTCGCCATCTGATCAAATGTGGTGATACCGCCATTGATCGCAATTTCCAGCTCCGGATAAGCCTGTTTCATGCGATAAACCAGATCGTAATCCAGCGGCGGCACTTCACGGTTTTGTTTCGGGCTTAGACCTTCCAGCCAGGCTTTACGGGCGTGCAGGGTAAAGCTTTTGCAACCTGCCGCAGCAACGGTCTCAATAAACTGAGGCAAGGTTTCTTCCGGGTTTTGCTCATCGATACCGATGCGGCACTTCACCGTCACCTCAACCTCTGTGGCTGCTTGCATGGCGGAAACGCACTCCGCCACCAGATCGGCATGGCCCATCAGGCAGGCACCGATCATGTTGTTCTGCACACGATCACTCGGGCATCCCACATTCAGGTTGATCTCGTCGTAACCGAATTCGGTAGCCTTTACACTGCACTTCGCCAGATCTTCCGGGTTGCTACCGCCCAGCTGCAGAGCAATGGGATGCTCTTCATCGTTATATGCCAGAAAACGATCCGGATCCTTACCGAACAGAATCGCACCGGTTGTCACCATCTCGGTGTACAGCAGAGCTTCCTTGGACAGCAAACGCGCAAAATACCTGTAGTGTCGGTCAGTCCAATCCATCATCGGAGCGACAGAGAAACGGCGGTGCTTCTGAATAGCGGTAGTCGGCGTAAAAGGCATATCGGCAGGATTCTTTGTTAAGGCTGAATGGTCTGAATACGGGAAAACGAAAGCGGCGGATTATAGCGGAAAAATACTCAGGCCGCACAGAGCGGCAGCCACTGTTTATAGTCGTTCCAATGATGGACAGGATCGACTCGTGCTACTGATAATTTCTATGGAAATTGGATCTGATAACGGCTTATCTACCGACAAACCGCCTCACACAGCACGCCATCTTTACCTCGGCTTACCCAGCACCAGCGTCCAGTAACGCTTGTAGTCGGCCGAGTCACTATAAGCACAGGCAGCACCGATTTCAGTAAAGTCAGCCGTCATCAGGTTTTTGCAATGTCCTTCGCTGCCGATCCAGTCATCTACCGCACTTTTGGAAGAGGTCTGACCCGCTGCAAGGTTCTCACCCACCAGAGAGTAGGAATAACCGACAGCCTTAACTCGGTCTCCAAGGGTAGAGCCATTGGAGCCGGTATGGCTGAAAAAATTAACTTTCGCCATATCCTGAGAGTGGCCATCAGCAGCCTGTCTCAGGACATCATCCCAAGTGATAGCTGAAGCCGCGGGGAAATCGCCATACTTACCGCAGGTCCTTGCCTCGCTTCTTGCCGTATTCACCTCATCTTGCATCTGTTGTTTAAGCAGGTCTGTATCAATGCAGTCTGCTAATCGGGTCGTGTTGCCGGTCGTAGCGCCCTGACTACTGGAGCCGTCAGAGCCACCGCAAGCGGTTAACAGAGAAGCAAGGCTGAGGGTAATAAGGGTAGATCCATAGCGAAACATGATAAGTCCCAAAGGGGCGGATACTTGAATGTGGGTGCTATAACCGGACCAGATGATGTGAGCAAAAGCAGGCTGTTACAACCGGAGTTTGTTTGTGTTGTGACTTGGTAGCAATAAGTGGTCAGTTTAACTGAGCTGCTGCAAGCCATGACGGAAGGCAGAGCATCCCTCTGCCGGATTCTATAGAGAAAGCGGCTTGTCGAGTTTGGGCGTTCTAGAAATAAGGGGGGATTGCCCTAAATTAGATTTCCAGCTTGCGGTGTTAAATCATTATGCATGCCTTACAATCGTTCCCTCTAAATAAATATTTAAAGGATACGATTGTGGATGGACTCCTGCTTTTAACTGTTATCGGTTTTGTAATTGGTCTTGCCTTAGGAATCTTTTCAGCCAAAAAGAAGAAAAACCAAATTCTGTCTGATGCTGAAAGCAAAGGCGAGGCGATTGTTACTGATGCAAAAAATGAATCTAGTGTGCTGATTAAGACAGCTCGATTTGAAGCCGATTCATTAATCGCTGCTTCAAAACAGGAAGCTAAAGAGCTAATAGATAATGCTAATTCAGCCGTTTTGAACTGTGAGCGTAGGCAAGAAAAGCTCAACGCAGCGAACTTAGAACTCAGATCCCGCCTTCAAAAATCAAGAGAATTTCTGGAAGACATCACGGATCGCTGTTCCAAGATCGCTGCTGATGTTGAGATCCTTAACGAGGATGATTTATCAACCAGTAAAACCTATCAGGAAGATCGTAAACGAGTTCAAAAGCGCCTGAAGGAATTAGCGGTTGATGCAATTGATGGCGTTAAGGGCAGTAATTCGGATGTCAATATTGGCAACTTTGTTGCTATTTCTGCCAAGTCTGATATGGCTGGGGCTTTGCTGCTCACGACTGTAGATATGCTTTGCTCAAAAGTGACCGCTAATAATGGGCATCAGGCTATTGATAAACTCACTGAGTCTATTGTTGCCGCAGAGGCCTTGGTCAAGTGCCTGGATAGCCGCAGTGTCGTAAATCAGGAATTCCGTGATTTGCTGGTTAAAAGACTGGAAATTGAGATCAATTACAAGAAAGCTCGCCAGCTGGCCAAAGAGCAACAGGCAGAACTGAGAGCGCAGGAACGGGAAGAGAAAAAAGCACGGCAGGAAGCAGAAAAAGCTCAGAAAGCGGCAGAGAAAGAAGAGCAAATTAAGCAGGACGCTATTGCAGAGCTAGAGCGAAAGATGGCGGAAGAAGGTGAGGCAGAAAGGGCGGCGCATCAGCTGGAGCTGGATAAACTGAAAGCTGAACTTGAAGAGGCTCATCAGCGCTTGGAGAGAGCCAGAAGCCGGGCGCAGGATACCAAGCAAGGCCACGTTTATGTGATTTCCAATATCGGTAGCTTTGGTGAGGATGTGCTCAAGATAGGTATGACACGCCGTTTGGAACCGATGGATCGTGTTAAAGAGCTGGGGGATGCCAGTGTACCGTTTACCTTTGATGTTCACGCCTTGATTGAATCTGATGATGCACCAGCCTTGGAAACTATGCTGCACCAGGTTTTTGACAACCGCAGGGTGAACCGGGTTAATCGTCGGAAAGAGTATTTTAAAGTTCAGCTTGATGAGATCGAGCAGCAGCTTGAGAAGCTGGGTGTAGAGGCTTTGATCAATAAAGTTGCAAGTGCTGACGAATACTACCAGTCCATAAAGTTAGATAAGACCTCAGAACTAGATGAGGTGGTTCCTGCATAATCGCATGTTGAACCGATATGCAGATCTGCATAACGGATCTGCGTATCATTTTTAAAGATGGGTTAATGGTGAAAGGGATGTTGAAGTGAGTGGTCTCATTTTTAAAGACTCGGCTGTTTTGTTTTATGGTGCATGTTATTTTTTTCTTCTTTGGGTGCTGGTTAACTGGTCTTTAAAAAGAGAAATTCCATACCAGTTATTTGTTGGCTCGTTTGTGATGCTTTTGTCAGGTTTGTACCTTTCAGTTAATGGAGGGATTTCTGTTTCTGAAAATGAACTTGTGTTGCTAGCAATATCAGGAATTCTTTCATACTTTATTTCTATCGGTGTGAGTCGAAAATTAGCACCTAAAATCAATGATTTATTTAAAGAAGAAAAGAATGATAATGAAGACAACAAAAAGTACATAACGCTTATTGAAGAGGCCGTTAAGCTATCTGTCTTCTTTATCCCATTCCTGTTTTTAACCAACCTAATCATGCAGGTGGTATTGCCTGTCTTTAAGGTCGGTGAGAATGCCCCGAACTCAGTTATTGAACACCTTGGCACCTTTGGTGACTTCTTCGGCGGTACGCTTAACCCTGTACTAACCTTCGCCACTTTTATCGCGCTGATCGCGACCATCCTGATTCAGTTGAAAGAGCTTCGCCTGACTCGTGAAGAGTTAAAGAACTCTAATATGATGTTAGAAATGAGTAAGGATGAACAGGCTAATACTGTATTTGCGCTTCGGGATCAGGAGCAAAACCAAAGAGTTCAGCAGTTTGAAAGTACTTTTTTTAAGCTCTATGAAATGCTGGCTTCCGAGCAAAATAATATAAAAGATAGTGTTGATCATCTTTCCAGTAGTTTAGGTACTACTATGGCTCCAAACCTTGAAAGTTTTATTCAGGTGGTTTTTTCTAATGAGAAGGTGAATCGTTATTTTATCAATCTATATCAGCTTTTGAAGCTTGTGAGCAGACAAGAAATTTTTAGGATGTCTTTTGAAGGAAAGGCAGAAAAGCAGGAGCTGGAAGAAAGATGGATGGTTCAGCTTAGTAGAAATGATGAGTTTAATAGGTTTTACTATGATCTCGTTAGATCTATGAGTTACCAAAGTTTTCAAATGTTATTGCTTTTCAATAGTAGTGTCTCGAAATGTGGCGCGGAAGATCTGGATTGCCTTGAGTATCGAATTATACTTGAGAATTCTGCATTTTTTGAGCATCTAGACTTGGTAAATATATTTAAAACAAAGCTGGACTGGAACTCTTATCAGAAGAGTTTAGAAAGAATAAGTGAGTTGAAATCTGATGTTGAGATTGATGAGTTTGGTCACGTTGAATATCTTATACCTGATGAATTTGTAGATTTTCATAGATATGAAATGGATGAGTTATATAAAGAGAACTCATTGTTCGAGTCTGATCGCAAAAAATTCAAAATTCTCTCCAAAATCGTAGATGAACATGATGTAAGAGCTTTTGGCGAGTCAAAGTTCTATAGACCATTTTTAGATCTCAGCCAAAAATTCCGTCTAGATTTGAATTGATCTTGCAATCACGCTTCAACCCGTCTCTGGAATCAACTGCACACTGCCTTGATGTCTGCTCCGCTATGGATATTCCGGAAAATCAATTTAACGCCCCCGAACCTTGCTGAAACAGCTGGACACACATGGATGACAGCCTATCCAGACTGAAGGTGATCACCGCCGGATTAGAGAATACGCGCGTCACGGTCTAACCTGCAGCATCCGTTTGCGCAGGTAAGGTAAGCACAAAGAATAGACCCGCCAGAAGGCGGGTCATTCGTTTCTGTTAGCGACACAGCGCCTCACACGGCACGCCATCTTTATCGCGATCTAACCTTTCATTCCCGCAGGCCAATGCGGCCTGCGCCTGTTCGCAGCTGGTCATTTGGCTGCAAGTTTTCGGCAGTTCACCACAGCTGAGTTTTGATGAGCGGGTTGGGGCTGTAACGGGTTGTCTTACGCCCTGCAGTTTCTCGATTCGGCGTTTCCGCTCACGTTCCCAGGCCGATTCCGGATCCTGTCGGTTCCAGGCTTCCAGCAGCTGTCGTTGCTGGCGGCTGATCTGCAGGCCGTAGGTATCCCGCATATAGAAATAGATGCGGGCGATATCGCCACGGACATTCTCTGGTGGTTCAGCCGTTTTGCCTTTGAAATCCACTTCAAAGTCACAGCGACCATAGGCGCGGGGTTCGCCGGGGATCATGCCGAACTTGTAGTTGCTGCGATCGCCATTCAGCTCACCGACAGCAGGTACCAGATTCATTAGATCCGCTTCCATCGCCGAGAATTTGGGATCATTGCGTGTGCAGTTCTTGCGGCCGCCGTTCTGCCAGCACTGCAGCTGATGACCAAAGTGCCAGGCCGGTACCACATGCTCCCATTCGATGCGAGAACCACGCTTGGCTTGTTTGCGGGGCTGGTAGCCGCAGCTTTCCCAGTCGGGCGTCAGTTTGCGCCCCTGTCGGCTGTAGTCGCAGCCACAGTAAAAACTGGTTTCCTGCCCCTGATAGACTTTAATGGCGTCTTTTTTAGCGGCGTGGAAATTTGAGGCGGCATTAATGGAGAAGGTAAGCAGCATAAGGATGCTGAAGGAAAGGAATCTCATAGTGCACTCCAAAGTGGAGAGATTCCTTTCTCACAGGTTAGGTCAACAGAGAGAAAGTATTACATATTTCGCGATAACGTGCTGATTTTAAACGATACTCAGCGTTGGCAGTAGGTGGGGAGCAGAGGATGTAGCAGGGCGCTTTTCAGGTTGTTCGGGTCTGTGTAATAGCGCTGCATAATCTCAAGATAGGAGCCATCCTTAATAATATGGCACAGCCCCTTTTCAAACCGGTCTTTTAAGTTACGTTCAGTCTTATGGAAAACAAGGCTGATCGGAACGACATGAATCGGCTCAGAAAGGGTGGCGAAGGCATCGGCATCTAAAAACAGCTGATTGATCAGCGTCCAACCCGCTTTCTCGCCGGCGATGGCAAAGTCTATACGACCGGCATCCAGCTTCCTGAAGTTCAGCTCTAAGGTACTGATCCAGTCCGGTTTAATCCCCAGAGAATGCACCACAGGTGTGGTTGAGCTGCCGCGAACATTACCGATCCGGTAGTTTTTCAGCTCTTCAGCGGCGGGTTCCGGCGAGTCCGGGTTAAAGCGGGATTTCAGGTAAAACAGCCTGAAGTTGATGTAGAGAAGATCAACGGTTTCGACCTGATCCTGTTTATTGTCTTTGATAAACCAGTTGATGGATCCCAGATTAGCGGGAAAGCGCTTTTCAACAACGGACTCTACAGCGCGGATCATCGGTTGATAGGCGTAGTCGGCATCCAGACCGGCAGCTTTAAATGCTGCTGTTGTGATGTCCTGAGCCGCACCATGACCCAGACCGGGCTGAGGCTGGCTCTGAAAAAGAGATGGGTACTCAATGGTTGAAATACGGATCTTATCGGATGCTGGTTCAGCGAATACATTCATGCTCGCAATAGCGATAAGAAAAGCCACGAACTTATTGTTTTTAATCATTCTTCTTTTTATGTGCAGGTACTTGGTACGTGCAGTCTACATCAGTGACTCAGCAAGCCCATAGCCAAAAAAGGAAAATAGTATTTTTTGAAACAAAATTTGTTCTCAGGCAATAAAACCACCTGTTAACGGTTTTATAACGGGTTGTTTTGCTGGTGATTTGAGCGGCATCGGAGTCGATTAGACTGGGTGATGTATCTGGATTTTTCAAGTGATAGTAATTCTCATTTGCGTTTGAGCGGCTTTCTCAATATGATAGTGATCCTTGGTCGATACTTCAGAACACATAGGAATGCATATGTCTCTTTATCGCTATCTGTTTAAAGCCGTTGCAGCACCGGTTTTTATGGCAAGTCTGGTTTTTCTGGGGTTGCTGTTTGTATTGCCCAATCCTCAAAGCGGGGTTTGAATCAGGCCATCGCCAGATTGTAGGGCGACACCTGTAAGGTGTCCTGATGCTGTCTTGCCTGCCAGAGATCGTAGGCGTTCTGCAATCTTAACCAGTGGTCTGCGGAGGGTTTACCGAATACCAATTCCAGCCTTAATGCCATCTCAGGGGTGATCGCCCCTTTGCCGTTCAGCACTTTCGACAGGGTTTTCCGGCTGACATCCAGATGCTCGGCAACATCCGTGATGGTCAGTTCCAGTGTTTCAATCACCAGATCTTTGAGTATTTCACCGGGGTGGGTGGGATTGTGCATGCTCATTGCTTTTATCCGTAGGGGCTAATAAATCTTTTAAAAACTTAAATTGCGGAGTACAGACTGACAGAATTCTTTGATAAAGGAGTTCATCATCTCCATCATGCTCCCCTAGTGATAAGTAATAATTTTCTCCATTGTATTTTGCAAAAACAATCCATTCTCCTGTAAGTTTCCCACTATTAGATCGGGCTTCGAATGCTTTTATAGTAAGCTCAGCTATCATGGGGTTGAGTATGTCGTCTGTTATTTCTTTAGCGCCTGAGAGGTGTTTGTTAATGATCTGCCTCATGCCATCTTTACCATGATGAATTTGAAGATTTTTAGGTAAGAACCTTGCTGAGAAATAATGCTTGTGCCAAAGCCCTTTCAATGGATATCGCGTAAATTTAGTTTCTTTTTTTATCAACGATTCTGTTTGGTTTTCTAGTTCTTTAATCGCTTCCATTATCTCTACTGGTTCGATTCCAAATCTTTCGTTGTACATCCAAATTTGAAATACTAACCACCAGCTAAAGCGGTTCGGGGCATACTTATCTAACCCCCATTCTTTTGATAGCTTTGAGAGCTCATGTATACCAATAATTTTCTCCACGCCTGCTGAGCATACTTTGAATTTAGGTTGGAACATCATTGATCCTATGCATTATCAATTACGAGTGAAAGCTGTTAACCACTTCATTAAATACTTTTCGGAAATTTAAATTAATGGGTTGTTTGCGTTGTTTCCGATATGGCTAGCTACCCTCCGGAAACACTACCACTTCATCTCCTTCCTGCCATGGCTCAAATTTGGTCATGGCCTGCAGAAAGACCGGATGTTCTAACCAGTCCTGCAGCCATTGCTGCAACTTCGGATAGGGCAGTGCGTAAAAGGTCTGGCGATCCACATGGGCGAACTGGCGGACAAAGGGCATGATGCCGATATCGGCGATGCTGATCTTGTCCCCCAGCAGATAAGGTTGGTTGGTCAGCAAACCTTCAAGCACCTTCAGAAATTCCTCTCCTTTCTGTCGATATTCGAGCTGACTCATTTCAGGATGGCGGTCGGCATATTTATAGCGATCCAGCCAATGTTTAAAGTCACCATCGTTCTGATTCAGAAGGCCAGCCGCTAGCTGAAGATCCACATCCAGCAAACCAGCCGGATCATTCTGTGCCAGTGCCCATTCCAGAATCTCCCGGCTCTCTTCAATCACTCGGCCATCCGGCAGTTCCAGCACGGGAACCGTGCCCTTAGGGCTGATCGCCAGCATAGGCGCGGGTTTGTTTTTCAGGACGATCTCCCGCAGCTCCATCTGTAATCCTGCAAATAACAGCCCGAGTCGGGCGCGCATGGCATAGGGGCATCGACGAAAGGAGTAGAGGCGGGGCAGAGTGCTCATATTGGAAGGTTTCCAGAGTGCTGTAAAAAGTCTGATAATCACTTAAAGCCCTTTAAAATCAATGGCTTTAGCGATATTGGCTGTTGCATCAGTGTAAACAATGGCAGTCGGGTTCGCCAACCGGGATACGTAGTTCTACGGAGTCGGTTGCGTAGTTTCAACAGGGGGGCTACGTACTCACCCGAATAGTGGGAGATATTTGTTTTTGTAACTATCTCAGCCGTTCAAGAAGCCCGCAGGTTCTGAGTCCGCTTAATGCTGAGGCCAGAATAACGGTGGGGCATTCCGAAAAACGCTGAGGATGATAAAAACAATGTTTAGCGCTCTTAAAAAAATCTCTTTCGCCAAGAAAGCACTGGCAGCAGCGACCTGCCTGAGCTTCCTGGCGGCTCCTGCGATGGCGGCTGATAAAGTTTACCGTCTGAAAATGGCTGAAGGCTGGCCGACGAACTTCCCGATCTTTGGTGATGCTCCGCGCAACATGGCGAAGATGGCGGAAGAGATGTCCAACGGTCGTCTGAAGATCACCATCGATTCTTCTAACAAGCATAAAGCACCGCTGGCCATTTTCGATATGGTGAAAGGTGGCCAGTACGATATGGGCCACACTGCTTCCTACTACTGGAAGGGTAAAGATCCTAACACCCTGTTCTTCACCACCATGCCTTTCGGTATGACCGCACCTGAGCAGTACGGCTGGTTCTACCACGGTGGTGGTATGGAGCTGATGCAGAAGGTGTACAAGCGTCACCGTATGCTGTCTTTCCCTGGCGGTAACACCGGCATTCAGATGGGTGGCTGGTTCCGTAAAGAGATCAACTCTGTTGCAGACCTGCAGGGTCTGAAGATGCGTATTCCGGGCTTCGCCGGTGAAGTTCTGGCAGAGCTGGGCGCTAAGCCGACTAACATCGCAACCGGTGAGCTGTACACCTCTCTTGAGCGTAACACCATTGATGCGCTGGAGTGGGTAGGTCCGTCTCTGGATCTGCGTATGGGCTTCCACAAGATCGCTCCTTACTACTACACCGGCTGGCATGAGCCTGCGACCGAGCTGCAGTTCCTGATCAACGAACGTACCTGGAAGAAACTGCCGAAAGATCTGCAGGAGATCCTGCGTGTCTCTATGCGTACCGCAGCTTACGACATGTACATCCAGTCGACTCACGCTTCCGGCGAGAACTGGGCAACCATGAAGCAGGAATACCCGAACATTCAGGTGAAGCGTTTCCCGTCTGAAGTGATCGAAGCGATGCGTTCTGCTAACGACAAACTGCTGGCTGAGAAAGCAGCAGCGAACCCTGTGGCTAAAGAGATCATCGAGTCTCAGGCTCAGTATCTGAAGCAGGTTCGTGCATGGACCAATATTGCGGATAAGCAATATCTGGACTCTATCGCTGGCGAATAACGCTTGCTGAAGCTGTGACCCCAACCGGAACGTGTCTTTCGGTTGGGGTTGTGGCTTCTCTTTTTTCTGCTGCGGTTTAACGCTTTTACCCCTTTCCACTATCACCTTGCCCCGATAGGAATAGCTATGTCCCCGACATCTGCGCCTCTGCTTGTGCGGCTGGAGAACGGCCTGAACTGGGTCTCCGATCGCCTGGGCACTTTCTCTGCCCTGTTATTTCTGCTGCTGCTGGTTAACGTGTTTTACGACGTGCTGGCGCGCTATCTCTGGAACGATGTGTCTATCGCCCTTCAGGAGCTGGAATGGCACCTGTTTGCGGCCATGTTTCTGTTTGGGGTGCCTTACACCCTGAAAGCAGGCGGCCATGTTCGTGTGGATCTGATTTATGAGCGCCTGTCGCCTAACGCCCGCGCCTGGATCGATCTGCTGGGTACGTTGGTGTTTCTGTTTCCTTTCTGTCTTTTGGTGGGCTGGTTCGGTATCGATTTTGTGAAAGAGGCCTATGAGCTGGGCGAGAGCAGTGGCGATCCGGGTGGTTTGTCCCATCGCTGGATCATTAAGGCTGCGATTCCGGTTTCCTTTGGTTTTATGGCGGTGAGCGGTCTGGGGCTGCTTCTGAACTCAGTGAATACGTTGCTGGGTCACCATAAACCGATTTATCACAAAACAGATCTCTAGGAGACCGCTATGACAGGTATTTTGATGTTTGCAGCGGCTCTGGTGCTGCTGTTGTTAGGTTTTCCCGTCGCCTTCACCTTTGGTGGTGTGGCGCTGATCTTCGGTGTCTTTGCCGAAGGTATGGATATGTTTGCCTTTATGCCGTACCGCGTGATGAGCATCATGCAGAACACGGTGATGATGGCGATTCCGCTGTTTATCTTTATGGGTCTGGTGCTGCAGAAAACCCGTCTGGCAGAACAACTGCTGGAATCCATGGGTACGCTGTTTGGTCAGGTGCGTGGCGGTATCGCCATCTCCACCATTCTGGTGGGTGCGCTGCTGGCAGCGTCTACCGGTGTTGTAGGGGCTTCCGTTGTGGCGATGGGGCTTATCTCCCTGCCGGTGATGATGAAGTACCAGTACGACAAGCGTCTGGCCTGCGGCACCATCTGTGCCTCCGGTACGCTGGGGCAGATTATTCCACCATCGATCATTCTGATTCTGCTGGGTGATGTGATGGGTATTCCGGTGGGTGACCTGTTTCAGGCGGCTATCGGCCCCGGTTTCCTGCTGATTGCGGCTTATATCGTTTACATCCTGATCTACACCTGGCTGAAACCGGAAGCAGCTCCGGCGATGCCGATGGAAGAGGGTGTCGATCGTAAGGCGCTCTACTTCAAAGCGATTCGTGCCATTGTGCCGCCGCTGGCGCTGATTCTTGTAGTACTGGGCTCTATCTTTGGTGGCGTTGCCACACCAACAGAATCTGCTGCGCTGGGCGGTGCCGGTGCGGTGCTGCTGTCGATCTTCTACAAGCAGTTTAACTGGAAGATGATCTACGAGAGCAGTGTTGAAACGGTAAAAGTGACCGCGATGGTATTTGCCATTCTGCTGGGGGCGACCGCCTTCTCTATGGCGTTCTCTTACACCGGTGGTGAAGAGGTGGTTGAAGAACTGCTGCTGGGCTTGCCGGGTGAGAAGTGGGGCTTCCTCGTACTGTCCATGGTGGTGATTCTGGTGTTGGGCTTCTTTATCGACTTCGTAGAGATCGCCTTTATCATCGTGCCGATTCTGGTGCCGATTGCTGAGATTCTGGGTATCAACATGACCTGGTTTGCGATCCTGATCGCGATGAACCTGCAGACCTCGTTCCTGACACCGCCCTTTGGTTTCAGTCTCTTCTATCTGAAAGGGGTGGCGCCGAAAGGGGTGACCACCATTGATATTTATAAGGGTGTGATGCCGTTTATCGGATTGCAGGTATTGGTGCTGCTGGCACTGCTGCTGTTCCCTGAATATCTGGGTTTTGAATAGACTGGTTTTGAACAGGCGGGACTGAATAGACCCGCCCACTAAACCATTACCGCTTTAGTTGACACCAACCAGAGATGGTTTGGTTCCCTTAGCATCGTTTGGGTGGTTCACCTGACGGCACAGTGGCCACCCTGATCGATGCACTGCCTCTTTTCCCTCCTCAAGGAGAGGAGGCAGATTTTTATTCCCTCCGGCTTTTAGCTCCCCTTCTTCTAGGTAAAACTACGTAGACCCTTGCCCTTTATACTACGTATTTCACCTATAATTTCCGGTATCTGTCTTGCCTGTTACGGGCATAATCACTGACAATGATTTTCCTGTGAGTTTCAGGATACGTAATCGAACTTTTCGATTGTTCAACCGGCAGGATGCCCACTGAGATCAGACTGGGGTTGTTCTGCTGCGATGAGCCTGAAAACCAAAATTCTTCTGCTGGCGCTGGTCCCTCTGGTGCTGGTGACAACCAGTATCACCTTTATCAGTGCGCAACAGGTGAAAAGCCTGAGCGAAACTGAGATCGCCATCTTTGAGCACAACCTGCTCGAATCCAAACGTACCGAACTGCAGCACTATGTCAGTCTGGCGATGAGTAGTATCTCCCCGATTCTGAACCGTTCCGATCTGAGTGAGTCGGAAGCCCAGCGACAGGTCAAAGCGGTACTAGAGGCGATCACCTTTGGCAGCGATGGTTACTTCTTTGTTTACGACAAGGCTGGCGTCAATCTGGTACACCCGATTCAGCCGGAGCTGGTGGGGCGTAACCTGATCGATATGCAGGATGCCCAGGGTGATCATGTGATTCGCGGTTTGCTGGCGCTGGCGAAAGAGGGCGGCGGCTACCACCGTTATATGTGGAATAAGCCCTCCAACGGTATGGAGTCAGAAAAGATCAGTTACGTGATCGAGTTGCCCCGCTGGCACTGGATGTTGGGCACGGGGCTGTATATCGATGATATCGCCGAAGAAGTGGCCAAAATCCGTGATGAGGTGAAACGGAATATCCGCAATACGTTCTTCACAGTGCTGGCGATTACCACGGTGACCGTGGGGCTGATCGTTGTCTTTGTCATTCTGTTCAATGTCCATGAACACCGGCTGGCAGATTCCCGTCTTAAAGAGCTGGTGCACAAGACGGTTCAGTTTCAGGAATCTGAGCGCCGTCGTTTCTCCCGCGAGTTACATGATGGTATCAATCAGCTGTTGGTTTCCGCTAAGTTCCGGCTGGAGCTGGGGGCCGATAGCGTAGGGGACAAGAACCCCAAAGCTCAGTCCCATCTGGCAAAAGCATCCACGGTGATGAATGAGGCGATTCAGGAGATCCGCCGCATCTCCCATGACCTGCGCCCCAGTGCGCTGGATGATCTGGGCCTGATTCCTGCGATGACCATGGTGTTGGATGAATTTCGCCTGCGTACTGGGATTGAGATCGAACAGAACACACCGCCCTGTCGTATGCGATTACCGGAAGAGATAGAAACCACCCTGTATCGAATCGTGCAGGAGGGACTGACCAATGTGGAGCGCCATGCACACGCCAGGCACCTGAAGGTGACGACTGGCTGGCACAAGGATACCTTTCACCTGACGCTGGTGGATGATGGTGTTGGTTTTAATGTCCCCGAAGTGATGCGCGGTGCCGGTATCGGTTTGCGTAATATGCGGGAGCGGGTCGAGTTCCTCTCCGGCGAGTTTATTATTGAATCCGCCCCGAGGCAGGGAACCCGTGTCCGGGCTAAGTTTCCAATGCACAGCTGGCAACCCCTGCTGATGCAGGAGCAAAATCAAAGCGGTGATGATCCGCAGCCGACAACAATAACAGGCTGAACGAGCCTCACCTGATAATTGAGCAAACGACGTTATGACTGAGCAAGCAAGCCCGCCGGTATCGGCACCGATTAAACTTCTGCTGGTGGATGATCATCCGCTGGTGCGGGATGGGATTCGCGCCCGTTTTGAATCAGATGAGCTGATTGAAGTGATCGGCGAAGCCCAGAACGGTCAGCAGGCGCTGGATTTTGTTCAGCAGCAGTTACCGGATGTGGTGCTGATGGATGTGAGTATGCCGGTGATGAACGGGCTGGAGGCGACCCAGCATCTGCGAAATAGGTACCCTGATGTCCCTGTGCTGATACTGAGTATGCATGACAGTCGGGAGTATATTCAGCAGCTGGTACAGATCGGCGCATCCGGTTATGTGCTGAAAGATGTCGGTTCTGATGAGCTGGTGCGGGCGATTCAGACGGTCTATCAGGGCGGTAGTTATTTCAGTGCCGGCGTGTCTCAGATGCTGTTTCAGGGGCAGCTGGAGGCGGCCGAGCAGAAGCAGGCACTAACTCCCCGGGAGGAGACGGTACTGCGATATCTGGCGGAGGGGAACAGTAATAAAGAGATCGCCCGCCAACTGGATATCAGTGTGCGTACCGTGGAAACCCACCGACAGAATATTAAGCAGAAGCTGGATATTCATACCGCCGCAGGGCTGGCCCGTTATGCGATTGAGCAGGGTTTGGTCAGCTGATCTGGCCTGACAAATAGCCCTGTGCCGAATCTGCTGTAGAGACAAAAATGCCCCGATCTTAGTCGGGGCATTTTCGTGAGTTATGGTGCTGACGCAGATTGCGGATCAGCGGGTTTTAAAGCGGCTGATCATCTGATCCAGATCGTGGACTTCACTCTGAATCTGCTGAGTGGCGCTAACCACCATTTGGGAATCAGAGCGGGTCTGTTCAGCGACATCGGAGATGCTGACGATGCGCTGATCGATATCATCAGCGACCTGGCTCTGCTCTTCTGCGGCAGTGGCGATCAGGGTGTTCATGCTGCTGATGGTATCCACGGCACCGGCGATATGGGTCAGGGCTTCAGAGGCCTGTTCTGCCTGCTCGACACTGCTCTTCGCCAGGGTTGAACTCTGCTGCATTGAGGTCACCGCGTTACGGGACTCGCTTTGCAGACGCTCAATAATCAGACGAATCTCTTCGGTGGATTCCTGAGTACGCTGTGCCAGAGTACGAACTTCGTCAGCAACCACGGCAAAACCACGCCCTTGTTCACCGGCACGGGCAGCTTCAATCGCGGCGTTTAGAGCCAGCAGGTTGGTCTGCTCGGCGATACCGGTAATCACTTCCAGTACCTTGCCGATCTCTTCCGATTCCGCTTCCAGACGATCCAGCACGCCAGAGGTGCTGTCCAGCTGCTGAGCCATACTGTGGATCTGATCCACAGCAGCCTGTACCACATTCATACCACTGCGTGCTTCATCATCAGCGGTTTTTGCAGCTTCGGCGGCCTGAGCGGCGTTTTGCGCGACTTCGTGCACGGTTGCGCTCATTTCGTTCATGGCGGTAGCCACCTGATCGATATCGTTGTACTGACGCACAACACCGGCTTCTGCATCGGCGGTTGCTTTGGTCACGCTTTCACTGTGCTCGGCAGTACGGCTGACGGCTGAGCGGGCGTTATCAACCAGCTCAGATACCTGATCGATCATGTTGTTGTAGGCGGTAAACATTTTGCCCACTTCGTTATTGGAGTGATCCACTGTAAAGCGGTGGGTAAAGTCACCACTGCCTACGTGAGTCAGGCGCTTCTGCAGACGGGTAATGTTATCCATCAGCAAACGCAGACCAAAGATACGGCCCATCACCACCATAAACACAATCAGGATCACACAGATAAAGGCGGTCATCAGCTGGGTTTTGGTCTGGGAGCTGGATGCCTGGGTCATCATCACCACGGCTTTGTTCATCTCTACCAGAATAACCGGCGACTCTTTATGAATTTTATTCAGCAGGGCATCGCTCGGGTTATCGGCGTATTGCAGCAGTGTGGTGCTGTAGTTGCTCCACAGGCTTTCAACCTTCTGCATCTGGGACAGAATCGCAGGATCAGTGATCGGATTCATGCCCTGAGCTTTATTGCCGTTGATAATATCTTTGTGTGAGTTTTCAAACAGCTGCATGGTTTTTTGCAGGGTGGATTTATTCTCCACCTGAGCAGCTACCAGCAGAGCTTCTTTTGCCATTTTCTGGCTCAGCATACGCTGACGACCGGCGATGTTAATGGTCTGAGGGTCGATGGCCATACTCAGATACAGAGAGAAGCCGGAGGCGATGGCCAACAGGAAAATCAGAGCATAGGAGAGCAAAAACTGAGCGTTAAGGCTTTTGGCACCTACGGCACTGAGCAGCGTGTCGATGAGCCTGGCAAGTGTATTAAACATAAGGTGGTCGTCCTTAAATGTGTTTTCCCAGTGGCCTTGGGGGGAGCCATCTGCAGCGGGGTTATATTAAGGCGCTGTTATCGGGGCAGAAACAGGCTGCGGAACAGAGCCGGGCAATGGAGATTCGCCATAGTGCCTAGTTTAGCCAATCGAGTCATTGCTGCAATCAACTTTATGATTAAATTCAACGACCTTTGACAGAAAGCATATATGAGAGAGTGGTTAATCGCTTACTGGCATCACTGCATTCCAGAAGGGTCTGCTTGTCGGCATCCGGCAGGGGTAACAGGTGGGAAAGGTTGAGACTGACACTTCTGGCATCCTGCAGGTTAAAGCGGCAATCACAGGCTTTGACCAGAGGGTGACGGGTGATCTCCTGCAGCAGGGCTACCAGATGCTGATGCTCGTTGCTTATTTCGCAGGCGTCTTCTTCCGGTAGCCATTCGACCTGAGCGCTAACCAGCCCATCGTCTGCCTGAGTGGCGTGACCGATCTTAAAACGCCGGAAGCCATCGAGGTTAAGTGTCAGGGTATTGTCTGGTTGAGGATACCAGTCGGAGATCATGCCGTAGGTGCCGATACAGCCTGACAGGGCTTTCAGCTGTTCTTCTGTGGCATTCGCTGTCATGCCATCCGGCTGAAACAGAATGCCGATGCCCTGCTGATCCTCAAGGCAGGCTTTTACCATGCGTTCGTAGCGGGGTTCCAGAATATTCAGCGCCATAAAGGTTTGCGGAAAAAGCACTCTGGGCATAAGCACCAGATAAATCTCTCCGGGCAGGGATAATGAGGCCTGTACATCCGGTTCCGTTATCGGAGAGCGGGAGTGACAGCCGTTCTCGCCACTCTCGCCGTTGTCGGTTCCGGAGATCCTTTCATCTTCTTGTCCCGTGGCAGGCTCCATGCTGACTCCCTGAGATTGACCTGTTTAGCGTACAGCAAACTGAGAAAAGCCTAACCGACTTGTGAAGAAAGCACAAAAGCGTGCGTGATCAGGCACAAAAAAGGGAACGACCGGTGGGGATAATCACCAGTAGTTCCCGAAGGGAGGTCTCAGAAATAAAAATGGGCTTCACGTCAGATGCCAAGGCGAAGCCCTGAAATTGCTCTAAACCTTAAAGCGATGGATCAGCTGTTTGAGTTCACCGGCCAGGTTGCTCAGTTCTGAACTTGCCTGACGGGTCTGGTCTGCTGAATGAGAACTGTCAGAGGACAGATCAACAATACTGACCACGCTGGCATTAATCTGCTCCGCAACGGCAGACTGCTGTTCGGCAGCACTGGCGATCTGACTGATCATGTCATTCACCTGCAGCATGCCTCCGGCGATCTCTTCCAGTGCCGCCTGTGTCTCATCGGCACGTTCCATGGTGTTGTGGGTGCTCTTCACACTGGCTTCCATCACGGTCACTGCATGCTTGGCGCCTGCCTGCAGCTTCTCGATCATATTCTCGATCTCGTGCGTGCTGTCCTGAGTCCGGCTGGCCAGTGTACGTACTTCATCGGCTACCACGGCAAAACCACGGCCCTGTTCACCGGCTCGGGCGGCTTCGATAGCTGCGTTCAGAGCCAGCAGATTGGTCTGTTCGGCAATGCCACCGATCACATCCAGAACCGAGGCGATATTATTGGCCTGATCATCCAGCTGTTTAATCACATCTGTTGCACGGCCAACTTCCTCTGACAGTGAAGCGATAGTGCGGGTGGTGGCATCAATATCGTCTTTACCGGTATGGGTCTGCTTTTCAGCGTTACGGGTGGTTTCCGCCGCACTGATCGCACTTTGCGCTACCTGATGGATCGTCGCTGCCATCTCGTTGATCGCCGTCGCCACCTGATCGGTTTCGGTGGTCTGACGATGAATCGCTTCGGTGCTTTGCGAGGTTGCCTGTGTCAGTTGTTCTGCGGCAGAGGCCACGCGCTGAGTGGAGCTGTCCACCTCTTTAATCACCGACTGAATCTGATCCACAAACAGGTTGAAAGAGCGCGCCAGTTGGCTCATCTCATCATTTCCTGAAGCATCCAGTCGTTGGGTCAGATCACCTTCACCCTGACTGATATTGCGCATGGCACGGTTAGTTTCATCCATCGGGGTGATGATGCTGTTGGCGATCAGGAAAAGGACCAGTACCGTGATCGCCAGTCCGATCACGGCGATGGTGACCTGAGAACCTGCGGTCTCCCAGAAGGCCGCTTCCACATCATCAATATAGATACCGGTGCCGATTACCCAGCCCCATGGCTTGAATCCGGCAACGTAAGACACTTTCTCCACCGGCTGTTCAAAGCCCGGTTTCGGCCACAGGTAACCTTCGTTACCCTGACCTTTAGCCCGCACGGTATCCACAAAGCTCTGGAACAGGCGCTTACCGTTAGGATCTTCCAGTTTGGACAGATCTTTACCGTTCAGTGCCGGTTTGATCGGGTGCATCACCACGACCGCCTGCATATCGTTGATCCAGAAGTAATCGTTATCGCCATAACGAAGTGCTTCAAGGGTTTTGATCGCCCGCTGCTTGGCTTGTTCTTCTGTTTGCTGACCTGCTTTAAACCCCTGGTACTCGTGCTCCACCATGGCGAGTGCACTTTCTACCAGGTGCTGGGTTTTGATCTGCTTTTCCTGAATCTGCATCTTGTAGGTCTGGTTCAGAGAAAAACTGACCAGAGCGATAATACTGAGCACCGTGGTGATCACGACGAGGACCATACGGGGTTTAATACCAATTGAACGTAATACTTGATTCATAAAGGATCCACTGTAGTTCTTAATAGCTAATCAAATTCCAACGCCAGACCTTTGCAACGGAGCGTACGCTCTTCTTATGCTGCTGCACTTTTCATCGTTATTGTTATAAGCAGTATTTTTTATAAGGTTATGCATTGTAATGATAAAGCAGGCACAGAGATTGATCTGGCTTAGGTTGTTATGGTTTTCAGTATTTTTCGGTGCCTGAAATCGTATGTGGGACCCTGAATTGTAATTTTGTCAGACTTTTTTACTACTGAGCCTTGGTCGAATGTACCTTTGCAAAAAATGTGGTTTTGCCGCCTGATTTTCCAACGTGCGCTCACTCTGGTTGTATTGCATAATGTATTGATACAGCTTGCTTTTTAGGGAGAACTCAATGCAGGCACCTAAGCCTTTGGCGCAATCCCGCCTGAAAAAACGCTGCGTGAAAAAACGTCTGCCCGCCAGTACTGCACGCATCAAACCTCTGGATCGCTTTATCGGTCAGCAAAGGGCTGAGCATGCGGTGCGCTTTGCGATCGCTGTGCCTGATAAGGGGTACAACCTGTTTGCCGTCGGTGATAACGGTCTGGGTAAGCGCACTATGCTGAAACGCTTTTTGCAGCAGCACGCCAGTTCTCAGGCATCACCGGATGACTGGTGCTACGTCAATAACTTTGAATCTCCCCGTAAGCCCTGGGCGCTGCGTTTACCGGCAGGTAAAGCGGTCGAGCTGAAAAAAGATATGGAAGCGCTGATCAAAGAGCTGCGCCATGCGATTCCGGCTGCCTTTGAACAAGAAAGCTTTGTCGAGAAAGCCGAGTCGATTCGGGAAGACTTCTCTGAGCAGCAGGAAACCATGCTCAAAGAGGTTGCCGCAGAGGCCGCCAAGCATAAGCTTAAACTGATTCTGCAGACCCCCGGCGGGTACTCCTTTATGCCGGTTGATGAGGAGGGTGAGGCTTATGCGGTAAAAGAGTTTAACGCCCTGCCTGAAGAGACCCGTCTGGTCTTTAAAGACAGCATCGAACTGATGGAGAAAGATCTGAGGGCTGCTCTGCGTGATCTGGCTCATATGGAAAAGGATATCCGTGAGAAGCAGCAGACGCTGAACGAGAATATTACGCTGACCGCCATTCAGCACTGGCTGTCGGAGCTGCGGGACAAGTACGCAGAACATGAGCGCGTACTGGATTACCTGACAGCGCTGCAGAAAGATCTGGTGGAAAATGTTGAGATCTTTCTGGAAGAGGATGAAAACACCGATGCGGTGACCCGCGCATCCCCGGATCATAAAATTCCGGCCCGCTATCAGATCAATGTAATGTCCACCAATGATGCCGATTCCGGCGCTCCATTGGTGATCGAAGATATGCCGACCCACAACAATCTGGTAGGTCATCTGGAAAATGTGACCTATATGGGCACGGTTGCAACGGACTTCTCCCTGATTCGTCCCGGCGCGCTGCATCGAGCCAATGGCGGCTTTCTGATTCTGGATGCCGGTAAACTGCTGCAACAGCCTTACGCCTGGGATGGTCTCAAGCTGGCGCTGCGTACCGGTTGCCTGCGTATTGACACCCTTGAAAAGCAGCTGACGCTGTCCGGCAATGTCAGCCTTGAGCCGGAACCGATGGAGCTGAGTGTCACCATCGCTTTGCTGGGGGATGCAGAACAGTATTACCTGCTGCAGCGGTACGATCCTGATTTTGGCGAGCTGTTTAAGGTGCTGGCTGAATTTGAAAGTGATATGCCGCGCAATGAAGAAAATGAAGGCCTCTACGCCCGCCTGATCAGTTCTATGGTGAAGGAAGATGATCTTCTGCCGGTGAATCGTGATGCCCTGATGAAGGTGATCGAAGCCGGCTCCCGTCAGGCGGAGCATCAGAATCGCCTCTCTCTGAATGCGGCGGATCTTAAGCATCTGCTGCGGGAGGCTAACTACTGTGCCCGTGCCGATCAGAAAGAGCAGATCGATGCTCAATCCGTGGATCAGGCGCTGGAAGGTCGCGAGTACCGTTCCGGTCATATTCGTGAGCGGATGTTTAACAATATCCACGACGGCACCATCCTGATTGATACTCAGGGCGAGAAAGTAGGGCAGGTTAATGGCCTGACGGTGTTGCGCATTGGTGAGAGCGAATTTGGTCAGCCAAGCCGTATCACAGGTACGGTACGTTACGGTAACGGTGAAGTGCTGGATATTGAGCGCAGTGTTCAGTTGGGCGGCGCGCTGCACTCCAAAGGGGTGATGATTCTCAGTGCCTTCCTGAATGCTCAGTTTGGTGTTGATGAACCGCTGCCATTGTCGGCCAGCCTGGGTTTTGAGCAATCCTATAACGGGGTTGATGGCGACAGTGCATCCCTGGGTGAGCTGGTCTGCCTTCTGTCCGCGATGTCCGGTGTTCCGGTGAAGCAGTCGTTAGCGGTTACAGGTTCGATGAACCAGTTTGGCGAAGTGCAGCCGATCGGGGGCGTGAACGAGAAAGTTGAAGGCTTCTTTGCTACCTGTAAAGAGCGCGGTCTGACCGGTGATCAGGGTGTGATTATTCCGGTTCAGAATATCGACAACCTGATGCTGAGTGACGAGGTGATCGACGCTTGTGCCAATGATCAGTTTGCGATTTATGCGGTCGAACATGCAGAGCAGGCGATCAAGCTGATGACCGGTGTACCAGCCGGTACCGCTAACGAAAAAGGACATTTTGCTCTGAACACCCTGTATGGGAAAATACAGCATCGTCTGAAAGAGCTGCGGGGAAAACCCCACGGCAAACAGGGTAAAAGCAAACGCAAAAAAACAGCGAAGAAAGCCAGTACCAAATAAAGGCTGACCGAGCAGAAATGTACCGATGACCTAACCGGATCTGAGCAGAAATGACAAACCAAATGGCCGTGCTACTGGCCGTTATCGCAGTAGCTATCATCATCGCTTTGGCTTTTTATGCCCTGAAGCTGCGCAAGCAGGTTGATCAGCGTGAAGCCGAGCGTTTAAAGGCGCTGAAAGAGGTGGAAACACAGGCGCGCCTGAAGACCATGGAGAATATCCATGTGATCTCCAAAGCGTTGGTGGAAGGCCAGTGTGATGTGATGGAAGCGAGTATCCGGATTCGTACCCTGATCGATATTATTGAGCCGGACTGGTTTGAGAAAGATGAGCTGAAGGTCTTTGCAGAGATCACCCGGCGTGGTGCTCACTTTGCTACCCATCAGGCCCGTAAAGAGCTGCCCAAGCAGGAGCGCATGAAGCAGGATCTTGAGCGTATCGCCCTGGAAGGCGAGTACCATGATGCGGCGCTTGATGGCGCGCGCTGGTTACTGCAGCAAAAGCCCTAGTCGACCTATAAGTGCCAGCGGACAAACACCATGATTAATATTAACGACAAACTCAAATCCCTGCGTACCGGCGACGGTGCCCGTCGGGCGAAGACCAAAGAGACCGGTAGCGTGGGTAAAACCCGTAGCTTCACCGATCATCTGGTACAGCAGGTGGATGAGATTAGCGCACCCACGCTGAACGATGAGCTGACCCGTATCCGCGAAGCACTTGATGATGCCTCCACCAATCTGGAGCGCAATCCCACGATTGGTAATCTTGAGATCTATCGTGCCTTGCTCAGTAACCTGATCGGTAAAGCCACCAAGGGTGCATACGAGGTTGAAGGCGTGGGTCCCGGCTGGAGTCTGACGGATAAACATCACGTGATCCGTAAGATTGATGAAGAGGCCGAGGAGCTGCTACTGCTGGTACTGAACGAGCAGAAAGATACCCTCAAGATCGCCGCCAAGCTGACACACCTGAAGGGACTGGTGGTGGATCTTTTGTCCTGATCGCAATCTTGAGTTCTGATACTTGCCGGCCTTAACCGGCAGGCTGAAACGGCTGATCTCTGAATCAGCCGTTTTTGTATCCGCTGCATTTGGGTATTTGATATTAAGTATCAGGATGACTCGTGTGGTAATGCCTGAGCGAGAATGTCTGAGTGGTCTGTGAGCGAGAATGCCTGAGTGGCCTGAGAGAAATGGCAGGCAAAAAAAAGCCCCCACCAAAGTTGGCGGGGGCAGAAGTATATATGCAAGAGCTAACAGAGGGTCTCTCAAAGAGATCATTCCATCGGAGACTACCCTAGTCTCCAGCCGGAAAGTGTTCAGTGTAAAACAGCCACCTCATAGAGATGGCTAAACGCTGGACAAACCCGTTTGCAAATTTATTACGCGCCTTCAAACACTGGAAAATGCTGCGCGACCCTATGTGCGTAATACTAAAGGCGAATACCGGGGTGGTCAATCTGAGGTGGTGGGTTTTAATGTAAAAAAAGGTTTACGCATTGCGTTTGTTCTATGAAGCTATTTAATTACAGCATAATCTTTTGTGTTAGGGTGGTTTTGTTGGTCTGATTTTGTATCCTAAAGCGCTGTTTGTATACCTGATGTGATAAAAATGCACTTCATCCAGTGAAATCAGCTGGATTGTTATAGAAAGGCAGAAAATCCAACCGTATGTGAATGCCGTATTCAATAGCGTTATCAGCTGACCAATGTGGCTTTAGCGGAAAACGGCTTAGTCGGACATACGGTCATCTTTCGTGATGGTGAGCTGTGTTTTCTGTCGGAAACTGGCGTTATGATTTAGTCAGTGCATCGGATCAAATGATCAACGGCAACCCCAACAATAAAAATACCTCTGTACGAAATAAAGCGACCCACAACCCAAAGGCTTCTATACATGACAAAGCAGGTTGAGTTTTTTTACGACATTGTGAGCCCTTACAGCTACCTGGCAGCGGTTCAGCTGGAAGAGTTAGAGCAGCAAACCGGCTGCAACGTGATCTGGCAACCTCTGTTCCTGCCGGGGCTGTTCAAACTGACCGGTAACCAGCCGCCGCAGACATTGGCGGAAAAGAAAACCTATCTGTTTGATAAGGATCTGCCCCGTATGGCGCGTTTTCTTCAGGTGCCTTATAACAAACCTGACAGTTTCCCCTGCAACACCGTTTATGTGATGCGGGCGCTGATGAGCCTGCCAAATAAGGTACGTGCCGAGAAGAGTCTGGCCCTGTATGAACTTTTCTGGGGCGAAGGGCAGGACATTATCCATGACGACACCATCCTCTCCCTGTTGGGGCAGGAAGCACTGGACTATTCCAAAAGTGATGCCGGTAAAGCTGCTTTGATGGAAAACACCCAGCGTGCGGCGGACAAAGGTGCCTTTGGTGCGCCAACCCTGTTTGTTGACGATGAGATCTTCTTCGGCTGTGATCGTATGGCGCAGTTGAAGTACCATCTGCAGCTTGCTTAAACCCGATTTCACAGCATCTATTCATCTATATAGGAAGCGTTATGTTTACCGGTATTGTTCAGGGCCGTGCGCCTTTGGTTGAGCTTGTTGAGAAAGAAAACTTCCGCACCCATATTGTCGAACTGCCGGATGAGCTTTTAGCGGGGCTGGAAACCGGTGCCAGTGTCGCCCATAACGGCTGCTGCCTGACGGTGACCCGGATCGATGGCAACCGGATCAGCTTTGATCTGATGCAGGAAACCCTGCGCCTGACCAATCTCGGTGATCTTGCGCTGGGGGATGAGGTGAATATTGAGCGTGCGGCGCGCTTTGGTGATGAGATTGGCGGCCACTCCATGTCCGGCCACATCATGTGTACCACCGAAGTGAAAGAGATTGTTGAATCAGAAAACAACTATCAGATCTGGTTCGCCCTGCCAGCAGGTTATGAACAGTACGTTTTTGAGAAAGGCTATATCGGTATCGATGGTATCAGCCTGACGGTTGGTGCTTTGCAGGATGGCGGGTTCAGCGTCAATCTGATTCCTGAGACGCTGGAGCGTACTGTAATCGCTCAGCGCAAGGTAGGCAGCCGGATCAATATTGAGATCGATCCGCAGACCCAGGCGATTGTGGATACCGTTGAGCGGGTGATGGCGCGCCAACAGGGATAAATGCTGTTGCGTCGCTGAAACGGTTTCAGACGCAAAGAGAAGGAGTCATGAGTTATCTCATGGCTCTTTTTTTGTGCAAGGCAGCAGAAACAGGCTTTTTTTTGCTGCAATGCGGTGCGTCAAAACACGTTGCCAACTTTTTTAAGGAAATCGGTAGAGTTTCTGCTCTGTTTGCTCGATTTTTACCCTACTTTTGGCTAAGATTGCCGCAAATGCAGAATTGACTGTATCGCTAACTGTTGAAACCTGGAAACTACCCTTTCCGGGTTTTGTTGTTTTTGGACTGGTTCAGGGCAAAACCCATGCTGGAAAAATTGTTTAAGCTCCGTGAGCACAATACCAACGTAAAAACCGAAGTTATTGCAGGTATCACCACTTACCTGACGATGGCATACATTATCTTTGTTAACCCATCGATTCTGAAACTGGCGGGCATGGATTACGGCGCTGTATTCGTCGCAACCTGTCTGGCGGCGGCTATCGGTACCCTGATTATGGGTCTGTGGGCTAACTACCCGATCGCGCTGGCGCCGGGTATGGGCCTGAATGCCTTCTTCACCTTTACGGTGGTGATGGAGATGGGTTACAGCTGGGAATCGGCACTGGGTGCCGTGTTCTTCTCCGGTATTATCTTTACCGTGCTGAGCCTGTTTAAGATCCGTGAGTGGATTATCAACAGTATTCCTCTCTCCCTGCGACTGGGTATTGCTGCCGGTATCGGTCTTTTCCTGGCGCTGATCGCGCTGAAGAGTGCCGGTATTGTGGTTGATAGCCCTGCGACCCTGGTGACCATGGGTGACCTGTCTGATCCGACCGTTATTCTGGCGATCATCGGCTTCTTTATTATCGTATCCCTCTCTTATCGTCGTGTACTGGGTTCCGTGATGATCGGTATTCTGGTGGTTACGGTTCTGTCTATCGTGATGGGTCTGAACGAGCTGAACGGTGTGGTGTCTGCACCACCAAGTCTGGCTCCGACCTTTATGGCGATGGATCTGGCTGGTGCGCTGGAAGTGGGCATGCTGAGTGTGATCTTCGCTTTCCTGTTTGTGGATCTGTTCGACACCTCAGGTACGCTGGTTGCTGTTGCTCAGCAGGGTAATCTGCTGGACAAAGATAAGCGTCTGCCGCGTCTTGGCCGTGCCCTGATGTCTGACAGTGCTGCGACGATGGCCGGTGCTGCTCTGGGTACGTCTACCACCACCAGTTATATCGAAAGTACTGCCGGTATCTCTGCCGGTGGCCGTACCGGTCTGACGGCGGTTGTGGTTGCGGGTCTGTTCCTGCTGTCTCTGTTCTTCTCGCCGCTGGCAGGTTCTGTACCGGCTTACGCAACGGCGGGTGCGCTGTTTTACGTTGCGGTTCTGATGACGGCTGGTCTGGCTGAGGTGGACTGGAAAGACCTGACCGAAGCGGCTCCGGTATTTGTAGCGGCTATCGCAATGCCACTGACCTTCTCTATCGCGAACGGCATCGCTTTCGGCTTTATCACCTACGCGGGTATCAAGCTGCTGTCCGGTCGTCGTGAAGACGTGTCTCTGAGCGTGATGATTCTGGCTGCACTCTTTGTGGCTAAGTTCATCGTAGCTTAGGGATATGCTTGCCGTGGCTTAAGGCTATGTTTGCTGTTGCCTGATGGGCAGCACAAACTGTTCAGATGCCGACCTTAGTGTCGGCATTTGTTTGTCTGTTGCTTGAGTAAACGGCGTCTTTATTTATTACCTGTACCGCTGTCAGGATCGTCAGCGTTATTGATGCGGAGCATCCGTTTTAAAAAAGGTTTACCCATGTCTGATCGTGATGAAAACACTATGAACAACACCGACTACCTGCGTTCTGTAATCCGTACTGTGCCTGACTGGCCGGAAGAAGGTGTGATGTTCCGTGATATCACGCCGCTGTTTCAGAACAAAAAAGCGTTTCGTAAGCTGATCGATACCTTTGTTCACCGCTACTACGATCACGATATTGATGCTGTAGCCGGTGTTGATGCCCGTGGTTTTATTCTGGGTTCGCCCATCGCGTATGAGCTGAATACCGGTTTTATTCCGGTGCGTAAGAAGGGCAAACTGCCTTTTGAAACTGTGCAGGAAAGCTACGATCTGGAATACGGTTCAGCCACGGTTGAGCTGCACACGGATTCTTTCAAACCCGGTGACAAGGTACTGTTGATCGATGACCTGATCGCCACCGGCGGTACCATGCTGGCCGCTGCGAACCTGATCAAGCGTCTGGGTGCGGAAGTGGTGGAAGCCGCTGCGATTATCGACCTGCCGGATCTGGGTGGTTCAGCTAAGCTGAGAGAGCAGGGGATTGAGGTTTATTCAATCTGTGAGTTCGAAGGTGAATAATTATTTATTCGAACCAAATTCTGAAGCTGTCATCCTAGGGTGATATCTGAAAGGGCATCGGAAACGATGCCTTTTTTATTGCTGTTTTATTATCGAAATTTTAAGCGAAGCCCTTCGTTCTGTTGTTCGGTGAAACTGACTAACAAGGCGCTTTGTGATGAGGAAAGAAGAATGATGCGATATCCACGACGGATGACCGGTGTTATAGCGATCAGCAGTGCGCTGGCACTGACTTTGAGTGGTGGCATAGCACAGGCCGCAAGCCCTGCGAAACCTTTGGCTGAGGCTCTCAAGGGCACGGTCTGGCAGCTGGAGTCTTTTACCTCTATGGACGACTCAATTGGCGTTAAACGTCCTGAAAATCCGGAAAATTACACGCTTTACCTCAACCATGAAGGTCGCGCGGGTCTGCGTCTGGACTGTAATCGCGCTATGGGCGGCTGGTCTGCGGAAGCGGGTCAGGGTGATGCGAAGACGGGTGATCAGTATGGCCAGTTCCGCTTTACGCCACTGGCAGGCACCCTGGCGATGTGTCCTCCCGGTAGTATGGGGCAGGAGATTCTGCGCCAGACCGGTAACATCACAGGTTTCGCCCTGCGTGATGGCAAACTGCACCTGAGTCTGAAAGCGGATGCCGGTATCTATAACTGGACGCCACTGGCGAAAGTTCCTGTCTCACCGGAGCAGGGTGGCCCTGCTAACTGGCAGGTGACCGGCGTAAACAGCTGGCTGAATCTGCGTAAAAGCGCGACGACCCGCTCTGATGTGCTGGCGCACCTGAAAGCAGGCACAGAGCTTGCCAGCAAAGGCTGTGATTACCGCAACGACCGTGTCTGGTGTGAAGTCGCCACACAGGATGGCAAAACCGGCTTTGTTGCCCATGACTATCTGAAGTCGGCCCGCTAAAGCCCCGTCTCTTTCGCCAGTTGGATAAAGCGCCCAATATGCGGGTTGTCTTCATCCTGCTGGCGGACGCCCAGAAAGATCTGTTTCTGAATCCCCTCTTTTCCCAGCCGAACCAGCGCGATGGGCAGGTTCTCTGCATACTCCCGTCCCAGCCATGCCGGTAGCGTGGCGACACCACGATTGGCGGCGACCATCTGCAGAATGATCTCGGTAGCTTCCAGTGTTTTATGTTTCTGCGGTCGGCAGTGGGCGGGCAGCAGAAACTGCTGAAAGATATCCAGCCGTTCGATCTCCACCGGATAGGTGAACAGGGTTTCACCGGCCAGCTGATCCGGCGCGATCCAGGGCTGGGTCGCCAAAGGATTATCCTGATGCACCACCAAAACCTGCTCGTAAGGGAATACCGGCTCAAACACGATACCTTCCCGCCAGATCGGGTCAGGGGTGACCAGAATATCGATATCGTGATTAAACAGTGCTGCCATGCCACCAAACTGAAAGCGCTGCTTAACGTCCAGATCGACCGAGGGGAAGACTTCCATAAACGGCGAAACGACTTTGAGCAACCACTGATAGCAGGGGTGGCACTCCATGCCGATATGCAGGCTGCCCTGTTCGTTGCGGGCGAAGCGGCTCAGGGTTTCATCAATACGTTCCAGCTGGGGCAGGATGCGCTTGGCCTCTTTCAGCAGGTATTCCCCGGCCTGCGTCAGGCGCACCTTACGGCCATCCTTCAGCCAGAGCGGGCTGCCGATCTGACCTTCCAGCTTTTTGATGGTGTGGCTGAGTGCCGACTGGGTCAGATGCAGGCTTTCCGATGCGGCGGTCAGCGAACCCTGCTGGTCGATGGCGCGCAAAATACTCAGGTGGCTGCGTTCGATCATCTCTCTTCCCTTGTTTTTTCTTTCAGCCTGTTTAACGGGCAATCTATGAGTAAATCTAATTGATCGATGAGAAAGTACCATTATTTTTCATGGGTTGCATTGTTTAGGCTATCGCCATCGTTTGAAGCTGCTCAGGCTTCTGCACCAATGAACAAGGTAAGGAAACATCATGGCTTTAGTACACAATCTGGGTTTTCCCCGTATCGGCGCCAAGCGCGAACTGAAATTTGCACAGGAAAGTTTCTGGAAAGGTGAGACCTCAGCGGATCAGCTGCTGACCACCGCAAAAGCGCTGCGTGAGATCAACTGGCAGCAACAGCAGGAACTGAATCTGGTGCCGGTGGGGGATTTCTCCCTCTACGATCAGGTGCTGGATATGAGCTTTACCCTGGGTAACCTGCCGCAGCGGGTTCAGGGTCTGGAAGGCTCCGAGCTGGATAACTACTTCCGTGTGGCCCGTGGCCGTTCCGCTCAGGATTCGCCCTGCAACTGCGTGCATGCCGGTGAGATGACCAAGTGGTTTGATACCAACTATCACTACATCGTGCCGGAAGTCACGGCAGCGACTGAATTTGCCCTGAATCCGGAGCGCATTCTGGCTCAGTTGGCAGAGGCGCAGATTCAGCTGGGGCTGGCAAAAGCCAAGCCCGTGATTATCGGCCCTGTGACCTACCTCTGGCTGAGTAAGGCCAAGGACGGTTCCGATCCGCTGGCACTGCTGGATAAACTGTTGCCGGTTTACAGCGCCCTGCTGGAACAGTTGGCAGATGCTGGTGTGGAGTGGGTACAGATCGATGAACCAGCACTGGTGACCGAGCTGGATGCCCGCTGGAAGCAGGCGTTTGAACACGCTTATCACACCCTGAAAGCCAACCGCCCTCAGGTGCTGATCGCCACCTATTTCGGCACCCTGCAGGATAATCTGCAGCTGGCCTGCAACCTGCCGGTGGCGGGGCTGCATATCGATGCCGTGCGTGGCCGTGAGGAAGTGACCAAGGTGGTGGACTGGTTGCCGGGACATAAGGTGTTGTCGGTGGGTGCGGTGGATGGCCGTAATATCTGGAAGACGGATCTTAACCGTGTGCTGGACTGGCTGGAGCCGGTTGCGGCTAAGCTGGGAGAGCGTCTCTGGCTGGCGCCATCCTGTTCTCTGCTGCATGTGCCGGTGGATCTGCAAAGCGAAAGTGCTGCTACGGAAGACAAACCGGCAACACTGGATGAGGAGCTGATCAGCTGGCTGGCCTTTGCCAAACAGAAACTGGCAGAAGTACAGCTGCTGGGTCGTGCCATCAATGAAGGTCGTGAGGCGGTTGCTGAAGCATTGGCGGAGAATCAGGCTGCGATTACCAGTCGTCGTCTGTCGGAGCGGGTGCATAACCGCGCGGTGAAAGCCAGCGTTGGTGGTATCACCTCCGGTTTTGGTCAGCGTCAGAGTGCTTATGCCTTCCGTGCCGCCAAGCAGGAGAAAATTCTTAATCTGCCACTCTATCCGACCACAACCATCGGTTCTTTCCCGCAGACGGCTGAGATCCGTAAAGCCCGTCTGGCTTATAAAAAGCATGAGCTGAGCGAAGCAGATTATCAGGCGCAGATGAAAGCTGAGATTGAACGTGCCGTGCTGGAACAGGAAAAGCTGGGGCTGGATGTGCTGGTACACGGTGAAGCCGAGCGTAACGACATGGTGGAATACTTCGGTGAACAGCTGGAAGGTTATGCCTTCAGTCGTTTCGGCTGGGTGCAGTCTTACGGTTCCCGCTGTGTGAAGCCGCCGATTCTGTTTGGTGATATCAGCCGCCCACAGCCTATGACCGTTGCCTGGACACAGTTCGCTCAGTCTCTGACCGACAAACCGATGAAAGGCATGCTGACAGGACCGGTGACCATTCTGAACTGGTCCTTTGTGCGCGACGATCAGCCCCGTAAAGAGAGCTGCCTGCAGCTGGCGCTGGCGATCCGTCAGGAGGTTCAGGATCTGGAAGCGGCGGGCGTTAACGTGATTCAGATCGATGAAGCTGCCCTGCGTGAAGGTCTGCCCCTGCGCCGCAGTGAGTGGCAGCACTATCTGGATTGGGCCGTGAACTGCTTCCGCATCAGCGCTAACGGTGTGTCTGATGAAACTCAGATCCACACCCACATGTGCTATTCCGAGTTTAACGACATTATCGAATCCATCGCCCGCATGGATGCCGATGTGATTACCATCGAAACCTCCCGTTCCGATATGGAGCTGCTGGATGTATTTGAGGCCTTTGAATACCCGAATGAGATCGGCCCGGGTGTTTACGATATTCACTCACCGAATATCCCGAGCGAAGCCCAGATGGTGAAGCTGATGAGTAAAGCCGCTGAGCGTATTCCGGCAGAGCGCCTGTGGGTGAATCCGGACTGCGGCCTGAAAACCCGCCAGTGGCCGGAGGTGATTCCCGCACTGGAGAATATGGTCGCAGCCGCCCGCACCCTGCGTAAGCAGGCGGCTTCCGGCAAAGACTCAGCTAAGGTGCAGCAGGAAGCGGAACCGGCATAACCTTTAGAGGCTTTGTCGAATCAATATCTGAAAATGCACAAAACCCCCGTTATCAGAGATAGCGGGGGTTTTGTTTTGTAGGTTTGGTCTTTGTTTGAATAGTTTGTCCGGTATTAACGATTTATCCAGTACCAGGGGCGTCTTTTGTCGTGGGCGAGTGCCAGTATCTGGATTTGTTCTTTTTTTATCCGGTAGATAACTGAAAGCGGAAATCGCTTCATTGGAATTCGTCGGATATCCGGCGGCAGCTCAGTTTTCCAGGCTTCGGGAGATTGCAGCACCAGTTGCAGCAGGTGCTCAAACTCATCAATCAGTGTGTTGCCTAATCCGGGGACTTTGGATTCGTAATAAGCGATAGATTCCAGAAACTCAGCCTCCACTGCCGGGTGGAATGTATAGCTCATTTGACCAGTGCCCGGGCCTTCTTCATCACATCGTGGGCCGGAACAGGTTCAGAAACGCCCTGATCCAGCTCTTCAGCACGCCGCTTGGCTTCAGTCAGCCACTCGCTTTTCAGTTCGGTATCTGATGGCGTATCAAGGCTTGCGATCAGGGTCTGAATCAGCTTTGCGCGCTTTTCTTCCGGCAAATGCAGTGCTTCAGACTCAATCTGTTGCAGGTTCATAGCACTTCTCTCGTATCAGGTGATACTTAATTTTGGCAGGTAATGAATTGAATTGCCAAGCTGATAATTCAAGGTGCTGGTTTTTTATACAGTATCGTATTTTTGCCCATCTAATCTGTTAAAATCCCTGAAATTTTTAACCAGCGGGATAGACGAGTTATGGCGATTGATCTGCCGGATGATTGGTTGGCGGTGTTGGGTGGTGAGTTTGAGCAGCCCTATATGCAGAATCTGAAAGCCTTTCTGGCACAGGAAAAAGCACAGGGTAAGGTGATCTACCCGCACTCGTCGGATTGGTTTAACGCCTTTAAATACACACCGCTGGATCAGGTTAAAGTGGTGATTCTGGGGCAGGACCCGTACCACGGCCCGGATCAGGCCCATGGCCTGAGTTTTTCCGTGCGCCCGGGGGGTAAAACGCCGCCGTCGCTGAAAAACATCTTTAAAGAGCTGGAAACCGATCTGGGTGTGCAGCCGGTAAATCACGGTTATCTGGCCAGCTGGGCAGAGCAGGGCGTGTTATTGCTGAATGCGGTGTTAACGGTTGAGCAGGCCAATGCCGCTTCCCATCAGAAAAAAGGCTGGGAGCAGTTCACCGATAAGGTGATCCACATTATTAACGAACGGCTTGATGGTGTGGTGTTTCTGCTGTGGGGCAGTTACGCCCAGAAGAAGGCGTCTTTTGTCGATCAGAACAAACATCTGGTGCTGAAGTCGGTGCACCCGTCACCGCTGTCGGCGCATCGTGGCTTCTTTGGTAACCGTCAGTTCAGTCAGGCCAATGAGTTTCTGATCTCCCGTGGTAAACAGCCGATCAACTGGCAGCTGCCGGAGCAACCGGAAGCCTGATCTTTTCAGAACAATCAGGCTGGTTCTGAATAGTGTGTTTTTAGAAACACAAAAGGCGCGGATCTTTCGATTCGCGCCTTTTTTATTTGACGGCTGCTCGGAAGAAACCAGAAGAAAAGAAAATCAGATCTCCTGCTTCTCCAGTCCGTAAGGCAGGTCGATCAGCGTCAGTGGCTGATCATCGGCGGTCAGCAGGGGCTCTTCCAGCGTGTTGTCTTTCAGGACTGCTAACAGTTCGGTTTTGCCTTCAGCGTTGATGGCGGTGAGCAGGATTTCACCGGCTTCCGTTTTGTCGCCTTCCAGCAGGCAGATCACCTGATCACCCACCTTGGCTTCGCCATCACCCACCAATCGCTGCAGACGTTTCTTAACGCCACCACGGTACTGGGCGCGGGCGATAATCTCCTGTCCGGTGTAACAGCCTTTCTTAAAGCTGATGGCTCCGGTGGCCTGATAGTTGAGCATCTGCGGGATAAACTGATCGGTGTGGCTCTGCTCCAGCAAAATCTGTACGTTTTCGATCTGAGTCAGATTCCAGGCGGCTTCTGCCACCGGTGTCAGTTCGGAATCAAAAAGAGCGGTCAGGGTTTCAAAGCTGCACAGGCCGATACTGCGTTCAGTCATGCCCGGCAGGTTGAAGCTATCAACGCCTTCGGCCTTTGCATCAGCATGGTTAAAGCCAACCAAGGCGATCTCATCGGATTTGTCCTCAAAAGTGCAGCGGTACAGAGGCGCAAACTTGCTCAGATTGGTTTGAGTGGTGTCCAGCGTTGAGCGCGGTAATAACAGCAGCAGGCCTTCCGGGTGACGTACAACGTAGAAAGTGGCGTAGGGGCGACCTTTCGGTGAGGTCAGCAGGGAAGGGCGCAGTTCACCTTCCGGCAGATCCTCAATTTTCTGACTGGCCTGACCGTGCAGTAGTTTGGCGGCCATATCGCCTTTGATCAGCAGAACACCCATGCTGGCCAACGGGCTGAAGGTTCTGGTGGTACCGAGCTGTTTTGCCTGCTCCTGTAGCGAGGTTTCGATAGCAGGCAGTTGAGAGTATTGATTGGTGCTCAGTGTTGATTCCATAGCGGGTTCCATAGGATTGGTGGCGGTTGATCGCGCTGAGAGTTAACCCGTTCTCGGTGCAGCGTTGTTCGGGTTATCGCGTCAGCCATCCGGCAGTAATTGATTTAATATTTTAAGCTGACCTCTGAAATCCGACAGGCTTCAGCTATCATTATTGAACTTTTACTTAATGTTGGTTTTCCAAGAGCTGATTTCAAGTCCGAATCGCTTTATCTCTCAACACTTTATCCCTTAAATGAACCGCTATAACGCTGACTGAACCTGATATGAAACCGAACACTGCTTCTACTCACTCACTGATGCCCTGGATCACTGCCTTTGCAGTGCTGGCTCTGTTGGTGCAGTGTTTCGGCATGCTGACGGAACCCGCTGCCAGATTGGGGGCTTCCCATGGAGAGTCCGCAGTGTTTGCGACGGATCCCCATGGCGGACATGGTTTAATGCTGGCCTCTGGCTTTACCGAATCCGATCACTCCGGGCAAGGTCATGCAGGGTCTGCCAGACTGATGCCGGACACTGCTCCGGTTATGAGCTGCTGTGATGATGAAAGCCAGCCGATAACGCTGGCAGAGATCCAGCTGTTATCCCTGATCTTTATACTTGGGTTGTTCACACTTTTAATCGTCACGAGTCAGGCTCCTAAGCCCCGGGCGCTGCCGTTATCCTCCCGCATACGTTTGCACAAGCTCCATTGCTGTTGGCTGAACTAGAGTTGCTGGCTGAATCAGAGCTCTGATTTTCAGGCGGCTTATCTCTGACGCTGCTGCCTGAAAATGCTTATGGCGAAAGGCCATAAAGATCAGGTCGATCAATAAGTACGTTTAATTAAAAAGTACATTTCATTAAAAAGTACATTCAACCCGTTTTAACAGCAGGATTATCTTGTGTTGTATTTTATTAAGAGCATTTTTTCATTACGTTTTTCATCGTCATCTCTAAGGCGGGGCAAGGCTGTTTCCCGTGGTACTAAGATTGTTTCCTGTGGCGCTAAGGTTGTTTCTCGTGGACGTAAAGCGCTTCTGGTGCTGAGTTTAGGTCTGTTAGCGGCCTGCAGCGACGACAGCCAAACCGAGATGAACAATCACAGCGCGATGGCTACAGACACCGCTGTAAAAGCAGAGCGTTGGTATACGCAGGAGATGGTGAATCAGGGGAAGCCGCTTTATCAGGAAAACTGTGCCCAGTGTCATGGTGGTTTTGGTCAGGGCAACCCTGACTGGCGTAAACCCACCGCCGATGGCCGTTATCTGCCGCCACCGCTGAATGGAACAGGGCACGCCTGGCATCATCCGCTGGATCAGCTGCGCGGTGTAATCAAACACGGTCGTGGGCCTGATGTGCCTTCGGATATGCCTGCCTGGAAAGATAAAATGACCGATCAGGAGATCGACAGTGTGATCGCCTGGTTCCAGTCCCGCTGGCCCGATAAGATCTATCAGGCGTGGAGTCGCCCTAAGCATTAAAATCCACGACGAAATTTTTTTGATCACGCTTGACCCTGTAGCCTACTACAGGGTTTAGAATGCAGTTATTGAAACAAGCTTATTATCTGAAACAGTTAATCTGAATCCTTTAAGCGAATTCCTTTAAGCTAATTCCTTTTAAGAACTAGGTAGCGAACATGAGCAAAGAAGTTGTTATTACACTGGAAGGTCTTTCCTGCAACGGTTGTGTGAACTCAGTAACCACCGCCCTGATGATGGTGGATGGTGTTGAGCAGGCCGATGTCACCCTTTATGAAGCCCATGTCACCGGCACCATGAAGGTAGAAGACTTGATTGATGCGGTGGAAGAAGCCGGTTTCGATGCGGAAGAAAAGAAAGCCTGATCTGACAGGTTTGCCATTCAAGGGATTCCGGACAGAGTAAGTGTCCGGAGCAGCCCTGTGCGTGTTTATCTGATCCGGCTTAGGCCGGATCAGTCATTTTTACCGGCTGATATTGGCGCAGGGCGCGGATAGCAGCCAAAGGGAGGTTTTATGTCTGAAGCGGATAAAAACCAACAGCAGCAGGAATACCGTTTTGCCTTGCGGGGCATGCACTGTGCCAGTTGCGTGCAGCAGGTACAGAGTGCGCTGGATCAGCTGGAAGGTATTGATAAAGCCGAGGTCAATCTGCCGGATCGTTCCGCCAGTGTGTCCGCTGCCGTGGCTCCGGAAAAAGTGATCGCTGCGGTGGAAGAGGCGGGCTTTGGTGCGACCCTGCTGGATGATAACTACGGTGAGGATGAGCGTCAGGCGGAAGAGAAAGCCCACTACCATCAGCAGCTGAAGCAGACCGGTGCGGCGCTGGCGCTGGGTATCCCGCTGATGGCGATGATGTTCTGGGACGGTATGCCGATGTTGAACAACGCCTCCGGTCAGATCTTCTGGCAGATCACTGGCCTTTTGACACTGGCGGTGATGGTTTATTCCGGCGGGCACTTTTATCAGGGCGCGTGGGCGGCGTTTAAAAATCACTACGCCAATATGGATACCCTGATCGCCCTGGGTACAGGCACCGCCTGGTTGTTCTCCATGCTGATCTCTTTCTGGCCGGATCTGGTGCCGGAGCAGGCGCGCCATGTCTACTTTGAAGCCGCCGTCTTTATTATCGGTCTGGTGAATCTGGGGCAGGCGTTGGAAAGCCGTGCCCGGGGGCAGGCCTCGCAGGCGATCCGTAAGCTGCTCAATCTGCAGCCGGAAACCGCCCGCCTGATCCGTAAGGAGGATGGCGAAGAGGTGGATATGCGCATCGAGTCGATCCAGAAGGGCGATATGATCCGGGTGCGTCCCGGTGAAAAAATCCCGGTGGATGGCAAGGTGATGGAAGGCGAGACCCGGGTGGATGAATCCATGCTCACCGGTGAGCCGATGCCGGTGAGTAAAAAGAAACGGGATGAAGTCACCGCCGGTACGCTGAATCAGAGCGGCACCATCCGTATCCGCACCTTGCGGGTTGGTAGTGATACCGCGCTGGCGAAGATTATCGATCAGGTGCGGCAGGCGCAGAATGCCAAACCGGCGCTGGGTCGTTTGGCGGATAAGATCGCTGCGGTCTTTGTGCCTACGGTACTGATTATCGCGGTGCTGACCGCACTGGCCTGGTTTAATTTCGGCCCGGAACCGGTGTCGGCCTATATGCTGGTGACCACCATGACGGTGTTAGTGATCGCTTGCCCCTGTGCTTTGGGCCTTGCGACGCCGATGTCCATTATGGTGGGCGTGGGTAAAGCCGCCGAGCACGGTATTCTGATTCGCAAAGGCGATGCGCTGCAGCAGGCCGCTGAGGTGGATGTGGTGGTGCTGGATAAAACCGGTACCGTGACCCAGGGCCACCCTGAAGTGACCGATCTGGTGCTGCTGGACGCAGGTAAAGCACAGGGTTTAACCGAGCAGGATCTGCTTAAGTTTGCCGTCAGCCTTGAGGTTGCTTCTGAACACCCGCTGGCACAGGCGATTGTCAATCGCGCCAAGACCGAAGGCATCAGCGTTCAGGAAGCGAAAGAGATTCAGCCGGTGGCGGGACAGGGTATTCAGGGACAGTTTACTGGTGATGACTCCGACGTAAGCCAGCGCTTACTGCTGGGCAACCGCGCCCTGATGCAGAGCTTTGATCTGGAATTGGGCGCTGCTGAAACTCAGATGCAGGCGCTGGCGGAGCAGGGAAAAACACCGGTATTACTGGCGCTGAATGAGGCGGTGATCGGTGTGCTGTCGATTGCTGATCCGGTGAAAGAAGACTCGAAAGCCGCCATCGCCCGCCTGAAAAAGCAGGGCGTCAAAGTGATGATGCTCACCGGTGATAACCGGATTACCGCCCAGGCAGTAGCAAGCGAAGTGGGTGTCGATCAGGTAATCGCTGAGGTGATGCCGGATCATAAAGCCGATGAGATCCGTAAGCTGCAGCAACAGGGGCTTAAGGTTGCCATGGTGGGTGACGGTATCAATGATGCCCCGGCGTTGGCGCAGGCGGATGTGGGCATGGCGATTGGTACGGGTACCGATATCGCCATTGAAAGTGCCGACCTGACCCTGATGCGAGGCTCGTTGCAGGGCATTGCCGATGCGATGGAGATCTCGAAACTGACGGTCAGCAATATCAAACAGAACCTGTTTGGTGCCTTTGTTTATAACAGCATCGGTATTCCGCTGGCGGCGGGTGTCCTGTTCCCGGTCTTTGGCTGGTTGCTGAACCCGGCCTTTGCCGGAGCGGCCATGGCGATGTCCTCGGTGACCGTGGTCAGTAACGCTAACCGTCTGCGACTGAAGAAGCTGTCGGCAGATGCATAAGCCAATTATTAGCTGGCTTATAGCCACTGATAAACAATGGAGGAACAGATAATGAGCGTATTGGTAAATCTGGCAGGTCTTGTGCTGATCGGACTGGTGATCTGGTGGTTCTGGCTGAAGCGGCCAAACTCGGGGCCGTAGAGCACTGGTTTAAAAGCATCGCTGAGTTAAAAGAACCGCTGGTTTAAAACCACTGCTGAGTTAAAAGCATCGCTGGGTTTTAAGTAAAGATAAATTAAGCGAAGATAAAAAAACGGGAGCCGCATGGCTCCCGTGTCCTATCAGTTATGTCAGATCGCCTCATTTAGATAGAGGTTGCCTGAATAAACGGACTAGCAGAGTTCTATGCTGTTCGTTAGCGCTATTTCAGGCGCTCGACACCGATCATTTTGAGGATCTGTTTCTCGTAGAACGGCTCGGGATTACCGGTCTTCATCTTACGGATGAAGTACTTCTCAAAGGCGACCTTCGCCAGATGCACCCATTTGCCCTTCTTAAACCAGTTGACGTTGCGCGGTGGAATCTGCGGCAGCGCCACAAAGGCTGCACCGGTATCGCCCATATCCGCCAGACAGATGGCATTCCAGGTCGCTTTGGCTTCCGGCTCTTCACCTTTCAGCACCGCATCCAGATTTTCCACAATGGCGGTCACCATGGACTCAATCATATAGCCGGTTTTAGGCACGCCGGTGGGCACAGGAGTGGCTTCGGTCGGCGCGATGGCGATACAGACACCCGCTGACCAGATATTGTCGTATTTCGGGCTGCGCTGATGATCATCAACAATCACAAAACCGCGCGGATTACAGAGATCCGCTACGTTGGCGACACAATCTACGCCTTTGAAGGCCGGTAGCATCATGGAGTGCTTAAACGGCAGTTCGTGCTGTTTGATCACTTCACCACTGTCGTTGTGTTCATCCACATACATCATGCCCTCTTCCACTTTGGAAACCTTGGCGTTGCAGATCCACTTGATGTGGTGCATACGCAGGTCGGACTCCAGCATGGATTTGGAATCGCCAACACCGCCTAAGCCCAGATGGCCGATATAGGGTTCGCTGGTGACAAAGGTCATAGGGACTTTGTCGCGGATTTTCCGGTTTTGCAGCTCTTTGTTCAGAATAAAAGCGTATTCGTAGGCGGGTCCAAAACAGCTGGCTCCGGCCATAGCACCCACGACAACAGGGCCGGGGTCTTCGCAAAGCTGTTCAAAGTTCTTGTAGGAATCCAGTGCGTGGGGCAGAGAGCACACCGATTGCGTATGGCCACCGTGGGGGCCTGCGCCTTCCACTTCGTCAAAGGCCAGTTTAGGCCCGGTCATAATCAGCAGGTGGTCATAGTGAACGGCTTCGCCATTTGCCAGCGTCAGGCTGTTGCTTTCGGGGCTGATAGCGTCCACGGCCTGAGGGATAAAGTTGATATCGTGTTTTTGCAGGTGAGGGGCGATTTTGAAGCTGATCTCTTCGGAATCCCGCCAGCCAACGGCAACCCAGGGGTTGGAGGGAACAAACTGGAAATAATCCCGTTCGTTGATCACGGTGATTTCGTGAGATTTACCGAGCTTGTGGCGTAACTCGTACGCTGCTGCCATACCGCCGGTGCCGGCACCGAGCACTACTACATGAGCCATCGCAGGCCTCCTTGGGGGGAGTGGATTGTTATTTTGTTATAAGCCTGCGATCTATCTTAGTAACTTTTTTATATATTAGTAAAGGTAAAATTAGTATTTTTTAAACCGATCGCCCCAAACTTCTTTCAGGCGATTATCCCGACCACAGCTATTGCGGTAGAAGGTATAGCGGATCGGATTCTTCATGTAGTAATCCTGATGGTAGTCTTCAGCCGGATAGAAGGTGCTGGCGGGTTTGATTTCAGTCTGGATCTTTTTATCAAAATCCTGCTGAACCTTTTCTTTGCTGGCTGTCGCCAGACGCATCTGTTCGTCATCGATTGGGTAGATGCCGGAACGGTACTGAGTGCCGGTATCACAGAACTGGCGGTTGATGGCGAAGGGGTCGACATTAACCCAGAAGACATCGAGTAGGGTCTGATAACTGACGATATCCGGGTCGTACGTGACCTCAACCGCTTCAGTGTGACCGGTAACGCCGGCGGATACTTCACGGTAGGTAGGGTTCTTTTTGTGACCATCGGTATAGCCGGAAATGGTGCTGATCACGCCATCAAGATTATCGAAGGGTGGCTCCATGCACCAGAAACAGCCGCCGGCGAAAATCGCTTTAGCCTCTTTGGCCTGACTAACGGGACTGAACAGCATGACAGCCATAAAGAGTAAGCCCATTAGGGTCAGGCCTGCAGCCGATGCAGATCGTTTAAAAGACAGTGGTAGTGCGTTCATATAGGTACTCCCTGAGACGTTTCTGAGAGATCCGGCCATAGCCAAAACCTCTGTTGGTTATCAGGATGTACGCAATAGCCCGGGCAGTAGATTCAGACGGGTGGGATTATTCTGTGATCCGGACATTAAACCACTGCTCCAGCGCCTGTTTGAGCAGGCGGGTATCCAGCGGTTTAGCGAGGAAGTCCTGCATACCGGCTTCCAGACAGCTTGCCCGGTCTACAGCCATGACATTGGCCGTTAAGGCCACGATGGCGGTTTCTTTGTTCGGTGTGTCTTCCTGTCGGATCTTCCGGCTACAGGTGATGCCATCCATCACCGGCATCTGGCAGTCCATCACAATCAGGCCGTAGGGCTTTTGCCGGCACATATCAAAGGCGATCTGACCATTTTCAGCATGCTCTGTGTCGTAGCCCATCTTGTTCAGAATGGCGACGGCAAGTTTGGCGTTCACCGGATTGTCTTCCACGACAAGGATCGGCCGACGATCATCGGCTGCGGTGACTGCGTCTTCCGCGCCTATGCCTTCTGTACCTGGGCTGTTCTCCCGGGATGTTGCTGTCAGCTGTTCCTGCTTCACCTGTACCGGAATGCTGAACCAGAACACTGAGCCTTTATCCGGCTCACTGTGGACACCGATCTCACCGTTCATCGCTTCGATAATCTCGCGACAGAGAGAAAGCCCCAGTCCGCTGCCACCGTATTGGCGGGTGGTCGAGCTGTCTGCCTGTGTGAACGGAGAGAAAAGCTGCTGCTGAGCTTCTGCTGATATTCCGATACCGGTATCTTCAATTTCGATATGCAACCTGTGATCAACCAGTGATGTCGGGGGCGAGTCAGCGTGTGGAAGCTCAGACTCCCGATGCAGCCGGATGCGCAGGGTGATTCCGCCGCTGGCGGTAAATTTCACGGCATTACCCAATAGGTTGATGATCACCTGTTGCAGGCGTAGAGGATCACTGACGATCTCATGGGGCTGACCCGCTGGTATATCCAGTGTGAAGCGAAGCTGTTTGCCGGTCAGGGCGGCGTTGATCACGGAGCGCGCATCCTGAGCGCAGCTGATCAGGTCGAAAGATTTCGCCTCAATCGGCATTTTATTCTGCTGAAGACGCGATAGATCGAGAATATTGTTGATCAGGTTCAGCAGGGCATTACCTGATGCGGTGATGTCCTTCAGAAGAGACGCAGTGCCCGGCGTTTTATGCACGCTGTCTTCCATTTTCAGAAGCTCGACAGAGCCTAAAATACCGTTCAGCGGTGTACGGATTTCGTGGCTCATATTGGACAGGAAATCGCTCTTACTGCGGTTTGCAGCCTCTGCTTTCAACGCCAGTTTCTGATTACGACGCAGTTCCAGATAGTTGATCAGCGTGAAAATACTGGCCACAGCCAGAATACTGAACAGCAGAAAGATCACCCAGCGATAGTTCTCCTGAACTTTCAAGGCGAAACGGCTTTCGGTTTCTGAAATAGCAGATGCGATGGTGCGGGATGAGTGCATAAAGCGGGGAATAAAGTTTTCCATGCTCTCAATATAATGACCGGCTTGCTCCGGTGTCAGGGTTTCCATCTCATCTTCCAGACTGATCAGGAGCTCTTTCAGGCGTTCCACTTCAGAGAGGATACCGCTATCAAGCTGCATGATGAGCTCGCGGGTTGAACCCTTGGTGACAATATTAATCCGGCTCCAGAGGATCTCCGTCCGGAAGCTGACTTCATCAGATTGTTCGGCAGAGGGCTTGGCAACAAAGGCGTTCAGTTCATTCACCAGCCGAAGCAGTTCCATCTCAATACGGGTGCTGTTCCAGTAACGCTCATCTTTGGTCAGCATCGAAAATTCGTTGATCTCTTTTTCCAGCCGGAACAGAGAACCGGCAATAAAAAAGACCAGAACGAGAAGGCTTAAAGCCAGCACGATGGGTTTGATAAGACCTGAGCGCTTATTTAACACAGTGACAGAACTCCATCAGATAACTCAATCCGTACACCTTGGTGCTTAACGTATGTGCTTAGTTCACAACGATTGTTTTTAACTGCCAGATAGAGTGGGCCTGAAAGGGAGGGACATTAATTTCAGGCTGATCTGAGAATGGGTACAAAACCCAAAGCGGGCCTTTGTCTCTGATTCGCATTTTTTTTCCATCCATGGCATACGCGATAAAGGCATTGTGTTCGATAAGCGTGTCGATTTCTACCTTAATAGAGTAATCATTCAGAGCTATCATGGTGATCTTTTTGCCCTGAGTCTCAACGCCAAGATGAGCCATCAGGTCTTTAAAAGAAACCGATGAGAAACGATGGCTTTGATCTGTCCAGATGGTTTCTGTCTCAACTTCCGTTGCAGGCAGGGCTTTAAGGTCCGCCAGAGTAAAGCTAACCGGTTTATCTAAACCTTCAACGGTGAGAATGGGGCGCTGAGCGGAAGCGTTAAAAGAGAGCAGCAAGGCCAGCAGTGTGACTGCTGTAAAAAGCATCCGCAGGGCAATGGTTCGGCGTGAGGTCGCTCGGCATGAAATTGCTCGGCATGAAATCGCAGTTCCATTCATAGGTCAGGCTCCTAAATATGCTTGTATAATATTGGTTATATGATAGCGACTAACGGGTCAGGCCGTCACCTTTATTAAAGCAGAAACCCCAGGATTAACATCGATAGCCGGTAAGGCGTTGTCTGAATGACTCTCTCTGACAGATTTGAGCCGGTCATGTTCGGTTTTTTCAGGCGAAAAAAAACCGACCACTGAATCAGTGGCCGGCTTGAGTATTCCTTGGGAATACTGTCTGTAACTTATGCTGCGAAGTTAGCCGCTGCAAAGTCCCAGTTCGCCAGAGCCCAGAAACCATTCAGGTAGTTAGGGCGCACGTTGCGGTAGTCGATGTAGTAAGCGTGTTCCCACAGATCAACAGTCAGCAGAGCAGTCTGACCCGCAGTCATAGGTGTGCCAGCGTTGCTGGTGTTAACGATTTCCAGAGAACCGTCAGCGTTCTTAACCAGCCAGGTCCAGCTGGAGCCGAAGTTGTTTACAGCTTTGTCGTTAAACTCAGTCTGGAATGCTTCGAAAGAACCCCATTTAGCATTGATCGCGTCCGCCAGAGCGCCAGTAGGCTGACCGCCACCGTTTGGAGACAGGCTGTTCCAGTAGAACGTGTGGTTCCAGATCTGAGCCGCGTTGTTGAAAACAGGACCCGCTGGAGCTGCTTTGATCACTTCTTCCAGAGTTTTGCCTTCAAACTCAGTACCCGGTACCAGACCGTTCAGCTTGTCCACGTATGTGTTGTGGTGTTTACCGTGGTGGAATTCCAGAGTTTCAGCAGAGATGTGTGGCTCAAGTGCTGATTTGTCATACGGCAGTGCAGGTAATTCAAATGCCATGGTTGTTTTCTCCATCAACTCACGTCAAAAAGTATGAAGTTATCGGATACGATACTTCGACCATTATTTTTTCAGATTCTGGTTACCGGATCTTTGCGCCACCGGCGACCATCTGTTTTAAAGTGCGTGAATAATAGCACTTCATTTGCAGGGTTTCTATTTCTGAGTAGAACAGTTGGATATTATTTCAGCTGCAAAAGTTCTTCTGACTCAGGCTACATTAGCAAGTGGCTCATTTATTTCCGCTACGCAATGTAATAATCTTACTAGACAGATAAAGGCGATGTACTCTAATTCAAAGGCATTAATCAAAGTGCATTGACCGACTATCCTGAATTGAACGAAACCTATCGAACGACAACAGACCCGGATTCTAAACATGTCACCTGATAATATGAAAATTGTTCCTGAGCGCGATGATCCAGCACCTATCCGATCCGGAGGCTCAGGTAGTTCAGGTGGTAACAGTATGCTGTGGTTTGCTGTTGTACTGCTGATTGCCGGAATCGGAGCGGTTTATTTCCAGAATACCCAGCTGGCCAATACGCTGGAGCAGCAACAGGCCAGTCTGAATCAGGCATCGCAACGGATTCAGTTGCTGGAGGATGAGTTGACGGCGACCGGTCGTGATCTTTCTAAATCCGGTAACACTCTGGAAAAACGTCTGGAAGATTCTGAACATGAGATTCGCAAACTGTGGGATCTCAGCAACAAGCGTAATAAAACCGATATCGCTCAGAATGAAGCAACGCTGAAAAAGCTTGCGAAAGAGTTGAATGCGCTGGAAGCCACTCAGAAGGATCAGCAGGCTGCCCTGACCGATGAAATGGTAACCCGTGAAAATATGGACAAAGCACTGCAGACAGAGCAGCAGGTCTTTAACCAGCGTCTGATGGAAGCGTCCTCTGAACTTGTGACTCTGTCTCAGAAGCAATCCCGACTCAGTGCGGAACTGGCTGACGTTAAGAAGAAACTGGCGAATATCGACAGTAAGGCGATCCAGAACGTAGAAGAGAAACTGACGGTATATGATGAGCGTCTGGATGCTGTTGACGCCTCCCGCCGTCAGCTGACCAGTAACGTGACCCGTTTGAATACCGATGTGAACAACCTGCAGCTGGAGGTTAACGCCCTGATCAAAGCCGGTCAGTCGACACCTTCAACCGCGGTGCCTGCACAGTAAGTCATCAAAAACAGTTACCAGCAGGCAAGGCTTAGTGTGATCTGAGTCTTGTCGGCAAAGTGACTGACAAACAGATCTCAAAAGGACGGATTTCCGTCCTTTTTTGCGTTCAGGGCTTAGGTTTTTGTTTTAAACAGAAAAATTGATCAACAGATCATCAGTATTGCGACATAACAATAATAAGGAGCTGAATATGCGTTTTTCTGCTGAGCGCTACCTTGAAGGGATGAGACGCTTTATCGCGGTCTTGCCCCAGTGTCAGGCGCTGAATATGCAGGCGATCTCTGCGGATCACCAACAGGTTACGCTGGCGGTGCCTTTTGCTGATCACCTGATGGGGAATACCCGCAAGCAGCTGATTCATGGTGGCGTCATTTCGACATTGCTGGATACCGCCTGTGGTTCGGTTGCGGTTTGTGCTTTACCGCGTTTTGAGATGTGCCCGACGCTGGATCTCAGGCTGGACCATCTGCGACCGGCGCTTGCCGGCAGAACCCTTTATTGCCGGGCGAGCATCGTTAAAGTTACCCCGAATATTATATTTACTGAGGGTGTGGTTTATCAGAATGAGGGTGAGCCCATTACCCGGGCTGTTGCCAACTTTATGCGACTGGGAGCGGATAAGACGCCTGTTGAAATGGATCAGGCACTTTTTGGCGATAATGAGCAGGGGGGCAGATTATGAATGAGGCCGGAGATCTGACGGAACTGATTACTCAGACACAAAGCAGCGGAGATTGGGATACCTTGCTGGAGCAGATCCCCTATGCCGGGTTTATTGGGCTGACCGCTCAATCGATGGGGGATGAAATCCTGTTCAGAATGGAACCCCTCAAGAGTAATACCGGAAACCCTCTGCTGCCTGCTCTGCATGGTGGTGTGATTGCAGGCTTTATGGAAACCGCTGCCACCCTGAATCTGATGATGCGACTGGATGTGCATCAGGTCCCTAAGGTGGTTGATTTCACGGTTGATTATCTGAGGTCGGGCAAACTGAAACCGACCTTTGCCACCTGCGTGCTGAACCGTCAGGGGCGTCGTGTGGCGAATGTTCAGATCAGTGCCTGGCAGAAAGATCGTGATACGCCAATAGCCACTGCCCGTGCGCACTTTCTGATGGATGACGGATGATTCCATTTTGCTTTTTTCATCAGCGCCTCCGGGCGCTTTTGTTTTTTTCTTAGCAGGTAAACGAGTTCTTTTTTAAAAACAGCGACTTAAATTTTTTCCTAATGCCCTTGAAATAAATCCGGCTGTTCCCATATTCACTCACAGACCTTAACAGACAGTCTTGTCGTTCACTTTTTTGAACCCTGTCTGTTGTGAACTTAAGTGATGTTGTTCTTAACCGTTCAACCCATGGAGATCTGACTCAATGTCCGCTGAAGCACAGAAAGAAACTCTTGGCTTTCAGACAGAAGTAAAACAGCTTCTGCACCTGATGATTCACTCTTTGTACTCCAACAAAGAGATTTTCCTGCGTGAATTGATTTCCAACGCATCCGATGCCTGTGACAAGCTGCGTTACAAAGCGCTGGAAGACGATGCCCTGTATGAAGGCCAGTCTGAGCTGCAGGTTAAAATCACCGCAGATCCGGAAAACAACACCGTAACCATCAGCGATTCCGGTATCGGCATGAGCCGTCAGGATGTGATCGAGCATCTGGGTACTATCGCTAAATCCGGTACCTCTGAGTTCCTGAGCCAGCTGACCGGCGACCAGAAAAAAGACTCTCAGCTGATCGGCCAGTTTGGTGTGGGTTTCTACTCTTCTTTCATCGTGGCAGAAGAAGTGGAAGTGATTACCCGTAAAGCAGGCAGCTCCGTCGGTGAAGGTGTGCGCTGGGTATCCAAAGGCGACGGCGAGTTCACCATTGAAACCGTAGAGAAGGCTGAGCGCGGCACGGCGATCACCCTGAAGCTGAAAGCGGATGAGAAAGAGTTCTCTGAAGACTTCCGCCTGCGTAACCTGATCCGTAAGTACTCCGACCATATCGCGGTTCCGGTACTGATGGAAAAACAGCACTTCGGTGAAGAAGAGAAGCCGGAGACTCCGGAATTTGAAGCGGTAAACGAAGCTCAGGCACTGTGGACCCGCTCCCGTACTGACGTTAACGATGACGAGTACAAAGAGTTCTACAAGCACGTTTCCCACGACTTTGCTGATCCGCTGACCTGGTCCCACAACAAGGTGGAAGGTAAGCTGGAGTACACCAGCCTGCTGTACCTGCCGGGCAAAGCACCGTTTGATCTGTATCACCGTGAAGCGTCCCGTGGTCTGAAGCTGTATGTACAGCGCGTGTTCATTATGGATGACGCCGAGCAGTTCCTGCCGCTGTACCTGCGCTTTATCAAGGGTGTGGTAGATTCCAACGATCTGTCGCTGAACGTCTCCCGTGAGATTCTGCAGCAGGATCCGAACATCACCTCTATGAAGAGCGCACTGACAAAGCGTGTGCTGGATATGCTGAGCAAGCTGGCCAAGAACGATGCTGAAAAATACCAGACTTTCTGGAACGAGTTCGGCAGCGTACTGAAAGAAGGCCCGGGCGAAGACTTCTCCAATAAAGAGAAGATCGCCAAGCTGCTGCGCTTCACCTCAACCAACAGCAGTGATGAGACTCAGAATGTGGCGCTGGCAGACTACGTTGAGCGCATGAAGGAAGGTCAGGACAAGATCTACTACGTGACTGCTGAGAACTACAACACTGCGAAAAACAGTCCGCACCTGGAGATCTTCCGCAAGAAAGGTATCGAAGTGCTGCTGATGACCGACCGTATCGACGAGTGGCTGATGAGCCACCTGACCGAATTCGACGGTAAGCAGTTCCAGGATGTGGCCAAAGGTGAACTGGATCTGGGTGATACCGAGTCTGAAGAAGACAAGAAAGCTCAGGAAGAAGCCGCCGAGAAAGTTGAAGGCATGGTTGAGCGCACCAAAGAGCTGCTGAAAGAGCAGGTTGAAGATGTGCGTGTTACCCACCGCCTGACGGATTCTCCGGCCTGTGTCGTGCTGAACGATGGTGAGATGGGCGAGCAGATGCGTCAGATTATGGCGGCGGCCGGTCAGGAGATTCCTGAGTCCAAGCCGATTCTGGAACTGAACCCGACGCACCCACTGATCCTGAAGCTGGATCAGGAGCAGGACGAAGACCGCTTTGGCGAGCTGGCGCGTATCATTCTGGATCAGGCGATGCTGGCAGAAGGCCGTCAGCTGAAAGACGCGGCAACCTATGTACAGCGTCTGAACCGTCTGCTGCTGGAACTGGCGGGTTAATCCTGCTTCCGGTAATCAGAAACGTAAAAGGCGACCTTCGGGTCGCCTTTTTTGTGTTTGAAAGATAGGAGATTCATCCCCCCTCGGTTGGAAGCCTGTCGATTGCTTGTGCCCATTCGAGACTTCTGAGCCATTTGAGGCTTCTGCATCATTCGAGGCTCTTCTGCCCTCCGTTCCACCTTGCTTATTTTCTGTCCTGACAGGTATGGACAGATCCGTTCTGATTTTTTCTGCTCCGGGGCTTCTTACTTATGAGGAGTCAATGAGTTGATATACCTGAAAGGAGCGTGGTTTATAGTAAGAATTAAATTTTTTTTTGTAGATTCATCTCTTTGTAACTTCTTATTACATTTACAGTAGTTCTTTGATCTATATTGTTGTTATCTTATGGTTTAGACTTTAGGTGTAAGCTTATCGCTTTCAGGGTGTAAGTGAAAAACTTATTCAATGCAGTACCGTTTTAGCTGCTAGATTTTAATAATGATAAGAATATCCCTCCGGAGGATTTCCCATGACGCTGAAAAACAAAGTGCTTGCGGTGGTATTGCTGCCTGTACTTTTAATTACGTTGACACTGACGTTTATCAGCTACAAAGATCTTAAGAAGGAACTTGTTAAGTCAGTGAGTACGGATACTCAGCGTGTAGTGAGCGATGCCAGTATTACGATTAAAGGTTGGATGAAGCATAAGGCTGATGTTGCGGAGTCTTTTGCTACTTTATCTGCGGATCAGAATAACCTGCTGCCCTTTCTGCAGCAGGCTGCAAAGTCCGGCAGTTATGATGTTTTCTATTTTGGCGGAGCCAATGGTCGCGCGACCTTTTCTGATGTAGGTATTCAGAAAATGCTCGATGAAAAGGGCTTCGATCCTACCGTGCGCCCCTGGTATAAGGCGGCCAAGAGTGCCGGAAAAACCGTTTTTACCGCGCCTTATAAAGATGCCAGTTCCGGTCAGCTGATTATTTCCGTGGCGACCCCGGCTTCTATTAACGGTCAGTTCAGAGGTGTTGTGGGGGCGGATCTGAGTCTGGGTGAGGTACTGAACACGGTAGAGTCTATCGATGTCGGTGAACACGGTTTCGTGATGCTGGTGGATGAGAGCGGTACGGTTATCGCGCACCCGAATGAAAGCCTGCGCATGAAACCATTAAGTGATGTGGGTTCAGAGCTGAACAAGGGACTGGTTGAGCGTCTTGCCGGTAATGGTGAGATGGAGATCCTGCCTATCAATGGTACTGACCATATGATGCGCTTTGAGCGTGTCGGTGACTCCCGTTTTTATGTGGGTATCGCTCTGGAGACCGGTAACGTGATGGCTCCTTTGTCCAACCTGCTGATGGCGAACAGCCTGGTATCCCTGATTCTGATTGTTGCCGCAGGCGTGATCAGTATGTGGATGGTCGGACGTGTGATGAAGCCGCTGAATGCGATTGGCTCGGCACTGGAAGAGATTGCTCAGGGTGAGGGCGACCTGACCAAGCGTCTGACCGTTGATACCAAGGATGAGATCGGTTCATTGGCGGGGCACTTCAATCACTTCGTTGATTCGATGCATAAAATTATTCAGGATATTTCGGTTCTGTCGAAAGACCTGCGCCACACGGCAGAAGAGAGTGCCAAGGTGGCTGAGCGCACCAGTGAAGATGTGCAGGCTCAGATGTCAGAAGTGTCCATGGTTGCAGCGGCTGTTGAGCAGATGGCGACCGCCACGCAGGAGATCGCCGGTAACGCAGAAAACACTGCGGCGGCGGCACAGGAATGTGCGGATAACAGTCGAGATGGCCAGATGGTGGTATCCAATACCCGTGAAGCGATTCAGGGCTTGTCAGGTCAGGTTCAGGAAGCCGGTGGTGTCATTGATCGACTGAGTGAACATTCTCAGGAAATTAACTCTATTCTGTCGACCATTCAGGACATTGCAGAACAAACCAATCTACTGGCGTTGAATGCGGCTATTGAAGCGGCCCGTGCCGGTGAGCAAGGGCGTGGCTTTGCGGTGGTTGCGGATGAGGTTCGTGTTCTTTCACAACGTACTCATCAGTCGACGGAAGAGATTCAGCAGATGATCGATAGTCTGCAGAAGGCTTCCGGTGAAGCGGTTAAACTGATGTCAGCAAGCCGTCAGCAAGCGGAAGACACCGTTGAAGAAGCGAATAATGCTTATGAGAAACTACTGAGCATTACTGACGCGATCACCGGAATCAGTGATATGTCCACTCAGACCGCTGCGGCGACTGAAGAGCAAACTCAGGTTAACCACAGTATCTCGGATAACACCTTGCGGATTCGTGATATTGCCAGTCAGCTTTCTGATGAATCAGCCCAGTCCCGTGCCCGGGCTACTGAGCTGAATGCTTTGGCGGAGAGTCTGAATGATCAGGTAAAACGCTTTAAGCTGTAATGACAGACCGTTGGGATCATTATGGGTGTAGTGGTTGATCCGCAGCACTCATAAGTACCACATGAGCCGGTTTCCAACCTAAGGGAACCGGCTTTTTTCTGCCCTGAGATAACGTCTTACGCACTTGAGCGGTGGCTCGTGAAGATTCAGATGGGCGTTCTTTTGTGTCCGTAGCCTTCCCGTGCGGGGGGATTACCGGCTTAGTCTGTGATGGTGTTACCGGAGCGGCGCTTGAAAGTTGGTTCCAGCTACGTTCGACAGCAACCTCCATCGGTTCCGAACGGTGCCGCCACACATACCAGAGCGCAAAGAAAACAGTGAAGACCACCAGCACTTTGAGCCACAAAGAGAAAGGGCGAAAAAGCAGAGGGTAGCTCACCATGGTCAGCATCATGGTGGTGGATAACAGTTTTGCTTTAAAAGGTATGACTCTGTCGTGTTCCCAGGCTCTGATCATAGGGCCAAAGGTTTTCTGGTTCAGAAGCCAGCGATGAACTTTGCGGGAACCCTTCGAGAAGAAAAAGGCCGCAAGGATGATAAAGGGGGTCGTTGGCAGCAGAGGCAGCACAACACCGATGGCACCAAGGAGAAGCGCTAAAAAGCCTGCAGCCATGTAGAGCGGTTTTCTGAATCGACCCATAGGATCCTCCTTTCGCACCAGCACACGGGTTTATTTAAGAATAGACCACCCGCCATCTGTATTAAGAAACAGATTAGCGGATAAGCCGGGAAGCGGCCAGATTTCTTTAATAATATCAATTAGTTTGCTTGCGCTGGGTCAGTTGGAATAAGGTCGTTTTAGTGCGTGGGCGAAGGACGGGGTCGAACAAAAGGCAAATACCCGGGGATTCACAATACGGGCGCGTAGCCAGGAAGATACAACAAGAGATGCGCAACAGGTATTCAGGATCGTGTGCAGGTGCTCAGACCGGAAAATATGAGTCACCTGCAACACAGAGAGCGTTAGTCTTGAACCAGACCTTTGCCTTTTTCCACTGCTTCTGACGCGCCTTCTTTGGTTGAACAGGCAGCTCTTTCCGCAGCGCACTTGGTCATGCAGCCCATTTTGCCAAAGGTGTCGTCAAAGTAACGTACCTTACAGCTGGCTTCACAGGCGGTCTGTTTCAGTGAGCAGTTTGCCTGTGCTGTTACTGGCATTAAACTCAAAGATAAGGCGGCACCAAGAAAGAGTGCTGTGGTTTTGAGTGGCTTTTGGCGCGGCATAGCATTTCCCATCGTTTAGATTGTTTAGATAGCTTAGATTGTTTAGATAGTTTGATTGAATCTGTTCAGACTAAGGACCAATAGGTGATTATCATAACTTTTGCCTTGTTGATTCAAGGTCTGGATCATCGTCTTTTGGTCTGTTTCAAATAAATGTCCACCTGCCCATTTTAATTTCAGGAGTCAGATACCCTTGAGTACCCAGAACAGCGTGATTTCGGAACATCCTCACTTCAGGCTGATAGCCCAAACTGAGGATTTTGTTGTTATCAGCAAAGCTGCCGGAGTCGATGTGCATCGTGATGGTGATGAACCGGGAATTACCGAGAAAGTCGCAGGCGCTTTGGGGCTGTCAAAGCTTTATCTGGTTCACCGGTTGGACAAGGTGACATCCGGCCTGATGGTGCTGGCCTGTAATGCAGATATTTGCGCCGGGCTTGCGGAGCTGTTTCGGGACAAGCAGGTTCAGAAATACTATCTGGCGGTTTCTGCGCGTAAAGCGCGAAAAAAGCAGGGCTGGATTATCGGGGATATGCAGCGTTCCCGGCGTAGTAGCTGGAAACTGACAACAGGCAAGACCAATCCTGCCATTACGCAGTTTTTCTCAAAACCTCTGCAACCGGGCTTTAGGGCCTTTCTGTTAAAGCCGCTTACCGGAAAAACACATCAGCTCAGGGTGGCCCTGAAAAGTATCAGTGCACCGATCTGTGGTGACGCTCTCTATGATGATGCCAGTCTTGCGGCCAATGAGGACCGAACCTACCTTCACGCCTACTGCTTAAGTTTTCTGTGGCGGGGTGAGAAATGCCGCTATAGTGTTTGGCCTGATCATGGCCGGTATTTCACCGATGAAACGTTTACAGCGTTAGCAGATGAGTGGGCAGAGCCAGAATTACTACCCTGGCCGTTGAAAAACTGATATTGCAGAAGCTCAGATGAGTTAAGGATAGGTTTTGGCGGGAATACCAGACAATCAGACACCTGATGCCATCGATGTTGCAGCACGGAATTCAGAACATCAGCCGCTGCGCATCCGTCAGTTGATTCCAAGAGATGCTGAAGCGTTTCATTATCTGAGACTTCGTTGCATAGAAGCGAACCCCACCAGCTTCAGTGTCCTGCTGGAAGAGGAGCGTGGCATGAGTCTGTCTCAGCTGCATTCTCTCTTAGAGCGATTCTACCGTGCAGAAAATGCCGCCTTGTGGGGCGCGTTCTGCGGTGATTATCTGGTGGGTATGATCGGCCTTGAACCCTTGTTGGGACCTGTGCGGCAACATCGGGGAATTGTCACCAGTCTGTGTGTATTACCTGAGTATCGGGGACAGAATGTAGGGCAGGCACTGATTGCTCATCTGATCGAGTATGCGAAGGCGAATGTTGCGCTGGAGTCTCTGGTGCTGGAGGTGAGTGAACCATCCAAAGCCGCAATCCATCTGTATCGGAAGGCGGGGTTTGAACAGAACGGCACAGAACCTAAGGCGCTGGCTTTTGGTGAGCAGCGTATTAACCTGATTCGTATGCATTTAGCCCTGAACTGAATTTGCTGCCCGGGCCGTAAGGGCTATCAGTGACATCAGAGACAAAACGGCCCATCGAAAAAAGGCTCCCGAAGGAGCCTTTTTGGGTCATGCCTGTTTCAGACTGATAGCATCAGTACTTAAAGCGGCCAACCAGAGCTTTCAGCTCGTGGGACAGCTCTGTCAGGCGGGTACTGTTCTCAGCGGTTTGCTCTGAGGTGTGCGCCGACTCATCCGACATCGCGTTAATCGCCATAATGTTCTGTTCAATCTCCATGGCCACGGCACTTTGCTCTTCACTGGCGCTGGCGATCTGATCATTCATGGCGGTGATCTGGCTGACAGCGCTGGAGATCGCGTTCAGGGCATCGTTAGCTTCTTCAGCCTGTTCAACCGTTTGCTCTGCCTGAGTACAGCTCTGCTGCATCAGGTTAACGGCATTGCTGGTGCCTTGCTGAAGTGCAGAGATCACCTGTTGAATCTCTTCGGTCGCTTCCTGAGTACGGCCCGCAAGGCTTCTGACTTCATCTGCTACAACGGCAAAACCGCGACCCTGTTCACCGGCACGGGCTGCTTCAATGGCAGCATTCAGTGCCAGCAGGTTGGTCTGTTCTGCGATAGCCTGAATCACATTGACCATGCCGGTAATATTTTCAGACTGTTCTTCCAGCTGGCGAATGGCATCCATGGCGCTGTTGATATCTTTTGACAGTCCGTCGATATCGGTTCGTGTGGCATCAACGACTTTGTGACCATTACTGGCAACCTGGCTGGCAGTTTGTGCCGCCTGAGCCGCTTCCGCAGCGTTCTTCGCGACATCCGCTACTGTTGCAGCCATCTCGTTGATCGCAGTGGCGGCCTGATTGGTTTCCTGAGCCTGACGATCCAGACGATGGCTGTTATCCACCGCGATCTGATTCATCGCTTCTGAAGTACCATTCAGACTGTCACTGGTATTGGCCATCTGTTGAACCATTTCCCGGATATGGCCGGTAAAGCGGTTAAAGGCCTTGGACAGATGAGTGATCTCATCATTACCGCTTTCGTCCAGTGATGCGGTCAGGTCGCCGTCACCGTGGGCGATCTCATCCATGGCCGAGTTCAGATGATCCATACGACGCTGAATCACATTGCGGTAGATTAACCACAAGGCCAGCAGCATCACCATCAGCAGAGATACCACTAAGCCGGTGATTTTGAAGCTGGTCGCACGACCGGCAGCCAGCTGATCCGTGATATCCGTGGTGACTTCAAGCACACCGCGCACGTCGCCCATTTTCCAGTCGTTCTTAGGCGTTTGTGGGTGGGTGTTGTGACAGGCAACACAAGGCTGAGCTGACATTTTGTCAGAGATAGCTACCCGAACCAGCGTCCGTCCATTCTCTTCAAACTGTTCGACAACGGTTTTGTCAGGAGACTGCACCAGTTGCTTCCACGCGCTCTTTTCAAAGCTGTCCAGCTGGCGGTTGGCGCGGTTAGGGAAGGGATATTCACTGTAAAGCTTGATGACCAGTCCTTTGTCTTCCATTAAGCCGCTGAGGTCATGGATCATCGTTGCCGGCAGAGGAATTCTGTTGCTGTGGCCCTGGTGGTCGCTGTCGGGCTTCAGTGCGCCTGAGGCGATCGCTTTGCCGACAACATTCTGGGTGTAGTATTTACGCAGTGTTTTGAACTGATCAACGGTTGACTGAGAGTTCTCAATAACCCCGTCGACAACGGTCTCGCTCATCTGCTTTGGAATGAAAACCACCAAAATCAGCATGATGATGGCGATCAGGGCAATAATGGGAACCGCCATTTTGCCGAAAAGCCCCAGGTTTCTCATAGGTGAATCCTTATATCTATGCATTCCCTGAGATCCTGAAATCTTCGAAGGTCCTTGTGAATGCGTTATTTATCAAGATGATGCCCCATATTATCGGCTGATAGCTCAAATCCATAAAGTATTAGTTTGTATAACGGCGGAAAAAACCTCAATTTTGATCCGTGTTTATTTAACTGCCTGCTTTTTGCACTGCATGCTGGCTTCCTGTAAAATCCCGCACCTTTTCTCCAGATGATCCTTCAATCATTGCAACTGTCTGAGGTACACATGGACTCCACCCGTTATTTGACGCCTGCTCAAATGAAAAATGATGTTTTATCCGGCTTAACGGTCGCCCTGGCACTTGTGCCGGAAGCTGTTGCTTTTGCCTTCGTAGCCGGTGTTGAACCTCTGGTTGGTCTGTATGCAGCCTTTATGGTCGGTCTGGTGACGGCATGTATTGGTGGTCGTCCGGGCATGATCTCAGGTGCAACCGGTGCACTGGCCGTTGTTATGGTATCTCTGGTAGCTCAGCACGGTGTTGAATACCTGTTTGCTGCGGTAGTGCTGATGGGGATTTTCCAGATTTCTGCAGGGGTCTTTAAGCTGGGGAAATTTATCAGGATGGTGCCCCATCCGGTGATGCTGGGCTTTGTAAACGGCCTGGCCATTGTGATTTTTCTGGCTCAGCTGGGACAGTTCAAGGTCAAAGATGAAACCGGCAATATGACCTGGATGACCGGTGAGCCCATGATGATTATGGCGGGCCTGATCCTGCTGACCATGGCGATCATCCACTTCCTGCCTAAGCTGACCAAAGCGATCCCTTCCTCTCTGGCTGCGATTGTGACGGTAACGCTGATTGTGATCTTTATGGATCTGGATGCGCGCTCGGTTCAGAATGTTCTGGCCGATATGACCAATGATCCTTTGGCTTCTATCGCCGGTGGCTTCCCGGAATTCCATATTCCTATGGTGCCGATGACACTGGAAACCCTTTGGATCATCCTGCCTTACTCTCTGATTCTGGCCGCAGTGGGTCTGATTGAATCCCTGCTGACCCTGAGTCTGATCGATGAGATGACCGAAACCCGTGGTCGCGGAAACAAAGAGTGCGTTGGTCAGGGTACTGCGAATGTACTGACCGGTTTCTTCGGTGGTATGGGCGGCTGTGCCATGATCGGCCAGAGTATGATCAACATTAACTCCGGTGGTCGTGGTCGTTTGTCCGGTATTACGGCTGCAGTATTCCTGCTGCTGTTTATTCTGTTTGCATCGTCACTGATTGAGATGATTCCGGTCGCAGCGCTTGTGGGCGTGATGTTTATGGTAGTGATCGGCACCTTTGAGTGGGCCAGTCTGCGTATGATGGGCAAAATTCCTAAGTCGGATGCCTTTATCATTGTGTTGGTTTCCGGTGTAACCGTTGTGACGGATCTGGCAATTGCCGTGATCGTGGGTGTGATCGTTTCCGCGCTGATCTTCGCATGGCAGCATGCCAAGCACATTCAGGTTCGTATTATTGAAGAAGATGACGACCATCGCGTTTATGAGCTGACCGGTCCGCTGTTCTTTGCTTCGATCAACAACTTCCGTGAGCAGTTTGATCCTAAAAATGACCCGCAGGATGTGGTTCTGGATTTCCGTAATTCCCGTGTAAGCGATCACTCTGCACTGGAGGCGATTGATGCTCTGGCAGAGAAATATATCGCTGCAGGCAAGACCCTGCACCTGCGCCACCTGAGCGGTGAGTGCCGTGACCTTCTGCAGAAAGCAGGAGATCTGGTGGAAGTGAATGTGATTGAAGATCCTAAGTACCATGTTGCCACTGATAAGCTGGCGTAATGACAGCTGAGGTCGCTTTTCAGCCGGAGCAGGTCTCCGGCGCAGAAGACAGGCAGGATGAGATCCTGCCTGTTTTGTATCAGGACGAACATCTGGTGGTGGTCAACAAGCCCTCCGGTTTGCTGGTGCACCGTAGCCCCATTGATCGTCATGAAACCCGTTTTGCCCTGCAGATGGTGCGAAATCAGATTGGTCAAAAGGTGTTTCCGGTTCATCGCCTTGATAAGCCCACCTCAGGGGCTCTGGTATTTGCCTTAAGCTCAGAGGTTGCCCGCAGGCTGGGTGAGCAGATGATGGCCCATGAGGTTGATAAAACCTATGTGGCTGTGGTGAGGGGTTATGCGCCGGAAGCCGGTGAGATTGATCATGCGCTGGTGGAAGAGCCGGATAAACGCATTAAGGGCTCAAAAGAGAAAAGCGAGCCGCAGGCTGCGTTCAGCCGGTATCGGTGTCTGGCGACGGCCGAACTGGATGTCTGTATCGAGTGCTATCCGCAAAGCCGGTTTTCTCTGGTTGAGGTAAAACCGGAAACCGGACGCCGGCATCAGATTCGCCGTCATCTGAAGCATATCAACCACCCGATAATCGGGGATGCCAAGCATGGTCGCGGGCGGTATAACCGCTACTTCAAGGAGCATCTGGCGAGTGATCGGTTACTGCTGGCGGCCACCGAGATCGCTTTTCAGCATCCGGTGACAGGGCAGCCATTAACGATTAAGGCTCCCCTTGAGGAATCCATGCAGCAGATTATGTCCCGTTTGGGCTGGGACACTTGGGTGCAACAGCTATCTTAATGACGGTTTTTATTTTTAAGACCGGATTGATTAGATTCAGAAGAATACAGAGTCATGCAGATGAATGATGATTACGGTTTTCGTTTTGGCGGGATCTCCCGTTTGTATGGAGCTGTCGCGGCTGAGGCCTTTTCCAGGGCTCATGTAGCGGTGGTGGGTATCGGCGGTGTGGGCTCCTGGGGGGCGGAAGCGCTGGCGCGAAGCGGTATCGGCAAAATCACCCTGATCGATCTGGATGATATCTGCACCTCCAACATTAACCGTCAGATTCATGCGATGGATGGTCAGGTAGGGCGGCCGAAAGTGGATGCCATGGCTGAGCGTATCAGAGCAATCAATCCGACCTGTGAAGTGCATGCGGTTTCTGCTTTTGTGACCGAAAAGAATGTGGCTGAACTGATGCTGAAAGAGTTTGATTATGTGCTGGACGCTATCGACTCGGTGAAGCATAAGTGCGCCATGATCGCTTATTGCCGACGCAACAAGATCCCGCTGATTACCATTGGCGGGGCCGGTGGGCAGACCGATCCGCTGCAGATTAAGATTGCTGATCTGAGCAAAACAGAGCAGGACCCGCTTCTGGCTAAGACCCGTAACCAGTTGCGTCGTCAGTATGGCTTTCCCACGAATCTGAAACGACGTTTTTCTGTTGAAGCGGTCTACTCAACGGAACAACTGATGTACCCGTCCGATGATGGTGAGGTGTGTCATCAGAAACCGGATAATGGCGAGTCGACAAGACTGGATTGTCGTAGCGGTTTTGGCGCGGTAACGGTTGTGACCGGAACCTTTGCATTTGTCGCGGTGTCTCGCATCCTGAAAAAGATTGCAGCGAAAGCGCAACGAGCTCTGGCGTCTGAAGGGCAGGCGTAACAGCACTCTTTTGTTGGAACAGTCCCGTTGTCTGATCGACGAACGCTTTGTTGAGAGAGCGTTTTGAGAGAGCGCTTTGAGCGGGTACAAAGAGAGAGTGTAAAGAGAGCGTACTAAAGGGCGCGTGAAGATCCCGGCAAAAGAAAAGCCACCGAATGCGTTGTGTCATTCAGTGGCTTTTTCTTGAGGCTTGGATAACTTCTGAAAGGGATTAATTGATGACGCTCATAATCTCTTTCGCCAGTGATTTAAGTGCTTCGCTGGCATCATCCAGACCATCCTGAGCGGTATCCATCTCATTCAGGCTCTTCTGAATGACATTCGAGAAATACTCTTCCTGCTCCAGAGTCAGATCCAGTTCATGGAAGCTGGTTCGGATCTCCAGTACAATATTATTGATCTGGCTTGCCATCTTGCCTTCATGGCCGCTGATTTCAGCGCTGAGCTGATCAATAATGGTCTGTACCTTACTCAGAATCGCTTTCAGGGCTTTTTCCCGTTCCAGATCCAGATACTTAGCCTCCAGTCCTTCAATGATCACAGCGGTCACATCCCTTAACCGACCATAATTGACCTCATCGTCAACGGGCATGTTTTTAATCAGGAAGGAGACGTGATTGTCGTTAAGAATGGTGCGGTTATCAAAGTCATAGAGACGACCCACCCCTCTCAGTAGCTCAAAAATATTCAGCTCGATAGGACTGCACTGGCCGTTCTGTTGGTCGAAGGAGTGGATCTCCTTGCCATGGAACTGAAGGCTGGTGGTCAGATTCAGGTTCGCCATCATTTCAAAAAAGTGTTTTGCCACTTCTTCAAGTGTTTTGGCGTGCATGCTGTTTTTAAAGAATTGCAGTACATGACCATACTGAGAGGCTTCAGCCATAGACTGAAACGCCATGGTGCGGGAGAAGGCTTCCTGATCCTTAAGGCTGCGTTTTCCCAGCTGGTAGTGGGCAACGGCGTGGACTTTCGCAAACAGCTCCTTCATCTCGAAGGGTTTGGGGACAAAGTCATCGCCACCGGCATCATAGGCTTTAAGACGTTCTTCCAGAGAGTTGTGGCCTGAGACAAAGATGACCGAAAATTCCTGATCGGATTCTTTCAGCTCCCGGCAAAGCTCGATACCTGTTTTCCCCGGCATATTAATATCCAGCAGAATAATATCGGGCTTGTGCTCTTTAAACAGCACTTCTGCATCTTCGCTGGTGGTCGCTGTGTAGAGGGTGTATTCATCCTCAAGCATATCGCTGACCATTTCACAGTGCATCTCATCGTCGTCAACGATCAATAGCGTTAGATCAGTCATGGTTTGTATCCCTCTTCCATCGGCTGTTGGGGGCAGCCTGTTGTTATTCTGATGTCCGGCTAGACATTATATAAATCGCTTGTGTGGGGCGGTGCTATCTCAGTATCGCACTGAATACTTTATCGAATCATTTAACTCCGTTTTTTGATGTACTCCTGTGCCCATTGGATAAAGTCATCCGGCGGGAGTGCCTTGCTGTAGTGGTAGCCCTGACCAATATCACAGCCCATTGTTTGCAGCACACTACGAATTTCGTCGGTTTCGATCCCTTCAGCCACACAACGTACATTCAGTTGTTGTGCCAGGGATATTGATGATTCAACAATCGTTCTGGAGATCGGGCTGCTCATCATATGGAAGATAAAACTCTTATCGATTTTGATCTCGTTGAAGGGCAGCTGATTCAGTTGAGCCAGAGAAGAGTACCCAGTGCCAAAATCGTCGATAGAGAGATAAAACCCTTTCAGCCGCAGTCGGGTCAGGGTATCCAGCACGGACTGATTGTTGTCATTGAGGCCGATGCGTTCGGTGATCTCAAAGGTAATCAGCTCTGGGGGGATGCTGAAATCTTTTAACAGTCGCAGCATCAGACCCGGCAGATCAAGGTCGCTCAGATACGCGGCAGATAGGTTGATCGAGGTCTGCAGCGGCGGTAAGCCGGCTTCCCGCCAGCGAATCATCTGTTGCATGCTCTGTTCGATCACGCTTTCGGTCAACGGCAGGATCTGCTGGTTACTCTCAATTTCGGGAAGGAAATCATCCGGCATGATGAGTCCCTTCGGGTGGTGCCACCTTACCAGCGCTTCGACACCATGCAGGTCTCCGGTTTTTAGATCGATCTGAGGCTGGTAGTAGGTAATAAACTGTCCCTGCCGGATCGCCGCAGGAATCTCTGCGGGATTAAATGTCGACATAACGGGCTTAGCTTTATGGCTGCCTGCACGCAGTTCATTGGTCTCCAGCGGCTTCTCCAGCAGCTCTTTCAGCATCTGAATACTGAACGGTTTGCTCAGCTGTCCCAGCACAGGTACATCCAGCCGATCCGCCAGTTTGTGAGCGCCATCAAGAACAGAGCGTTCAAACCCGGTCATCAGTATCAGTTGTGGTTTGTTGGGTAGTGACCCCAGATGGTTGATGATTTCGATGCCATCAACTTCGGGCATCGAAAGATCAAGGGCCAGAATATCCGGCATAGGAACGAGTTCCAGCTCTGCCAGATCATTCAGTACGCTGCACTGATCGCTGGTAAAGCCGATCATTTCTGCAACGTCACTCACCAGCTCGCAAATATCCTGCTCATCGTCGATGACCATCAGATGCTTTTTGACTGGTGTTGAAAAATTATTCATAAAATCTCCATCGCCTTGATGCTGTTTAGCATAAGTAGCGTCCTTGACCGAAGGATTAACTCCATTGCCAATGGCTTAGAATGTGCAGAATGTCCTGTCTGCCAAAGGGTTTTTTCAACAGCTCACAAGAGACGCTGCGAGCTTCTGCCAGGCTGATATTCTCAGAATAACCAGAGGCCAGAATCACCCGGGTATCCGGGGAGTTTTGTTTAACCCAATGTGCCAGATTGACACCGTTTTGCTCACCGGGCATCACAATGTCTGATAAAACCAAAGAAAAAGGTTTCTCCTGTTGTTGAATAACCTTTCGGGCAGCATCGGCATTTTCTGCCTGCATAACGTCAAAACCGATTGCGTCCAGTATTTCGCTGAGTGAAGAGCGGATATCTTCTTCATCATCAACCACCAGAGCAGTGTGCCCTTCCGATATATGCACCTCAGGTAAGAGGTTAGCTGCCGGACTGCCAATGGTGGACTGTGTTTCGGTTTTTGGCAGCCAGAGGTAGAAGGTTGTGCCGATCCCTTCCCGGCTCTCCAGCTCCAGAAAGCCGCCGCTACGTTTGGCAAAGCCGTAAACCATACTCAGCCCCAGCCCTGTACCTTTACCTTTTTCTTTGGTGGTGAAGAAGGGGTCAAAAATCTTTTCCTGCAGCTCTTTAGGAATGCCTGAGCCGGTATCCCTTACGTAGATACAGGTGTAATCCCCGGGCTGTCGGTCCCTGACAATAAGAGGGCTGTCGGTGTCCAGACAGATGTTTGACGCTCCGATGGTCAGGGTGCCGTGACCATCCATGGCGTCTCTGGCATTGATCGCCAGATTGATCATGACATCTTCAAAGTCTCCCCGGTCGATCAGTACCGGCCAAAGATCCGGTGCGATCTCCAGCACGACCTGAATATTCTTTGTCAGAGACTTGGTCATTAACTCGATCAGGTCACCGAGAATATCGTCTACTTGGCAGACTTCACTGTTGATCTGCTGCTGGCGGGAGAACTGCATCAGTTTATGGGTCAGGCTGGTTGTCCGGGTTGCCGCTTTAGTGATCGCTTTAATATGTTTGGCTGTTTTTTCATTTTCCCCCAGCTTCATCTCCAGCAGTTCTGCATGACCCCTGATAATGTTTGTGATGTTATTAAAGTCATGGGCGATACCACCAACCAGCTGACCCACGGCTTCCATTTTCTGGGTGCGGCGCAGGCTGCTCTCAATACTCTTTTTCTCGGTAATGTCGTGTACAACCATCAGGATCGAAGGGCGAGATGACAGGTTGATCGAGTGGGAGTGAATCTCAACATCAACAATATCGCCGGAGTGCTTTTGCATCCGGCTTTCCAGTACGTGGTAATTGCCGTTGTTACTGCTGCTGTTCAGGGATACCAAGGAGTGAATATCCATGACCTGCTGAATGGGAATCAGGTCGTAAATACCTTTACTGAGCATTTCGCTGAGGGAATAACCAAACACCTCCGTTGCCGTGTGATTCACAGCGATAAACTGGAAGGTATCCCTGTCAAAAGCCATCATCGCCAGAGGGCTGTCAAAGAAGAGCAGGCGGAACTGCTGCTCCTGCTGAACCAGATCGCTCTGTATCTTCTGCCGGTGTTCATTCAGAACCAGAATATGCAGATAGTTGGCCACTTCCCGTACAAAGTTGTACTGGTCTTCATGCCAGAGAGAGCGCTGAGTGTCTTCCACCATCAGAAAGCCGATCAGGTTGCTGTTTTTAATAAAGGCGGCACAGATCAGAGTGGCGGTCTGGTTGCGCTGAATGTAATCCTGCGACAGAAAACTGTTATTGGGGTTGGGGCCATTCAGATTGGCCAGTGAGAGCACCCTGACCTGCTCAAGCTGACGGACAAAGGTTGCGCTGCTATTCAGGATCAGTGGCGCACTTTCACAGTAATCCGGGTTAGCCTGGTCTGTCTGCACAACATTACGATAGACCGGAGATCCCTCTTCGCAAAGCCAGATACCGGCTCTGGGGGTTTTGAGGGTGCTGGCGGTCAGCTGGCAAATATCCCGAACCAGTCGCTCAAAGGGTGCTTCTTCCTGAGTGGCGATTCTGGCCACTTCAAGGGTTGCCCGCTGCTGCTTCTGAATGCGGAATGCTCTTTCGTGCCTCTCGGTTTTGGTTTCCATTTCGGCGCGAATATCCTGGACCTGAATGGAAAAAAGAAGTTCTGAGCTTTGAATAAAAGGCGTACAGGACACCCGGACATTGATCTGTTTACCCGTCTTACCGAAGGCCTTCAGCTCCTGAAAATCATCCGGATCTTTCTGGTGAAGGTTGAGCTGCAGTTTCGGGATCAGGCGCGTGATCGGCTGTCCGGTCAGCTGCTCGGTAGGGAATGCCAGCAGGTTCTCAGCCGCCGTATTATGGTGAACGATTACCCCTTCAGCGGAGGTAACAAACCTTGGGTCTTTACTGTGAATAAACTGATAGTCGTATTCATTGATGGGCTGTTTTACGGCTTCAGGCATCGCCTTGCTGATCAGTTCCCGCTCTTCAGAGGGTTTCTGCTCATCCAGAGTGAGCAGATTGATCGACAAGGATATAAGAGGGCCAAGGTTTTTGATCTCATCAATGGTGTAATTATCGGGCTTACCAAATAAGACCAGAATGCCTTTTTTATCCCCCATGACATCGCTGAGAGGGATCAGAAGAAGTCGCTGAAAAAGCCGCCAGGCCATGGTATTGCTCAGCTCTGTCTTCACCGCCGTTGAACTGTTGGCTATTAAGGGGCTGGTTCGGCGGATCTGAGGGAGCAGGCAGGAGAGAATATCCGAAGCATGAGTCTTAAGGTGCTCCTTATCCATCGGGCTTTCAGGGTTATGCGCTGCAAATTCAGAAATGAGTGTTCCTGAGTGGTTATGCAGTAAAAACGCGAAACGGCTTTTGGATTGCTGGATCATCGCTTCCAGCGCGCCAATCAGAACACCGGACAGAGGGATGTTGTTCTCCAGCTGATTAAGCAGCATCAGAGAGGTGTGCAGTGCTTTTTGAGAGGCTTCAGCAGAACCAGACATGGCAGTCCTTTGGCGTCACGTTCATGGAAATAGAATCAAAGCTTTATGTTAAGAATTAGGACACTGGCTAAAGAAAATCAAACACTAAGATGAGTTTTTATTGTTCGTTTGCGATAGCGCAGTTAATCCGGCACCGCTTGTGCTGTTATGCCTTTGTGCATACCATCAGTGCCAATTTTTTGGTACACGCTGTACCTCTTCTAAATAGATCATTGTTTCTGATTTAAGAGCGGGTTGCTCTGGAGTCCTTTAATGCATTATCCGGAAACTAAATTACCAAAAGTGGGCACCACCATTTTCAGCGTAATGTCTCAACTGGCGGCCGAACATCGTGCTGTGAACTTATCTCAGGGTTTTCCTGACTTTGATGGGCCGGAGATGATTCGGGAACGTGTTACACATTACATGGCATCAGGGGCAAACCAGTATTCGCCTTTTGTTGGTGTACCTTCATTACGGCAGGCGATTGCGGACAAAGTGGCGCGTTTATATGGTGCCGGTGTGAATGCGGATACTGAGGTAACGGTAACGTCAGGTGCGTCTGAAGCGATTTTCTCTGCGATTAGTGCCACGGTTCGTCAGGGCGATGAAGTGATCGTTTTTGATCCCTGCTACGACTGTTATGAACCCGCCATTGAGTTGAATGGTGGTATCTGCCGGCATGTGGCGCTTGATCTGCCGGCGTTTAAAATCAACTGGCAGGCGCTGGAGGATGCTATTAGTCCCCGTACCCGTATGATCATTGTGAACGCGCCTCATAACCCCAGTGGCGTCAGCTTAAGCCGTGATGAGCTTGATAAGCTGGCTGAGCTGATTCGGGACACTCACATTCTGCTGTTAGGGGATGAGGTTTATGAGCACATCGTTTTTGACGGTCAGCCTCATAACAGCCTGCTGACACATAAGGAGCTGGCAGAGCGAAGCTTTGTGATCTCCTCTTTTGGCAAGACCTATCACATCACCGGCTGGAAAGTGGGGTATTGCGTAGCCCCGGCGCGATTGTCAGCAGAGTTACGCAAGGTGCACCAGTACATCGCTTTTTGTACGCCAACGCCTATGCAGCTTGCTATCGCCGACTATATGAATGCCCATCCCGAGTATGAAACTGAACTGCCGGGTTTCTACCAGCAGAAGCGGGATGTTTTCTGTCGTGAGATTCAGGACAGCCGTTTTGATTTTACCCCGACGGAAGGAACCTATTTTCAGTTAGCCGATTACAGCCGTATCAGTGATATGGACGATGTGAGTTTTGCCCGCTGGCTGACGACAGAGGCCGGTGTTGCGGCTATTCCTGTTTCTGTTTTCTGCGAGCAACCTCAGCCTGAATCACGGCTGGTTCGATTCTGTTTCGCCAAAAATGAAGATACGCTGAAGCAAGCGGGAGAGTTGTTATGTCGTCTATAGATGTGAATTCAGATAAGACTCAACCTGAGCTGAAGGTCTCTCTGGTTCAGTCTGAGCTGTTCTGGCATCAGCCTGAGCAAAACCGCGCCATGTTTGCGGAGAAACTGGCGAGTCTTGCCGGTCAGACCGACGTTGTGGTTCTGCCGGAGATGTTCACCACGGGCTTTTCCATGGAACCTGAAGCCATTGCAGAACCCGCAGATCAGGAGACCCTGCAGTGGATGCAGCAACAGGCTAAGGCGATCTCCGCTGTTGTCTGTGGCAGTGTAGCGGTAAAAGATGAGAAGGGTTGTTACAACCGCTTCTATTGGGTGCAGCCGGATGGTCAATGGCAGGGCTATGACAAGCATCACCTGTTCCGCATGGCCGGCGAGCATGAACATTACCAGGCGGGGCAGACCCGGCCGGTTATCGTCTATAAAGGCTGGCGCATTTTTCCGCAGATCTGTTACGACCTGCGTTTCCCGGTCTGGAGTCGCAATCACGATGACTACGATCTGGCGATCTATGTGGCGAACTGGCCAGAAGTTCGTGAGCACCCCTGGCAGATTCTGCTTCAGGCGCGTGCTATTGAGAACCTCTGTTATGTGGCCGGTGTTAACCGGGTCGGAGAAGATGGTAATGGTCTGAGTTACAGCGGTCGCTCTGCCCTGATCGACTTTAAAGGTCACAGTCTGGAGGATCATGGTGCGGGTGAATCCTTTGTCGCAACTTATCCGTTATCGCTGGATAGTCTGAGGGACTTTCGTCAGGCGTTCCCTGCATTTGAAGATGCGGATGGCTTTACGCTAGATGCCTGATATCTGAGCATACTGCCAACACCTCATCAGAAAGCCTCTGAAACATCAGAGGCTTTTTTTGTGGCCTGTATTTGGTGTTCAAACCCTTTGATCTGCACTGCGCTGGTGCGGATCTGTCCGTTTTGACCTTTCTGAAATTCCCCCGTCATTCTGCCTGAATTCTCTGTGGGTTTAAGCCGTCTTCTGTACACCAGACAATCCCCTGTGAGATTTAAAAAGACTTATTTTTCAGTGTGATTGCTCAAATCTGGACTAGGCTGAAAATCAGAACCCTCAGCTTCAGGTAACAGAAAGTGTTACCTGCGAGGTTTGGGTTCTCACTTAAGCGCACTTAAAAGTAACTTTCGGTGCTGTATTTAAGTGCATGAGGTGAGAAAACAGGTTGGTCTGATACATGGCATTCCGCTGATTGTTTTATCTATCTAAAGGTAAAGGTTGGTCGCTGTAAAACCTAGCCTGATCGGCTTTTCAGAGGTTTTACATAGATTTATCAGTAAGGCTTTCTGAAACGGATAAAAATAAAACAGACGTTTTAATGAAAGTTGGAATAGCCGTTGCATATAGACTAAAGGTGAGTATGTAGCCAAAAGCTACTGCGAATCCCCAAGACACTAGAGGATTAATAACAATGAAGAAAATGGGTCTTATCGCTGCTACCGCAGCAATGACAGTAGGTCTTTCTGTAAATGCATCTGCCGCAGATACGCTGGCATCTGTTAAGGAACGGGGTTTTGTTCAGTGTGGTGTAACGACCGGTGTACCCGGTTATTCAAACCCTGATGACAAGGGCAACTGGAAAGGGATGGATGTTGATGTTTGTCGCGGGATCGCTGCGGCAACCCTGGGGGATGCAGACAAAGTTAAATATATTCCTCTGAACGCGAAAGAGCGTTTTACAGCGCTTCAGTCCGGTGAAATTGATGTTCTTTCCCGTGTTACTACCTGGACTCTGACCCGTGACAGCTCTCTGGGTCTGAACTTTGCGGGTGTTACTTATTATGATGGTCAGGGCTTCCTGATCAATAAAAACCTGGGTGTGAAAAGCGCTCTTGAGCTGGACGGTGCTTCTATCTGTATCCAGTCCGGTACCACTACTGAGCTGAATGCTGCGGATTACTTCCGTGAAAACAAGATGCAGTTCGAGCCGGTGGTATTTGATACCGCGGATCAGACTGTGAAAGGTTTTGAAGCGGGTCGTTGTGACGTTCTGACGTCTGACCAGTCTCAGCTGTATGCACTGCGTATCAAACTGTCTAACCCTTCTTCGGCCATGATTCTGCCGGAAATTATCTCTAAAGAACCGCTGGGTCCTGTGGTACGTCAGGGTGATGATGCCTGGTTTAACGTTGTGAAGTGGTCTCTGTTCGCCATGATCAATGCTGAAGAGCTGGGTCTGACCTCTAAAAATATTGATGGCAAAAAGAACTCTAAGAATCCTAACATCGCACGTTTCGTAGGTTCTGAAGGCATCAAGGGTACGGGTCTGGCACTGTCCGATAACTGGGCTTACAACATCGTGAAGCAGGTAGGTAACTACGGCGAAGCGTTTGATCGTAACCTGGGCATGAGCTCTCCGCTGAAAATTGAGCGTGGTCTGAACGCGCTTTGGAACAAAGGTGGCCTGCAGTACGCACCACCAATTCGCTAAGCCTGATGACGGGAGGTTGAGGAGACTCAACCTCCCGTTTGCGTTTCTGTTCTGAAGTAGGAGTACCGCCTATGCCATCTGATGCCAACAAGTCGCCGTCTGCCACAAGCAAGACGCGCTTCTGGCATGACCCTGCAAAACGAGCCATTCTGTTCCAGAGCTTACTGGTTATCGCTGTGCTGGGTTTTGTCGGGATAATTGTTCAAAATACTCTGCATAACCTTGAAAGCAGGGGTATTACCACAGGTTTTGCTTTTCTCTCCCAGGAAGCCGGTTTCGGTATTATTCAGTCCCTGATCGATTACTCTGAGTCCAGCAGTTACGGCAGGACGTTTTTTGTCGGTTTGCTGAATACGCTGCTTGTTTCCGTATTGGGTATTGCCGCTGCTACTATCATCGGTTTTATCATGGGCATTGCCCGTCTTTCTAACAACTGGCTGATCGCTAAGGTTGCTTCAGCCTATGTTGAAATCTTTCGTAATATTCCACTGCTGATTCAGATTTTCTTCTGGTATTTTGCAGTGCTGAGGGCGCTGCCATCTCCCCGGCAGAGTCTTGAACCCCTCGATAATGTTTTCATTAATGTCCGTGGCCTTTATATGCCTGAGCCTATTTATGGCGATGGGTTTGGCTGGGTCTTCATTACCCTTTTACTGGCTGTGGCTGCCGTGATCGGTATCGCCCGCTGGAGTAAAAAACGTCAGGATGAAACCGGTCAGCGTTTCCCGCTGTTCTGGACTTCTGTTGGTCTGATTATCGGCCTGCCTTTAGTGGTTTACTGGATTATGGGTAGCCCTCTGACATGGGAAGACCCTGTGCTGAAAGGGTTCAACTTCCGTGGCGGTATGACCATTATTCCTGAACTGGCCGCTCTTTGGCTGGCGCTGAGTATCTATACTGCTGCCTTTATTGCAGAGATCGTTCGCTCGGGTATCGAGGCGGTATCGTCCGGTCAGACAGAGGCTGCAAGTGCTCTGGGTCTCAGCAAGGGTAAAGTGCTGCGTCTGGTTGTGGTGCCTCAGGCGGTACGCGTCATTATTCCACCGTTAACCAGTCAGTATCTGAACCTGATTAAAAACTCCTCTCTGGCTACGGCTATCGGTTATCCCGATCTGGTGTCGGTCTTTGCCGGAACAACCCTGAATCAGACAGGGCAGGCGATTGAAGTGATCTTTATGACCATGCTGGTTTACCTGACGCTGAGTTTGCTGGTTTCAGCCTTTATGAACTGGTTTAACACACGTATGGCGCTGGTTGAGCGTTAAGAACGGAGTATTCATTGTGAGTGATTCTGCAAAAGTCACAGATAAATTACTGCCGGATCTGCCGCCCCCTGCGAACAGTACCGGTTTTATCGGCTGGATGCGTGAGCATCTGTTTTCAAGCCCTGCTAATACGCTGCTGACGCTGTTTGCTGCGTATCTGCTTTATATCCTGCTGGTGCCGTCAATCAACTGGGCGCTGATCTCAGCGGACTGGATTGGTGACAGTCGTGATGCCTGTACATCCGGCGGAGCCTGTTGGGTTTTTGTCTATAACCGCTTTGACCAGTTCATGTACGGTTTCTACCCGGAAGTTGAACGCTGGCGGATCGACGTCACCTTTATTCTGCTGGTGGCGCTGGTTGCCTGGCTGATGCTACCGCGTATGCCACGTAAAGGTCTGGTGAGTTTCATCACCTTGTTTATCTATCCGGTGGTGGCTTTCTTCCTGCTTTATGGTGGCAGTTTCGGCCTTGAAGTGGTGGAAACCCATAAATGGGGCGGCATGTCCCTGACGCTGATTCTGGCGATTGTTGGTATTGTGGCGGCACTGCCTTTTGGTGTGTTGCTGGCGCTGGGTCGTCGCTCAGAGATGCCGATTGTTAAAAGTATCTGTGTGGTCTACATCGAGTTCTGGCGTGGTGTTCCTCTGATTACCGTGCTCTTTATGGCATCGGTGATGCTGCCGCTGTTCGTACCGGAAGAGGTGGATTTCGATAAACTGCTGCGTGCAATGATCGGTATTGTTCTGTTTCAGTCCGCTTATATGGCTGAGGTGGTTCGTGGTGGTCTGCAGGCGATCCCTAAAGGCCAGTATGAGGCGGCTCAGGCGTTGGGTCTTAACTACTGGAAAATGATGGGGCTTATCGTTCTGCCACAGGCTCTGAAACTGATGATTCCGGGTATTGTGAACACCTTTATCGCACTGTTTAAAGATACCAGTCTGGTGCTGATCATCGGCCTGTTCGATATTCTGGCCATTGTTCAGGCCGGTTTGTCTGATCCTAACTGGCTCGGTTTCTCGGTTGAAGGTTACACCTTTGTTGCTCTGATGTTCTGGGTATTCTGTTTTGGTATGTCGAAATACAGCCAGCATCTTGAGAAGCGTTTCCACACAGGCCACGGTGCTCGTTAATCAGCTGTTAACCGATCGAAGTTCTGATCGCTGAAACACAACGGGCAGCGCATAAATAAATGCAGTAATAGGCTGCGAAAGCTTATTCAAAGCATGAAGAATTTGGAGTAGTTATGAGCATGACTCATCAGGTAGAAGACGATAAGTTAATGGTTGAGATGCGTGGCGTGAACAAATGGTACGGCCAGTTTCACGTACTCAAGGATGTCAATCTTGAGGTGAAAAAGGGCGAGCGTATCGTTATTTGTGGTCCGTCGGGTTCGGGTAAATCCACCACGATTCGTTGTATCAACCGTCTGGAAGAACACCAAAAAGGTGACATCATTGTTGATGGCACCACGCTGAATAATGATCTGAAAAACATTGAAACCATCCGCCGTGAAGTCGGGATGGTGTTTCAGCACTTTAATCTGTTCCCGCACCTTACGGTTCTGGAAAACTGTGCTTTAGCGCCAATCTGGGTGCGTAAGACGCCTCGTGAAGAAGCGGAAGAGATCGCGATGAAGTACCTGCGTCGGGTAAAAATTGAGGAGCAGGCGCTGAAGTTCCCCGGACAGCTTTCCGGTGGTCAGCAGCAGCGTGTGGCGATTGCCCGAAGTCTCTGTATGAACCCTCAGGTGATGTTGTTTGATGAGCCGACCTCGGCACTTGACCCTGAGATGATCAAAGAGGTTCTGGATGTGATGGTTGAGCTGGCAGAAGAAGGCATGACCATGATCTGTGTAACGCACGAGATGGGCTTTGCTAAAACGGTTGCTGACCGGGTGATCTTTATGGATAAAGGACAGATTATTGAAGAGAACGAACCCCACGAGTTCTTTAATAATCCTCAGTCAGAGCGTACTAAGGCTTTCCTGAGCCAGATCCTGAATCACTGATCATGTTTTAAGCTGTAAAAAGAAAGCCCCGCTGAGTGATCAGTCGGGGCTTTTCTGTTTCTTACCGCTTGTGTTGGCTTGCTATGCTGTCTTAAAAGAAAGCGTACTTGATGCCGAGGCCCAGTAGCATACTGGACAGAATAGGCTGCAGTACCCGGTTTGGTAAGCGTGAACTTAGCTTAGTGCCCAGGTGAATAGCCGGTAGTGAACCTACCAGAAGCGCTGCCAGCAGCTGATAGTCCACATTACCCAGGAACATATGACCGATACCGGCAATCAGTGTCAGAGGCACGGCATGCGCCAGATCTGTACCGATAATACGAATAGCACTCAGGGCCGGGAACAGAATGAGCAGGATGGCGGCACCAAAAGCACCTGCACCCACAGAGGAAAGGGTGACACAGAAGCCCAGCAATACACCCATCGCAACCGTAAAGCGGTATTTATGCTGTTCAAGAAAACGGCGAACCGGACCATCCTGAGTCGCATGCATTTTGTTAATGCGGCTTTTCAGCAAGAGTACACCGGCTGTCAGCATCAGCATGACACCCAGGCTGTGGGTTAACAGGTGCGCGTAGCTCTCAGGAGAGGGGAAGTAATTAGCCAGCAACCAGACGGTAACCGCTGACACAGGCAGGCTGCCCAGCGCGAGAGCACCCATAATCTTCCAGTCGACAGTCTTCTGTTTGTGGTGCGCAATAACGCCACTGGCTTTAGTTATAGAGGCATAGAGCAGATCCGTCCCGATGGCGATATGAGGCGGAAAGCCGAACAGCAGAAGCAAAGGGGTCATCAGAGATCCGCCGCCAACGCCGGTCAGGCCCACGGCAAGGCCCACGGCAGCACCGGATAAAATGTAGAGAAGTAAATCCATATAGGTTCAGCTTATGACTCAAAAGAATTGCTCGATAACCTGAGCGGAAACAATCGGTTTCAGACGGTTAAGCCTGCATTTGAAATCGCAATTGTGTGACACTGCGGCCTAATCTATCGTGTCTGCTATATTCTTAAAAGTAATGTTTGCTTATATTTTTATGGCATAATATTCTTAAAAAATCGATGACCCGAGATGATTGCATGCTTTTAAGGCAGAGCCCCATGCGATCCGATTAATGAGGAAGGTGGAATGAAATTACAGCAGCTGCGTTATATCTGGGAAGTTGCCCACCATGATCTTAACGTGTCGGCCACCGCACAAAGTTTGTATACCTCCCAGCCCGGTATCAGTAAGCAGATCCGTTTGCTGGAAGATGAGCTGGGAATTGAGATTTTTGCCCGTAGTGGTAAGCACCTGACCCGTGTCACACCGGCAGGTCAGGAAGTGATTGATCTGGCAGGCCAGATCCTGAGAACCGTTGATAATATCAAGCAGGTAGCTCAGGAGTTCAGTGATGACAAAAAAGGCAGTCTGAGCCTTGCGACTACGCACACGCAGGCCCGTTATGCCTTGCCGGGCGTGATCAAAGACTTTATCAGCAAGTATCCTGATGTTTCTCTGCATATGAAGCAGGGCACACCGATTCAGATCTCAGAGATGGTCTCTGAAGGCGCTGCGGACTTTGCCATTGCAACCGAAGCGATGGAGCTGTTCAGTGACCTGATCATGTTGCCATGCTATCGCTGGAATCGCTGCGTACTGGTGCCTAAAGATCACCCGCTGACCAAAGTGAAGCAGCCTCTGTCTCTTGAGGATGTAGCGGAACACCCGATCGTGACCTACGTCTTTGGCTTTACCGGCCGCTCCAAGCTGGATGAGGCTTTTAGTGAGCGAGGGCTGAAACCCAGAGTGGTCTTCACAGCAGCAGATTCTGATGTAATTAAAACCTATGTGCGTATGGGGATGGGTGTTGGTATTGTTGCCGGTATGGCCTATGACGAGCAGGCGGATTCTGACATGGTTGCGTTAGATGCCAGCCACCTGTTTGAATCCAGCACGACTAAGATCGGTATCCGTCGCGGTACCTTTATGCGCGGTTATATGTATGACTTTGTCACCCGTTTTGCCCCGCACCTGGATCGTGACCTGATTGATCAGGCATTGTCCTGTAGCTCCAAAACAGATCTTGAAGCTCTGTTTGAAGATATTGAACTGCCGGTTCACTGATCTGGCGGTTCATTATCTGATACGTGTCGTTCGCTAAAACAGAAAGGGCATCCGATTGGATGCCCTTTCTGCGTTTAAGGAGGTCTTATTTCTGCAGGTTGCCCGCATGCAGACCGCACTCTTTATGAGTGGCTTCTTCCCACCACCAGCGACCTTCACGTTCATGCTGGTTTGGCAGTACCGGCCGTGTGCACGGCTCGCAACCGATACTGGTGAAACCGCGCTCATGCAGTGGGTTGTAGGGTACATCAAACATACGGATATATTCCCAAACCTGCTGCGAACTCCAGTTAGCCAGTGGGTTGAATTTCACCAGTGGGCTTTCCTCGGTACCGAAGGCTTTGTCCATCTCAGCAACCGGTACGCTGTTGCGCGTGCCCGGGCTCTGATCTTTACGCTGGCCGGTAATCCAGGCATCCAGTGTGCCGAGTTTACGACGCAGGGGTGCAACCTTACGCACGCCACAGCATTCCTGGTGGCCATCTTCAAAGAAGCTGAACAGCCCCTTCTCTTTAACGAAAGCTTCCAGAGCCTGATGCTCCGGCGACACGATATCAATCTGAATGCCGTAATGCTTACGCACTGTTTCGATGAACTGATAGGTTTCAGGATGAAGTCGGCCTGTGTCCAGAGAGAAAACCTGCAGCTGGCTCTTGTCTTTAATCACTTTGCTGGCGATTTCGACCAGAACGACGTCTTCAGCGCCACTGAATGAGATGGCGATATTACCGAACTCTTCCAGTGCTTTTTCGATAATCTTCTTCGGTGATTCGGTGTCAAACTCCAGTGCGAACTGGTTAGCGTTGAACGTGCTCATGTCTTGTCCTGTTATGTCGTGGCGACTGGCATTCGGCCAGTGCTCATCAAGCGGTCTGATTCTGCGATCATTATTTTGGCTATAAAGTACCAGTTACTTAGAAGAAAAATAAATAAAAAGTGCTTCTATGAATATGCCCTTATGATGCAGAAAGAAGCGCTTTGTTGAGCTGTGGCAGATTAGCGTTGCGTCCTCTGGTCTGACTTAAAAGGCATTCTGTGATAATCTTTTTGCCGCTTGAAGCCTTGCCTGCGACCTTTGTAGAGCGCCATGGCAGGCCTATTCAATAAGAAATGACCCTATTACCCACTCGTTATAGAAGGATTATTCCGTGGAACTGGCATGTCTTGACCTTGAAGGTGTTCTGATCCCTGAAATCTGGATCGCATTTGCAGAAAAAACCGGTATTGAAGAGCTGAAAGCTACGACACGGGATATCCCGGATTACGATGTGCTGATGAAACAGCGCCTGCGTATTCTGGATGAAAATGGCCTGAAACTGCCGGACATCCAGGCGGTTATCGCAGAGCTTGAGCCTCTGGAAGGTGCAAAAGAGTTTACTGACTGGCTGCGTGAACGCTTCCAGCTGGTGATCCTGTCCGATACCTTCTATGAGTTTGCGGCACCTCTGATGGCTCAGCTGGGCTTCCCGACACTGCTGTGTCACAAACTGGAAGTCGACGAAGAAGGTCGTATCACCGATTACACCCTGCGTCAGCGTGATCCTAAGCGTCAGTCAGTACGCGCATTCCAGCTGCTGAACTACCGTGTGATTGCAGCGGGTGATTCCTACAATGACACCACCATGCTGGCGCAGGCGGAGCAGGGCATTCTGTTCCATGCGCCGGACAACGTGATTGCTGAGTTCCCTCAGTTCCCTGCGGTTCACACCTATGAAGATCTGAAGGATGAGTTCCTGAAGGCGAGTAATCGTAACCTGAGCAAGTAAGCTGCGCTGTATTTTTGGCAAGCGCGTTGCTCTGAGGTGTGCCAGACCGAATTGACGATCTGGCGATAAAAAAAGGCTTTCCGTTATGGCGGAAAGCCTTTTTGCGTTCAGGTGGCGTAACGGGCTTAGTCGTTAGCCTGTAACTGAGCCTGAGTTTTAAAATCCGGCTGCAGGGATTGCAGAATCTTACCTACCTTATGCAGGGTCTCCTGATACTCACTCTCGGCCACTGAATCGTAGACAATGCCGCCGCCGCCCCAGCAGTCCAGACGGCTTTCGGTCTCACCTGTTTCTGGGTTGTCTTGCACCGATTCCAGCAGCGTGCGAATGGTGATGCTGCTATCCATTCTGCCATTGAAGCTGATATAGGCAACTGATCCGCAATAGATAGCACGGCGCTGGGGTTCCAGCTCGTCGATAATCTCCATGGCGCGAATCTTAGGTGCGCCGGTAATAGAGCCGCCGGGGAAGCTGGCTGCCAGCAGATCAACGGCATTTTTATCCGCAGGTAGCTCACCTTCAACCGTGCTGACCAGATGGTGCACATTGGCGTAGCTTTCCAGAGCAAAAAGCGCCGGTACTCTGACGGAACCCGGTTCGCAGACACGCCCCAGATCATTACGCAGCAGGTCAACAATCATCAGATTCTCAGCTCTGTCTTTGATGCTGTTCTGCAGCGTCTCGGCGATATGTCGGTCTTCACGGGCGTCACCGGATCGGGGGGCGGTGCCCTTAATCGGCTTGGTTTCAACCTGACCGGCATTCAGCTGCATAAAGCGCTCTGGCGAAACACTGAGAATCTTAAACTGATCAAAGTCCAGATAGGCGCTGAAGGGCGCAGGGGTTGCTGCCCGCATCTTCAGGTAGGCCTGCCAACTGTCACCTTTAGCTTTAGCCTGAAAGCGCTGAGCAAAGTTGATCTGATAGCAATCTCCGGAACGGATATACGCCATGATCTTCTCAAACCGGCTTTTATACTCTGGCCAGCTCAGGTTGGCGGTAAAGGGGGTTGTCAGGGAGAAAGGCACGGGCTTGTCGCGATCGTTTGTCCTGCTCAGCAGGGCCTCAAGCTCATCGGCCTCGGACGCTGGCGCAACGAGTTCCGCTATCTGGTGCTCATGGTCGACAACCACTGCCCAGAGATAGATGCCACCGATGATCGATGGGAAATGGCAATCATCCTTCGCTGAGTCTGGCAGGGTTTCCAGCTCACGACCCAGGTCATAACTCAGGCCGCCGATAAAACCGCCTATAAAAGGAAGGTGATAGAGGGCTTTGTCGGTTGCCTCAACACGATGACTGGTGCTGAGGCTGTCCAGTAGCTGCTGCAGTTGAGTCAGACTGTTGGTAGTGCTTTGAATCTTTTTAACCGGATTGGCACTGATGATGTCATAGCGGCCGGATGGGCTGTCCGGTTTATTACTGTCGAGCAGAACCGGCGCATCCAGATGGCGGATACGCTCAAAATAGTCGACCCCGGAACGATAGGGCAGTGATCGGGTACAGAGTTGAGTCATAAATTAAACAATAGATGAAGGAGTCGCCGCTGCCGGATAATAAAAGGCAGTTGTCTGTAAAACGCGCTATTCTAACGGCTTTTTTTCAGGCAGCCTATTTTTGCCTGCATTATCGACCGCTCTGTCTGTTGTTTATTTTAAGGTATCTCAATGTCAGAACATTATCAGTGTGAAACCGCTTCGTTGGATCGCCCGGATTACCGTATCTTCTATCGCGTCTACCGCAATCTGCACAACCCGGATGGCCGAAAGATACTCATGCTGCATGGTGCAGGGGTTGACGGAGGCTTTACCTGGGAACCTATGTTGCGACATCTGAGTCATTGGGGAACCCTGCTGGTGCCGGATCTCAGAGGAATGGGGCAGAGTGTTCCGCTACCGGAAGGTCGTGAGGAAGCGGCTTTTACCGTAGAGGAGGTCGTTGGTGATGTTTCCGCGCTGCTGGATTATCTTGGCTGGTTTGAATCTGATCTGGCGGGATACTCATTCGGTGGTCTGGTCGCCATGCTGTTAAAGCAGCAGCGTCCTGTCGCGTTCAAAAAGACCTATCTGCTGGAGCCTGCTTTATTAGAGCGGCCCGATCTTGATGAGATGCGTGAAGTGCGGGGTAACTATTCCGTGGCGGCTCAGATGATGCGCATTGAAGAACCGGTAGAGAAAGGTATTACGCATTTTCTGGATCTGATTTCACCGAAGCGCTCCAAATCGGCCCGGGTAGAGCATGCGACCGTTCACCGTCTTAAAAACCGCGTACTGGGTTTGTCTTACGCCCTTGATGCCGTGACCGATGCGGTGCAGCGCCTTGATCGTGCTTCTATTTTGTCGGTTCAGGAGAATGTAGACAGTTTTGTTGGCGGCAAGAGTCTGGAATCGATGAAAGCCTGTCATCAGCAGATCGCCGGAGAGCGTGATGACTGGCAATACCATGAGATTGGCGGTACCGATCACTCTTTGCCGTTTCAGAAGCCGTCGAAGATTGCTGAGATTATTCAGCGTACGGTCTGAGTTGAGGTTGTCAGCATTTCCGGGCTGATTGCCGACATTTAATGGACGTAAAGTTTCAGGTGTAACCTTATCGTAGACAATTAATGAGGCGTGACCGTTCGGTTGCGCCTTTTTTGTTTTTATAAGCTGTTGTTTTTAAAGGTAAAAGTCCTTTTGGGCGTGTGGGCGGGTTGTAGATTGTAGACAAATGCGACTTTTGTTGGTGTTGACGCTTATCAAGGAATTGTCTACATTCCTTTCAACGTTAAATTGTCGACAATTAAATAACAGAAGAACACTTGGCCATGTCAGACGTTCAGTATGCCTATGAAGAGGCTGAAACCCGCACCCTGGCCGATCGGGTGTTTGAGCAGATTCAAACCGCGATTGTTAAAGGCGATATACCGCCGGGTAGCAAGATTACAGAGCCGGGCTTGGCTAAAGAGTACGGCATAAGCCGTGGACCGCTACGTGAAGCGATCCGCCGGCTGGAAGGGCGACGCCTGATTAAGCGCATTCCTCATGTGGGTGCCCGGGTTGTTTCCCTCTCCTTTGAAGAATTGTTGGATATCTACGATGTGCGTGAAGCGATGGAAGGTATGGCGTGTCGCCTGGCAGCCCGCAACATGACCACAGAAGAGATTGAAAGCTTACGTGCACTGCTGGCACGTCACGAAGAAACCTCAGAACTACAAGAAGGTGTGGCGTACTACCAGAAAGAAGGCGATCTGGATTTTCACTTCCGAATTGTGCTGGGAAGTAAAAATGAGAAGCTGACCGAGCTGTTATGCGGTGAGCTATATCATCTGGTCCGGATGTACCGTTATCAGTTCAGTGCTTCAAGCTCACGACCTAAGCGTGCTTTTGAAGAGCACCACAGAATCGTCGATGCCATTGAGCAACGAGATGAAGAACTGGCTGAAATGCTCATGCGACGTCATATCAGTGCGTCGCGTAAAAATGTAGAACAACGTCTGCGTGAATCTCAGGCAGAACAACCCTAAGAAGGAATAAGCCATGACTAAGTTGACTGCGGGTGCCCGTTTCCGTAAAGCGCTGGCTGAAGCGAATCCACTTCAGATTGTAGGTACTACTAACGCGTATCACGCCATGATGGCAGAGCGTGTTGGCCATAAAGCGATCTACCTTTCTGGTGGTGGTGTTGCAAACCACTCTTATGGTCTGCCTGATCTGGGTATGACGTCTATGAATGATGTACTGGCTGATGTAAGCCGCATCACCAGTGCGGTTGAAACACCTCTGATGGTGGACATCGATACCGGTTGGGGTGGCGCGTTTAATATCTCCCGTACCGTTAAAGAGATGATCAAAGCTGGTGCAGCTGCCGTTCATATTGAAGACCAGATCGCTCAGAAGCGTTGTGGCCACCGTCCTAATAAAGAGATCGTTTCTCTGGAAGAGATGGTTGATCGTGTTAAAGCAGCGGTTGATGCTAAAACTGACGATGACTTCTTCGTAATGGCTCGTACCGATGCGTTCCAGATGGAAGGTCTGAATGCTGCTGTTGAGCGTGCTCAGGCATGTCTGGAAGCAGGTGCTGACGGTATCTTTGCTGAAGCCGTACACACGCTGGATGATTACAAAGCGTTCTCTGACGGTATTAACGGTTCTCACCTGCTGGCGAATATCACTGAGTTTGGTGCTACGCCACTGTTTAATACTAAAGAACTGGCTGAAAACGGTGCAACAATGGTGCTATACCCATTGTCAGCTTTCCGTGCAGCGAACAAAGCCGCGCTGAATGTATATGAAGCCCTGCTGCGTGACGGTGATCAGAAAGCGGTAGTGGATACCATGCAGACACGTATGGAGCTGTATGATTTCCTTAACTATCACGATTTCGAACAGAAACTGGATGCACTGTTTGCCGAAGGCAAAAACAAGTAACCAGATTTTCGAGTGAGGCTGCCTGATGGCGGCCTTCACCGGTAATAATTTCCAACGACTTAGAATAAAAAAATCGGACTCTCTGAGCGATTGCAAAGGAGCATAGAATGGTAGATAAGAAATTAACGGGTGCTGGTCTGCGTGGCCAGTCAGCAGGCGAAACAGCACTGTGTACTGTTGGTAAAACAGGTGCGGGTCTGACCTATCGCGGTTACGACATGAAAGAGCTGGCAGAAAAAGCTCAGTTTGAAGAAGTGTCCTACCTGCTGGCATACGGCAAACTGCCGAATCAGTCAGAGCTTGATGCATATAAAGCTAAGCTGAAAAACCTGCGTGGCCTGCCGGAACCTCTGAAAGTTGTTCTGGAGCAGATCCCGGCTGACGCTCATCCTATGGATGTGATGCGTACCGGTATTTCTATGCTGGGTAACCTGGAAACAGAGACGGACTTCTCTGAGCAGACCGATCATATCGACCGTATGATGGCGGTTTTCCCGAGCATCATTAACTACTGGTACAACTTCAGCCACAACGGCAAGCGTATCAATGTAGAGACCGATGCGGACTCCATCGCAGAACAGTTCCTGTGGACACTGCACGACAAGAAGCCAGAGCCGCTGCACGTTAAAGTGATGCACGCTTCTCTGATTCTGTATGCAGAGCATGAATTCAACGCGTCGACCTTCACCGCGCGTGTTTGTGCTTCTACCCTGTCTGATATTCACAGCTGTGTGACTGCCGCGATCGGCTCTCTGCGTGGCCCACTGCACGGTGGCGCTAACGAAGCAGCAATGGACATGATTGAACAGTGGAAGTCTGCGGACGAAGCTGAAGAAGCGATCATGGGTATGCTGGCGCGTAAAGATAAGATCATGGGCTTTGGTCACGCGATCTACCGCGAGTCTGATCCACGTAATGCGATCATCAAAGAGTGGTCCAAGAAGCTGTCTGAGCAGGTTGGTGATACACACCTGTACGCTGTTTCTGAGCGTGTTGAAGCGGTTATGTGGCGCGAGAAGAAGCTGTTCTGTAACGCTGACTTCTTTCATGCATCGGCCTATCACTTCATGGATATTCCGACCAAGCTGTTTACGCCGATCTTTGTATGCTCCCGTGCATCCGGCTGGACTGCTCACGTAATGGAGCAGCGTGCGAATAACCGTATTATTCGTCCAAGTGCAGACTACACCGGCCCTGAATCGGCTGAGTGGGTTGATATTCAGGATCGTGACTGATCCTGTTGTAGCTTAGCTGCTGGACAGTGATTTTGGCGGGGCTGGACGATACTTGCCTCTAATGCCCTTGCCCCTGCCTTTTTTGTTCCGGCTATCGGGTTCTCCCGATAGCCTTTTGTCCAGATTGAAAAGGCTGGCGACCCCTTGTCTCCTCCTTAGTAAGCCCCTCTGTACTCGATTTTGATAAGACACAGCCCGATTTTGGTAATACACATTCCGAGTGGATTCCTGACATGAATACTCAATACCGTAAAACCCTTTCCGGCACCGCGCTGGACTATTTTGATACCCGTGAAGCGGTTGATGCGATCAAGCCGGGCGCATATGCCGGTCTTCCTTATACGTCCCGTATTCTTGCCGAGCAGCTGGTGCGTCGCTGCGAGCCTGAGAAGCTAACGGCGTCACTGACCCAGCTGATCGATCGTAAACGTGATCTGGATTTTCCTTGGTATCCGGCTCGTGTGGTTTGTCATGACATTCTGGGTCAGACCGCTCTGGTTGATCTGGCCGGTCTGCGTGATGCGATCGCTGAAAAAGGCGGTGATCCGTCTAAAGTGAATCCGGTTGTGCCGACTCAGCTGATCGTTGACCACTCTCTGGCAGTAGAAGCAGCGGGTTTTGACCCGGATGCTTTCGAAAAAAACCGTGCCATTGAAGATCGTCGTAACGAAGACCGTTTCCACTTTATTGAGTGGACTAAAACCGCTTTCGAAAACGTAGATGTAATCCCTGCGGGTAACGGCATCATGCACCAGATCAACCTGGAGAAGATGTCTCCGGTTGTTCAGGCCCGTGATGGTGTGGCTTATCCGGATACCTGTGTGGGTACGGATTCCCATACACCGCACGTTGATGCCCTGGGTGTTATCTCTGTAGGTGTAGGTGGTCTGGAAGCGGAAACCGTTATGCTGGGTCACCCTTCCATGATGCGTCTTCCTGATATCGTAGGTGTAAAACTGACCGGTAAGCGTCAGCCGGGTATCACCGCAACCGATATCGTACTGGCTCTGACCGAGTTCCTGCGTCAGGAGCGTGTAGTCGGTGCTTATGTTGAGTTCTTCGGTGAAGGTGCTAACAGCCTGACCGTTGGTGACCGTGCCACTATCTCTAACATGACCCCTGAGTTTGGTGCGACTGCTGCGATGTTCTACATCGATGAGCAAACGATTGATTACCTGAAGCTGACCGGTCGTGAGCCGGAGCAGGTGGCTCTGGTTGAGCAGTACGCTAAAGAAACCGGTCTGTGGGCTACGGATCTGGAAACAGCTGAATACGAGCGTGTTCTGGAATTTGATCTGTCTTCAGTGGTTCGTAACATGGCAGGTCCTTCTAACCCGCACCGCCGTCTGCCGACCACTGCGTTGTCTGAGCGTGGTATCTCTGATGAAGCCAAGCTGGCTTCCGGTAAGCAGGAAGAAGCAGAAGGTCTGATGCCGGATGGTGCTGTGATTATTGCAGCGATTACCTCTTGTACGAACACTTCTAACCCGCGCAACGTAGTTGCTGCTGGTCTTGTTGCTAAGAAAGCCAACGAACTGGGTCTGGTGCGTAAGCCTTGGGTTAAATCCTCTTTTGCACCGGGTTCTAAAGTGGCCCGTCTGTATCTGGAAGAAGCCGGTCTGCTGCCTGAACTGGAAAAACTGGGCTTCGGTATCGTAGCGTACGCCTGTACGACCTGTAACGGTATGTCCGGTGCTCTGGATCCTGAGATTCAGAAAGAGATCATCGATCGTGACCTGTACTCTACAGCGGTACTGTCCGGTAACCGTAACTTCGATGGCCGTATCCACCCATACGCCAAGCAAGCGTTCCTGGCATCGCCTCCGCTGGTTGTAGCTTACGCTATTGCCGGTACGATCCGTTTTGATATCGAAAAAGATGTTCTGGCGGTCGTTGATGGTAAAGAGATCACACTGAAGGATCTGTGGCCATCTGATGAAGAGATTGATGCGATCGTAGCTTCTGCAGTTAAGCCTGAGCAGTTCAAACAGATCTACATCCCAATGTTTGATCTGGGTGCTAAAGAGCAGGCGGAAAGCCCTCTTTACGATTGGCGTGAAATGTCTACTTACATCCGTCGCCCTCCATATTGGGAAGGCGCGCTGGCGGGTGAGCGTACGTTGACTGATATGCGTCCGCTGGCGATTCTGCCGGACAACATCACAACGGATCACCTGTCACCGTCTAATGCGATTCTGCTGGATAGTGCGGCGGGTGAATATCTGGACAAAATGGGTCTGCCGGAAGAGGACTTCAACTCTTACGCAACCCACCGTGGTGACCACCTGACAGCACAGCGCGCAACGCTTGCTAACCCGAAACTGATGAACGAAATGTGCCGTGATGAAAATGGCGAAGTGATTCAGGGTTCTCTGGCCCGTGTTGAGCCGGAAGGTCAGCAGATGCGTATGTGGGAAGCGATCGAAACCTACATGAACCGCAAGCAGAATCTGATTGTGGTGGCGGGTGCAGATTACGGTCAGGGTTCTTCCCGTGACTGGGCGGCTAAAGGTGTTCGTCTGGCCGGTGTTGAAGTGATCGTAGCGGAAGGCTTCGAGCGAATTCACCGTACTAACCTGATCGGTATGGGCGTTCTGCCGGTACAGTTCCATGAAGGCACGACCCGTCTGACACTGGAGCTCGACGGTACTGAAACCTACTCCATCAAAGGTGATCTGTCTCCTCGCTGTGAACTGACTCTTGAGATCAAGCGTCAGAACGGTGAGCAGCTGCAGGTGCCGGTGACCTGTCGTCTGGATACTGAAGCTGAAGTATCCGTCTATAACGCAGGTGGTGTATTGCAGAAGTTCGCTAAGGACTTCCTGGAATCAGAAACTGCTTAAGCGGCTGGTTCTGCTAAACGCCCACTTCGGTGGGCGTTTATCGTTTAACAGTAAAAACAGTATTTAATGGTGCAGCAGATATTCACTGCTGCTTCACAGTATTCGGGTCTTAACCCGTCAAAATGAAGTGGGGCAAAAGATGGCCAGTGTTCCTCAGATTAAAATTCCGGCGACCTATATTCGCGGTGGCACCAGTAAAGGTGTGTTCTTCCGTCGTCAGGATCTGCCTGCTGCGGCTCAGGAGCCGGGTGAAGCTCGGGACAAAATTCTGCAGCGTGTGATCGGTAGTCCTGATCCATACGGCCAGCAGATCGATGGCATGGGTGGCGCAACGTCCAGTACGTCCAAAACCGTTATTCTGGATAAAAGCACTCAGCCGGATCACGATGTGGATTACCTGTTTGGTCAGGTCGCTATCGATAAAGCCTTTGTCGACTGGTCCGGTAACTGCGGTAACCTGACCGCAGCCGTTGGCGCCTTTGCTATTGCTGGTGGCCTGGTGGATGCGAATCGTATTCCGGAAAATGGTACCTGTACTGTTCGTATCTGGCAGAAGAACATTCAGAAGACCATCATCGCTCATGTACCTATCACTAATGGTGAGGTACAGGAGACCGGTGACTTCGAGCTGGATGGTGTGACCTTCCCGGCAGCCGAAGTGGTTGTTGAGTTTATGGATCCCGCTGATGGTGAAGGCTCCATGTTCCCGACCGGCAATCTGGTGGATGATCTGGAAGTGCCGGGTATCGGTACCTTCAAAGCAACCATGATCAGCGCGGGTATTCCTACGATCTTCCTGAATGCAGAAGAGATCGGTTACAAAGGCACTGAGCTGCAAAAAGATATTAATGGTAATGCTGAAGCTTTGGCGCGCTTTGAAACGATCCGTGCCCATGGCGCAGTCAAAATGGGGCTGATCAAAGATGTCTCAGAAGCGGCTGCTCGTCAGCACACACCAAAAGTAGCGTTTGTAACCCCGGCCACAGATTACACGGCTTCAAGTGGTAAAGAGATTACCGCATCGGATATTGATGTCTGTGTACGTGCGCTTTCTATGGGTAAGTTACACCATGCGATGATGGGTACGGCTTCTGTTGCGATCGCAACGGCAGCAGCAGTGCCGGGCACGGTGGTTAACCTCGCTGCCGGCGGTGGCGAGCGCGAAGCGGTAACCTTTGGTCACCCATCTGGCACCCTGCGTGTTGGTGCGGCGGCTGAGCAGTTGGATAACGGTGACTGGCGTGCCAAGAAAGCGGTCATGAGCCGTAGCGCCCGCGTTATCATGGAAGGTTTTGTTCGCATTCCGGGCGACACCTTCTAAGACGCTTGCTATCTCAGGCCGTCATAAGATCCCGCCTCTTTGAAACAAAGGGGGCGGGATTTTGTTTGTGAAAATATTGATATATAAATCTTAAATACGCAGTGCCCCGTCATCCGCGGCCTGCAGCCGGGTGTTTGTAGTTAATTTACAAAAAATGCCATTTATTTGTAATTAAGGGTTGTGCTGTCCCGTTTTGTGCGTATAATTCGCCCTCGTTGTCACGGAGCAAGTCTTCGGACAGCAGTTAACTCCTTGTTTTACTTGTTCTTTTCTTAACTGTCCGATTGGACGCTTCGAAAAGAATTCAAAATAAAGTGTTGACAGCGAGGATTGCCTCTGTATAATACGCAGCCTCAGTTAAGCAAG